>DAOTUQ010000128.1:0-105597 GCA_034437055.1 Anaerolineae bacterium
ATTTTAACGCAGAGAACGCAGCACGACAGAGCGCGCAGAGAAATACATCCAGGCAATCTCTCCGCGTCTCTGCGTTGGTTTTTCTCGGTGCGAGGTGTCCGTCAAGAAAGTAGATAAAAACAACCTCACCCCCCGACCCCCTCTCCGCCTTGTGTTCCCCCTCTCTACGCAGTGGAGAGGGGGTCAGGGGGTGAGGTTCTTGAAAACGTGTCCTCCCCTCAGCCACTGCGAGGAGGGGAGTATCTTTCTCCCCTCCCTGAATTCGGGGCGGGGTTGGGGTCTATCCGAAACTCAGGTTAAGTACGGGCGTCCCACCGCGACGCCCGCCGCGTTAAATTTCAGGGATTTAACCGAATGGGCAGCCGCGTTAGCCCGCGCAGTGCCGGCGCACCGCGCCACTTCAACTCGTCGGCTGGAACTGCAAGCTGTATATTGGGGAAGTGCTGAAACAGCGTTTTGAAGGCGATCTTCGCTTCCAAGCGCGCCAGCGGTGCGCCCAGACAGTAATGAATTCCAAACCCGAGGGCGATATGTCGATTCGGGCTGCGTGTGATATCGAATTGCTCAGGATTCTCGAAAATCGTTTCGTCGCGGTTCGCTGCGCCAATCCCAATGAGAAGCTGACTGTATTTCGGGACGGTGACGCCGCCAAATTCCACATCTTCGAGCAAAAAGCGTTGGGCGATGTGCTGCACCGGATTGGTGTAGCGCAGCATTTCCTCAATCGCGGAGTCGAGCAAATCGGGATTCGCCTTCAGTTTCTCGAACTGTTCCGGGTTTTGCAGCAGGGCTAATGTGCCTGATCCCAACAGGTTCACGGTTGTTTCGTGACCTGCAAACAGGATGAGAAACAGCATGGCAACCAGTTCCGACTCCGAGAGCCGATCTCCCGATTCTTCTGCCTGTACCAAGATACTGGTCATATCATCCTGTGGATGGAGCCGCCGATCCGCGATCAACCGCTTGAGCAGCCCATTCAAGCCCATCGCACTGAACAGTTTTGTCACCATCCCGATGGGGTCTTTGGTCGAGAAATCCGTGATCGGGTTTGCCATCCAGCGGCGGAATTTCTCGCGGTCAGTGGGTGATACCCCCATCATGTTGGCGATCACGGTCAGCGGCAGTGGCAGCGCGAACGCCTCCCGCAAATCGATCACCGATTTCTTCGCTGCTTGGTCGAGCAGTTCATGCGCCAACGTTTCCATGCTGCTGGCGAGCTGCTGGATCATCGACGGCGTGAAGGCTTTGTGGACGAGGTGACGCAGCCGCGTGTGATCGGGTTCGTCTGCCAACGCCATGCTGTCGATGAACACCTTCAAGGTGGAGGGGATATACCATTTTTTCGTCCAGTCATCCCAATTCGGCAGCTTGCGGGCATCATTGACGAAGCGCGGGTCTTTCAACGCTAGGACGGCATCGTCATAGCGCGTGACGAAATGGATGTCCGCGTTGGAAATATCATGTTTGACCAGTGTCAGCGCAGGTTGCCGCCGCATCTCGGCGTAGGCGGGATAGGGATTGTGCTGCATTGCGGGCGAAGCTAGATCGATAGCCATGTGTATATCGCTCACGTCTCAATAAATCGTTGAGTTTTCATTGTAGCGCGAACTGGCGATTACATTACGTTAGGATTGTGCGCTCGAAAGGGACGATTGATGGATGGGCTGCGTCAGGACGACTCTGTAAGTCGCCCTGCGCAGAATCATTTCTCGTGACGTTAATCGTCCATACTGTCGCGTGGGCGGAAACTGAGGATGATCGGTGTCCCCTCGAAGGCATACGTTTCGCGGAGTTGGTTCTCCAAGAAGCGTTTGTACGAGAAATGCACCAAGCGCGCATCGTTGACGTGGAACAAGATCACGGGTGGATCGATGGAGACTTGCGACGCATACAAAATTTTCAGGCGGCGCGTCCCTCGAATCGGCGGTGTATGCTTGTGCATGGCATCGCGCACCAGCTTGTTGAGTTCCGACGTGGGGATGCGGAAATGCCGCGCCTCCCAGACGCGCTTCGCCGTCTCCAGCACCTGATGGACGCGCTGTCCGGTGAGCGCGCTGATGAACAAGACGGGCGGATTGGGCAGGAAGTTGAAGCGATCCGCGATGAGTTCGCGGAAGGCGACCATCGTCCCGCCGTCTTTTTCTACGGCGTCCCACTTGTTGACGATCACGACGACGCTGCGCCGCGCTTCCATGATATAGCCCGCGATGTGCGCGTCCTGTTCGGTGATGCCGTCTTCTGCGTCGAGGACGAGCAGCGCCACATCAGCGCGTTCCATCGCTTTCATGGCGCGGATTACGCTGAACTGTTCGACGCCCGGTTCGATCTTGCCGCGCTTACGGATGCCAGCGGTATCGATCAGCGTAACAGGTTCATCGTAGAAGCTGATTTCCGTGTCGATGGCGTCGCGGGTCGTCCCCGCAATCGGGCTGACGATCACGCGATCTTCGCCCAACAGCTTGTTGAGTAGGCTGCTCTTGCCAACATTGGGACGCCCGACGATAGAAATTTTCAGGTGATCGTTTTCCTCGTCCATGTCGGGCAGCAGCATGGTTTCGGTTACGGCGTCATACACACCATCGAGCAAATCGCCGACGCCGAGTCCATGAATCGCGCTGATGGCGAACACTTGCCCCGTCCCCAAACCGTAGAAATCGACCGCGCCATCCGTGCGCACCATGTTGTCCGCCTTATTGGCGGCGATCAGCACGGGTTTTTGCGAACGGCGCAGAATCTCCGCCACTTCTTCATCTGCCGCTGTGATGCCGTGCATAGCGTCCGTCACCATGACGACCACATCGGCTTCTTGGATCGCCGTCAAGGCTTGCGCGCGAATCTGCGGGATAAATTCGACGCTGCCTTCCGCCAGCGGCGCGGTGTTGCGTGTGCCTTTCGGCTGATAGACTTCGATGCCGCCTGTGTCCACGACTTGGAACAGCCGCCCGCGCCAATCGAACTCTCCGAACAAGCGGTCGCGGGTCGTGCCAGGAATATCATCGGTCACGGCGTGCCGCGCGCCGATTAAGCGATTGAATAATGTGCTTTTGCCGACGTTGGGACGCCCGACGAGGGC
The DNA here is from genome assembly GCA_034437055.1 of Anaerolineae bacterium. Lineage (GTDB taxonomy): Bacteria > Chloroflexota > Anaerolineae > Aggregatilineales > Phototrophicaceae > Flexifilum. Next base: position 3,074 of record DAOTUQ010000128.1, read on the forward strand.
GACGAGGGGTTTACGTGCCATGTATTTCTGTCCTGCATTGAATGGGATTACGTCTTAGAGGCATGACGGACGACGTTCGTCCGCACGCTGTGCTTGACGATTTTGAACGGATCATTGTAGCAGACGCGCACCGTTCGCGGTATTGTTGATTGCATATTTTTCGTTGGGACGCGCGCGCCATAAGGACAGTGTATGACGACATGGACATCGGACGACGATTTATTCGCGCTTGCCCGCCGCGAATTGTTCAGCGCCGTCGTCGGGGACATCATGGACAAATTGGGACTGCTGAATCAATTTCTGCCGCCGCAAATCCAGCCCCTGCGGGATGATTTCGTCGTGATTGGGCGCGCGATGCCTGTGCTGGAGGCGGACGTGTTCGCAGAGTCGCCGCACAGCGATGCGAATCCAGTGCTGTCTAAGCCGTTCGGCTTGATGCTCGACGCGCTGGACAATCTCAAGCCGCATGAGGTGTATCTTTGCACGGGCGGATCGCCGCGTTACGCACTGTGGGGCGAATTGATGACGACGCGCGCACAGAAGTTGGGCGCGGCGGGCGCGGTCTTGAACGGCTACGCGCGGGATAAACGTGGGATTTTGGCGCTCGATTTCCCGTGCTTCGCCTACGGAAGTTATGCCCAAGACCAAGCACCGCGCGGCAAGGTGATCGATTATCGTGTCCCCGTGATGATCGACGGCGTGCGCGTACAGCCCGGCGATATCGTGTTTGGCGATTTGGACGGTGTGTGCATCGTCCCGCGCGCCGCCGAGCGTGATGTGTTCGCGGCGGCGCTCGAAAAAGCGCGTGGCGAAAAGCGCGTGCAAGCCGCGATCCAAGATGGGATGAGCGCACGTCAGGCGTTCGAGCAGTTCGGAATTTTATAACCTACTGTCCTGATTCTGTCTTGGAAAAGAGTTCTTGTCATGAAAATCGAAAAAGTCGAAGTTTGGTTGGTCGAAGGCGTCAAATACAATTGGACGCTGCTGCGCCTGACCGCAGATAACGGACTGACGGGCATCGGCGAAGCCACTAATTGGCCCGGCAGCCCGCTGGTGTATCATGCCGCGCAGCACTTGGGATCGCACATCATCGGACTTGATCCGCGCCGGGTCGATTTCATCTGGACGAAGTTGTACCGCGATTTCAACTGGCTGGGTCCAACGGGCGTGATGATGTGCGCGATGTCCGGCATCGACATGGCGTTGATGGACATGAAGGCGAAATGGTTGGGCGTGCCTCTCTACGAACTGCTTGGCGGCGCATTCCGCACGGAGATTTTACTCTACGCCAATTATTGGTTCACACGCGGCGGCTACAACCCCGCCGATTATGCTGCGCAAGCGCGCGCAGTGACGGCGGCGGGCTTCACGGCGCTCAAGTTCGATCCCTTTGCGCATACCAATTATTCCTACGGCGATCAATTGCTGAGCAACCTCTCGCTGACGCCCGCACAAGAGGATGCCGCCATCGCTATCGTCGCGGCGGTGCGCGAAACCGTCGGCGTGAACGTTGGCATGATGATCGAGACGCACGCTATGTTGAATATGCCGACGGCGATTCGCATGGCGAAACGCCTTGAACCCTACGGAATCGTCTGGTACGAAGAACCGGTTGGACCCGAATCTGCCAATACGCTCAAGCACATTCGTGAACAGGTCGGCGTGCCGATCTGCGTAGGGGAACGGCATTACAGCCGGTGGGGTTATCGCCCTGTCCTCGAAGCGCAGTTGGTCGATTACATCATGCCCGATATCACGCGCTGCGGCGGCGTGAGCGAACTTCGGCGCATCGCAGCGATGGCAGAGGCGTACAACGTCATGGTCGCGCCGCACAACCCCAACGGGCCCCTGTCTACGCTTGCCAGCGCGCACGTTTGCGCGGCGCTGCCGAATTTCTTCCGCCAAGAATTCATGTTTACCGATGTGGCGTGGCGCGATACGGTGATTTCGCGCCCGTTGAACATCCAAAACGGCTTTTTGCATCTCGACGAGTCGCCCGGCTTGGGCGTCGATCTGGTCGATGCGGAACTGGCGGCACATCCGGGCGTGACCACGCCGCGCGCTGGCTTTTACGTGTAGGGTGAACGGGCGTGCCAGCGGCGCACCCCTACAACGTACAAAATTGTAATCTCGGCGTTTATGCGTCTACCGCGAAAATAGTGTTACGCTTGATTTATCGATTGCACTTCATTCGCAAGGAATTGTGATGCTCGCTTCTGACTGGCTCGCCTTTCACGCTGACCGCACGCCCGACAAAATTGCGCTCATCGATCAGGCGACGGGACGCCAGTACGATTACGCCACCTTCAATGATCGCGCCGCGCGCTTGGCAACGGCACTGCGCGAACAGTGGGGCGTTCAGCCGGGCGACCGCTTGGCAATCTTGGCGAAGAATTCCAGCGAGTATTTTGAATTTCAATATGCGTGCAGCAAACTCGGCGCCATGATGCTGCCCGTCAACTGGCGGTTGGCAGTGCCGGAAATCGCGTTCATCTTGCAAGATGCAGACGCGCGCGGCATCGTCTACGACGCAGAATTTGAAGCGCGCATTTCCGCATTGCTGGATGCGCTGCCGGGCATGGGGACGCTGCGTATCGATGGCGGCAGTACGCTGACCGGCAGCGCCGGTGCGCCCGTCTATGAGGATGCGATCTCCGCAACGACGGCGCGCACCCTGTTCGATCCGCAGACCACGCACGATACACCCGTGATCCTGATGTATACGGCTGGCACGACCGGACATCCTAAGGGCGTCATCATCACGTATGGAATGATGTTGTGGAACGCGGTCAACATCACCACACCGACGGGCTTGAGCTTCAAAAGCACGCATTATGTCGTTTTGCCGACATTCCACATTGGCGGTCTGAACTTGTATGCCAATCCACTGTTCCATTTGGGTGGGACGGTGCTGGTCGCGCGCCAATTCGATGCCGGGCTGACGCTGCAAACGCTGTCCGATCCGGCGCTGAACGTCACGCACTTTTTTGGCGTGCCATCGATTTATCAATTCATGAGCCAGCATCCCGACTTCGACCAGACCGACTTGAGCCGGATCATCTCGTGGGGGTGCGGCGGCGCGCCCATGCCCGTGACCGTATTGGAACAGTATGCGCGGCGCAAAATGATCATCCAACTGGGGTTCGGCATGACCGAGACCAGCCCGACGGTCTTTTTCATCGACAAGCGCCGCGCGCTCAAGAAGCCCACCAGCGTGGGCAAGCCGCTGCTGCATACGCGCGTCCGCGTCGTGGACGACGATTTCCGCGACGTGCTGCCGGGAATAGTGGGCGAGGTCGTGATTTCGGGTCCCAATGTCACGCCCGGCTACTGGAAGCGCCCCGACGCTGACCGCGACAGCTTCACAATCGACGAACACGGCGCGCGCTGGTTGCATTCCGGCGACGCGGGCATGATCGATCCAGATGGCTGCATCTACATTGTAGATCGCTACAAGGACATGTATATCAGCGGCGGCGAGAACGTGTATCCGGCGGAAGTCGAGCAGGTGATTTATCAGCTTGAAGGCGTGGCGGAAGCCGCCGTGATTGGCGTCCCTGATGTGCGCTGGGGTGAATGCGGCATGGCGGTTGTCGTCGTCAAGCCGGGCTATTCGCTCGCTGCGGAGCAGATCATCAGCTATTGTCGCGCCAATCTCGCTGCGTTCAAAACGCCGAAATCGGTCAACTTTGTCGAGGCGCTGCCGCGCAATGCCGCCGGAAAAGTCCTCAAGCGTGAACTGCGCGCGACCTTCATCCCGCAAACCGTCGGATCGACTCCCTAGAGCGTGTCTGCAACCTCGATTTTTGCTTATTTTGTTCGACCTCACCCCCGCTGCGCTTCGCTCCCCCTCTCGGTACCGGAGACGGGGTTGGGGTTTCAGAGGTTGCAGACAGACCCTAGGCGCAAGCGGTTGGAACGCCCGCTACAAGGCTGAATGGGGCAGGGCGCGCTGCTGACACGTTTGATTTCACTTCCAGTCGCGATTTCGATGATAGAATAAACCCTACGCTCGATTCTTGCTGGAACGACTATGAAATTAACGTCACGAAGTGAATATGCGCTGTTGGCATTGGTGTATTTGGCGCGCCAGCCCGCCGATGTCTACATCCCCGTCGATACCATTGCCGCCAAGCAAGCCATCCCGCCCAAATTCTTGGAACAAATCTTGTTGATTCTAAAACGCGGGCATTATCTCGCCAGTTTGAAGGGGCATAACGGCGGCTATCGGCTCGCCAAGCCCGCCGAATCGATCACGCTGGCGGAGATCATCCGGCTGTTGGATGGGCATCTCGCGCCGACCGAATCGGTGAGCTTGCATTTCTACCGCTCGACGCCGATTGAGAAGGAAAGCGCGCTGGTGGAGGTGTTTGCGCGCGTGCGGGACTGTATGCTGGCGATCTTGGAGAATACGACGCTGGCGGATATTTGTTAAGCGGCTGCCTTTGCGAACACACGTTGTAATTTTTTTGCGCGATCTTGTACAGGTGAGCGAATAGCGATATTCTGTAAGAAAGATCATTTTATGTTTAGAAATGGTGAGTCACGATGGAGAAAATGACCCGCGAACGGTATGCCGCCAACCCGAAATCCTGTTTGAAATGTGGCGAGATGATCCCATTCGAGAAAAAGCTCAACAATTATTGTAGTCAATCTTGTGCGGCGAGTGTCCGTAATCTGGGCGTGACGCGGCATTTCAAACATCCGAAGGGAAGTCCATGTGTCCATTGTGGAAATCCGGTCAGTGAACGGCATAATAAGTATTGTGATGAATGTATAAAAAATCGCGTCTACACCAAAAAAGATTCGCTTGACGCATATACGAATGATAAAGCACGCCGACAATGGTTATTAAAAACGCGCGAACACAAGTGTCAAGAATGTGGATTAGCCAATTGGCTTGGACAGCCGATACCATTGGAAATGCACCATGTTGATGGTGATACAGACAATAACACAGATGAAAATCTGATCTTGATTTGCCCAAATTGCCATGCACTTACCCCTACCCACAAACGGAAAAATGTGCTAAAAGAGGGCAAGCGTCAACTGATGCGTCGTAAACGCTACGAAAACGGTCAAACGTGGTGATTTATCGGTGATGCCGCCATAGTTCAGTGGTTAGAACATCTGTCTTGTAAACAGAGGACAACGGTTCGAGTCCGTTTGGCGGCTTTTGTATTGCAGGTAATCAACCCTTCACAAGAAACAAAACTGCGATACAATCATTTTCAAGATTTGGGTCGGTGTCCCGAGCGGCAAAGGGGGAGGACTGTAAATTCTCTGGCAGACGCCTTCGCAGGTTCGAGTCCTGCCCGGCCCACAGTGTTATAAATACTAACACGCGCTCCAGTAGCTCAGTAGTAGAGCATCCCCTTGGTAAGGGGAAGGCCACGAGTGCAACCCTCGTCTGGAGCTTGTTATATAGCTAATAATTGGGCAGAACATGGCGAAAAAAGGCAATCGCATCCTCGTTAAGATGCGCAGCACCGAGAGCGGTCACATGTACTATACGCAGAAGAACCGCCGCAACGATCAAGGGCGCTTGGAACTCAAGAAGTATGACCCATTCGTGCGCAAGCATGTGATCTACCGCGAGACGAAATAGGGGCGAGGCGTGCTTCGCCCGCGTATTTTATATCGAACGCGCGCAATCGGACGTGTACGGTCTTGCGTAATCTGCGCAAGTCCGACTACAATACACGTTATACTCAGGGGAGTAGCTCAACTGGTGGAGCAATGGTCTCCAAAACCATAGGTTGCGAGTTCAAGTCTTGCCTCCCCTGCTAACCAAACCGAGACACCGCCCCGCGAGGCGGTGTCTTTAATATCGGAAACCAATGTGAACGTCCCATCAGCGCCAGCGCGGGTGGGCGAGGGGAGAGGGTATATGGCAGAAAAACAGCAAAGTCGGGCGCGGAGCTATAAAAAGCCCACCAATGAGACGCTCGACGAAGCCGACGAACTAGAGGCGCTCGACGAAGGCGAAGCTGATGCCGACGACGACGCACGTGGCTTGACGGCGGGCAAAGGGCGCGTAACGCCCGGACGCCGCAATCAAGCTGACGAGAGCGAAGGCGGCAACGCCATCACGCGCGGCGTGCGCGGCATGGGCAATTACATCGAAGGCGTGCGCGGCGAACTGAAAAAGGTTTCGTGGCCCACGCGCGACGAGACGCGCCGCTTGACGATCATCGTCCTGACGACGCTCTTCATCGCGTCCATTGTGTTGGGTGTGGTGATCAGCGGCTTCTTCAACGAGTTGTTCCGGCTCGGCTTGAACAACCCGGCGATCTTGCTCGGCTTTATGGTCGTGGTGGTCGGCGGCAGCATCGCCTTCTATCAATTCCGCATCAGACGGTCGTCTGATAACCGATGAGGACTGCCGTCATGGCGAAGAAAAAAGGTAAGGTCGTTGACGAAATCGATCAGGATTACGATCCCGAACCGATTTATCTGAGCGACGATGAAGAAATCCCGAAGCCGAAGAAGACCAAGCCGGGTGCGGATTCGCCTGGGCTGTTTGGTGAAGAAGCGCCGCCGCCCAAAGGTTCGGGCGAAAAGTTGTGGTACGTCGTCCACTGCTATTCCGGCTACGAGAACAAGGTGCGTCACGCCATCGAGCAGCGCATCGAAACGATGGGGATGCGCGACAAGATTTTCGATGTCATCGTCCCGACCGAAGAGGAAATCGAGGTCAAGGACGGCAAGCGGCGCAAGGTCGAAAAGCGCGTGTTTCCCGGTTATATCTTGGTCGAGATGCGTCTCGATGAAGATTCATGGTACGTCGTGCGCAACACGCCCGGCGTGACGGGCTTCGTCGGCATGGGCAACGATCCAACGCCGCTGCGCAGCGAAGAAGTCAAGCTGATCATGGATCGCATGTCGGATGAAGAGCCGAAGGTGAAGGTCACGTTCAAGATCGGGCAGAAAGTCCGCATCATCGACGGACCCTTCAACGATTTCATCGGCACGGTAGCGGCAATCGATCAAGAAAAGTCGAAAGTCCGCGTGATGGTGAACTTTTTCGGGCGTGATACGCCTGTCGAAGTCGAAATTTTCCAAGTCGAGAAGTACGACGGCAATGACCGCCGCTAGACGGCAGCCACCGTCGCTCATTTGCACGGTCTAAAGCGAGAAAATCATGGCGAAGAAAGTCAAAGCAATTGTGACGCTGGCGCTCAACGCTGGCAAAGCCAACCCGGCGCCGCCCGTCGGTCCGGCGCTGGCGCAGCACGGCATCAATTTGATGGCGTTCTGTAAGGAATACAATGCGCGCACGTCAACGCGCATCGGTGAGATCATCCCGGCGGAGATCACAATCTTCACGGATGGCTCGTTCAAATTCGAGTTGAAAAGCCCGCCGACCACGTTTTTGATCAAGCGTGCCGCTGGCATCGACAAGGGTGCAGAGAACGCGCTGACGCAAAAAGTGGGCAAGATCACGCGCAAGCAAGTGCGTGAAATTGGCGAGATCAAGTTCAAAGACATGAACACAGCCGACATGGACGCGATCATGCGCCAAATCGAAGGCACGGCGCGTAACATGGGCGTGGAAGTCGTAGAGTAAAAAAACAGTGCTGAGTGCTGAGGGTTGAAGACTGAGGAAAGGCGCTTATCTTTTTCTCACCACTCAACACTTCGTACTCTGTACGCTATTGTGGGAGGGCATGACGCCCGCTGACCACGAGGAGCAGAGGATACATGGCAACACACGGCAAGCGATATCAGATCGCCGAAAAGGTGGTCAATCAAGAACAAGCATACCCACTGCGCGAGGCAGTCGGGTTGGTCAAGCAGATGGCGACGGCGAAGTTCGATGAGACGCTCGAACTGCATTTCCGGCTCGGCATCGATCCACGCCACAGCGATCAACAGGTACGCAGCACGGTCTTGCTGCCGCACGGCTTGGGCAAGACGGTGCGCGTGCTGGTCTTTGCCGAAGGCGAGGACGCGCGCATTGCACAAGAAGCAGGCGCGGACTTGATCGGCAACGACGAACTGATCAATCGCATCCAAAAAGAGAACTTCTTGGACTTCGATGCGACCATCGCAGTTCCGTCAATGATGACGCGCATCGGTCGTATCGCCCGTATTTTGGGCCCGCGCGGCTTGATGCCCAACGTCAAGACAGGGACGGTCGTCCCGCCCGAAGAACTGGCGCGCGCACTCAACGAACTGAAAGCGGGTCGTGTCGAGTTCCGTAACGACAAGACCGGCAATCTGCATGTCCCGGTCGGCAAGGCGAGCTTCGACGAACTGCGCCTGTACGAGAACGCGCAATCGATCCTCGACGCTGTGAATCGCGTTAAGCCGACGACGATCAAGGGGATTTACGTCAAGAAAGTCGTCCTCTGCTCCACGATGTCACCCGGCGTCAAGCTAGACACATCAGCGGCAGCCGTCGCCAGCAATACGGCGGTGGCAGCGCCCGCGCCCGCCGCCAATATCGCGGCGGACTAGTTGATGATCATCCCCCGTCCCTTGCTTCAACTGGGCGACGCGATCTCCTCCTCTCCACATGGAGAGGGGGGCGGGGGGTGAGGTTTGTCTTTGCTCTATGTCTCCGGCGATCCTCGCTTGACCCGCGCGCACATCCTGGCGTTCGGATGGAACGCGCTCGGACGCTCTGAAAATGACCCTTTAGCGACCGCGCTGCAAACGCGCTATCCAACGGCGTTTGCGTCATTCGGCAAGCAAGCGCGACAGGGGCGTATCAAGATCGGGACGCTGTGGGTATGGCGTGAGACACTGCCTGCGCTCGGCTTCATGGTTGTGCGCGAGTCGCCGTATGGCACGACGCGGCTGCGCTACGTCGAAGCGGTCGCCATGACACTGGCGCGCGATCACCGCCGCGACAACATAGCGAGCGTTGCACTGGTGCTGCCCGGCATAGCATATGACGCCAGTACCTTCCGGGCTGCGCTGGATTACTGGCTGAAAACGGTGTCGCTGCCCATCGTCGTCTACGAACAATATACGCCCGATGTGCGCGCTGATGAATCGATCATCCCCACATCCGAGCTGTGACCTCTCCTAACAACGCCGCCATATACCCTTCCGCTGGACAGCCAATCGTCGCGTCTGCGACGTAATCCGTCGCTCCATCTTCACGCACAATGATCATGCCCGCGCGCCCATAAGCGTGCGTCACGATTTGTACCCGCCATTCTGCGCCGTTATGTACATAGCGATGCACCGTCTGTGAGACCCGCACGGTGCTATCAAGCCATTCGCCATAGATGCGCGCAAATGTGGGTGCGGTTCCATCGGCTTGCGCGCGCAGCAAGGCATACGCGAACGCGCGGCACACATCGCCAAAACCCGCGGCGGCAAATTCGATCTCGACCGGACGCAGACAGATCAACCCGTTGATTCCAATGAGCGCGCGCTCGAAATCGCTTTGCAGCGCCGGGATCGCGTCCAGCCACGCTAGCGGCGTTCGCCCCGTGAGTGCCTCGATTTGCGCGAGGGTCGCGGTGCGCACGGCGTTCAGTTCTAAGCCTGCGCTGTCGATGCGCCCCAGTCCTGCGTAGTCTTTCGGTTCAAAATGTGCCACGCTGAACGAGTCTGGAAGGGCGTGCGCTGCGCGATACCCCTTGATTGCCAAGAAATCGTGCGGAATCTCACTAATTGTCAGGCGGAATGTCATAAAGTGTTCGCGTTTCTCATCTTTCCCTGTTACAATCTTGTTCTGATTTGGACACATCATACACTGCTTCCGTGAAACTCAACTCGCCAAACGTGAAGCGGAAATATTGATATGCCAAAAGCGCGGATGGCGCTCAGGAGGATGAACATGGGAACGCTTGTTAGCATCATTTTGATCGCAACTGCATTTTTGACGGTCGCGGCAGTGTTGTACTTCGTCGTCACGGAAAAGCAAGGCAATGACAGTGCCGCCAGTTTCCATGATGGGACGGTCATCGGGTCAGGCGATGCGCCGTCGGTGCCACTTCCAGAGAAGGCACCGCTCGTCACTGAGCCACTGGCGACTGAGAACACGCCGACGGCTTAGCCCGGCATTCTGCGTTCGCGCTCGATTTTGACCCCTGCCAGCGCCTCGTCGCATTCAGCGCGCCCGCGCCTGCCCATCGGCGTTCTGATTGCGGTTGTTTTAACGCTCGTCTGTTTTCATCGACTGGCGTTTACCGATCTGATTCTGGCGCGCGGCGATACCTTCGCCTACTTCTATCCCTACTGGGGCGCGCGCGATGCCGCCCTGCGCGCCGGGCAACTGCCGTTGTGGTCGCCCGATCTCTTTATGGGCGTGCCGCTCCTCGCCAACAGTCAGCTTGGCACCTTCTACCCCCCCAATTGGCTCACGATTTACATCCCGCCACCTGATGCTGTGCGCATCAGCGTGCTTTTGCACGTCGCATGGGCGTTCATGGGCGCGTTCGTATTAGCGCGGCGCACGCTCGGCGTTGGTATCTGGGCGGCAGTTGTTGGCGGCGCGCTGTTCGCGTTCGGGGGCTATCTCGGCGGGCGCGTCGAGCAGATCAATCAGCTCCAGGGCTTGTCGTGGATGCCATGGTTGTTCACCTGTTTCGATTGGGCGATCAGCGCGCGTGAAAATCGCGGACGTGCGAACAGTGGGCGTCCCACCGGAACGCCCCTACGAGTGTTGTTGTTGGGTGTCGGTTTGGCGCTGCAATTTTTCAGCGGACACACGCAAACGGTGTTCATCACGGGCTTCGGACTCGGCGTCTATGCGCTCACTCGTCCCGCAACAATTGGAACCCGCGTGCGTGCTATTGTGCAGGGTGCGCTGACTCTGGCGCTGGCGGGCTTACTTGCCCTCATCTTGGCACTCCCACAACTTCTCCCGACGTTGGAACTGACATCGGTATCGAATCGGCGCGGCGGCTTGAACCCGAATCAGGCGACGGCATTCAGCTTCAGTCCGTTCGCAGCCGGGCGCGGCTTGCTGCCGAACTACGATACGCCGATCTTCGGGGAATACATCGCGTATATCGGCGTGATCGGGTTGGGGTTGGTGTTGATTGGGCTTTTACCGACACTTCACCCCTCAAGCTCCGCGCCAGATGGAGCGGGGGAGCGCGCACGACGGAAAGCCCTCGCTCGGCTGCGGAGCATGAGTTGGGGGCGGCAATTGCCTTATATCATCCTCATGATCGTTGGGCTGGCGCTGGCGTTCGGGCTGTACAATCCGCTGTATTGGACGCTGGCGAGCTTGCCCGGCTTCAACTGGTTTCGTGTTCCGGCGCGCTGGCTGGCGTTGTTCGCGCTCGGCGCGGCGCTGGTGGCAGCGTATGGGCTGCACACATGGACACTGATGCGTCCTCAGCGCCGCCTGATCGCGTTCACAGTCGTGCTGATCGTCGGCGCATTGGCGGCGGGGGCATGGTTTTTGTCGGCGCGCAACCCCGACGGCACGCCGATCACGCCACCCGAAACGCTGACGCTCATCGGTTGGGGTGCGGCGCTACTCGTGCTGATGGTGGCGCTGTGGTTCGTGCGCGATCCGCGTCTCGTCGCCGCGCTGCTGCTGATCGAATTGTTCGCGGCGTCGCGCTTTCAGACGTTTAACGACCTCGTACCGCGCGAAGTTTATACAGAGACACGCTTCACCGCCGCCCAGTTGGGCGTATGGACTGAGGGCGACACACTGCCGGGACGGATGCTCAGTATCAGCGAGACGCTGTTCGATCCCGGTGACCGCGCCGCCCTCGAAGCGCGCTACCAGGCGCTCGGCATGTCCGACGCCGCGATCCGCACGGCGCTGACCGATACCAAGCTGGCAGAAGTCCTCGCGCCGAATCTGCCGCTGGCATGGGGCATCCCGACGATTGATGGTTTCGACGGCGGCGTGCTGCCGACGGCATATTACACCGCGTTCACGTCGCTGATGCTGCCGGAGGGCGAACTGCGCACGGTTGACGGGCGCTTGCGCGAATCGTTGGCGTCGGAGGCATGTGGTGGCGCGTGCATCCCCGATCAACGCTGGTTGAACATGACCGACACACGTTATCTGGTGATCGACAAGGTATTCGACCTGTGGCGCGAGGGCGTCGCCTACGATACCGCGTTGGAGATGACGCCGACGGTGGACAATCCCGCGCGCTACACAAATGTGCAGCGCTTCGAGGCGGATACCGTCGATCTTGTGTATGCGTGTGCTGTAACGGACTGTGCGCCGCCCGCGCCTGATATCCCCGCCATGCGCGAGGTTTTGCGCGAACCACTCGAACGTTACCAGTTGATTCGTTATGCGCTTCCCGCCGCCGTCGATCTGCCCGAAATCGTCGTTATCGGGGATGGAAATGCCCGCGTGCGCGCTGTGACGCTGGTCGATAGGCGCACGATTGACGATCCACGCGGGATCGATTTTCAACAGCTTTCACCACAACCATTCACGCGCATCTTATCTAGCGACATCAAGCTATACGAGAACAGCGATGTTTTGCCGCGCGCGTTCGTCGTCTATGACGCGCTAATTTTCCCGGATACCGATCTTGGCACGGAAATGGCGCTCGAGGCGATGCGCGCTCCCGATTTCGATCCGCTGCGTACCGTCATCCTCAATCTTGACAGCGATCAAACCATTCGCATCGATCCCACTGATGTCTTAGAACCGCGCGAATCGCTGCAAGTGGATCAATGGGCGGAAGCGGGTGGAAGCGGGCAGATCGAAGGTTTATTGGGGCAAGCGGTGGAATATGTGCAAACACAGTCGGATCGGCGCGGTTGGTTGGTCATTCTCGATGCTTATTATCCCGGCTGGCAAGCACAGCAATATAGGGATAGCGTTCCGCTGATGCGGGCCAACGTCATGTTCCGTGCGATCCCGATTCAGGACGGCGTTGGCGATTATAAGTTATCCTATTTTGGTGGGGAAACCACATTTTACGGCTATATTTGCGGCGGCTTTGCATGGCTAGTCGTCGGCATCATTCTACTCGTCATCTGCATCCGCACCATCATACGATTGGCACCGAAATTCTGAAATATTTGTGAATTTCCTTTCATACTGTTGTGTCTGCTTCAAAATTCATTACAATCGTTGTGAAATCATGTAATCCTTAGCGAGTGTCCTACGACAATGTCATCTATCTTGGTGTTGGAAGACAACATTGACCTGTTGCAACTGTACGGCAAAGTCCTCACGAAAGCCGGCTACAGTGTCGAATTGGTGAATACGTTGGCAGCGGCAGAGCGTCACCTTAACGAAAATGTGTACAACATGTTCATTTGTGATATGCAAATCGACGATGGATCGTCACTGACCTTGTTGGGCGCATGGATCGAACGGTTGCACAGCGTTGGGACGTGCATCGTAGCGATCTCCGGGCGGATGAAATATGCTGAATCGTGCGAGGCGTTGGGTGTGGATCGCTTCATCATCAAGCCGATGATGTCCGATGTGCTGCGCGGTATCGTCTACGATCTCCTCGCGCATCCGCTTAAAGCACAAGGAACGTCCGAAATTGACCTGTATGGTAGAGAATGGGGACATATGTAACCGGCAGATTGAGCAACGTCTTGAGCGCATACCAATGCAGCGCCACCACCTCACGCGCGACCGATTGAACGTGATTGACGAACGGCGGATCGGTTTCCGGGCGGCTGAATGCAAAGCTGTACCCCTGTGATGAAAAAATCCACCCTGCACGCAGCAAATGATAACCATCACTGACGATCAGCGCCGACGATAATCCGCGTGCTGCCATGATTTCGCGCGTAAAAATCGCGTTTTCCTCTGTGCTACGACTGTGTTCTTCCAACAAAATCGCTTCGGGCGCGACTCCCAGTTCGCGCAACAGTTCGGCGCACGCATCGGCTTCGCTGCGCGTTCGGTTCAGCCCATAGCCCCCGCTGCATATGATGAGCGGCGCATAACCCGCGTGCCACAATTCCGCGCCGCGCCCCACGCGCCGGATCATCGCAGGACCCGGACGATTGTTTGACTGTAAACCCGATCCCAAGATCACAATTACATCGGCGCGCTGGGCGCGATCCACGCTGCCATAGATGAGGACTGCCAGTGTGATTCCCAATGCAATCAGCATCCAGACCAGCGAAATGCGCACCCCAACCTGCCATATTAGGCGAACGAAACGACGCATCGATTAGTGCAGGCGCGTCGGCGGCTTGGGCAGATCTTCTTGATCGCCATCGTTGTCGGACATAATGCTGATGCGCCCCAACATCCAGCCGTCGATAGTGTTCAGGCGGATACGCATGATCGGCAGCGGACTTTCGGAAAAGCTGATCGTCGAGCCGGGATAAATGATCATCGGGTCTTGGAGATGGACGTAACGGAGCGGCGGCGTATCGAACCCGCCTTCCTCGTCGTTCTCATCGTCCTTATCGACTTCGATGTCCTCTGGATACACATCTTCCGCCAGTGTCTCGAAATCGAACGCATCGATGATCGCTTCGAGATCGTCGGCGGACGCAGTGGCGGGTAGGGTGTCGCGCGCCATCGCTTGAAACAAGTCGCTGATCGCCGCCAGATAGGCGTTCTCTCCGACCAATGTCCCTGTCAGGAATGCGCCTTTGATCATGAGTGTGACACCCAACTGTGCGCCCATCTTGTTCGCCATGTACGACACAAGGTCGGTTAACAAAACATCGGGTTCGAGCCAAAAAGAACTATTGTCGAGGTCAAAATTCATGGCGCACGCTCACTGTAGAACAGATAGAGTCACGAATTATACACCAAAATGCGCGGCGGGAACGCAAAACAGGGCATCCTGATGGACGCCCCGTCGATTGGTCTAGGTTTAATTATAATATTATGTTATTAACATTAAATGCTGCTCGCTAACCCTTTGACAGCGTTTTCGGATGGTTCTGTCCGCCGCCATGGTGTCCCGATCCCGTTGCGCAGGAAGTAGTCCAACCCCTAGTAGCCCGCAGTTTTCCACGCGAGGATGAGCAAGAGCGCGCCCATGCCCAACAGCGCATTAGAACGCGCTGTTCCTGCCATGATGAAGTTCCATTTGAGGAGTGCGCCGAGCAGCGCCGCGAGTCCGACAAACGCACCGACAATCAATGCCACACGGATTAGCGTTTCGCCAAAAGCGATCAATTTGGCGAACCACGTGTGGCACGCTCTTACGAGAGCAACGGCTCTGCAAACTTCGGTTTGCCCCTGACACCTTGACAACTGAAACATGGGTTGCAGCGTGAAAACGTCCGGTGTGTAAAAGTTTCAACGTCTGAACTCCTGTTCGGCATACGCGCCAGTCGCAAGATTGGCGGGCGACAGTCAATCCGCCTTACGCGGTGTCTGTCTTGGGTATCAACGCGCGGTTGCGTTCGCCCGCGATAACTGCAAGCTCCCGGTTTCAAGCGGGGGTCGTTGACATCAGCTATCGGTGGGGAAGAAACCGATCAAGAGCCGATAACCCCGTTCGGTCGACTCGGCGTCGGCTGATAGATCGCTTTGCGCCAACGTTTCGTATTCCACCAACAACGCTTCGAGGCGTGCATAGAACGCTGCCGCTTGCGCGGGCGACAAGCCAATGAACGCACGGCGCAGCAGCAGCCGTTGATGCGGTGGCGCGTCGTCGTGGTTGTCGATTACATTTTGCTCGACGCCGCGATGAATCTCATCGCGGATCGGGTTGAGAATCGCGTCTAACGCGGCATCCAAGCGGTCACCATCTTCGTCACCCTCCACACCGGGCAGCAAGAGCGTGCGCCGAATGTCGAAGCGGCGCGCGGCGGCACGATATTGTTTTTCGATGATCCCGCTGACGATGCGCGTCTCGGTCACGCGGATCAATCCGTGTTCTTCCAGCAGGTTGACATGATAATACAGCTTCGTCGGTTGTCGCTTGATCAGCGCCGCGATCTGCTTGACCGTGCGCGCGTCGTCGCGCACGCTGTCGAGGATTTGCTGGCGCAAGGGATCGGCAAAGACCCGCAGTGTGTCGAGTGAGTTAATGAACATCCGCTCGACTGGTTCGAGCGGGGCATCGATGCTCAAGCAAGTTTCTCCAATGAATGTGATGAGACGGATTTTCTTGTCTATTGTGGTACAAACGCGCCTTTGAAACAAATGGAAAATAAAAACCGCCGGAATGATCCGGCGGTTCGTTGTCGAGCGCAAGGACGACGTTTAGGTCGCCGAGCGTGAGTGTCCGTTTTAGTTTTTGCTGAAAGAGTCATCGCGGCGACCTGACAGCGCGATCAAACCCTTACCCAAGTCCAACATCCGTTCGCCAAGCCACGCCAGCGATGGGATGTATGCGGTTCCGTCTGCGAGAATTTCTTGTGCGAGGCGATCTTGTTCCGCCTGCTTGATGAGTTCGGATTGGTGCTGATTTTGCGCGAGCAGTTCCAAGTCCAACATGATTTTGCCCTCTCCTTAGATACACGTTGTTTGGGCATTGTGGATGAAACAACGATATGATTTTTTGTCCACTTTCTACAGTGTACACCCGATTCGGGGCGTGTCAATAAATGTTTACAGCATTTGAATAATCTTTAATGAAACGTTTACGCAACCGCGCTTCGTTCGACTACGTACAATGTCATGAGCGAAACCTACCTCGCATGGTACAATCGAGCCATCAAAAACAGATGGACATGGAGCGGCAAAGATGTCGGCATGGTGGGGAACACGCAACAATGTCTCCTCGCGGTTGCGGATCGAAGTGGGGGCAATGCGCGCCTCGTTTGACGACACGTTTCGGCTGAACGTGCCGTCGAATGGGGTGCTGTTTTGGGTCGGCGTGGTCGAGGTCAATTTGGCGACGATCCGCCAGCGGGAACATGAACTGAAGATATTGTACCCCGCCGATTATCCGAGTCGCCCCGCTGAAGCGTATGTCCTCAAGCCGTCGATCTACAGCGAGAAACATCAATACGAGGACGGGCAGTTGTGCCTGTTCAATCCGAAAGACGGCGAACATTATGGCTGGAATCCGAGCGCCTCGACGGCGGTCACGGTTGCCGGGTGGGCGATCCAATGGTTGTACGCCTTTCATACGTGGAAAGCGACGGGCGAATGGCCCGGCATCGAGGAACGCATCAACAATGACAATCGGCAGCCGCCGCGCGGACGGAGATGAGCCATGTTCAATCGCTTGACCGGGCTAGGGCGCGCATCCGTCCCCAATCTTGTCGTCTCGCAGCGCATGATCGACCGGATGCGCACCGCGGCGGATCACTTCATTGAAGATGAGACGGGCGAAGCGATGATCGGCTTGGTCGTGCCGGGAACGCACACCAACGGCGTGCCGACGATCTACGCCCTCGATACGATTTCGCCCGACGACACTGCTGTGCGCATGATGCACACCTTTCAACAGGGTGACGCGCGCCAAGACGAATTGATCTGGTGGTTGCAAGAGAATTGGCATCTCCAGCGCGGGACGCGGCGCGCCGACGACTCGCTGTGGGCGACGAAATGGGATGTGCCGCTGCGCTATTTGGGCGACTGGCACAAGCAGCCCGGTTACATGATTCATCCGAGCGGGGGCGATCTGATGACGGCGCTGGACTGGATCGCGGATGAAGAAAACCGCGCGGAATTTCTGCTCGCGCCGATTCTGACGCTCGATCATCCGCTGGCGAAAGCGGGCGACGCCCTCAATGCTGACGGGATCGCCAATCATATCAGCGTGCCGAATAGCGACGGCACATCCGCGCTGCGCATCGATTTTTGGTACATCGACAAGCGCGCGCGCGTCTTTGCTCCGATCAGCCCAGTGGTCTATCCGAGCGAACAACTGCCCCTATTCGCGCCGTATCCGTGGCATTTGGTCGATGAAGCGCGCTTCGACGAAGAATACAAGCGGATGCAATCCGATGGCTTGTTTTCGGCGTTGGTCTTGTGGGATGCAGACGGGGCAGCGCCATTAGAGATTTGCTTTTTGACGGCGCGCGCCGGATCGTCGCAGATGATCATCGTCGTAACGCCGCACGATTATCCAACGCGTGCGCCGTCGCTGCGCGTCGCGCCACTGCTGCCAATGAGGGACGCTGACAAGATGTACGACGTATTTAAAGAAGCGTGGGCGGCAGCGCGCGCCGTCGATCTGCCGCTGACGTGGCTGCCCGATTTGCATCTGGTCGATGCGATCCGCGCCTATGAGTCCCATAACCTTACAGAGTCGGATGCACGCGCGTCCGATGCGGAGGGCGCATCATGACGACCGCGACGAATTGGGATCGAGTCGAGCGGTTGATCGGCGCGAGCAATCTGGCGCGCTTGGCGCAGAAGCGCGTCGGCGTAATCGGCGTTGGATCGGGCGGCGGGTTCGTCGCGCTCACGCTGGCGATGAGCGGCGTCGGTCAGTTTGTCCTTGTAGACGATGATGTTGTCGAAGCCACCAA
Organism: Anaerolineae bacterium; assembly: GCA_034437055.1. GTDB lineage: Bacteria > Chloroflexota > Anaerolineae > Aggregatilineales > Phototrophicaceae > Flexifilum. The sequence continues at coordinate 21,389 of DAOTUQ010000128.1, forward strand.
CATCGTCCGCCATGTGGCAGATGGGCGTTATCTCGGACAGCCGAAGGTCGAAGCCGTCGCGGACTTGATCCGTCAGCGGAATCCGGCGGCGTCGGTGGTGACGCACAATGGGCGCATTGAAGATAACATCGATGCACTTGATGGACTGGATTTGCTGATCGTCGGTGTGGACGGCGAAAATGCTAAATACCGGATCAATGAGGCGTGCTTGGCGCGTGGGATTGTCGCTGTGTATGCGGGCGTCTATGCGCGCGGCGAAGGCGGCGATGTGACGGTGATCCGCCCTGACGATGCCGAAAGCCCATGCTATGCGTGTTGGGCGGCGGTCGTGCGCGAGAGCGCGGCGGACGCAACCCGCAAAGACGGCGAATTTGACGACTTGGATTATGGTATGATCGGCGTAGATGGGACGCTCGACGCCGAGCCGGGTTTGTACTTGCATGTCGTCCGTGTGGCGGCGGCGCAAGCGGACATGGCGCTGAATGAGCTGCTCGCCACGACAACGAATCATCGCCTGATGCCGGGCAACACCGTGATATTGGCGAACAGCGCGCTCGAAATCTTGAGCGGCAGCATCACGCCGCCCTACGGCGCGGTGTGGGTGACAGTCGAGCGCGATCCCGATTGTATGGTATGCGGCGGGCGCAATCTCGCGGCAGACGCTGCCGCGCTTTCTCTAGATGATTTGATCGCTGCTGGCTATGCGGTCGATGAACAAGACGAATTGAAACAGGGCGAGGATGAACCATGACTGATGATGCGAATCGCGTGACTCCGCCTACGAATGACGAACCGGATGCGTCGCTCCCGTTGGATGTGCCGCTCCCTTACGATGATGGAACCAACCCGCGCCCCGCTGAACCTCGGGACGCGGCTGCGAGCGAACCATCAGGTGATCCCGATTTCGGCGCACGCTTAGAACGGCTCGGCGGCGAACCTGCACCCGCGATCACGCCGGAAGAATTCGCACGGTTGCAGCGCGCCGGACAAGTTCACATCGATGCACGCGGGCGTGTGCGTTCGGCGCGGCGCAGCGATGCCGAAGCGGGCGTCTCGCTGACCAAGCGGCGCGCGTGGTATACGCCTTGAGCCAACGCAACGAGACACCATCCCCTCGAACCCTGATCGCCGCGTTGAAAGCGCGCGGCGAACTTCGCGACCGCGCTATCGAAGCGGCGTTCCTCGCTGTACCGCGCCATTTGTTTTTGCCCAATGTGCCGCTGGATGAGGTTTACAGCGACCAGTCGATCTCTGTCAAGCGCGACGCCAACGGGCAAACGGTCAGTTCGTCCAGCCAACCGACGATGATGATCATTATGCTCGATCAGCTCAAATTGGCGCAGGGGATGAACGTCTTGGAAATCGGCGGCGGGACGGGTTACAACGCCGCGCTGATGCAGCACATTGTCGGCGACAGCGGGCGCGTGACGACCATCGAACTCGACAAGGAATTGGTCAAGCACGCGCAAGACGCACTCCAACGCGCCGCCATGACTCATATTAACGTTGTGGAGACTGATGGCGTGTCGGGCTTTCCAGCGCGGGCTTCGTATGATCGCATCATCGCTACCGTTGGCATTTGGGATGTACCGCGCGCGTGGACGCAGCAGTTGAAAACGGCGGGCATCCTCGTCGCACCACTGTGGATCGAGGCGCTGCAAGTGAGCGCGGCATTTACACCACAGCGCGACGGCACGCTGTACAGCGCCGATAATCGCCCCTGCGGGTTCGTGCATCTGCGCGGCGTGGCGGCGGGTCCGGCGACGCAAATTCGCGTTGGCAGCAGCCCGCTGATGTTGTCCAGCGACTCGTTGAATCTAGACGGCGCGGCAGTCAATGCGCTGTTGTCGGAAGACGCGACGGATGCTTATTTGGGCGCGGCGCTGGATCAGGGCGAATATTGGTATGGGTTCGTGCCGTACTTGATGCTGCATACACCAGCGGATTTCACGTTCGCGGGCTACAACGTTGTCGATGAAGGACAGCGTCCATATGGGGTGTCCGGCAGCGGCTTCGCCCTGATGGCGCGGGGCAGCGCATGTTTCGTCCCGATTGCGGGCGCGGGCGCACTGCGGTGCTATGGTGGCGCGGATGCCTTCTTGGCGCTGCAAGACGCGCTGACCGCGTGGGAGGCGGCGGCGCGTCCGGGCATCAACCGCTTGCGGCTGCGGCTGACGCCAAAGACGGCGGATGATCTCAAAATAGCGGCGCCCATCTCCGCGCCGAATGAGGGCAAACGCTATGTGCGGCGTGATCACATCGTTCATGCGTGGATGGATCGCTAAATCTACCCGAAGGAGTACGTTTGATGGTTGCGCGTCCCCAACCCGATGAATACGCTGCGTTTTATGCTGGCTACGTTCAGGGTGTGCCAGAAGGCAGCGATATTTTCGCGCTCCTACACAGCCAGCCGGATACCCTGCGCACGCTCTTGGCAGCGGTTTCTGACGAAGCGGCAAACGTGCGACCCGCTGGCGAATGGAGCGTGAAAGAAGTTGTTGGACATCTCTGCGACTCCGAGCGCATTTTTGCTTACCGCGCGCTGCGGATTGCGCGCGGCGATCCGACGCCGTTGGCGAGCTTCGAGCAAGATGATTATGTGCGGGCGACAGACTTCAACGTTCGCAGTCTGTTAGACTTGATCAACGAGTTCACCGCCCAGCGCCGCGCCAATGTCCTGTGCTTCAAGCCGCTTACGGACACAGAAATTGCGCGTTTGGGGACTGCCAGCGACAAATCCGTCACGGTACGCGCGCTGTTGTACATGCTGGCGGGACATGTGATCCATCATCTGGAGAGTTTGGAGCGCGATTACAACGTCGCCGGATGAGCGGTAAACACATTTGCGATGTTCTAGATTTGTGGTAGACTTGCCTGATATTCGACCATCTGTTTCGGAAATTCAACTTGCTCCAAGAATTAACATCTACAACAAAACTTCTGAAGCCACCTCTAAAATGGGCAGGTGGTAAACGTTGGCTCGTTCCCATCCTTCGCCCTTACTGGGATCGCTTTACAGATCGACGTTATGTTGAGCCGTTTTGTGGTGGTTTGGCAACCGCTCTAGGGATGCAGCCTCAGCAAGCTTTATTGAATGATCTAAATCCTCACTTAATTAACTTCTATGAATGGTTACAGCGAGGGTTGAAAATCGACCAGTCATTTTTCAATGATAGTGAAAAATATTATGAGGCACGCAATCGGTTTAATGAAATGATTCGAAATGGTGCCGCTGAAACTGCCGAGTCAGCAGAACTATTTTACTATCTTAATCGGACAGGGTATAACGGCTTATGCCGCTTCAATCGCAGAGGTGAATTCAACGTTCCTTTTGGTACTTATAAAACGATAAATTACGCATCTGACTTCTTCGATTATGTCAATACGCTCTCTGCATGGGAATTTCGCAACGGCGATTTTCAATCAATTGAGTTACAGGATGATGATTTTATCTATGCTGATCCACCCTATGACGTTGAATTCGTAAGTTACTCGAAAGAAGGTTTTAATTGGGAGGATCAAGAACGGCTTGCAGAATGGTTGGCAAAACGAAAAAGCCCCGTCATCATTTCAAATCAACAAACAGATCGAACTGTGAAATTGTATACTGATTTGGGTTTTGATGTACACTATTTCGATGCGCCGCGTCGCATTAGCTCAGATGGGAATCGCAAACCTGCAAAAGAAGTATTGGCATTGAAAAACATAGGTGATTGATGTCTCTAGGAGATACAAGAACAGGACGTGTTCTTGAGACGATGATCATCCCTTCTCTGAATTTGGGGGGATATCAAACACAAGCTCAAATCAATATCGGGTTACGTGTGACTGGAAAGCGCCATATTGTTGATGTGATTGCTCAAGATACACAACAGCGTCAGTATCTTGTTTCGCTGAAATGGCAGCAAGTTTCTGGTACAGCCGAGCAAAAAGTCCCATTTGAAGTAATTTGCCTCGTTGATGCAATTAAACGAAGTCAATCCATATATCGACATGGGTATCTGGTATTGGGCGGTGATAGATGGACATTGCGCGATTTTTACATCCAAAATCTAGAGATATATCTTCCTCATCGACAATATGTAACCATACTTACTCTTGAAGCTTTTGTAGCAAAAGCAAATCGTGGACAGTTGTAGCGATCCTCACCAATATCAACCCTAGAGGATACCCATGCGTAAATTCAGTCTCGTGTTGTTTCTGATCCTCAGCCTTGCATCCGCCGCCTTCGCCCAAGATGCGCCGACGGGCGGCACGGATGCCGACGCCGAACAGCCGTCCCCGATTCTCGGTGCGGATGTGTTCGACCGGGCGGCGGCGGCGCTCAGTGCGGGCGATTATGATCAAGCGGCGTTCGAGTACACGCTGTTGATCCTGCTCAACCCCACCTTCAGCCAAGCGTATTATGGACGCGCGTTGAGCGACGCCAGTCAGGGTAATTTCGAGCGTGCGCTGCCCGATATCGAGCGCGCGCTCACGACCGCGCCCGCCAGTCCGATCTACCGTGAGGGCGTCTACACGCTGCGCGCGGAGATTTTTCGGCAGCAGGGCGATCTGGCGGGCGCGATTGCCGATTTTGGCGCGATCATCGACTTCAACCCGTCGGCGGACGCCTATGCCCAGCGTGCGCTGCTGCAACTGGGACAGCGCGATTATCAAGGAGCGGCAGACGATCTGACCGAAGCTATCGCATTGGATGATTCCATCGCGGTACTGTACGCCTATCGCGCCTTCGCGTTCGGGCAGATCGAGGGCGCGTCGCCTGCGGATGCCGCTATCGATTGGATGCAATTCTTGGCGCTGATCGAGACTGAGACGCTCGATTATGACGTGCAGCGACCCGGCGAATTGAAAATTGTCACCTTGGGCGAGGGCGTCATTCATCGCATCCCGTTTGAGGGTATGGCGGGGCAGACGTTCAGCGGCGCGGCGAGCGGCGCACAAGATTCACAGAGCGATCCGGTGCTGGTGCTGCTCGCGCCGGATGGCACGCCGTTGATTGCGGACGACGACAGCGGTGGCGGCACGACCGCGCTGATTTTGGGCTACGAACTGCCCGTTGATGGCAACTATACGTTGATCGTCAGCCATTCGTTAGGCGAAGCAACGGGCGATGTCGGCGTACAGTTCGAGTTGGCAGAATAAAATCAATCGCTGAGGTTCAGTGTGCGTAGGGGCGTCCCACGAGACGTTCGCAACGCAATTTTCACAGCGAGCGGATGTTGGGGCGTGCCGTTGGGACGCCCCCTACGGACACTGACATCAGCCAAGTCAATATTTTTCAAACGCATAGCGCATCAACGTATAAAATGCCGCAATTCCCGCGTGATCGCCATAGCGGGCGAACAACGCATCCGTCGTCGGACGATCAGCGCGTCCCGATTGGTCATCGATGTAGCGGTTGACCGCCGCGCGCAGCGCCACGTCTGCCGATCCCATGTACGGGTAAACGCCGTGCGCGCGGATGGTCGTCCATGCCGCCGTCCACGCGCCTACGCCTTTGATCGTCGTCAAGCGGTCGTCGCTTGCCAACGTCTCAAAATCGAGTTCACCGGATGCGACAGTGCGCGCAATGTCGATGATCGCGCCCATGCGCCGAAATGTAATCTTGAGCGGACGCAAATCATCGATGGTCAGCGCTGCGATCCGTTCGGGCGTTGGAAATGCGAAATACGTCTCGCCCGCATGAGTCAGCGCGTCACCAAACGTCTCGATCAGCCAGCGTTCAGCGCGCTGTGCGGACACGAGCGCGATTTGCTGTTCGATGATGGTGGTCGTCAGCGCCTCAAACGGGCTGACCGTGCGGAAATTGCGCAGCCCGATGCACGGCGCGATCAATGCCCACAGCAGCGCGTCCGCTTGGGCGGTGGCGTAGAAGGCAGTCAGGTCGATTTCGCGCGGCAGCCAGCGTCGGATCATGGCGTCGAGCGCGTCTGGGTCGATCTCGCCATTCGATGCGAGGACGTGCGCTTCGATAGCAGGCTGTTCCAGCGTGCCGTGATCTTGTAATTCGACCAATGCCAGCGTATCGTCCACGCGCAACAAGCGTCTGATCGCGCCGTCCGCCATGCGCCGTTCCACTACCGCCATGAAGCGCGCGGCGGCGGCGGATTTGGAGAAGTCGAACGGCGCGACCAGATGATAGACGCCGATCAGGTTGCGTTCGCCTTCAATGTGTTCAGCACAGCGTCGAAATCGCTGTGACGGCGCGAGAACGCATAAATATCGCCGATATTGGCGTCCCACTGCGATGTATCCAAGTTCCACGGCATGACCATAAATGCGCCTTCTTTGCGTTTCGTCTTGATCTGGGTGTCCAGATAAGTGGAACGGTCGCCCGTATCAATCTGCATTCCGACTTCACCGACATAGATCGGCTTGCCGAGCGATTTGGCGACCTCGATATCGACTGCCATTTCATCATACTGTGCGTCGTGCTGATAGTAGTGCAGCGATACGGCGTCCAACGTCGGGATGCTGTACAGTTGGTGTGCAGCAGTACGGCGGTTCTCGAATGGGCTGTGAACGTGATTGTGGTGGACGAGTCCCGTCCCAACCAAATGTGTCGGTGAAAGTTCTTTGATGCGCTTCGACACGACGGCGGCGAACTGACGGAAGGCGACGGCGGCTTTCACTTCTGGCGCGGGCTGCGGGTGGAGTGCGAACTCGTTGCCCAGTTCCCACATCAGCACACTTGGATCATCCTTGAAAGCGCTGACAATCTTCTCGATGTGTGGCAGATAGTTAAGTCGGTAGCGTTCTTGTATCCAGTACGACATGACAAAATGTCCTAAGGGACCCGTATGGAACGCATCATCACCGGGAATATAAAGTCCTGCGCCCGTTAAACTGTCCTCTAGGCAGATGACCGCTTGCATCTTGAAGCGTTTGATCGCGTCCAACGCCGCGCGGATTTGCTGGATCGATTCTTGCGTGCTGAAACGCTGATGCGATGCCCAAAAACGAATCACCTTCACGCCCAGACTTTGCGCGACGGCAAGTTGACGGTCGCGCAAGCCCGCGTCCGCTGTCGGCGGCAAAATCTGCGTGCCATAATACGCAAACTCGCGCATGTTCACGCCCAAGTGCCATCCAAGTGGTTTGGGAGGTGTGATGATCGTCGTGTTCGGTGTATGCGGATCGCTCGGAGGCGTCAAGATCGTCGTGTCCGGCGTGGGTGGATCGTTCGGTGCGGGCGTCACCGCTTGCAGCCAGCGCACGGACATCCAGCCCGTTTTGACGCCCTTGTCGGTGTTGACCGTGCCGCGCAGCCATGTTTGATCCGCGTTGAACTCCAGTGCCTCCACACGACCATTCAACGGTGCCTTCGCCATGATATTGTCTGTACCCGACGAGTCGGGCGAACTGCGCACGTTCAAGCCCGCCGATGCAGTGATAATGTAGGCAGCCATAATCAAGTTATCCTTTGCGGCTAGATTCAATGTCAATTAAAAAATGCGTTATTGGCTGTATATCACTCCATATTATATCGCGTTGACGTAAAGAACGGATGCTGTGCCGCCAAGATCAGCCTGTTCGCTTATTATGATGAGCGATTGATGAAAGCCCAGCGAATCATCCATCGATTTAACGTGAAACGTCGTAATCTAAATATCGTTCGTCTTTACATTTCACATGAAACGTGAGGCTCTATGTTCAAAAAATCAGTCTTGTTCTTGGTGTTGTTGGTGCTGCCCTTCGCTATGGTGAGCGCGCAAGACCCAGCGTCTACACCTGATCCTATGGCGATGGACGATAGCAGTATGATGATGGATGGCGTCCCATCGGTCACAGTCAGCGATCAAATCTCGCTCGATGGTACCGTGTTGATCGACTCGGCATACAGCGCGAGTGCGGGCTTCGTCGTCATTCACATCGATAATGGCGGCGCACCGGGTCCGGTGATCGGACAGCGTTCGATCAATGCGGGCTGGAATTTCAACATCGCTATCGACATTGCTGCAAGCCAAGCCACGCCGATGATGTTTGCGATGCTGCACCTCGATGATTGCGCGGCGGGCGTGTACGAATTTGGCACGGTTGCGGGCTGCGATAGTCCGGTTGCGGTCGATGGCGCGGTCGTGACGCCTGCGTTCAACGTGGCGATCATCAACGTCTTCGATCAGCCGTACAGCGATGCGGGCATCGGCTTCACCTCCGCGACCATCCCCGTCGATGGTTGGATGGTCATTCACTCCGAAGCGAACGGCGGACCCGGTCCGGTCTTGGGACAGTCGCAAATCTCGGCGGGTACATCATCCGTAACGGTCATCGTCGCTGCTGAAGGACGCACGGACAACGTGTGGCCCATGCTGCACATCGACGATTGCGCGATTGGCACGTATGAATTTGGCACGGTCGAGGGCTGCGATGCGCCCGTGATCGTTGATGGCGCAGTGGCGACGACGCAGATGACCACGGTGTCGAGCGCGCGCGTTGCGGATCAGGTCGTCATCCATGGCGACAATGCGCCTGAAGGCGCCATGATGATGATGATGGATGCGCCTGCGGTCATGGCGAAATCGGTCGTGTCGGTTGGTCCCGGCTTCTTGGTCATTCACACCGAAGCCGACGGCGCGCCGGGTCCAGTGGCGGGCGTCGCAGCGGTCAGCGATGGCTTGAATGTGAATGTGAACATTGTCTTGGACATGAACGCGCCGACCCCGAACCTGTGGCCGATGCTGCATGTCGATGATTGCGCTGTCGGTACTTACGAATTCGGTACGGTTGCGGGCTGCGATGCGCCGGTGCGCGTCAATGATGCGGTTGTGACCTTCCCGATCAGCGCCGCACCGTCCATGACGTTCTCCGATCAGGCGCTCGAAATGCACGACGATGGCGAAATGAACCTTCACATCGACTCAGCGTTGATCGATGCACATGGTTGGCTCGTCATTCACAGCAGCGCCGATGGCGCGCCGGGTCCGGTCTTGAATCAGTATCCGCTGTTGAGCGGCAATAACACGGGCATCGAAATCGCGGTCGATCCGGCGGCGGCGGGCGCGCAAGTGTTCCCGATGATGCACTATGACACGTGCGCGATGGGCGTCTACGAATTCGGCATCGTCGAAGGCTGCGACTCGCCGGTGTTCGTCGCCGAAGCAGTTGTCGTCGCGCCGCTGGCGATTCTGAGCGAATAATCATCTCAATGGGGGTACGGCGATTGGTTTCTCCGCGCCCCTGTGTTACGTTCATACGAGCAATTGGCAGATGCCAGTTGCTCTTTTTTTGAGACTCGAATGATGCACGCTTTTTACAGCGATACATTTGTACTGCCGCTCCCGCTGGAACACCGCTTTCCGATGCGTAAGTATTCGGGCTTGTACGAGCGCGTGCTGGAGGCTGGCGTGATCGCCCCTCAAAACATGCACACCGCCGATCCCGCGACGGACGATCAGTTGGCGTTGGCGCATGATTTCGACTACATCGAAAAAGTGAAACAGGGGACGCTCACAGCGAAGGAACAGCGGCGCATCGGCTTTCCGTGGTCACCCCAGTTGGCGCGGCGCTCGCGCTGCACGGTCGGCGCGACGATCATGGCGTGCCGCGCAGCATTATCCGAAGCAGCGGCGTTCGGCTGGAGCGCGGCGGCGAATTTGGCAGGCGGCACCCATCATGCTTTCCGCGATCACGGACAAGGCTACTGTATCTTCAACGATATTGTCGTCGCTGCGCGCACGATGCAGCGCGAGGGGCGCGCACGGCGGATCGTCGTGATCGACTGTGACGTGCATCAGGGCAACGGCACGGCAGCGATTCTCGCCGACGATGCCACGATCTTCACGTTCTCGATTCATGGCGCGAAGAATTTTCCCTTTCACAAAGAGCGGGGCGATCTCGATATCGAACTGCCTGACGGGACGACGGATGCGCTGTTCCTCGATTTGGTCGATGAGGGGACGCGCCGCGCGATTGCCTTCTCTAACGCCGACTTGGCGATCTATGTGGCGGGTGCTGACCCCTATGAGCGAGATCGACTCGGACGGATGCGAATCAGCATGGCGGGACTCGCCGTGCGCGATCAAATCGTGTTGGGGCAGTGTCGAGATGCAGATTTGCCCGTTACGATTGTGATGGGCGGTGGCTACGCGCCCGATGTGGACGATATCGTCGCTATCCATCTAGCAACGCTGCGAATTGCGGCGGCGATGCGGACATGCGTCGTAAAATCTGCCGGATGAGCCTGTCTATACAGTCACAATGGGGAAATTCATGCAGATTCAAGATTTAACCCCCGATCAGCAGGACGCCATTGATCAAGTCGCCGCCCTGCTGGTGGACGGCTTCAAAACGCATTGGGCTGATGCGTATCCGACGCTTGAGGATGCGCTCGAAGAAGTGAACGAATCGTTCCAAGACGAGCGCATCAGCCGGATCGCGGTCGATGAACGCGGCGCAGTGCTGGGTTGGATCGGCGGACAGCATGTTTACGCGCGTGTATGGGAGCTGCACCCGCTGGTCGTGCATATCGACCAACAGCGGAAGGGCGTCGGACGCGCGTTGGTCGCGGACTTGGAAGATCAAGTCCGACAACGGGGTGCGCTGACATTAATGCTCGGTTCCGACGATCAAGATGACATGACGACGCTTGCTGGCGTCGATCTCTACACCGATTTGTGGCGGCACATCGCCAATATCAAAAATTTACGCGGACATCCCTACGAGTTTTACCAAAAACTCGGCTACGCCATCATCGGCGTCGTCCCCGATGCGAATGGCATCGGCAAACCAGACATTTTGATGGCAAAGCGCATCGGCTGATGGTGGCGCACGCCCAATGAAAGCGTTGAACATAAGGGCGTGTGCGGCAGCGTCGATCTGAACATTGGCGTTAAAATGACGCTAAAGTGTGTGATGGAGGCTGCGATTGAGCGCATTTGGATGTGAGCGAACCGCCGATTGTGCGGGCATTGGAGAAGGATGGATGGGATGTTGAAAAGAAACCGTATCGACTTCTCGCTGAAAATCGGACGGTTTATGCGGATTTGTGTCTGGCTCGGCATTTGAATGGACACCCAGAAGAAATCATCATTGTTGAGGTGAAGTGCTTCACAAATCCGATGACGGATTTACAAGAACTGTACGGCGCGATGGGACAATATCTTTACTATCGGAGCATCCTGCTTTTCCACCATATCGATTTGCCTGTTTATTTGGCGATACCACAAGAGGCGTATCTACGTTTAACTGCTGATCTGGTGATCCGTATCTTGTTTTACGAACGCGGAGTAAATTTGGTGATTGTTGATCTTGATCGGGAGCAGGTTGTTCAATGGATACGCTAGAGAATGCCATCAAAGATGTGATTGGTTGGTACGGGAGCGGCGGCGGGTTACAAAACGAGGCATTTACGTTTTTCGATGATACGCAAAAAGCTTATAGCGTGAATATCATCAATACATCGCCTCGAATTCATATACCTGCTTCTATCGTCGTCATGGCGCACATCGAGGGCGAATACGTCGTGATCGACGCCGACAACACAGATCGTCCGCTAGTCGATAAATTAGTGGCAGCGGGCGTTCTGCGCGATAAGATCATTAGGGGCTATGCAGGTGAGCGTGTGCCGACGCCCGCGTCCGCCGCCGAATGACATTGGTTTTGAATACTTCTGAGGAGTAGAAACATGCAGTTTTGGAGACGTTTTACGTTCATCGTCAGCGTGTGCCTGTTCGTAACGCTGACGAGTTCGACCTTGTTGGCACAAGATGCGCCGCCAACGGATCCGTTCGCGGATCGCGCCGTGCCGGACTGGTATGACGATGCGAAGTTGGGCATTTTCATCCACTGGGGCGCGTATTCGGTCCCGGCGTGGGCGCCGCTGACGGGCGAACTGGATGATGTGCTGGCACAAGGTGGCTGGGAATATTGGTTCGCGCACAACCCGTATGCGGAGTGGTATGCCAATTCGATGAAGATCGAAGGCAGCGATACCGCTATCCATCACGCCGAGACGTATGGCGCGGACTTCGCCTATGACGACTTCATCCCGCTGTTCAATGGCGCGGTCGAAGCGTGGAATCCGGCGGAATGGGCGGAATTGTTCGCGGATGTGGGCGCGCGCTATGTCGTGCTGACGACCAAGCATCACGACGGTTTCTTGCTTTGGGACAGCGCCACGCCCAATCCCAACGCGCCGGAGCGCCATGCCTCGCGCGATATTGTCGGTGAATTGTCCGAAGCCGTGCGCGCCGAAGGGATGCGCATGGGGTTGTATTATTCCGGCGGGTTGGATTGGACGTTCAATGATCCGACCATCAACAGTTTCGAGGCGTTGATTGGGGCGATCATCCAAGACCCCGCGTATGAAGAGTACGCGACGGCGCAATACCGCGAGCTGATCGACCGCTATCAACCGTCGATCTTGTGGAATGATCTGGGTTATCCGGCGATGGCAGATTTGAACGGGCTGTTCGAGTATTTCTACAGCGCGATCCCGGACGGCGTGGTCAACAACCGCTTTGACCTGATCGGAACGATGGGGTTACACCACGATTTCACCACGCCGGAATACGCCGAAGAAGAAGCCATTTTGTTGGAAAAGTGGGAAAGCACGCGCGGACTCGGCTATTCATTCGGCTACAATCAGAATGACACCGACGAAAATCTGCTCTCGGTCGATGAATTGGTCGATTCGTTCGTGGATATCGTCAGCAAGGGTGGCAACTTGCTGCTCAACATCGGACCCAACGCCGATGGCACGATCAGCGAACTACAGTTGAGTCGACTGCGGGGTTTGGGCTATTGGCTCGACACCAACGGCGATGCCATCTATGGTTCCGATCCGTGGGTGCGCGCCGAAGCCCAAACAACAGCAGGGGGTCGTGTGCGCTTCACGACGCGCGAGGGCGACTTGTACGCTATTTTACTGGATGCGCTGCCCACGCTGCCGGAACATGATGTCGTGATCGAAGGCTTGACCGTGCCGGAGGGCGCGGTGATAACGTTGCTCGGCTTCGAGGGCGAATTGGTCTACGCTCAAGACGGAGACAATCTAATCGTCACGCTAACCGATGAGATTTGCTGTGCCGCGCCGCAGCCCGCATGGACGCTGAAGATTTCGCCAGCGCCCGAAGGCTGATCTCGTCAATAAAAATGGGGCGCACGCTGCGCCCCATTTTTATTGATTGTGCGATTGATTGTGATATCAGTCGCCCGCGCCTGCCTTGACAGTCTTGCCCACTGCTACAACGGGGGCATCGTCAGGGTGCATCAGCACATCGGGCCAGACACTCGCGCCATGTTCGTAGAAGTCGATGCCCATATCTTCGGCTTTGTCAGGGATGCGCAGCACGCCCAGCGCCTTGATGACGAAGAACATAATCGTCGCTGTGACGCCCGTCCATACACTGACCGCTATCACGCCGGTGAGCTGCGCGATCAATTGATCTGCGCCGCCGCCTGTCAGCAAGCCCGCCGCGCCCAGTTCTGCTTGACCCAGAAAACCGATTGCCAGTGTCCCCATTGCACCGCATGTCCCATGGACGGCGAATGCGCCGACGGCATCATCGATTTTGAGCTTCTCGAATAGATCGAGCGTCAACAACATGAGGATGCCAGCGATCACGCCGATAAAAATCGACGATGTGGGGGTGAAGAAGGCACAACCCGCCGTGATACCGACCAAACCCGCCAACGTCCCATTCAGCGCGGCAGGCAAATCCCACTTCCCAGTGCGGAAGAAGGCGAACAGGACGGCTGCACACGCGCCTGCCGCGGCTGCCAGCGTGGTATTGACCGTGACCAAACCGACCAAGCCATTGTTGCTCATTGAGAGCGCCGAGCCAGGATTGAAACCATACCAACCGAACCACAGGATGAGCGTGCCGAGCGTCGCCAGTCCCAAGTTGTGCGGGCGGAACGGTTTGCCCCACACACGCCCCTTGCGCGCGCCCAGCATCAGCGCGCCGGTCAGACCGATGATCGCACCGCACAGATGCACGACCGTGCTGCCCGCAAAGTCGAAGAAGCCGTTTTGGAACAGCCAACCGCCGCCCCAAACCCAGTGGACGACAATCGGGTAGATGATTGCCGCAACCACAATGGTATAGATGATCTTGCCGATGAAGTTCGTGCGTTCTGCCATCGCGCCAGTGGCAATCGTGCCTGCCGTCGCTGCGAACGCATATTGAAAGATGAACAGGACGAATGCGCTGATACCAGCGCCGTAGACGGGCGCGCCATCCACAAAGGTCAGCGCCTCGCTGAGGAAAAAGTTGGTGGTCCCGAATAAGCCGCTGCCGTTATCCGCACCCAGCGCCAAGCCGTAACCGACGGCGAAAAACGCCAACCCGCCCATACAGGCGTCCATGAAGTTTTCCATCAGCGAATTGACGACGGCGGTTTGCCGGATCATGCCCGACTCAAGGAAGGCGAAGCCCGCCTGCATGAAAAAGACCAAGAATGACGCAACCAAAATCCACATCGCATCGACGCGCACCGCGACATCATCGGCGGTTAAAGCGGGGGCTTCTTCAACAACCATCTCCGCAGGCGCTTCTTCGGCAGGGGGCGCCGAATCTTGCCCATAGGTGAAAGTCGTGCCAAACATGACGAGAATCAGCGATGCAATTGCCATCGCAATCAAACGTCGCATCAGTCGAGAACGCTGCTTCATAGCTGCTCCTTACGGGACTATCAAAAAAGGTTGAACCGTGTAAAACGTGTAGATGGTGAAAGTGTACAAGAGGTGTTGACCCTGCATTACAGTAAAAGCGACGAAGATTTCAGCTTAATTTTTGTGAAAAGGCGATAAACCCCATTTACTGGGGCTTGTCACGCACAAACGAAGAAACGTTTTATGGTGAATTCGTACAAGAGACGGTCATGATTTAGACAGTTTCAACAAAAGTTCCGTCAGAAGCCATAAATCGTAAATGTCAATCAAAAAAAGCGCCTAAACAGCGCGCTTTTTCGTTTGTATTCACTCAAGTTCGCGCCTCATGACGCGATCATTCGCCTTGTGCGACTGGCAGCATCACAATGTTGTTGAGCGTCCGCTCTGTGATGCAGCGCCCCATCCGCTTGCCGTTTTCGATGGCATTGCGATAGTGAATGCCGCCGTACAGACGCGAAATGGCGGCTTCGTCCGCTGCATGTTCAAACGACAGGAATGACCGCGTGACACCCGTATCCCTTTCGTGTGTGCGATCCGTGAACGGCACGACGCCGAACAAGGTGGTCAGCATATCTGATGCCGCCGCCGAGACCACCGAATGCCCCGACGGATATTCGGGGAACTGGGGTGTCGCCAGATACGAGCGCCAGCCGCGCGAGATTTGCCGGTTGATATATGTCTCTGGACGCAGGACGAGCGTTTCGTACTTTTGCGACCACGCGCTGATGAACGAGTCGCCCAAAACTATGCTGACCATGCCGTACATCATCGCGGCGCGATCCAACGTCAAATCGAGGTGATCGACCATCTGATTCATGATCGACACCCAGTGTCCAGCGGGTGTGGACGAAATACCCGGCGTATCGATCCAAAATTCCGCGATCTCGCGCTGTTCGGGCGTCAAATTGTTGCTGACTCGAAATACTTCCATCGCTTGCTGATAGAACGCCGATTCCTCATCGATGCTGAAGATCATCTGATTTTCGACGTAGCATTCGTAGGGGCTGTAGACGGCAAAGGTGCGAATTTGCCCCCAATATGGCTCTGCCAGCGGGATCGCATCGTTGGTCTGCACATACAAGTAATCATCCGCTTCTGCCAAGCCGAAGTCTGCGGCGATGGGCAGCGTATAATCGGCGGTGCGCTGGCGGCTGTCGTCGTAGCCGTCCTCTTTTGCCCAGCCCAAGATTGCCTTGCCGACTTGATCACCAAATGCCAATGAGCGCGTTACCACAGCGTCGCCTACGTCTTCGGCGCGTGCGGCGGCTTGTTCGCGGCGCAGGGCATTGAAGGCTTGGCGGCTGTCGCTGGTCGGGATCAAGCCACCCATGATGGTGGACAGCGCGCCATTGGCGGACGAGAGCCAATCATACGTATCCGCATCATCGATGTACGGCATTTCTGGCATTCCGTTGACTTGATATGCCAGCGAACGAAACTGGGTCATGCCGGGCAGCAGCGATTCGTAGACGGTGATGCCTGCATAAGCGTACAAGCGTGATGCGGCGGGCGCGTTGACGGTCTCGGCATGGACGCGGGCGCGCACCAGCTCCATCCATTCGACAATGGGAGCGGGATCGAGTTCTGATGTGAGTGTTGACTCGTCCTGCGCGGCGGCGGGACGCACGTGGACGAACGCGAACGAGAGCGCAATGAGCGCGAGACATGCGACGATGATTCCTAAGCGACGGTGCATGGTTTTCCCCCCCAATACCTTTGATACCCAGCGTTTAATGTGGTTACTTATCTTGCGCTAAATCGCGCTCGCACGCTATACGGCTTTCGGACGAGAACCGATCTCCACCATAACGCTCAACCTACGCCAACGCTACAGCACATATATCGATACAATGTATCAATAATAATGTAATACGGATTGTCATGGTGAATTGACAATAAATCCATATCATGAAGATGAAAGCTCGCATATGGAGAGACAACAGCATGTGTTCACCGAAGATTGCTCAGGTCGTACAGGAGCGCATCGCCAAAGACGGACGCCCGTCATTCAGTCGCCGTGATATGTTCCGTTTTGGTGGGGCAGCAGCGGCAGGACTCGCGGTTGCTTCGTTCGCCGCGCCGACTCAGCGCGCCCATGCCTACCGCGATCTCGAAACGGTCGTCGATCTCAGCCATGTGTTCGGTACGACGGTGCCGACCTATACGCCGGGCGAAGCGCCGACGCGCGAAGATCATGTCACGATTGCGGCGAATGGTTTTTACATTCAGAAGTGGCAGTTTTTTGAACACGCGGGAACGCATGTCGATATTCCGGCGCATTTCATCGAGGGCGAAACGACAGTCGATGATTATCCGCCCGAAAAGTTGTTGGCGCGCGCGGTCGTGATCGACATCTCTGAGCGCGCGGCAGACGACCCCGATACAGCGTTGACGGTTGAGGATATCGAAGCGTGGGAGACCGCCAACGGGGCAATCCCGGAATGCGGCGTCGTATTCATGTATTCCGGTTGGGAATCGCGCTGGGACGATGTAGATGCGTTCCGCAACGCCGACGCGGACGGCGTGATGCACTTTCCCGGCTTCAGCGGCGAGGCGGCGGCGTGGTTGGTCGAAAATCGGCGTATCTTTGGCATCGGCGTCGATACGCTAAGCCTTGATCCCGGCAATTCCACGACCTTCGATACGCATTATACGATCTTGGGCGCGGGCAAATTCGGTATCGAGGGCGTCGCCAATCTGGCGTCGATCATGGGCAACAATGAGGCGAAAGTGATCGTTGGCGTGCCACGTTGGGAAGACGGATCGGGCGGGCCCTGCCGCTTGTTGGCATTGGTGTAGAGACAATTCCGCGTAGGGACGTGCCAGCGGCACGCCCGTTAAGGTTGATAGTCTATCAGCACAGGCGCGTCAGTAACGCGCCCCTACACAGGATTGTGCGCGTGCTGATCCGTTTCGGGTTGCGGCTGTGCAGGGCGCGCCTGTAACATAACTACCCGACGCAACCACACGATCAGACGCTCCGCGCGCAGCAGGTACAGCGCACAGACCACCGCGCCCCCTAACGTGATCAGCGCGCCGAGAAACAACAGCGGCGGCTCGTAAGCAAAGATGATGGTTGTCAAACCCGATCCGGACACTTTCGGCGGGAGCTGCACGCCGATCAAACCCCCAACCGATTCGATAGGAAAGCCTTCGCCGTCAATCGTCACGTTCCAGCCGGGATACGCCGTCTCTTGCGCGACCAGCACATAGCCCGCGTCGTAATCGCCCATCGTCACGACGATCTGATCGATGTTGTGGACATACGAGCGGATCGGTGCGGCTTCGCGCGCGGTCAGCGGCGTGCCGCGCTCGCGCAGATCGTCCATGTGGACAGCGAACAAGTACGATGGCAGATTGGGGTTGTGCCACAATGCCGTCGGATAGGTCGGCGGATCGCGACGGATCGTCACGACGCGATCTTTGATCTCGACGCCCTCGACCGCATCGACGCCGTAGCGCGTCACGCCGGCATAGCCGGGCAGCAAGCTGTAGCCGAGTTCGAGCAAGTAGCTCTGATAATCGGGGTTCAGTCCAGTGGCGTATTCCGGCGGGAACGCCATCGCTTCGACGCTGCCCAACGTCGGCGGTAAGCCGGAGGCGCGATAATCGGGGTTGCCGAACGAGGCGCGAATCAGCATGTCGTAGTGGGGCAGATAATCAAAGAAGCCCTCTGACCACAGCGGCACGAACGGATCATCGATGATCGTGTTGCCCGCGCGCACATTGTAGATCGACTCACTCGTATACGTGAAAGTGCCTTCCGTACCAGCGGCGCGATACCAATTCGGCATCACATCCGCAGCGGCATATGCGCCCACGCCGATCACGATGAGCGCGGCGGCGTAGCGCGGAATATATGTTGTGAATGCGCCGAACTGCCAATGGTTTCCGTCCCACAAACGTGGCAAGTCGGCGCACGCCGCCCGCAGCACATCATCGAAACCCACAGCGATCAGTGTCGCCACCCAGATCGATCCGGCTGCCATCATGCGCCCCAAGAAGCGCCATTCGGTGAAAACGGGGAAGGTGGCGTACAACCATTCCATGAACGGTGTTTTTTCCTGCGCCCATACGGTGAACAAGATGATCAGCAGCGCGGCAGGCAGCGCGATCCGCCAGCGCGGGACGATGCCTATGAAAGATGGACTGTTCGTTGTCCACAAGCGCAGTAGGATCACGACGCCCACCAACAACGGCGGTGCGATGTAGTGATAGTACATCGCATACAGATACAGTTCGTTGAGCGGTGTCGGGTCGAAGTACGCGCGGAATAAATCGTTGAATTCGTAGGTGGTCAGCAGTTCGTAAAACGGATGATCGATCAGGTCGTAGTGCGCGATTTGGGGGAGCAAGCGTACCGCCGCCAGCATGATCGTCAGTATCGACGCGCCCACCAAGCGCGCCAAGGCGACCCGTGAGAGGACGATGCGCCGTTCCGCGTTCGGGCGAAATAGCGCGAAGATCGTAATCACCGCCGCGCCAATCGCGGTGGGCAGGACATACCAGAACGTGCCGGAAAAGATTAGCAGCGTCGCGCCGATGACCAACAGCACGATCCAACCGCGATGCCGCTGGTACAGCACGCCGATCAGTCCAGCGTAAACATAGGGGACATATGCTTGACTCAGGCTCATCTGGTAAAAACCGAAGCCGATTGCCCCTGCAAAGCTGCCGCTCCCGCCGAGCAGCATTCCGAGCAAAATCCGTCCCGGCGCGCGGCAGTCGAGCGACTTGGCGAGTAACCAGCCGCCCAAGCCCATGATCAGCACATGCAAAATCAGCGCGTTTTTGCCGCCCTGAATCGCGCCATCAAGATAGATTGGGATGGTCATGAACGGGTTCAGCACATACGAGAATGGGCTTTCGAGCATCGGCTCGCCGCGCCCCATGAACGGATTCCACAGCGGCAGCGCGCCACCATAGCGATAGACTTGGGCGGCGACCGCGCCTGATCCGACCAAATACGAGTATTCGGGTCCGCGGATGCGCAGATCGGGACTCATATCGCGGACTTGCGGCGTAAAGCTGTACAACGTCACGCAGATCAGCGCGATTTCGGCAGCGTAGGTCGCGTATTGCACGACGGGGCGCGTTACCCGCCATGCGCCGCGCGCGTGTGCCTCTGTCTGGGGTGGAAACAGCGGAATGCCGAGAATATTGGACGCCGCGATGAACGAGAACACCAACAGCGCCGCGAACAGCAGCGATGAAAACGGCGGCGGGAGCAGCAGCATCAGCGTTCCACACGCGATCAGCACGACGAAATACACCTGCATAATGCGCGAGGGTGTCCAACGTGGCGGGTTCGGCGGTGTCTCGGCTGTGGGTGTCCTCGTTTCGGGTTCGGCGCTCATAGGCGCATCCTCATCCGTTCCAACGCATGTCGCCCCATAGAATCGCGCCGATGATCAACCCATCGATGCCCGTTCCCGCAAGCGGTGTGACGTTGCCATCCTGCCAGATCGCCGCGCCCCCAAACGATGGATAGCCCGTGAACGCGATGCGCCGTCCATCGGGCGACAAAGCGACTTCGCCGGGCTTACCGGGAAACGCGCCCGACACGGCAGCCGGATTGGATGGATCGCGCGTCTCCCAGTACATGCCCAAATCGGGATCGATGCGGAAATCGAGCGCCAAGCTGTTCGGCGCGCTGACGGATAGCGCGGGCGGTGTGGTGGGCGCTCCTATTCCGTCAAATGTGCCATCGAACACCAGCCAGCGTCCGCTGCTGAATAGGACACCAATTTGTCTATCGGTGACCCATGCGAAGGTGACGATGCTTTCGCTTTCGTCTGGTCTAATCATTACTTCGGCATTGCCTAGAACCGCACGACCAGCAATTTCAACCATCTGGTCACCCGATGCGTTGGATGCAAGCCGTACCATAAATCCGTCGTTGTTGGGCAGCACATCGGTTGTGCGCTCGCCTTCAGTGAACAAATCATACACAACGCGCGTTTGGGTGCCGTCCCATTCGATAATTTGCGCGATGTTTGCGCCAAAATTGAATTCCGTCCATGCCAGCCGCGTCCGATCTGGCGACCACGCCGGTGCGCTGCGCACAAGCGCGCGATCTGGCACGCCATCCACGAACAGGGACGCATCGGCGGGCTGCGTCGCTATCGGCGTCAGCGTCCGCGCGGCGATATCGTACAGCGCGATATCGGCGGGCAAATCATAGTCCGCGATGAAGCCCTCCGCCGTCACCCGATCCAGCGCAGCGCGCGCGACGGGCGCGAGCAGCTTCACCGCGATCACGCCGTCGGGATACGTCGTGTTGACCGCCAGCGTCGGCGTGGAGATCGTCCCGTCGTCGGTCAGCCGTTCGGGGAGTGCGGATGGATTATCGGCGTCGGCGGCGTACAGATCGCCCGCGACCCATAAAATGATCGGCGCGGATAGCGCTTGCGCGGCGGTGGTCGTTGTGAAGCAAAACATGCCGACGCAGGCACAAAGAGAGAAAGCTACGGAAAAGACGCCTGTTTTTTGGCTTCTTCGTGCTTTTGTGCCTTCGTGATTCGTCATGAAGTTCCAGACGTTCATCATCCTCATCCTTCCGGGGGTGGCTGGTGATAGACCATCTCGAATAGCAACCCTGCCATATCTTCGGGCGTGCGTCCATTGGGCTGTTGCAGCCACCAGATCAGCAGCCGCCACAGCGCGCCAACGATAAATTGTGCCAGCACATCGACGGGTAAATCTAATTCAGCGGTGTACAGTCCGCGTTGGATGTTGTCGATGTGCAGCGCCGCCAAGTAATCCATCATCTTTCGGTTGAGCGTCGCGCTCCCGCCGTCCCCAAACAGCTTCAGATAGCCGTCGCGGTTTTGCTCGGCGTAGGCGAACAGGATCACCCACGAGACATATTCGCGGCGCGGTGACGGCAGGGTAAGCGCTTGTGCATTGACTGTCGCCATGAAATCGTCGCCCATGTCCTGCAAGACCGCCCAGACAATCTCATCTTTGTCCTTGAAGTGCAGATAGAACGTGCCATAGCCGACATCCGCGCGATCCGTGATCGCCTGAATCGTCAGCGCATCGTAGCCGCACTCGGTCAACAGCTCGAACGCGGCACGCTTGATGATCGCGTGCGTATATTGTTTGCGCCGTTCCACGCGGCTGATCATCGGGTCGGTCGAGATTGACATCATGTCAAGATTGATAAGTTGACGAGCTAATCCGATTAATTCTACTCTGGAATATAAGGACTTGTCGAACGAATAAGGGTGAATCATGACACAACCACTCCCCGGACCCACAGGGGCATTTGGCAACATCGCGTTCGCACGCCGCTTCAGCCGCGATCCGATCAGCGCCTTCCGCGAACTGGCGCGCTACGACAGCGATCTGCTGCATTATCAACTGGGTCCCTTCAACACCTACATGCCCAAGCATCCCGATCTAATCCACGAAATTTTGGTCACGAAAGCCAAGTCGTTTCACAAATGGGAACGGCAGAAGCAGGTGTTCGGCAAATTCAATGGCAACGGGCTGGTCAACAGCGACGGCGATTTCTGGCGGCGGCAGCGTAAACTGGTGCAGCCTGCGTTCCATCACAAGCGCATTCGCACCTATGCCGAAATTATGGTCGAATATACAGGGCGTCACATGGCGACGTGGCGTACTGGCGCGCCCTTGAATATCGAGGCGGCACTCAGCGCCTTGACGCGCGATATCGTCACCAAGACGCTATTTGACGCCGATGTGAGCGACGAATCGCAGCGCTTAAGTGAGATCATCGCGCTGATTCAAGTGATGGCGTTCCGTCAATTTGGCGAGCTGCTTGCGCTCCCTGAGTGGCTGCCGACGCCGAACAAACGCCGCGAACGCGCCGCGCTGGCGGACTTGGACACCATTGTTCATGGTCTGATCCGCGAACGCCGGGCATCGGGCATCGACAAGGGTGATCTGCTGTCGATGCTGCTGCTGGCAGTCGAGGATGGCGAGGGGATGACGGATCAACAGGCGCGCAATGAGATCACAACGCTGTTCATCGCCGGACACGAAACGACCTCGACGGCGCTGGCATGGGTGGTGTACTTGGTAGCAGCGCATCCCGCTGTCGAAGCCAAATTGTTGGCGGAGGTCGATGCGCTTGGCGGGCGCGCGCCGACGTTCGACGACTTGCCGCGCCTGAAGTACACCGAATGGGTGATCAAAGAGTCGATGCGTCTGTATCCGCCGACGTATTTTTTCCCGCGCGAAGTCGTCGAACCCGTCGAAATCGGTGGACACATGCTCCCAAAGGGGGCGCTAATTCAGATTTCGCCCTACATGCTTCATCACGATCCGCGCTTCTGGGAACAGTCGGAAACGTTCATGCCGGAGCGGTTCGCGCCAGATCGGATCGCATCCGTGCCAGATTACGCCTACTTCCCGTTCGGCGCAGGTCCTCGCGTGTGCATCGGCAACGCTTTCGCTATGATGGAAATGCAGTTGATCGTCGCCACGATCATGGCGCAAATGCGGCTGCCATTGACGCCCGGACATGCCAAGCCGGAACTGCTGCCGTTGATCACGCTGCTGCCAGCGTAGGACAAACGGTGGTGTGAAGCGTGTGTATTGTCCCCCAAATGGCGCGGCTGGCTCTATAATGGCGATTGAAATAGAGACAATCCATCATGAGGGGGACTCATGCGACGATTTTTCCCACTATTGATCGCGGCATTATGTTTGAGCGTATCGGGTTTCGCCGCCGCCGATGCGCCGTCCGTTGGGGCGCGGCACGCCGCGCTTATCCAATCTGCTTCACCCGCCCAAACGCAACCCGACGCCTTGCGCGTCACCGAGACGCTGCCCGCTGACGGCGCGAGCGGTGTGGCATCGGACGCGGCGATCACCGTGATTTTTGACCGTCCCGTGCTGCCGCTCGGCGTGGAGGTGAATGTGCCGCCCGCGCTGCAAGACCCGCTGATCTTCGATCCGCCCGTGGGCGGCGTGGGCGAATGGATCAACACATCGATCTATTTATTCCGCCCCGATCCGGCGCTGGCGGGCGGCACAACATACACAATCATGGTGTCGTCGAACGTGACCGCGATTGACGGATCGACGCAATTAACGCTGTTTCAGTGGTCGTTCACGACCAGCGCGCCGCAGATTGCCAGCATCGAACCGCTGTCCGGCACAGCGGGCGTTGCGTTGGATGCGCCGATCACGGTCACGTTCAATCAGCCGATGGATCGTGCATCGGTTGAGGCGGCATTCGTGCTGGAAGGCGGCGAACTGAGCAGCGTGCCGGGAACGTTCGCGTGGGATGCCGCGGATACCGCGTTCACGTTTACACCGGACGCACTGCTGCGCTTGGATAACACCTATACTGTTCGTTTCGCTCAGGCACAGGCGCGCGGCGCGGGTGGTGGCACGCCGCTGGCACAAGATGAAAGCATCCTCAGCTTTCAGACGGTGGTTGCGCCAGCGATCATCGAAACGTCCCCATCCGATGGACAGGACAATGCCCCGTACTATGGTGGCGTCACGCTGTATTTCGCGTCCCCGATGAACCTCGACACGCTGGACGACAAGATCATCATCGTCCCAGAACCATGGCGCGAGTACGATTCCTATTACAACGAATATGACAATAGCTATACATTTGCGTTCCCGCCTGAGCCGAGTACGAATTACACCGTCACAATCCAGCCGGGCATGGAGGATGTGTATGGCAATCGCATTGACACGCCGCTGACGCTTCAGTACACGACGGAGAGCTATACTGCCGCCATCGCACTCGAAGCGCCCTACGGTGTCGGCTTCTACAACGCGGATAATGCTGAGACGCGCGTGTTCATGACGCATCGTAATGTGAGCCGCGTCGATCTGACGTTGTACCGCGCATCAACCGCCGATTTCATCGCCGAAGCGACGGGCGATAACAGTTATGATCCCAGTTATGCCCTCAGGTCTGACGACGTGATCCGCCAGTGGTCTATCGATTCGATTGCGCCGCTCAATCAGCGCCGCTACGAACTGCTCAATTTGGGCGCGGGCGGCGGGGCGGTCGATTGTCCCGGCGCGCCCGCGACGCGGCTCATGGTGGGTGATATGGCAGTGGTCGTCAGCGATCCCGATCCGGTGCGCGCGCGCCGCGAACCGCCCGATGGCGACATTGTGACGCTGTTGTACCGCGACTACGCCGCGCCGATCATCGGCGGACCTGTGTGTGCCAACAGCCTGATCTGGTGGCAGCTTCAACTGCGCGAAGGTGAAAGCGGCTGGGTCGCAGAGGGGATCGAGGGCGAATACTTCTTGGATGTGCGCGATCCCGCCGCGCGCCAGACCATCGATGTGACCGCCGCGAATGGCGATGCGCTCCCGCCGGGCGTGTATCTGCTGACCGTTTCATCGCCAGAGACGAACGTCAACGGGAACGCACCGCTCAAGCACGCGCTGGTCGTCGCAACGGCGAATCTGATGCTCAAGATCAGCCGCGATACGCTGACGATTTGGGCAACCGATGTGACGACGAACGCGCCGATCCCGAACGCACCAATTGCTGTCTATGACAACGATCTGAATGTCGTCGCCAGCGGCACGACCGACGCCGACGGCTTGCTGACCGTGCCGCTTCCAAGCGAACGCTATGCCGAGTTCGCCGCTGTGTTGGAATCGGACACCGATTTCGGCATCGGTACGACGACATGGGGCGACGGGATTCAAGGCTGGTCGTTTGGCTTCCCAACCGATGACTTTCCGAGCCAATACGCGGGCTATCTGTACACGGATCGCCCGATTTATCGTCCGGGACAGCCCGTGTACTTTCGCGGCGTCGTGCGCGAACGCAAGGATGTGACCTATACGCCGCCGGCGTTCACGTCCGTCCCGGTGGTCATCCTCAACGACAGCTTTGAAGTGGTTTATGAAGCGGAACTGCCGCTCACATCGTTCGGCACGTTCAGCGGCACATTCACGCTGGCGGACGATGCGATGTTGGGTTCATATCGCCTCGAATTTCCGATGCCGGATGAAGACCCCGATAGCCAATGGTACAACACGGCGCTCTATTTCGCCGTCGCTGAATATCGCTCGCCGGAATTTCAGGTTACGGTCACGCCCGAACGCGCTGAAATCGTCAATGGCGAGACGCTGCGCGCGGTGATCGACAGCCGCTATTTCTTCGGCGGCGCGGTTGGCGGCGCGACAGTCGAATGGCGCATCGTGGATGCGCCGTATGACTTCGACGGCGATCCGCGCTACAGCTTCATCGATTTCGATCAAGACGCGGGCGCAATGGAATTTTACGCGCCGGACGGCGGCATGATCATGGAGGGCGTGGGGACGGCAGACGCGGCGGGGTTGTTCGTGGTCGAGTTCCCGACGCGCTTGGATGATGACAGCGGCAGCCGCGCCTATACGCTTGAAGCGACAGTCACGGACGAGAGCGCTCAAGCTGTCAGCGGACGCGCGCAGATCGTCGTGCATCGCGGCGCTGTGTATGTCGGCGTGCGCCCGCAGAATTACGTCGAAATCGAAGACCAAGCAGCGACGGTCGATCTGCTGACGTTGGACGCCTTCACGCGCGATCCGGCGTCCGCCACCGTCGATGTGGAAGTCGTCGAGCGCCGTTGGTACAGCGTGCAGGAACGCGATAACAGTGGGCGCACCGTCTGGAGCTATGAAGTTGAGGATATTCCCGTCTCGTCTGGAGCGGTCACGACCGACGCCGATGGACGCGGGACGTTCAGTTTCACGCCCCCGAATGGCGGCGTTTACAAGATCAACGTTTGTGTCAGTGGCGAGTCGGCGTGCGATACGGGCGTGCGCGCATCGGCGTATCTGTGGGTCGCCGGGACGGAATATGTCGCATGGCGGCAGCAGAACAGCAACCGCATCGACTTGATCGCGGACAGCGACAGCTACAACATCGGGGACACGGCGCAAATCTTGATCGCGTCGCCCTTTCAGGGGACAGCGATGGCGCTGATCACGGTCGAACGCGGCGATGTGCTGTACACCGACGTGGTGACGATGGACAGCAACTCCTTCGTCTACGAACTGCCGATCACGGACGATTTCGCGCCCAATATTTACATCAGCGCCATGATCGTCAAGGGTGTGGACGAAAATAATCCGGTTGCGGCGTTCCGCGTGGGCATGGTGCAGGTTGCCGTTGAGAACGCGCGCAAAGAAATCACACTCACGATCACGCCAGATAGTGAGGGCGCACAGCCGGGCGAAACCGTCACCTATACCGTGTTGGCGACCGACTACGCCGGAAATCCCGTGCGCGCCGAAGTCGGTGTCGGGCTGACCGATCTTGCTGTGCTGACCCTCGCGCCGCCGAACAGCGATCCGTTGCTCAATCACTTCTACGGACAGCAGCGACTCAGCGTGCGCACGACAACGCCGCTGACGATTAATACCGATTTGCTGACGCAAACGGTACTCGACACGATCAAGGGCGGCGGCGGCGGCTTCGGAGACGGCGGCATCTTCGATATCCGCGAGGAATTCATCGATACGCCGTACTGGAATGCGACGCTGACGACTGATGCCGACGGACGCGCGACGTTTGCGGTCACGCTGCCCGACAACTTGACGACGTGGCGGCTGGACGCGCGCGCCGTGACCGATGGCGCGGACGGGAACATGCTCGTTGGGCAGACAACAGTCGATCTGTTGAGTACCAAGCCGGTGTTGATTCGCCCGATTACGCCGCGTTTCTTCGTCGTAGGCGATCAGGTCATATTGGCGGCGCTGGTCAACAACAATACAGACGTTGATTTGTCTGTGAACGTCAATCTAGAAGCGGCTGGTGTCACCTTCGCGGGCGACGCCGCGCAAACTGTCGCGGTTCCGGCGGGCGGACGCGCGCGCATCGAGTGGAACGTGACGGTTGAAGATGGGAGTGCCGTCGATCTCACATTCTTCGCCAGCGCAAACGATGGACAATACACCGATGCCAGCAAGCCGCCGCTCGGACAGGGCGACGCGCGGACGCTGCCAGTGTATCGCTACAGCGCGCCGACAACGGTGGCGACGGCGGGCGCGCTTGACGCCGCTGGAACGCGCGAAGAACAAATTGTTTTGCCGCCTGATGTGGACATTATACGCGGCGAACTCGTCGTCGGGATTCAAACGTCGTTGGGCGCGACTGCGATTGACGCGCTCGCTGTATTGGAGGATCAGCCTTACGACTGTACCGAACAGGTCGTCAGCCGCTTCTTGCCGAATCTAATGACGGCGCGTACGCTGGCTGCGCTCGGCGTGGCGAATCCTGATCTTGAGCGTGCGGCGGCAATTCAAGTGAGCATTGGCATCCAAAAACTTGCGGCGCAGCAGAAGCCGAACGGCGGTTGGGGTTGGTGCGTTCAGGACGCCGCTGATCCGTTGGTGACGGCTTATGCGCTGATCGGGCTGGCGGAAGCGCGCGCGCAAGATTATCCGGTCGATGATGCCGTGATCATGCGCGCGACCAGCTATTTGCGCTCCACCTTCGTCGCGCCGAGTTTGAATATTCCGGCGTGGCAGTTGGATCGCCAAGCGTTCGTCTTGTACGCATTGGCGCGAAGCGATCAGGCTGCTATTGCGCGCGCGTCCGCGCTCTACGATGTACGCGCCTCGCTGAGTTTGTACGCCAAGGCGCTGCTCGCTATGACGTTCGACTTAAGCGGCGTGGATGATCGTTCGCGGATCGATACGCTGCTCTCGGATATCTTCACTGACGCGATTGTGAGCGCGACGGGCGTTCATTGGGAAGAAGCCGCGCGCGATATCTACAACTGGAACACAAATACGCGCACGACGGCGATTATCCTGTCGGCACTGACGCGGCTGAACCCGGACAGCGACCTGCTGCCAAATGTTGTGCGTTGGTTGGTGACGGCGCGGGCGGCGGATGCGTGGGAAACGACGCAGGAAACGGCGTGGGCGGTCATGGCGCTGACGGATTTCGTGCAGATCAGCGGCGGACTGGATGCTGAGTATGACTACAGCGTGGGTTTGAACGATGCCGCGTTAGCGTTGTCCCCGACACCCGATCAGTCGCCTATTTACTCAAGCGATGTGCGCATTCCCATCGTGGACTTGCTGACGGATGCTGCCAATCGCTTGCTGTTCGAGCGCGGCGACGGCGCGGGGACACTCTATTACACGGCGTATCTCGACGTGTATCAGCCTGTCCCTGCGATTGAGCCACTGAATGCCGGAATAGTCGTTGAACGGCGCTACACCAACGCGGCGGGCGAAACGGTCACATCCGCGCGCGTCGGCGAACTGATTCAAGCGCGGCTGACGATCATCGCGCCCAACGACTTGCATTACGTCGTGATCGACAACCCCATTCCAGCGGGCGTGGATGCCGTCGATCCGAATCTGTCCACCAGCCAGCAGATCGGCACGCAGTCGGAACTGAACGCCGCCGATCCGCTCAGTCAAGGTTGGGGCTGGTGGTGGTTCAGCCGGATCGAATTCCGCGATGAGCGCGTGGTGCTGTCGGCACAATATTTGCCAGCGGGCGCATATGAGTTCGTCTATACGATTCGTCCGGGCTTGGCGGGCGTCTATAATGTCCTGCCGCCGACAGGACGCGAATTCTACTTTCCAGAGGTGATGGGGCGCGGCGCGGGCAGCGCGTTCACGATCACGCCGTAAGCGACCCTTTGAACGAGGGGCGCGGCACGCCTCGCCCTATATCTTCTCGATCCTATTGTTGAGATCGCCTAATCAATCCATGAGCGCGTCACTCCATAAAAGTGGCGCGCTTATCCATTTTGCACAAGGTCGAGCGCGCGAATGCTGAATTTTCGATATAATACAAAAGGTTATAAAGCGCGGAAGATAACCCATGAACGAGACCTATCAGGACGATCTCTCGGATTTTGTACGCTATCGCAAGCTCGATGCCTACGAACTGACCGATGAGGAACTCGCTGCGATGCTTGAGGTGTGGCGCTGGACACAGTGGATGGCGCGCAATCAGCCCTCGACGCTCGATTACGACGTGATCGACGCCACACAACGGTTTCAACGGCATTTGGCACGCGATAAAAATGTCGAAGTCGAGTATAACACCGCGCTGCTGCTCAAATCCGAAATCGAACCGCTGATGATCTTGCGCCTCTTGTTCAGCGTGCCGCGTGTCTTGGGTTATTGTCTAAATCCGCGCCGTTGGTGGGCATTACTGCGCGCTGCCCACCAGATTCGCCGTTACCAGCGCTTGCGTCCCTTGCAAGATGCTTACGGCAACCCGCTCGGCTATCCTGTCGAGCGAATGCTGGCGCTGCATCCCCATACGCCCGATTTGCTCAAACGGCGCTATTGGCGACAGTTGTCGCCGTACACGTTTGCGGATCGCAAGCGCCTCGATTATTGGTGGTAGAACGCACATGCGTTCAGAAAGACAAAACGATGAACCGTAAGTTGATGCGCGTATTGGTCGCAGTTTTCATCCTTGCCAGTATCAGCGTGAATATTGTGGGGGTCAGCGCACAAGCCGATCCGACGCCGATTACGTTAGGTGAGAACAAAATCGGGCAGGTGAATGGGGGCGAAACCGCGACGTTCGCGCTGACGGTCGATTCCGCCCAAACGATCAATATTCAACTCTTGGGAGTCAGTCAAGGCTTTGCGGGGAGCTTCACTGTCCTCGATGCGGTAAATTTGCTGATTGCGAGTGCGCCGAACGCTGCAGGCGCGAACGTTGTGCAAGCCGCTGTTACGCTTTCGACACCGGGACGCTATCTGATCGGGGTGACGGGCGTTAATGGATTGGGCGGACAGTTCTTGTTGAGCGCCCAAGCTGGGGGTGCGCTGCTGCTCCCAGACGGTCTACCCATCGATACGCCTTTAAGTGACACTGTGAATCAGACGAATTCGCGCCGCGCCTACACCTTCTTCGGCACGCCAGACGCGATCCTGCTGCTGACGGCGCGCGGTGGCGATGGCACGACCAACTCCAGCTTCTTGCTCCGTGATGCGACGACCAACGCGCTCTTGGGCGCGAGCAGTGCGCGGTTAGGCGGCGCAGCCTTCCGTATCCCCGCCAGTGGCAGTCAATACTTGCTCGAAGTGCTGCACAGCGGCGCGAGTGGCACAGAAAACTTTTCTGTTTGCTTGGCGCGTGAGAATGCGCCACAGCGGTGTACAGGCGGCGCACCCGTTGTGCCGGGCGGCGCGGCAGTGATCCCCACTGTGTCCGTGTCACTGCCGACTCAAGTTCCTCCGCCGCAAGTTGCGCCGCCGCAAGCGACGTTCACGCCTGTAATCGTGACCAATCCGCCGCCAGCGATTGTCCTGCCCGCGCTGCCAACGACGGGCGGCTGCGTGATTGCGCCATCCTCGGCTACATCGGTCAATGTGCGTTCGGGTCCGGCGCTGACCTTCGGCGTGGTCGCACAGCTCCCCTACACCCAGTACGCGGGTGTGACCGGGCGATTGGGCGATAATTCATGGTATCAAGTCAACTACAACGGCTTGGCAGGTTGGATCGCGGCATCGGTCGTGCGCTTGGGTGGCAACTGCGGCGGCATTCCGGTCATTGGATTGACGGCGACGCCGCCACTGGTCGGGCTGGTCTCTGCGACGCCATCCCCCACGCTGACTCTGACGCTGACGCCGAGCCTGACACCAACTACACCGCCTGCACCGGTAGCGACGCTGAATTTCACCGCATCACCGAACTTTGGCTCGACCGCGCTAACGTCGGGCTTCCACCCCGATCCATTCACGCAGGGCATCACCAGCGGCGGCTCTGTGAATGTGTCGTATTTGGGGGGCGGCTGTACCGGCTTTGCCACCTCCGCGCCGGATTTCAGCATCACCTACACCAGCGGCGCGTTCACCTTGCTGCGGTTCTACTTCGTCGGCAACGGCGATACGACCATGATCATCAATACGCCGAATGCCAACTATGTCTGCGCCGATGATTCGTTCGGCACGCGCAATCCGGCAATTGATTTCAACAACCCGTCGAGCGGACGCTACGATATCTGGATCGGCAGTTTTTCGTCGGGAACCTCCATCAACGGCACGTTGAATGTGACGGAGAGTCCAAATAATCGCCCGTAATGCTTGGGCTGCAATCCAATGGGGACGGGCGGTTGCCCGTCCCTAGCGATTAAAATGCGCGATCAGCAGCGCATTGACACGCGCAGCTTCTTCGTGCTGCACCCAATGGGATGCGCCGTCGATCAGCACCAACTGCCCATCATCGCACATTGCGCGGCTCGGTTCCGTCATGCTCGCGCTCAAGAAGCGATCTTCGACGCCCCAAATGATCAGCGTCGGGACGCGCACGCGCTGATCGCCGCGCATGTCCGGCTGATGGCGCACCAGCGCGCGATACCAGTTGATCATCGCCGTCGCCGCGCCGCGCTGTTTCCATGCCTTGATGTATTCGGGGATGTCTGCGTCGGTGAACGTTCCCGGTCGGCTCGTGGCAAACAGCGACGCGGCAGCGATATTCGCGTCGCCCATTAAAAACATGCCTTCGGGCAGCAGCGGCGTTTGGAAGAAGCCCATATACCAACTCTTGAGTATTTGCTCTGGATTGGTGCGCAGCGTTTGCGTCATCACTTGCGGGTGTGGGACGTTAAGGATCGCCAATTTTTTCAGGCGGTCAGGATAATGAATAGCGATGTGCCATGCTACCGCCGCACCCCAATCGTGTCCAACGAGATAGACCTTTTCGCGTCCGGCGGCGTCGATCAAGCCGACGATATCGGCGGCAAGCGCGTCAATCTGATAGGCGGCGACGCCAGCGGGCTTGTCACTCAAATTATAGCCGCGCTGATCGGGACACCAAACGTAGTAGCCTGCCTCTACCAGCGCATCGATTTGACCGCGCCAGCCATACCAAAATTCAGGGAAGCCGTGCAGCAGGATCACGAGTTCGTTGGCAGGATCGCCCGCTTGCGCGACGTGGAGTTGGATGCCGTTGGTGGGGATGAAGCGGTGGATGATCGGGGTTTGGATAGCTTGGGTCATTGAACATCTCCGTTACATGATGATGGATTATAGTACCCAATGTTCGCAATCGCGCGGACGAATTGACCAATCAAATCTATTCTTGACTGTTCACTCAAAAATGGATACTCTGATAAAGAGTGAGGGCAATCATGGCAAGACGAACCGATTTCGACCGTGAGCAGGTGGTCGCAAACGCAATGAACGTGTTTTGGGAGCAGGGTTACGAACTGACTTCTATCGAGGATTTGACCACCGCCATGGCGATCAAGACTGGCAGTCTCTACAACACGTTCCGCGACAAGCATGCCCTCTATTTAGAGTCACTTGACCTTTACCTGCGCACAGCGGGATGTTGTATCTTCATAGCATTGTCCGATCCCGACGCCGGACGCGCGGCGGTTGAACAGGTTTTTGCTGACTTGATTGCGGAGATTATGGCAGATACAGACCAACGCGGCTGTTTCATGCTCAATGCCAAACTCGAACGCGCGACGCATGACCCCGATGTGAAACTGCGTGCCATTCAAGCGAACGCGGTCGGCGAGGATTTGTTCTATCGCGCCCTGACCAATGCCCAACAAATGGGCGAAATTGGCGTTGATCGTGACCTTCGTGCGCTGGCAGCGTACTGTATGGTACTCATCCAAGGTGTGCGCGCAACCGCGAAAGCCAACCCCAGCCGCACTGCGCTCGAAGCAATCGTGCAAGTCGGGCTGACGGCGCTTGCCTAATATTTTTTACATTTATTTTTGAGTGTTCATTCAAAATAGAATGGCGCTTGCGATTGATCAAAAGGAGTAAATCATGGAATCGGGCAGATTGGTCGGTAAAGTTGCGGTTGTCACGGGCGGAAACAGCGGGATTGGGTTGGCGGTCGCGTGTGAATTTCACGCACAAGGGGCGCAGGTCGTGATTTCGGGGCGCGATCCGAACACGCTGCGCGAGGCAGCGGCGCAAATCGGCGGCGATGTGCTGGCAATCGAGGCTGATGTGCGCGATCTGGCGGCACTGACGCGCATGTTTGAGACGGTGAAGGCGGAACGCGGACAGATCGATGTGTTGTTCGTCAATGCGGGCATCGCACGGATGGGTTCGCTGAGCGAAACCACCGAGAGCATGTTTGATGAGGTGATGGATATCAATTTCAAAGGCGCGTACTTCACGATTCAAAAGGCGCTGCCCATTTTGAACGATGGCGCATCGATTATCTTGAACGGATCGGTCAATGCGTCGGTTGGTTTTCCGAATTTGTCGGTTTACTCCGCCAGCAAAGCGGCATTGCACTCCCTCGCGCGCACGCTGACCGCCGACTTGATCGCGCGTGGAATCCGCGTGAACACGCTCACGATTGGACCCATCAATACGCCGCTGTTCGGAAAATTGGGCGTGCCAGCAGACGCATTACAGGCATTTGCAGGGGTTGTACAAGGGCGCATCCCCGTGAAACGTTTCGGCGCGCCGGAAGAAGTCGCAAAAGCGGCGCTGTTCTTGGCAACGTCAGATTCGTCGTTCGTGGTCGGTTCAGAATTGGCGACGGACGGCGGGTTATCGATCAACGCGCTGTAAGCGGTATCTATTGGGGCAGATCGACGGGTTTGTCCCCATTTTCAATAGGGTTGACCAAGATCGAGATTGGGCAGGACGGCGAAATGGCGCGTGTTGCGGGTGTACAACGGGATGTTCAGGCGCACGGCAATCGCGGCGATCATGCTGTCTTGGTATTCGACACCGTGATTGAGCTGATATTGAATAAACTGCGCTCTTGCCCAGTCCTCGTCCACTGCAATCGTAGGTTCAATTGGAAAGCGTGAGATAAATTTTATTGTGCGTGCCAACTCCACCTTGTTTCTCGCTCCATTCATCGTTTCAAACCAAACGATGCTTGTGACGGCAAAGGTGTTGCTAACGACTGAGTTTCCCCACATTAAAGCTGATGGTATCAAATGAAGCAGATCGATGATGATATTCGTATCGAGAATACCCTCAATCACGGTGCATCCGTCTTTCATTACTTGTGCGGCGCATCCGCGCCACATATTCAACGCTGTCGTCCATGTCTTGACGATCTTTCCACATGCCGATTTCTGGAGATTTGAGAATTTCTCCCATCGTCAAGCCCTGTCCGCGCGGGTACTTTTTCATCAGTTCCAGTGCTTTTTCAAACTCTGTTTCGATCTCCGCTTCGGTCATCTCGTCGGGAGGGTCATATGATTGTTTCGGGGTAATGATGACATTAACCCGTCCGTCTGCTGCAACTGATGGTATGTTTAAGACCAATCGCATCGACCCATCCTCACTGATGGTCTGTTCGACAATGATTGCCTGCATCATCATGGTTGCTCGATTTGCTTTTGGATTCATTATACCGCCGATTACGCCGTGCTTTATCGTCTGCGCAGCCGCGCGATGATGCGGGGCATCAGCTCGGTGTAGGCGCGATACAGCGGCGGATACGGCGCACAATCCCACGCGCCGATGTGACGCACGACCGTTCCATGAAAGCCGCGCTTGAACTGATACACGCCCCACATACTATCCGACTCGGTGAACTCGTTCGGCGCGCCCCAAAAATCGTAAGTGGTATAACCGCGCGCCTTCGCCCACTGGATCGCCGTCCATTGCAGCAGATAATTCGGCATTTTGTCGCGTGCCTCGTCCGACGACGCGCCGTAGAAGTACCAGCATGTCCGCGCGAAGTGGAACAGAATCACATGCGCCAACGCCTTGCCCTCGTATTCCGCGATGAGCGGCTGCGCCAAGCCCGCATCGATGAATGCGCGCCACGCTTGCGCGTAATATTCTGGCGGACGGATTACGAATTGGTCGCGCGCGCCTGTGACTTTATACAAATCGTACAGCAGGGGGATATCCTCCGCCGTCCCCGCGCGCACGGTCACCCCTTCGCGCTCCGCGAGGCGAATCTTGCGCCGCGTCGATTGCCCCATCGCGGCAAGGATCGCGTCTTCGGTGGGCGTCAGATCGATGCCCACGGTGTTGCGGAACTGGACTTGATCGGCAGAGAAGCGCCAGCCGCGCGTTTTGAGCGCCTGTGCGAACCGCGCCCCAATCGCATCAGATGTTTCGTCCGCTTCACCCGGTACGCCTGTTCCCATTCGCACATCGGGGTCGATTTTGAGCCACACTGCGCCCATGCGCCGCGCCCTGCGCTGCAAATAGTCGAGGACGGATGCCGCCAATTCGATATCGGCATAGTCGAGCGCGGGTCCCTTCGGCGCATACATCAACACAACGCCCGCGTGCCGATGGGGAATGCGTCGCACACCGACGGACGCCGCCGCGACGATGCGACCATCCCGCTCGAAGGCGATGCGCTGCGGATTCCACCCGGTGGTGACACGCTTGAACTCGCCCCATTCCCATGACTGGAGGATGTGCGCGTAAGGAAGGGCGCGGACGATATCGTTCCACGCGGCGCGATCACTAATGATGTGGGGAATAAGGATCATGCTAAACGACCGAAACCCCGGTTTCTAGATAATACGCCGTTTTTTCGCGCAGACTTTTCATCGAGTGGTCACTTTTTCGACGATCTCCTCGTTGATCAGTTCAAACAAGCGATCATCGTTTTCAGCCAGCGTCAGAAAAGCTTCAAATTCGTCAATCATGATCAAGTGTTCCGCAATCGTCATATTATTCGCCCTCGCTTGCGCGCCGCTTCAACATCCACTGATAGCCCGCGTAGATAATCGGATTGTACACCCGATCCCACGCGCCGACGGAGCGCACGACCTGCCCACCCCAGCCACGCTTGAAGCCATAGACGCCCCACAGCCCATCGCTGCGCGTCTCAAATTCCGCCTCCAATTGGGTTGCGCCTGCGTCGGGGATGCCCCACATATCATACGTTGTGCAGCCGCGCGCCTTCGCCCACTGGATCGCCGCCCACTGGACGCCATACGCGCCCATCAGATTGCGCTTCACATCCGACGACGCGCCGTACAAGTACCACGCTGTTTTTCCCACGGCGAACACCATGATGCCCGCCAGTGGATCGCCTGCATGTTCCGCGAGAATCAGTGCGGCGTACTGCGGGACGAATAAGTCGTAGGCTTTTCCATAATATTCCGGCGCGTGGATGCCAAACTCGTTGCGCGTCCCCGTCGCACCCATCATGCGCGTGAATATTTCGACGTCGGCGCGCGTTCCCTCTTTATAGAGGATGCCATTCTTCTGGCTCTGGCGGATTTTGCGCCGTGTGCCTTGATTCATGCGCGCAAGGATCGTTTCGTCGTCACCCGCGATATCGATCAAGATCGTGTTGGGGGGTTGAATCGTTTGTGGACTGGCGCGAAAGCCCAATGCCGTAAAATCTGGTGGGGTGTCGCTGATGCCATATTCCCACTTTAAGAACGCGGCGCGGTGACGGCGCGCACAAGCATGGATCGCTTGCCATAAGTCGGTGCGATTCGTTGGGTCGCCCTCATAACCGCCCAGCGGCAGATACGCCATCGTCCCCAAGCGGTACGGCAGCCGTCGGAACAGCAGCAGCGCGCCGCCAATGAGTTGTCCGCTGTCGGTCAGCGCGACGGTTTCGCTCGTCCATCCGAACGCGGATTTGAGCGCGCCCCACGCGGCAAGCTGCAAGATGTGGGCGCGCGGGAACGATGTGGACGTCGTTTGGGCAGCGACAAACGCATCCCAATCGGCGGGTGCTGGGGTGATGATATTGACCATCGAATCTCGTTTCGGTGTGCGATCAAGACGTTCATTATACTGGGTGGAGCGATGAGGATGAAAATTTGTAGTGCGGCATAAATCGGCGCATAATTAACAGCTCAATACCTTTGATTTTGTTTCAATTTCAAATGGGGTGGCTGTGAAGACATATCAAGCAAGATGGATTGCAGGGGTCAGTTTTATACTCTTGGCTACGCTGTTTATGGGGATGAGTGGAGTACATGCGCAAGTCTGTGCCGCCCCAGAGGGCGCGATTGGGATCACCATTGCCTATCCCAGCGAGTTTGCCTTCCCAATGCAGCGGTTGATGGAGGATTTCAATACTGCATACGGCGCGAACCGCGATCCCCTCACCGGCGAACCGCTGCCCGCGACCGCGCTGCGACTACATATCTGTGGCATGACACGCATCTCTGGGCGCGCGATGGATGATGTAGTCAATCATATCAACGGTGTAGGGTTCGATCCTGAGTCGTATGAAGCGATTGGTGGCGAGCTGCCCATGATTTGGATTCCGTCGGTTTCGCACTGGGCGCTGTTGGCAAACGAATTGACGGAGACGCCGCTTTACAATCTGGCGCAAACGCCGTCCATCGTGCATACCGCGGTTGTCGTCGGCATTTGGGAGAGCCGGCTCGACGTAATCGCGGATCGTCTGCATGATGGAGATCGCACGCGCGTGACAGTTGCCGATCTGATTCAAGTCGCCCATGAAGGTTGGTTCGCTTTCGACGGCGTAGAGACCATTGGACGCGACAATGTGTTATACGGGCGTACCAATCCCTTCACGAGTTCGACCGGCTTATCGATCTCGATGTTGGAGTTCTATACCTGTGCGCGCATGAACAACGTCGCGCGCGGAACGTTGAACGAGACCTTGAGCAGTCCGGGTTTGCTCACCAATCCCGCCGTGCAAACATGTTTGCGCCAATTCTATAACGCGATTTCGTTCGAGGCGCAGACGACGGCGTTCATGAACACGATTGCCGAACGGCAAAGTGCGCTGGTGGACTTTGCGCCGATGTCGGAGGACGATTTTTTGCGTCTGACCGCGCAAGTTCGTCAAGGAACTGAACCGCGCGTCGATGTGAATACCGGAGATCGATTCCTGGCGTTGTATCCCGCCGAAGGCACGTTCTGGCACGATTATCCGTTCTTGATCCCAGATCGTCAGAGCGGGCATAGTTGGCTGACCAGCGAAGAAGAAGCGGCGACGGCAATCTTCCGCGAGTTTCTGCTCAGTGAGCGTTCGCAGGCGGTATTTTTGGCGTCGGGCTTTCGTCCGTCGAATGCAACCGTCGATCCGCTGGCAGTGGGGTCGCCTTATGAGCCGTTGAACGACACTGAGACGTCGTGGAATCGATATGGTGTGATTCCACAACCGTCGGTCAACTTCTTCAACGCGGCGCGCATCGATCCGACGGCGGCGAGCGACATGCCCGATCCGGTGACGCTAAACGCCATCCAGTTGGACTGGTGCAGCGTGAAAGAGCGCGCCTACATTATCATTGTCTTGGATGCGTCGGACTCGATGCGCGATAAATTCACCGAGGCGCTCGAAGCCGTCGAGACGTTCCTCGATAATGCCGATTCGGGGGATCGCGTCGGCTTGATGGTGTTCAGTAGTGAATTGCTAACGCGCTTTTACGTGGACATCACCCGTGATGCGCCGTTAAGCACCAACCGCGATCTGCTCAAGGCGACGTTAGCGGATATGCAGCGTTCGGTGGATGAGGAAAACGGGGCGGATACCGGATTGTTCGGCAGCACCGATCTATACGATACATTGATAGAGGCAGTGCGCGATATTCAGATGGTCGCCCCCAACATGACCGCCTCGCGCGCCATTCTGCTTCTCAGCGATGGTGAAGATTCGCGCAGCAGCGACCCTGATGCGGCGCGCCGTGCGTTGATAGCAGATTTGCGCGCGGTCAATGATTCGACGCGGTTGGGGCGCGTTCTGCTCATTCCCATCGATTATACCGATGAAGAAGTGGGATCGTCGCGCACCGATTTGGACGACTTGGCGCTGGCATCGAACAGTACGGTCGAGTCGAGTACGCCGTCGAATATCGAGACGCTGTTGGACACGATCAGCAGCGGCTTCAGCACATCGGCGCGCTGCCCTGTACTGTAATTTCGCATTGGATGAAGGCGATCACCAGATCGCCTTCCGCAGGGCGTTGTGAAAATTATCGGCATGTCCGCGCGAGACACGCCTCGCCCAACCGTGCGTCGGCATCTCAATACCTGCAATGATCGCTCGTTTGTAAACGGGCGAGATAGGTTTCGCCCCTCTAGATCGTCACTATTCACCATGTTCGCCCCTCTGCATGGGGTTGCCGTGCTGGGTTGACATGGTAAAATCCCCGCCAAATTCATGCCAGTCTGATTCTTTGCACGAACGGGGTGGGGTGTTATACTACGTTCCGTTATTCACAATCGATTTTCCAATCCGAGTTCGTCGTGCAATCCGATGGACTGTGCGCAAGCTATTACAGTCAGCAAGGAGTTGGCGCTCCCATGAATCTGGTTAATGAGTGGGCATTTATCGGCGTGTTCGTGGCGGTGGCGTGGATTTTCCCGACGCTGCCGATTGTCGTGGCGGCGATCTTTAGCCCCAAACGCGCCAACGCGATCAAGCTGCAAACTTACGAATGCGGTGTCGAGACAGTTGGTGACACGTGGGTGCAGTTCAAAGTCCAGTATTACATTTATGGGCTGGTATTTTTGGTGTTCGATGTCGAATTGGTGTTCCTGTTCCCGTGGGCAGTCGCCTATGATCGGCTCGATCTGTTCGGCTTCGTGGCGGGTGTAATCTTCATCGCGCTGCTGCTCGAAGCGTTGATCTATGCGTGGCGAAAAAACGCGCTGGAATGGGTCTAGAGGAAACGGGGACAATCGGACATGCAGTGTACTGACATTCTCAACACCACCGCCGCCTGTCTGACAGCAGGTGGCATGAATCCCGGTCTGGCGCAGTTTATCGGCATCTTGTTCGGTGTGATTATTGTGACGCTCGCGCCGCTGTTAATCGTGATCCTGCTGATTTGGGTCGAGCGTAAGTTCGCCGCGCGCGTGCAAGACCGCATTGGACCCAACCGCGTGGGACCGCTCGGCTTGCTGCAAACGGTGGCAGATGCGCTCAAACTGATTACAAAAGAAGACATTACCCCTGCGGGTGCGGATCGCCTGATTTTCAACCTCGCGCCCATCATCTCGGTGTTGGCGGTGATCTTGATGTGGGGCGTTATTCCGGTTAGCCCGTATCATGTCGGCGTTGAACTGAGCATCGGTGTGCTGTATATCGTCGCCGTTGGTTCGGTTGGTACGCTGGCGATCATGATGGCAGGCTGGTCGAGCAACAACAAATACGCGCTGTTGGGTGCGTTCCGCGTTGTGGCGCAGTTGGTCAGTTACGAAATACCGATGGTGCTGGCATTATTGGTGCCAGTGCTGCTGGCGGGCAGCATGAACTTGCAAGACATCGTGCGCGCCCAAAGCGGCATGTGGTTCGTCGTGCTGTGTCCGATTGGCTTGGTGCTGTTGTTCATCTCGACACAAGCCGAGACGGGGCGCGCCCCGTTCGACTTGATCGAGGCGGAGTCGGAACTGGTAGCGGGCTTCAACATTGAGTATTCGGGCATGAAGTTCGGCTTGTTCTTCGCGGGCGAGTTCGTCCATGTCATGACCAACGGCTTGCTGATTGCGACGCTGTTCATGGGCGGTTGGTGGGGCCCGTTGGCGTATGAGGCGCCGCTGTTAGGCATTCTGTGGCTGTTTGCGAAGGCGACGATCTTCTACTTGTTTTCGCTCTTGCTGCGTGCCGCGCTGCCACGTGTCCGCATCGATCAGATGATGTCGTTCAACTGGAAATTCCTTGTGCCGCTGGCAGTTTGGAACGTGTTGGTCACGGCGGGGCTGTGGATGTTCGCGCGCGGCTTGATCCCGGAAGGCTCGGAAGGTGACTTCTTGGCGAATTTGCCCGCCGCGCTGATCATGTTCGTTGGCAACGTCGTCTTGGTTGGCGGTTTCGTCCTCTCGCGCATTCGAGCAGCAGGACGCAGCGAACGCATGGCGAACAGCAAAAAATCGGTGCCGGGACGCGCTATCGTGCTTGCCAACGCCGACAAAGGCATGGCATCCGTTAATGCGACGGTGGGACGTTAAGCGATAGACAAAGCAATGAACGGGGCGCACCGACGTGCGCTCCGATGCTGAAAGAGAAGGATGCAGCAGCGATGCTTGAATTGAATGTCCAAACAATCGCCTTTTTCATCTTTGCCGTACTCAGTTGGGGCGGCGCGCTGGGTTTGGTGACGACCCGCAACCTAATTCATGGCGCGCTGTATCTGATCCTCAGCTTGTTCGGTGGTGCGGGCTTCTTCATCTTATTGAGCGCGCCGTTCTTGGCAGCGGTGCAGGTCTTGGTCTATATCGGCGCAATTGCGATCTTGTTCATCTTTGCGGTGATGCTCACGCGCGGCATGACACGGTTGCGCGAGGTGGTCAATCGTCAGTGGTGGGCGGGCGCGATCATCAGCGGGTTAATGTTCGTGCTGGTGATCGGTGGTGTGATCCTCCCTGTGTGGGGCGAGGGTGGCACAAACCCGAACCAACCAGTGTCGGATTTGACCGCCACGACTGAAGATTTGGGCGTTGCGCTGGTCGATGGCAATCAATTTGTGCTGCCGTTCTTGGTGTCGTCGCTGCTGTTGACGGGCGCGATGATCGGGGCGATTGTCGTGGCGCGGGATCAGGAATAGGGGCGAAGATGGTTCCTTTATGGATGTATTTGGTCGTCGCGGCGGGCATGTTCTCGATTGGCGTGTATGGCGTGCTGGCGCGGCGCAATGCGGTTGCCATCTTGATGAGCGTGGAGTTGATGCTCAACGCGGTCAACATCAATTTGGTGGCGTTCTGGCGTTATGTGACACCGATGGGCATGTCGGGGCAAGCGTTCGCGGCATTCATCTTTGTGATTGCGGCGGCAGAAGCGGCGATTGGCTTGGCAATCGTGATCGCCATCTATCGCAACCGACGTTCGACGGTCGTTGAAGATGTGAATCTACTCAAGGGATGAAGTACTGAGTACCGAGTGCTGAGTACCAAGAAAAACATTCAGTACTCAGCACTCACTACTCAGCACTCAGTACTAGGGATAAGCGATGCAAATCAATTTTAGTGATCCGAACTTTTTGCCCTGGCTCATTCCAGTGGGACCCTTGCTTGCTTTTTTGCTGATCACGCTGATCACCAATCGCAGCAAGTGGATTCCAGCGACCAGCCCGGAATATGGCGGACATCATCCCGATTATGATGGGATGAACGTCCCCGTCGTGACCAGCCAGAGCCGCGTTTTGAGCATCGTCGTCGGCATGAGCGGGATCGTGATGGCGTGGCTAATCAGCGTCGCCACCGTCGGCAACGCCTTCGCCATCAACGCGACGGGCGACCACTTGGGGGAGAACGTCCTTGCCAGCGCGGTCAATTGGATGTCTACGGGCATCGACACGTTCCGCATGGGCGTCTTGGTCGATCCGCTGACGACGGTCATGCTGATCATGGTGCCGTTGGCGTGCGTGATGATCTTCATCTACAGCATCGGCTATATGGCGAACGACCCGCGCCAAGCGCGCTTCTTCAGCCTGATCAGCTTGTTCGCGGGCGCGATGCTCACGCTGGTGGTCGCGGATAATCTGCTGCTGCTGTTCGTCGGCTGGGAAGTCATGGGCTTGTGTTCGTACATGCTCATCGGCTTCTGGTTCGAGAAGCCGAGCGCGTACAAAGCTGCGATCAAAGCGTTCACGACTACCCGGATCGCGGACGTAATTATGCTGCTCGGTATCGCGTACTTGTACGCCGAAGCCGGAACGCTCAGTTTCCGCGAAATTCTGTACAACCC
The DNA here is from genome assembly GCA_034437055.1 of Anaerolineae bacterium. Lineage (GTDB taxonomy): Bacteria > Chloroflexota > Anaerolineae > Aggregatilineales > Phototrophicaceae > Flexifilum. The sequence goes on from DAOTUQ010000128.1 coordinate 64,519, forward strand.
CGAAATCTTGGAGCATCTGGCGACGACGCCGGCGATCATCTTCGGCGGATCGGCGGCGGGCTTGATCGGCATTTTCCTGATCATCGGCACGGTGGGCAAGTCGGCACAGTTCCCGCTGCATGTCTGGTTGCCAGACGCGATGGAAGGTCCCACGCCCGTGAGCGCGATGATCCACGCCGCCGCGATGGTCAGCGCCGGCATTTACGCGATTGTGCGCATGTATCCGTTGTTTGAGATTGGCGGACATCCGCATGACGGCGTATTCACTGCGCCGCTGATCTTCATGTCAGTTGTCGGGGCAGTGACGGCGCTGTTCGCTGCGACCATCGCTGTCGCGCAAAATGACGTGAAGAAAGTGCTGGCGTACTCGACCATCTCGCAGTTGGGCTTTATGGTGGCAGCACTCGGCATCGGCGCGTACATCGCGGCGGCGTTCCACCTGATCACCCATGCGTTCTTCAAGGCGCTGTTGTTCATGGCGTCAGGGTCGGTCATTCATGGCATGGAACATGGCGAACATCACGTCCACGAACATGCGCATGGTCACGATGCACATGGACATGACTCTGAAGCCGACCCTGCCTCTGAACACGGTGACGCACATTCCCATGCCGCGCAAGCGGGCGTCATGGACGCGCACGACGCACATGGGCATGACGCGCACGGACACGGTGATGCGACCTACCGCGAACCTGAGCCGCATACGGGCGGCTTCGATCCGCAAGACATGATGAACATGGGCGGGCTGCGCAAGACCATGCCCGTTACGTTCGTCACCTTCTTGATCGGCGGCTTGTCACTTGCGGGCTTCCCGTTAATTACGGCGGGCTTCTGGTCGAAGGACGAAATTCTGGCGGATGCGTGGCACGGCTTGAGCGAAGGTTTCGGACCCCATACGCTGGTGTTCATCTGCTTGGCACTGGCAGCGTTCCTGACCGCCTTCTACACCGCGCGCCAATTGTGCTTGACCTTCTTGGGCGAAGCGCGCACGGAAGAAGCCAAACACGCCAATCTTGGACAGGGCGTCGTCAGCATCACCATGACGCTCCCGCTGATCATCCTTGCGGTGTTCGCCATCTTCGCCGGATTCGTCGGCGTCAATCCCGGCTTCCCGATCTTGGGCGGCATCTTCGCGCCTAACGGCATCCCGTTCAAAGAGTTCCTGAAGTACACCTTGATCGCAGAGATGCGCCCCGAAACCTTGGCGTTCGACGTGTTCCCGGTGTTGGTATCGTTCGCCGTCGCGCTTGGCGGTTTGGGACTCGGCTATCTGATGTACGGGCGCAAGCCGCTGACGGCGGGCGAGGTTGATCCCTTGATCAAAATCTTGAGTCCCGGTGTCCACAACGCGCTCAAGAACAAGTATTACTTCGATGAGCTGTACCTTCGTCTGTTCGTGAAACCGTCGCAGTGGTTCTCGAAGAACGTTGCTTACGTGTTCCTCGACAAGGGCGTGATCGACGGGTTCTTGCATCTGACGGCGCGCGTCTTTACGTGGTTGGGCGACTTCATCAAGATGTTGAACGCATGGTTGATCGACGGCATCTTGGACGGCGTGCCAGAATTGTTGGCGCGGTTCGCGTTTGTGGCGCGGCGCATCCAAACGGGGCGCATCCAGCAGTATTTACTCTTGGTGGCGCTGGCGACCATCGTGATCGCGGTCATTTTCGCGCTGTCGGCGGGCGGTTCGCAAGCCGCCGTGACGCCGTAAGCGGAGGAACCCTATGAATTTTGACGTACTCTCGTTTCTCGTCTTTGCACCAGCCGTTGCAGGCATCATCGTGCTGCTGCTGCCTCAGCAAAAATGGCTCGCGCGGTTCGCGGCATTGGGCGCGGCAACGCTGATCGGCGGCGTGGCGGCGGCGGTCTTCTTCGCCTACAACGCGGCGGCACCCGATTTCCAGATGGTGATCCAGAGCCAATGGTTTCCGCTGCTCAACGCCGATTGGCACATCGGCGTTGACGGCATCAGCGCGTCGATGGTCTTGCTGACGGGCTTGCTGACGCCGCTGGCAATCTTGATCAGCTTCGAGATCGAAGATCGCGTCAACACGCATATGGCGCTGATCTTGTTCTTCGCATCGGGGCTGTTCGGCGTGTTCGTAGCGATGGACATGATGGTGTTCTTCCTATTCTACGAACTGACGCTCGTGCCGATGTTCTTCATTATCAATCAATGGGGTGGGCCCAACCGCAAGTATGCGTCAACCAAATTCTTCATCTATTCGCTCGGCGGATCGTTGGGGATGCTGTTGGCGGTGCAGTTGGTCGGCTTGACGGCGGGGACGTTCAGCATCCCTGAATTGGCGCAGATTTGGCCCAATTTCACGGGCGCAAACGGCACGTTCTTGGGCATTCCGATCCAGACCGTCAAGGGCTTGGCGTTCTTGGGCTTCTTCATCGCGTTCTGCATCAAAGTCCCCGTGTGGCCTTTCCATACGTGGCTGCCCGATGCCCACAGCGAAGCGCCGACGGCGGGATCGATGCTGTTGGCGGGCGTGATGCTCAAGTTGGGCGCGTATGGCTTCTTGCGGCTCGTGATTCCGCTGTTCCCAGATGTATGGATCGCAGATTTGAATATTCTTGGGTTCGTCACGAATTGGTCAACGGTGTTCGCCTTCCTCGCTATGATGGGGGTCGTGTTTGGCGCGTTCGCCGCGTTCGGACAGACGGACATCAAGCGGTTGGTGGCGTACAGTTCCGTCAACCACATGGGTTTTGTGGCGATGGGCTTGGCGGTGGCGGCGCTGACCTATGGTCAAGCGTGGCGCGATGGCACGAGCGAACACATGCAGAGCGCGATCCTTGCGACCAACGGCGCAGTCTTGCAGATGTTCAATCACGGACTCACGTCGGCAGGCATGTTCTTGTTGGCGGGCGCGATTTACCATAAGACGCATACGCGCGACATGACGCAGTACGGCGGATTGTGGGTGCGCGCGCCGATTTATGGCGGCATCTTCATCTTCATGAGCATGGCAAGTCTCGGTCTGCCGGGCTTGAACGGCTTCGTCAGCGAATTCTTGGTCGTGCGTGGATCGTGGTCGGTGTTCACCGCGCTCACGATTGTGAGCATGATCGGGCTGCTGTTCACGGGCGGCTACATCCTCAAGGGGATTCGCGCCGTGCTGCACGGGCCCTTCAACATGCACTGGAAAGATACCAACTTGGAGATCGACCTGCGCGAGTTCATCGCCATCGCGCCGCTGTTGGTGCTGATTCTGCTGACGGGACTTGCGCCGAATTGGATTTTGAACGTGATCAATGCGTCGGTCACGCATGTATTGACGACCGCCCATCTCGTCGCCGGAGGCATGTAACCGATGGAAGCAACTTTTCCCGTTCTCAGTATGATCATTTTCATCCCGATTATCGGGGCGGTGATCATCCTGTTCATGAATCGAGAGCAAAAAGACCTCATTCGCGGTTTGGCGATTGCGTCGGCGGGGTTGTGCTTCATCCTCAGCCTGTTCGTGTTCCTCAATTACAACAGCCAAGTCGAAGCGATCACGGCGAACCAAGCGGCGCTGCTCGAAGCGGGCGACACCTCGACCGGAACGCAGATGTTCAAAGAGACGCTGGCGTTCGAGGAAAAAGTGCCGTGGATCGAAAAACTGGGCATCAGTTACCATCTCGCCGTCGATGGCTTGAGCGCGCCGATGGTGCTGCTCACGGGCATGGTGGCGGTCACGGGCGTGCTGATTAGCTGGCGCATCGACGACCGCACGAAAGAATTCATGGCGTTCTTCCTGCTGCTGGTGGCGGGTGTGTATGGCGTGTTCGTGGCGGTTGACCTGTTCGTGCTGTTCTTTTTCTACGAACTGGCAATCTTCCCCATGTATCTGCTCATCGCAACATGGGGCTGGGTCAAGCTGCGCGAATATGCCGCCATGAAGCTGACGCTGTACATTCTCGTCGGCTCGGTTGTGGCGCTCGTCGGCGTGATTGCGATGGTGATCACCGCCGATCAGTTCTTCCAGAACGCGGGCGCAGAGGTGTTCGCGCAAGCGAAAGCGTCCGGCATCTTGACAGAGGACGACCGCACGTTCAGCTTTGGCATGACCTCGATCACGCTGGCAGCCGAAAATGGCGCGTTCGACGTGGTGGGCTACGCTGGCATTGATGGCATGACGTTTGCGAAGCTGTGGTTCCCGTTGGTGTTCATCGGCTTCGCCATCCTCGCGGGCGTGTTCCCGTTCCATAACTGGTCACCCGATGGACACGTCGCCGCGCCGACAGCGGTTTCGATGATCCATGCGGGTGTGCTGATGAAATTGGGGGCGTATGCGGCGCTGCGCTGCGGCGTGCAGCTTTTGCCAGAAGGGGCGCAAGTCCATCTCCCATGGATTGTGTTCCTCACGCTGATCAACGTGGTGTACGGCGCGTTCATCGCGTTCCGACAACGTGACTTCAAGTACGTGATCGGCTTCTCATCGGTCAGCCATATGGGCTTGGTCAGCATGGGGTTCGCGTCCATGAACATCGTCGGCATGACGGGCGCGGGCTTGCAGATGTTCAGTCACGGCGCGATGACGGCGCTATTCTTCGGCTGTGTCGGCATGGTTTACGACCGCGCGCACACCCGCGATATTCCGTCATTGGGCGGCTTCATCAAAGTGATGCCTTGGGTTGGAATTGCCTTCATTGTCGGTGGCTTGACCAGTATGGGGATGCCGGGCTTCAGCGGCTTCATTGCGGAGTTCCCGATCTTCAGCGGCATGTGGGCGGCGTCTGAAAACGTGACGCTCACGATTGGCAGTTTCCACCTGACCAACTATTACTCGATCATCGTGATCATCGCCGCGCTCGGCATCGTGATTACGGCGGCGTATGTGCTGCGCGTGACGGCAACTGTCTTCTTCGGCGACTTCGACCGCGCCAAGTATCCTGATGTTGGGGACATCACGGTGCGGGAACGCTTCATCTTGGTCTTCTTGGGCGCGCCGCTGATCTTGTTGGGCGTGTATCCCGCGTTGATGGATCCGATGTTACAAGCGGGCATGCGCCCTGTACTGGCGATCTTGGGCTTGGCGTAGTCGATGGATGACGACCCGCTAGTCGAGCCGGAAGCGCAAGCGCAGCCGTCATGCAAAACGTCGTGCGCTTGAAGGACGCCTAATTGACACGGCGTTCAACGATGCGCGCAAAGCGAAACGAAGCAGCGTATTTGTGGATGTCGGTAAAGATCGATGGGTCGTACCTGCAAAGTAGGGTCGTGAGCATAGCTTCGAGATGTCGGGTGAGCTTCTGACCTCGATGAATCGCCCGCGCAATGCCCATCTTGAGCGACTGCGGGATGGTACAATCAGATCGATTACGATGGCGGCGTTTGGGGCGTTCCAAAAGGTGTTGCAATGACACTCAAACGACGATTTAGGCAGGTGGTGACTATCAAAGGCGAATTCAGCAACGTCGCCGCCGATTTCGTAAGTTATCACGAGGAAACGCCGCGGCAGTTGTTCGCTCATCCGGTGGGTAAGTGGCTCGATCTGATGGAGGCTGCCGCCGACACGTTGATCGAGCCGCTCGACCGAATTGAGGAGCTGCGCGACGATAATTTGTGGGTGACATGGGTCGTTTATCCTGATGAAGGTTTTGTCACGATCCAGCGGTTCACAACTGAGCATTTTTGGACTTCTACAGCGGTTTATAATAAGGCGCTCCTTGACGAAGCTGCCGCTGCGAAAGACGACGAACATTCGCTCCTGACCAAGTGAGGGAAAGCGTGGAATCATTCAACTTAGGCGCAAGTTTGGGCGTGATCGCGCCAGAGATCGGACTCACGATCATGGCGGCAGTCGTTCTCGCACTCGATTTGCAGCAGCAAGAAAGCCGTCGCAAAGGGATCGCGCTGGTCACATTCTTGGGACTGCTGGCAATTGCCGTTCTGTATGTGGTAGCGTGGTATCCAAAGACGACTGATGCGCCGGGCTTGGGCGTGGTCGAGGGCATGTATTGGGGCGGGATGCTGCGGCATGATACGTTGGCGCAGTTGTTCAAGGTGATCGTGCTGATCGCAGGCGCGCTGACGGCGTTGATCGCCAGCGGCGCATCGGGTGTCGGACGCAAAGGTGAATTTTACCTGATCATCATCGTCAGTTCGCTTGGCGGCACGCTGTTGGCGGGCGCGTCGGACTTGATCATGGTGTTCCTCGCGTTGGAAACCATCACCATTCCGATGTATATCCTCGCGGCGTTCCGACGGGACGATCATCGCTCGTCCGAGAGCGGGATGAAATACTTCTTGTTCGGCTCGTTTGCGTCCGCAATTTTGCTGTACGGCTTGAGCTTGCTCTACGGCTTTACTGGACAGACGAATATCTATGCGATTGCCGAATTCTTGGGCAGTCCATCGTTCAGCGTCAATGCCGTGCCGACGTTGGCAGCAATGGTGTTGATCGTCGTCGGGTTCGGATTCAAAATTGGCGCAGCGCCGTTCCATTTTTGGACGCCCGATGTCTATGAGGGTGCGCCCACCCCTGTGACCGCATTTCTGAGTGTGGCAAGCAAAGCGGCATCGTTCGCGTTGATCGCGCGCTTCTTGGTCGCGGTTTTCCCAGCGGGGCTGATCATGAACGGACAGCCCATCGAGACGTTCTGGGTCCAGTTGATGTCCGCGATGGCGGTCATTTCGATGGTGTTGGGCAACGTCGTCGCGTTGGCACAGCGCAACATCAAGCGGCTGTTGGCGTATTCGTCCATCGCACAAGCGGGCTACACGCTGATTGGTATCGCGTCGTTGAGCGCGTTGGGCGCTGAAGGACAGGGCGCAACCAGCGTCGCTGCCATCGGCTTCTATATGTTCATGTATACCTTCACGAACTTGCTGGCGTTTGCGGTCGTGATCGTGTTTAGCGAGGCGACAGGCAGCGAGAATATCTACGACCTCGCCGGACTCAGCCGCCGCAATCCGTGGCTGGCGCTGACCATGACGATTGCCCTGCTCTCGCTGGCGGGCGTCCCTCCGGCGGCGGGCTTCTTCGGCAAATTCTTCTTGTTCCAAGCGGCGGTCGAAGCGAATTTGACATGGTTGGCGCTTGTCGGCGTGATTAACGCGATCATCGCGCTGTTCTACTATCTCGTCGTCGTCAAGGTGATGTACGTCGATCACGGCAAGTACGAGGAACAAGAGATTCCAGTTTCACGTTCCTATGCGTGGGCGCTCGGCATCACGACGCTGGCAGTGCTGCTGCTCGGCACGATTGGCGCGCAGCCGATCTTCGATTGGGCGTCGCGCGGCGCGGCGATGCTGTTTGCGGGGATGTAGCCATCGTGTCCCCTGTCTTTGGAGAGGGGACATTTTTAGTCAGAATAACCGCGATATCATTTTGCAATTTGATCGGCGTTTGTGATAGAATGCGCAATAAGGCAAGGTGAAGTGACAAAACCAGAAGGACGACCCCCATCCCGAACGGCGAATCTCGTTTATACCGTCGTGGCTGGACAAGTCGGCTGCCTAACCCTCGTGATCGTGGTGGTCGCGTTGTTGCTGGGACTCTGGTTAGACGCCCAATTTAAGGTGCGCGGTCCTTTCACCGTTGGGATGCTGCTGCTCAGCGTCCCACTCAGCTTGGTTCTTATGGTGCGGATAGCGCTGGGCGCGATCAATTCGATTGATGCCCGGCAGGTACAGCGCGGCGATGCTACGCAATCAGAGGAGGAGTAAACGTTGAGACAAGATTCGATGGGGTGGAAAGGAGTGCCACGATGAGAGCAGACGCATCACGGCGCGGACTGATTATATTCATTGGTCTGCTGGTCGTGTTGGTGTTGTGTGCTATCTTCAATTTCCAAGTGCTTCCGAACGCGGGAACATCGGTTGGTCTGCCCGTGATCACCGTGCCGGGCGAAGCCTACAACGGCGCATTGCCGGGTGAAGCATTCAACTTCACCAATACCTTGATGGCAATGCTGCTGTCCGACGCGGCAGTGCTGATTTTCTTGTTCTTCGCCGTTCGCGGATCGCGCAACTGGACGAGCGAAATTCCGTCGCGCTTTCAGTCGCTGGCGGAACTAATCGGCGGGTTCATCTATGGACAGACGAAGGCGTTCGCCGGAGATCGCAAGCTGGCGCGCAATTGGCTGTTCCCGTTGGCAGCAACCATTTTCGTGTTCCTGTTGGCGGCGAACTGGATGAAGCTGCTGCCGGGCGTCGAAAGTGTGGGCATTTTGCACTGTGCGCATCCGGGTATCAGCGGCTATCCGTCGCTCAAGGTTGGCAATGAAGCATATCAGCTTTACGTCGATCAACCGCTGTACGCGGGTCAAAGCGGTACGGAAGCAGATTACGAACACTGCAAACACTTCCTGCACGACCGTGAACATTTGACTCCGACGTCGACGGCGCTAAACGGTGCGGCGGCGCGGTTGGAGATCGAAGAGGCGGAACTGGCGGAAGATGAAAGCCTGACCGAAACCGAGCGCGATGCACGGTTGGTTGCGGCACAGTTGGAAGTCACCGAAACCGTCTATGAACATGCGGTGTTCCCACTGACGGCGGACGAACTTCGTAAGGGCGTGATCCCGTATATTCAAGTCGTCACTCCATATGTGCGCGGCGCGGCGACCGACCTCAACCTGACATTGGGTCTGGCGCTGATCACCTTCTTCGCCATTCAAATCTTTGGTGTGGCGGCGCAAGGTCCGGTCTACTTCCAGAAGTTTATCAACCTGTATGCGCTCGGCACGCTGTCAAAGAAGCCGCTCGGCGCAGTCGATTTCTTGGTTGGTATCTTTGAAATCGTCTCGGAAATCGGCAAGATCATCAGTTTGGCATTCCGTCTTTTCGGCAATATGTTCGCGGGTGGCATCTTGCTTGCGGTCATGTCGTTCCTCGTGGCGTTCCTGCTGCCGATGGTGTTTATTGGGCTGGAAATCATCGTCACGACCATTCAAGCTTACGTGTTCGCCGTCTTGACGATTGTCTTCTCCGCGCAAGCGATGGAAGGACATCATGGCGATGATGAACATGACGAAGCACATCAAGAGCAGCACGTCGAAGATGTTGCTACTGTTGCAGCGTAACCGACTTTTTATCGAGTGAATCCAAATCACAAGGACAGAGAAACATGATTGAAGGATCGATTGAACAAGGCTTGAAGGCAGTCGGCGCGGGCGTAGCGATGGTTGGCGCGCTGGGACCGGGAATCGGCATCGGCTTGCTGGTACAGGGCGCGCTCCAAGCGATTGGACGCAACCCCGATGCGGCGGGTCAAATCCAAGCGAACATGATTTTGGGTATCGTGTTTGCTGAAGCCGTCGCCATTTACGCGCTGGTCGTGGCGCTGATTATCCTGTTCGTGCTGTAACCCGACGGGAGCCTGCATCAATGAATCAATCGAAAATGCTAAAACGCTTGCTACTCGTGCTGGCGTTGGTCGTAGGGATGGCATTCGCATCAATCGCCGCTGCACAGGAAGCAACGACTGAAGCGCCTGTTGCCGAAGGCGGCGCTGCTGAGGGTGGCGGCGAAGGCGAAGCGGTTGCTGAAGGCGAAGAAGCTGCGGTCAATCCGCTGACGCCGTTGGGCATCAACACCGGCTTCTTGATCGCTCAGATCGTCAATTTCTTGGCGCTGTTCGGGCTGTTGACGTTCGTCATCTGGCGTCCGTTGGTCAATATGCTCGACAGCCGCGCGGCGAAAATCCAAAAGGGTCTCGAAGATGCGGCAGCGGCAGCGAATGCGCGTCGTAATGCTGAAGTCGAGGCAGAGAAGATTCGTAACGAAGCCCGCGCCGATGTGCAGCGCATGATCGAAGAAGCGCGCCAACGTGCCGACGAAGTGGGCAAGAATGTCGAAGCTGAAGCCCGTACCGAAGCCGAGAAAATCCGCGCCGACTCACGCGGGGCGGCGACCGTTGAACGGGATCGCCAGTTGGGCGAACTGCGCTCGCAAGTCGCGGCGATTGCGATTGCAGCGGCGCAGCGGTTGATTGGGGAGAACCTCGATCAGCAGCGTCAGCAGGTGTTGATCAACGACTTCTTCGCCAAAGTGCCAGCCGACGCGCGTGCGCTGTCGGGCAGCGTCACGGTGATTAGCGCGATGCCCCTTTCCGACGAGGAAAAGGCGCGCGTGCAAGCCGAGACGGGCGCGACTGATGTGAACTACACGGTCGATCCGGCGATTTTGGGCGGGCTGATCATTCAGGCGCAAGATCGCGTCGTGGATGGCAGCATCCGCAATAATCTGAACGCGATGGCGGGTCGCCTCCGGTAAAACTATTCAACGCGGAGAATGCAGAGGAATGCAGAGCAGGTTTCTGGTTTCCTCTGCACCCTCTGCGGTAAAATCTTCTTTATGCCAATCCTATTTCATCAGCTTTTTCTCACGCTCAAACAACCCGTTCACATGGTTGGGAACGCGGACGCACTGATCAGCGCACCCGTCGTCGAGTCCAATCTCGATGTTCAGCCCGGCGGCGTGTTCGTGGCGCGTGCGGGCATGTCCGTCGATGGTCACGCCTTCATCGCGGACGCCATCGCGCGCGGCGCCGCGGCAATCGTGGGCGAACGCGATATCCGCGATTGCCCCATCCCCTATGCCCAAATCGAAAACGCACAAGCGGCAACCGGATATCTGGCGGCGGCGTATCACAATTTTCCATCGCGATCCATGATCGTGATTGGCGTGACTGGCACCGACGGCAAGACGACAACCAGCACCCTGATTCACAGCATTCTCAAAGAAGCATTCGCTGGAAAAGCCGGCTTGATCAGCACCATCTCGGCTGACGTGGGCGATGCCACCATCGAAACGGGGTTGCATGTCACCACGCCGAGCGCGCCGCAAATTCAGGCGCTCTTGGCGCGGATGCGGGCTAACGGTGTGCGCTGTGTCGTCGTGGAGATGACCAGTCATGGACTGGCGCAAGGGCGCTTGAACGGGATCGATATTGATGTCGCGGTGCTGACCAATCTCACCCACGAACATCTCGATTACCACCAGACATTCGAGGCGTATCGCGCGGCGAAAGGGCGCATGTTCGCCATGTTGGGGACATCGGTGCATAAAGCGGGCGTAAAAAAAGTGACGGTGATCAACGACGACGATCCAAACGCCGATTTTTTTGCAGCGTTCCCGACGGATCGCGTCGTGCGCTATGGGGCAAAATCTGCCGCCGATCTGCGCGTCACTGACGTGATTTATCGTCCCGATTTCACCCAATTCGTGCTGCGTTACGATGGCAAAACAAAATTGATGTATCTTCCGCTCGTCGGAGCGTTCAACGTGTCGAACGCGCTGGCGGCACTCGGGGCGGCGCGGGCGGTGGGCGTGCTGATGGACACCATCCAACGCGGCTTGATGCGCGTGAGCGCGATCCCCGGACGGCTCGAACGCCTAGACGCCGGACAGGATTATCTCGCGCTGGTCGATTTCGCACACACGCCCAACGCGCTGCAAAATGCGCTTGACGCTGTGCGGTTGGTGGTCGGGACGGGCGGGCGGCTGATCGTTGTCTTTGGCTGTGCTGGGCTGCGTGACCGCGAAAAGCGCCGGATGATGCCAGAAATCGCCATCAAATCTGCTGACTTCAGCATCTTCACGGCGGAAGACCCGCGCACGGATTCGCTCGATGCGATTTTGGCGACGATGGCGGAGGCGGCAGTCTCGGCGGGCGGCGTCGAGGACGAGACATTTATCCGTGTGCCAGATCGCGGACAGGCGCTTTATCGGGCGTGTGCGATGGCGCGGACGGGTGACGTGGTGATCGCATGTGGGAAGGGACATGAGCAGAGCATGGCGTTCGGCACAAGCGAATACGCATGGGATGATCGTGACGCCATGCGCGCGGCGATTGGCGGCGTGGCACTGCGCACGCTGCCGACGGCGACACTGTGACGGTAATATATTGCTGAAAAGTCCTACGAATGACCGACTCCGCGGTTGGATTGATTGGCATTTGCCGCGTGCGTGGTAAAATTTCGTTTGAGGAGTCAAATTTATGGTCGATTTGGGGATCGTGATCCTCAACTGGAATACGCGCGATCTACTGCGAACGTGCTTGCAAACGGTGGCTGCCAACATCGGTGTGGACGGCGGTGCGTTGACGTTTCAGGTGATCGTGGTCGATAACGCCTCGACGGATGGCAGCGCCGAGATGGTTGAAGCCGAGTTCGTTGCGCGCGATCCGCGTTTTCGGCTGATTCGCAGTGCCGTCAACAATGGTTATTCCTACGGCAACAATCTTGGCTTGCGCGCGTTCGGTTTCCGCGAAGATGGTGTCGATGCCGACGCGCCGCGTTACGCTATGCTGCTCAACCCCGATACCGAAGTGCCGCCGGACGCGCTGGCGCGGATGCTGGCGTTTATGGATGCGCAGCCCGATATTGGTGCGGCGGGACCCAAGCTCATCTTGTCGGATGGTACGCTTGATAGGGCGTGTCGGCGCAGTTTCCCGACGCCGATGGTGTCGCTGTATCACTTCGCTGGGCTTTCAAAATTGTTCCCCACCAGCCCCCGTTTCGCGCGCTACAATATGACCTATGTATCGCCGGATCAGGAAATCGAGGTCGATTCGGTCGTCGGTGCGTATATGCAAGTGCGGCGCGAGGCAATCGCGGCGGTTGGACTGCTCGATGAACGGTTCTTCATGTATGGCGAAGACCTCGATTGGGCGCATCGCATCAAGGACGCCGGATGGCGGATCATGTATCATCCGCGCGTGGTGGTCAAACACGTTAAGCGCGCCGCTAGCCGCCAGAGCAAGCGCGCCCAATTCGAGTTCTGGCGGGCGATGCTCATGTTTTATCGCAAGTACTACCGCGCGAAAACCCCGTTTTGGCTGCATGGATTGGTCATGACGGCGCTGTTGGTCAAAGGCGGGCGCGGCTTATGGGACGAAATTCGACAGCCGACGAGCAAACCATTGACGACGAGCGTATGAAAGAGACGACCGAAATCCCCGTGTTGTATCCTGAACCGGAGGACGAGCGCGATACGGATGCGCTGTTCGACGATGAGGCATCCGACGAAACGCCGATCAAGCCCCTGACGATTTGGGACACCGGACAATTCGTTGCGCTTGATCCAACGTCCCGGCTGACGCGCCGCGTCAAAACGGTTTTGGGCATCACATTAGTGGGAATCGATGTGCTGATGTTGGCGGCGGCATTCGCGGTCGGCTATTGGGCGCGCGCCAATTTGCCACTGTTCTCGATTCCGAATACGCAGCCCCCGTTTGAAAATTATTTCCCGACGCTGCTGCTGCATGTCGGGACGGTCATTTTCTTGTTCTATATGTCACGCATGTACCATCAACCGCGCTCCGTTAGCCGCATCGATCAGGCGCGCAACGTCCTCGGCGTTGTGACGATGGGTGCGCTGATCGTCAACGGCTTGCAAGAGATCATCTTCAAAAATACGTCATTCGATCCGGTCGATTATCCGCGCAGTTTGTTCTTCTACGTTCTCATCTTCAGCGTGCTTCTCGTTGTATTCGGGCGCGAACTCCACTGGGGTGTGCGGCGCACATTGCGGCGGCGCGGCATCGAGCGCGATAATCTGTTGATCGTTGGCGGCGGCAAGGTCGCGCGCGATCTGGCGCGCAAGATCAAGCAAAATCCGACGCTCGGCTACAACGTCGTCGGCATGGTCAACGGCGCGCAACCGCGCAACAAGACCAACGATTTGGGCATTCCGATGCTCGGCACGTATGCTGACTTGCCGTTCTTGATCGACGCGCATTCCGTCGAGCAGGTGATCATCGCGCTGCCAGAGGCGGATCGCAGCGAATTGATCGAGCTGATCAGTGCGTGCCGGCGTGGGCGCGTCGATATCAAAGTGTATCCCGATATGCTGGCGTATGTCTCTGGCGATATCAGCGTCGAAGAAGTTGGCGGGACGCCGCTCGTCACGGTGCGCGATATCGCGCTGCGCGGTTGGAAGCTGAGTCTCAAGCGCGGGCTGGATTTGGTCGGATCATCGATTGGGCTGATCCTGTTCTCGCCATTCATGCTCTTGACAGCGTTGTTGATCCGCTTGGAGTCACCGGGCGATGTATTCTACACACAACAGCGCATGGGCTTGGACGGGCGTCCCTTCCATATGATCAAATTCCGGTCGATGCGCAATGATGCGGAGTCGGCGGGTCCCGGTTGGACGAAACCGGGTGATCCGCGCGTGACGCGCATTGGCATGTTCATGCGGCGCACGAATTGGGACGAAATTCCACAGTTGATCAACGTGTTCATTGGAGAGATGTCGCTGGTCGGTCCCCGTCCAGAACGCCCGATGTATGTACAGCGGTTCCGCGAGAGCATCCCGCGCTACATGGAACGCCACCGCGAGAAAGCGGGCATGAGCGGTTGGGCGCAGGTCAATGGCTTACGCGGCGATACATCCATCTCGGAGCGCACATCGTTCGATTTGTGGTATGTCGAGAATTGGTCGCTGTGGCTCGACATCAAGATCATCATCCGCACGATCTTGAATACGCTGTTGAACCGCAATAAAAATGCGTATTGAAGTCCTGGATGCCGCGTGCTGAGAAAAAGAAAGTGGCATCCTTTGTCTAACTCAGCCCTCAGCCCTCGTCACGCCGGCGGTTTCTTCCACCTCCTCCCCCTCACGCTGATTTTGTTGTTGGCGGCGGCGCTGCGCTTTTCCGATCTCGACATCATGTCCACGATGCTGCATCACGACGAAGCCGCGTATGGCGTCGATGCGGTGTCCTTGCTCGAAAATCCACGTTTTCAGGTCTATTTTCCGGCAAACAATGGGCGCGAAGGCTTGTGGATTTGGCTGCTGACGCCGCTCATGAGCGTATTCGGCGGTGGCGCGCTGCCCATGCGCATGACGGCGATGCTCGTTGGCGTGCTGACGGTGGCGGCGGTGTATGCGTTGGCGCGGGAAACAACCTCACCCCACGATACGCGCCGCTCATCACTTCCTTTCCACATGGAGAGGGGGCAGGGGGGTGAGGTTGCCTTGTTCGTCGCGGCAGCATTGGCGATCCAATTCTGGCATGTTCTGCACAGCCATCATGCCTTCCGCGCGATCACGTTTCCGCTGTTCGGGAGCTTGGCGTTCGCGGCGCTGTTTCGCGCGCCGCGCATCAATCGGCGGCGCTGGTGGATCGCGGCGGGCGCGTTGGCGGGGCTGACGTTTTATACGTATATTGCGGCGCGCTTCTGGATGATCGGTATGGGCGCTCTCTTGCTGTGGTGGTTTGTGCGCCATGCGGATCGACGGCGCGGGATCGCTGTCTGTGCGCTGGTGTGGGGGATCGTGTGCGTGCCGCTGGTGATCGCGCTGATCCAGACGCCGCAGACGCGCATCGATCAAGTCGCAATCACGTCGCTCGATCAACTGGTCGCCAACATTGGCGCATGGATCGGCGTGCTATTCAATCAGCCGATCTACGACAATGTGCATTATCTCGATGGCGGCGCGTTGTGGTCGTTCCCGATGGCGATTCTGGCGCTGATCGGTGTGGGCGCGTTGGTGCTGAAAGATCGTCGCGCTGGATTGCTCATTCTCGCATTATTGGCGCTGTCGATCCTTCCGGCGGCGCTGACGGATCGTCCGATCACGCTGTTACGCGCGATTGGGCTGACGATCCCGCTGGCGTTCGTCGTCGGGATCGGCGCGGCGGCGCTGTGGCGCTGGGGGAAAGTCGCATCCGTTTTGTTGATGGTCAGCGCCATTTATTTTACGCGGAGTGATTTCTCTTGGTATTTTTCCAATCAGAATCTTTTTCTAACGATGGAAGCGCCTTTGTATTTCGGAATCGATAGAATCGCGCGGGATGATGCACAATCACGCTTGTATTTCACGCCATTCCGCGCCGATCATCCGGTGTTGCGTTTGCGCCAATGGACGCTTGCGCCGCGCCCGGTGACGGCGTTCGATCCGGCGGTATGCTTGCGCTTGTCGCCAAACGCGGACTATTTTGCCATGCGTGCATTTACTCCGACTTTGATGACCGATTTGGAAGCATGGGGCAGCGTTATCCGTGAAGATCAAGTGGCTTATCTTTTTTACCGGACACAGCCCGATCCAGCGGTCTTTGAGTGGAACGGTATCGCGTTCAATAACATCATCGAAGCCGCATCCATCGATCCGTTCCCAACAATTATTCGCGCGAGTGAAATCCTCGAAATGCGCTGGCATTTCCGCCAGATTGGACAGATGAATCGAAACGTGACCGCCTTTTTTCATCTATACGACGCCGACGCGCTAACACTCCGCGCGCAAGTTGATGCGCCGCTGTGTCCGACGAACACGCCGATGGATTGGGGTGACGACGAAGTGATTATCCAGACATTCCGGCTGACCATTCCGCCCGATTTGCCAGCGCGGATCTATCGACTCGCCTTCGGATTGTACGAAAGTGCGTTGGATGGCGGTGCAGCGGGTGCGCGACTGCATCCCGTCGTGGCGGACGAGGCGTATGCCGTCGAGTCGGACGCGCTGATTTTGCAGCCGTCGCTGCTCGTGGAGGCGAACCCGTGATTCATTGGTTGCGGCGGACATTGTAGTGGCGGGCGTGTCAACGGCAGTTCCCCATGATGATAGAGGCGCATCCGTGACCACCCGATTCGCGCATTATTTCATTTATATCGCCATCATTATGTTGGCGTTCGCGCTCCGCGTGCATGATTTGAGCGCCAAAGAATTGTCCGCCGACGAGGCGTATGGCGTGATGATGATTCAGCAACCGTTCATGGACTTATGGCGCACTGGACAGGATTTGCATCCCCCCCTGTATCATGCGCTCGAATGGACGGTGGCGCGCGCGGCGGGTGAGTCGGCATTCGCGCTGCGATTCGCGGCGCTGATTCCCGGCGTGCTGACCGTTGCGTTCGCCATAAGCATCGGGCGGCGTGTCGCGGGGTGGAATGTCGGCTTGATCGCGGGCGGACTCGCCGCCGCCTCGCCCGCGCTGGTCTACTGGTCGCAGGACGCGCGTCTGTATACGCTGCTGGCGACGACGACAGCGGCGAGTATGGATGCGTTTTTACGCTTAAACGAGCGCGGGCGGCGAATGACTTGGTTGTACTACCTTCTCGCTACCCTCGCCGCGATGGTTACGCAGTATGGCGCGTTCTGGGTGATCGCGGCGCAAAATGCCGTCGTAGTGTTGAGTATTCTCGCGCCAGGACACTTCCACACATGGGCGCAGCGCCGTTGGATCGCCTGGTTCGCTGGACAAGCGGTGCTGGCGGTCGTTTACCTCCCCTGGGTAATCGGGCAAGCTGCGTTCTTGGCAGCGCCGCAGAATTTCCGCGTGGACGGCACATTTTCGGTTGAGCGGTTGATCGACGTGGCGCGGCAGATCGTGACGTTCTGGTTCGGCGGCTATCATCCAACCGTCCAAATCGGTTATGTCGTTGGCGTCAGCTTGAGCGTCGCCGCGTTGGGGACGCTGTTTTTGTGGCGGCGCGCGGCAGGCGAGCGCGCGGCGGGCAAGCCAGTGGGTCGCCCCTACGTCCTATTGGTATTGTGGATCGGCGTCACATTCTTGATCGTGACGTTGACCGCGCAAGCGATGGATTATTTCGATCCACGCTTCGCCATCGCCGCTATTGTGCCGATTTTTGTTCTGATCGCGGTCGTGATGGTGACCATGTGGCGGACGAACGACATGAGGCTGCGCGCAATGGTTTTGTTATTCGTGACGCCGTTGATCGTAGAATCGATTGCCGCCAATCGCGCATGGTACAGCCAGCCGCCAACGGCGAAGGGCGATTATGGCGCGGTCATGGCGCGGATCGAAGCGCAGTCTCAGGACGGCGATCTGATCCTTTTCAGCAATCCCGGACAGATCGCTTTGCGATTCGTCCACGCGCCCGACGCGCTTCCCGGCGTTTTGTTAGATGTAGAGCGCGTCAATCGCACGGGGACAGAAATCTATCTCGATGAGGTCGTTGGGGACGCGGCGCGCGTTTGGCTCGTGGAGTACGGCGATCCAGCGGGCTTCGATTCGATGCGGCTCGTACCGGATTATCTCGCGTCACACGGCTTGCGGGCGCTGACGTTCGATTATGCGTCCGGCACGGTTGCCTTGTATGATTTGCGCGGCGTGGATACCGACTGGCAAGCTGTTGATGCGCGCTTTTCGGATGTGACACAGCCAGATGCAGCGCCGCCGATTCGCTTGGAGTCGTATCGGATCGCGGTGGCTGCGGATGTCGTGCGCTTATCGCTGCTGTGGGTGGCAGATGACACGCCGACGGCGGATTATCATGTCGGCTGTCACATTTTGAATGATGCAGGTGTGTTAGTGGCACAGACGGACGCACTTCCGCGCGGGGGCGCGTCGCGGACAGCCGATTGGCGCGCAGGCGACCGCATCGAGGATGGCTGTGCGATTCCTCTACCGCTCGATCTACCCGCTGGAACGTACCGTGTCGCCGTTGTACTTTATACCTATCCCGAACTAGCGCGCGCCGCAATCATAGATGCGGACGGAGTAGTCGTTGGGGACATGGCGCGCTTGACAACATTTGCGCTTTAACGCATTGAAATTTTATGGTTCGGCAATGATCGCAATAGCGCAGTGCTGCTATGATAAGTGATATAGGTTCCGGGTGAGTTAAGGGGAGGCGCGAAATTGTTATGCCGATTGAAGTGAATTGGGGCAACGCTGAAAAAATGGATAGTCAACTGAGCGTATAACCCTTTGTCCGGCGAAAGGAGAGACAACCGCATGGACATCAAAATGTTGGAAGCGGCAATGAACGCTTTCGTTGAGAGCAAAGGCTGGTACGCACCCAATACCAAGCGACCCCAAACACCGCGAAATTTGGCGATGTCGCTGTCCATCGAGTCCGCCGAAGTGTTAGAGTTGTTCCAATGGGGCGAATCGCCAAAAGATGCCGCCGCGCTGGCGGGCGAACTGGCAGATGTGATGCTGTACCTGTTGCAATTGGCGAGCGTGAGCGGCATCGACTTGGGGCAAGCGGTCATGGACAAATTGCAGATCAACGCCGGGCGAACATGGGACAGCGAGGACTGAGTAAAAAACTTTTGGACGCTCGTTCGTTCTATGAGAGTCGTTAGCCTGTGGGTGGTACTTAATCCTTTAACCTCAGTCCTTGAGAGTTAGCCTATACGCGACGCCTTCCCGTTCGTATAATGAATACGTTATAAACGGGTTTGCGAACACAGTCAGGATAAAGACGGATGTCTGCTCACGCGCTTCCATCGCCCGCTGAGGACTTTTCGGCGTGGTACAACGATATCGTCTACCGCGCGGATATGGCAGCACAATCGCCCGTGCGCGGCTGCATCATCATCAAGCCGTATGGCTATGAGGTGTGGGAGGGCGTCAAGGGGTCACTCGACCGACGATTCAAGGCGGCGGGCGTGCAAAATGCCTATTTCCCGCTGCTGATCCCCAAGAGCTATCTCGAACGCGAAGCCGAACACGTTGAAGGCTTCAGCCCAGAACTCGCGGTCGTCACGATTGGCGGCGGTAAAGAACTCGAAGAACCGTTGGTCATTCGCCCTACCTCCGAGACGATTATTGGGGAGGCGTTTAGCCAGTGGATTCAGTCGTACCGCGATCTGCCGTACCTGATCAATCAATGGGCGAACGTCGTGCGCTGGGAACTGCGCACGCGCCCGTTCCTGCGCACGACCGAATTTTTGTGGCAAGAGGGACACACCGCGCACATCGACCATGACGACGCAGAAGCGTTCACGCTGCACATCTTGGATGTATATGCCGATGTCGCCAGCCGCGAAGCCGCGATCCCGGTGATCAAGGGTTTGAAATCGAACAGCGAAAAGTTTGCGGGCGCGCTCAAAAGCTATTGCATCGAAGCGATGATGGGCGACAAGAAGGCGCTGCAAGCGGGGACGAGCCATAATCTCGGACAAAACTTCGCCAAGGCGTTCGATATTCAGTATCTCGATCCGAACAATACGCGCCAACACTGCTGGACGACCTCATGGGGCATGAGTACGCGCATGGTCGGCGCAGTGGTCATGGTGCATGGCGACGAAAAAGGCTTGCGGATGCCGCCGCGCCTTGCGCCGATTCAAGTTGTGATCGTGCCGATTGCCAAGAATGATACCGAGCGCGCGACCGTGATGGCATCGGTCGAATCACTGCGCGCGGAACTGGCGGACGCCGATATTCGCGTCAAAGTCGATGCGCGCGATCAACAGCCCGGCTTCAAGTTCAACGACTGGGAGATGCGCGGCGTCCCTGTGCGGCTCGAATTGGGTCCCCGCGATGTGCAAAATAACGCCGTCGTAGCGGCGCGGCGTGATCAGCCGGGCAAAGACGGCAAGCGTTCACTGTCGCGCGATGGCATTGTGACCCAAATCCGCGCGCTGTTGGACGACATTCAAGCCACCATGCTGGCGCAGGCGACCACCTTCCGCGACGCCAACATCCATGATGTGCGCACCTATGACGAACTGAAACAAGTCGTCGAGGCGGGCGGGTTCGCGCGCGGCTGGTGGGCGGACTCGTCGGTGAACGAGGCGCGCGTGAAGGATGAAACAGGCGCCTCGCATCGCTGTTATCCGCTGGATCAGCCGAGTGGATCGGGCATCTGCTTTTACAGCGGTGACACAGCCGACCGCGTGGCGATCTTTGCGAAGGCGTATTGAGTTAAGTGGGCATGGGGGTACCATGCCCAATTTTCTCTCTCAAAAACGATCATCCACAGGGTATGTTAAGAAAGTTCTGATACAAATAGACAAGAGTTTGTACAGTGATGGCTTGATCATGAGGGTACACGTTGCTACAATGAGTACCATCTCCATCTATTACGGATGATATGAAGCGGCGATTTCGCCACCGGTTGTTGAAAAAATTTGTGTGATTCTGTTTACCTCTCATCCTCTGCTCGTTTGTGGGCAGCCCACTTACCACCAACCCGTTTCGGTTTCTGGTGGTATATGTTTTTTAGGTAAGGATAATGGCGGCGTATTTAATTGTAGACGTTGATGATTTACTTGAGCATTTCCGGCAGCGTGGTATGGCAATCGACCTCCAAGAATTGGCGGTTGGACTGCGTGGCATGGCGGCGCTCGTCGCGGGCGCATCGGTTGACCGACTCAAAGCGGTCGCCGCAGCCAATTGGGCGGTACTGTCCGCCAATCGCACGCGCGGCGTTGATCCTCAAGTGGTCTTCAAGACAGCAGGCTATGACGTGTTCAATGTTACACATCGCCCCAGTTTGGCGGATGTGCTGCATGTGAATTACTTTTCGTTCGATCCAGAACCTGTGGACGAACTCATTTTGGCAACGACCAACCCGGACTTGATCCCACTGGTCAAGCGCATCAAGATGACGCGCAACGCCCGCATTCGCATGTGGGGTGTGGAAGACGTGCTGAAAGGCACGGGCTTTGAGGGCAAGGTCATTTTTCAGCCGTTGGAAACCTTGCTTGGCATCCAGCAGACAAAAAACGTGGCGGTCTATGTCGACTTCGAGAATATCGCCATCAGCCTGAACGAACAGGGCTATACCGTCAATCTGGATGAACTGGTCGAGGGTTTTAATCATCAGGCGAAGGTCCATGGGCAGGTCGTCAAGATCGCCGCGTATGCGCCGTGGGGACAGCGGGGAACACTCCCGCCGCTGGTAGACAGTCTTGGACGCGAAGTCGCAGATGATGCGCCGTCGCGTTTACTGCGCGCCAACATCGAGCCGGTGTTCAATTTGCCGGGCAAAAACAGCGCCGATATGCGCATCGCGGGCGATATCATACGCGACAGCGGACATGATGACAGCCCTGATGTATATATCATCGCCAGCGGCGACCGCGACTTCAAAGACGTCATCAATACGCTGCGCGCGCGCAACAAAACAGTGATCGTTTGGACGGTGCGCGGCACGACGAGCAAGCAGTTGGCGAATACGCCCGATCTGTTGATCGAACACGTTGAGGACTTCACGCGCCTCCAGACCCATCAAAGTTATGGCAGCGCGGCGCGTGCGTCCGCAATGGCGGCATCGGCAGCGGCAGCCTCTGCCCCTCCATTGGGGCTGACCGTTGAGGAACTCGATGTCGTTAGCTTTACGCCGTCGCAATGGTCGAGTGTGATTGTGCAAGCGGACGTACTGTCCACGCAAACGGGCAAAGAGACGTTGACGCGCACCGCGTTGAACAATCAACTGCTCGAAGTGGGTGCCGTCGTATCGAAGGCGCGCGGCGACGATTTGATTGCGCAAGCACTCTCCATCGGTATTTTGAAAACATCCAGCAGTCGTATCATGCTTGACGCCGTGCATCCGGTTGTGGAAAAAACACGCCTGATCCGGGATCGCATCGTTTTGCGGGTAACCAATACGCTGAGCGTGCGGGGTTGGGAATACGTCAACTACGGCTTCTTGCTCAAGGGCTTGGCGATGGATCGGGAACTGGATCGCCCCGGTCTCAACTACAGCGATCAATGGCGTTCCGATTGGATCGACTGCCTCGTGCGCGAGCGCGTACTGCTGCGCGAACTCGTCCCACATCGGCACAACCCCGATGATCTTGTCCCTGTGATCAAATTGCGCCCAGAATACAAGCTGCCCACGCCGTCACCGGACGCGCCGCCGATGGAACTGGGCGGCGAGAGCGAAGAAACGTGGGCGGGGATCACGCTGGAGGAACTCGAACAGATGGAGCCGGACACGGTTGATATGGTTAGCCGTGTTGTAATCAGCGTCGAACAGTTCACCAGCTTTCGCGGCTTCGATTGGTGTCCACTTGGCAGTCTGCACAAGCGCCTCCGCCCGCACGATAAGGGCATGGCGTTTCAGCGCGCGGTCGAATATCTGATCGAGAACGACTGTGCGTTCGTGAAAGAGTACCCGAACCCGCAGAGCGAATTTTTCACCAAGGGAATTTCCCTCGATACCAATCAGCCGATTTGCAGCACGCTCTTGGTGCAGCGGAATGTGTTTGTGCGCGCGCTGCTGACGTTGTACGAACGCAATATCGTCATCTCCGAGCAGAGCATTCGCGCGATGGAAACGGGTTTGGATCGGGAACTGCCACTTTGGTTCTCGGTCATGCAAACCGAAAACGTCCTCAACGATATTCCCGGACGCGCTGGACAATACAGCTTGTTCCGCACCCATCACACGGTGACATTGGTCGCGGATCAGATGCGCACCGAGAAATAGACGATCTTCGCTCCTCTGTCTGCCGGGCTGAAGTGGACAGGGGGAGCGAACGCTTTCTGTCGGGATTGTGAAGCCCGCCCCCCTTTGCTATAATGCCGCCATCGAAACTGACCCGCACGCTACCGCTCCAGCGTGTTGGGCGACTCCCTATCGGGGCAGGATGAGCAAATGGCACT
This sequence comes from Anaerolineae bacterium, assembly GCA_034437055.1. Lineage (GTDB taxonomy): Bacteria > Chloroflexota > Anaerolineae > Aggregatilineales > Phototrophicaceae > Flexifilum. Next base: position 87,774 of record DAOTUQ010000128.1, read on the forward strand.
CACGAAGAACGAAAAAAACGAGTTGATGAAGCAGTATGCGCGGCACGAGAACGATACCGGCTCGCCGCAAGTGCAGATCGCGCTGTTGACACAGCGGATTTTGCAATTGACCGATCATCTTAAAGAGAATAAGCAGGATCAGGCATCGCGTCGTGGATTAATGCGCCTCGTCGGGCAGCGCCGCCGCCATCTGCGCTATTTGAGCGAAGCGAACCCACAAGGCTACCGCGAAATCTTGCAGCGGCTGGGGCTGCGTCGCTAAGATGGGCAAGGGGCGCGGCGCGCGCCCTGCCCCAACGAGGACAGTTGATATGCCCGGAGGCTTGAACGAAATGGCGCGGCAGCGGTTGGATGCGCTGCCTCGCTATCTCGTTTGAGCGCCGGGCATATCGCTTATAACAGGAGATCGCTTTATGGCGTCAGACGTGATGCAAAGCCCCCGACGATATACCGTCAACGTCGGTGGACACGACATTATCATAGAGACGGGCAGGTTCGCGGAGCAAGCGGGCGGCGCGGTTACGGTGCAGATGGGCGAGACGATGGTCTTTGCCACTGCCACGATGAGCAAATCAGCGCGTGAGGGGATCGATTTTTTCCCGCTTAGCGTGGAATACGAAGAAAAATTGTACGCCGCCGGACGCATTCCGGGCAGCTACTTCCGCCGCGAGGGCAGACCCTCCGAGACGGCAATCTTGACAGCGCGCGTGGTGGATCGTCCGATGCGCCCGCTGTTTCCCGAAGATATGATTAATGAAGTGCAGATTATCCTCAACGCCTTCAGCCATGATGGTGAAAATCAAATCGACATGCTGGCGATCATCGCCGCCAGTGCCGCCGTCATGATCGCGGATATTCCGTGGAACGGGCCAATCGCGGGTGTGCGCGTCGGCATGATCGATGGCGAATTCGTGATCAATCCGCTGATTTCGCAGATGGCAAACAGCAAGTTGGATTTGCGCGTCGCAGGGACGGCGGACGCGATCAACATGGTCGAGTGCGCGGCGGGCGAAGTCGATGAAGCGACCATGCTCAAGGCACTGCGCTTGGCACATGAATCGATGCAGCCTATTATCGCACTTCAAAAGCAGATGCAAGCCGAAGTCGGCAAGCCCAAACAGAACTATATCAAGCGCGCCATTGATCCAGTGGTGATGAGCGACATCCGCGAGAAAGCCAAGCCGCGTGTCCGCGAGGTGCTGCTCCAACAAACGGATCGCGCCGCCCGCAGTGAGGCGACTGACGCGATCAAGAGCGAACTGGTAGCCGAATACGAAGCGCGCAATGCTGCCAATCCCGAAGCGCCCGTCAAAATCGCGCATGTCAAAGAGGCGTTCGAGACGGTCATTTACGAAGAAGTGCGCTATCGCATCCTGCATGAGGGCGTGCGCCCCGACGGACGCGATTACACGACGATCCGCCCACTCTCGGCAGAAGTTGGCGTCCTCCCGCGCGTACACGGGTCGGGCATGTTCAAGCGTGGACAGACGCAAGTGCTGACGATTGCTACGCTCGGCACACCGCGCGACGCGCAAGAGACCGACAGCCTCATCAGCCCTGAAGAGACGAAACGCTATCTCCATCATTACAATATGCCGCCGTTCAGCACGGGCGAGACGTACCCCGTCCGCGGACCCAAACGCCGCGAAATCGGACACGGCGCGCTGGCAGAAGCGGCGCTGCGCGGCATGATCCCGGACGAAAAATCGTTCCCCTATACGATCCGGTTGGTCAGCGAGGTGTTGAGTTCTAACGGCAGCACGTCGATGGCGTCGGTTTGCGGCAGCACATTGGCGTTGATGGATGCCGGCGTGCCCATCAAGCGCCCCGTCGGCGGCATCGCCATGGGCTTGATCAGCGACGGCGAAAAAGTCGCGGTCTTGACCGACATTCAGGGCTTGGAAGATCATTTGGGCGACATGGATTTCAAGGTCGCTGGTACGATGCAGGGCATCACCGCACTGCAAATGGACATCAAGATCAGCGGCGTGACCGATGCGATCATGGCGCAAGCGTTGGAGCAAGCCCGCGTCGCACGGTTGCAAATCTTGGACGTGATGTTGGCGGCGCTGCCGGAATATCGCCCGCAACTGAGCGAGTTTGCCCCGCGTATGACGACGGTCAAGGTCGATTACGACAAAATCGGCATGATCATTGGACCCGGCGGCAAGACGATCCGGGCGATGCAAGAACGGCACGGTGTCAAGATCGATATTGGTGACGATGGCACCGCGTTCATCGCGGGTCCCGACGGTCCATCGGTGCAGGGCGCGGTCGATGAAATTCGCGGCATGACCGAGGACGCGGAGATCGGGCGCGTCTATACGGGTAAGGTCACGCGCATCGAGCCGTATGGCGTCTTCGTCGAATTTCTGCCGGGACGCGAAGGCATGGTACACATCAGCCAACTGGCATCGTACCGTGTGCGTGCGCCCGAAGATGAAGTGAAGATGGGTGACGAATTGATGGTCATGGTCACCGAAGTGAACGATGGCAAGGTTCGTCTGAGTCGCCAAGCGGTACTCGAAGGCTGGACGGCAGAAGAAGCGCGCGAACGCGACAAGCGTCCGAGCGGCGGTGGTGGCGGCGACCGACGCAGCGGTGGCGGAGATCGCGGCGGGCGCGGCGGTGGTGGTGGCGGACGCGGCGGTTATAGTGGTGGCGGCGGCGACGGACGTTCCTCAGGTTAACAAGTTGAAAGTGATGAGGATTGAGGACTGAGTTACAATATCATTTGCTCTCAATCCTCAGTCCTTTACCCTCAATCCTAAAAGGGAATGAACATGACGGAAAACAAAGACCCGAAGATCGAAACATTGATGGAGACCGAGAACTACGTCGCGTGGATGTCACACGAGGACGATGGCACGGTTGTCTATCATCTGGAATTGGGATCGGTCACGCTGCATTTCTTCGAGGAAGAATGGGGCGAACTGGTCGAATTGATTGACGGCGCGATTGAAGCGATGGAAGCCGGCACGGAAGAGTAGTTCGCGCGCCCTATGGAATCAGATGATATGAAAAAGCCGCTCTCGATGCGGCTTTTTGCTATGGCAACGCTGAAGCATCTGCCGCCAAGCGCATCGTCGCTGCGTTTGATCGATTGGACGGATGGATCGCTTGGTTCGCAGCTTCCCTATTTGCGCGCCGATCTCAATGTCATGCGCCGCCGACCGGATGTCGATTTGCCGGATGACAGCGCGGACGCGATCATCGCCTTCGCACAGTCGTTGGACGCTGAGACGTTGGCGGCGGGATTGCGATTGCTGCGCGCGGGCGGGCGGTTGATCGCCGTCGATCCGGCGGGCGAACCGGATAAATCTTATGTCGAGCGGCTGGAGTCGGCGGGCTACACGCGGATTTTGGTTGAGGCGGCATTGGACGATCCGGCGCTGTCGGATGCAGCACTGGGCGTGCTGATGCGCGGCGAAAAGCCGCACACGACCGATGATACATTGGCACGGGTACGCATCGCGTCGGATCGGGACGCACCGCTGCGCGTTGGCGCAGACGAGTTTGCAGCGTACAGTGGCAACTATGTGCATGTGTTGATCCGGCAGACGCCGAATATTCCCGTGTGGGCGCGCAAACCGGACGCTGAAATCGTCTGGGAGGCGGTGTTTGTCGATGGGTCAGCGTTGGTGTTCTCCAGCCTTCCCAAAGCCGTCGCATTCATGCAGCAAGCCGTTTTGCGCGGACAAATCGCGGGTGTGAACAAGATCGCCAAGTTCAGCGCCGAGCTGGCACGCCTGTTCTGGACGTTCCCGGCGCGCGTGAACGCCGATGTGAGCATTCTCGACGGGCGTGCGGTGACGTTCGTCCGGCTTGAGCGCCAATATGCCGAAGCGCCGGACGAATAGCGATGGACTTCACGCTGGACGACATTCGCTATCTACAATCGGCGGCGGGCGAACGACTGTTGGAACGCTTGCGCGCGGAAGATTTGTCCGACGCGCAAGCGCTGGCGCTGATCACCAAACTCCGCAAGGATTATGGCGCGCGCGAATCGGCGGCGGCAGTCGAGATGGCGCGGCTGCGCGTGAAGGCGGTCGAGAAGTTCGGGGACGACGCCGCGAAGATGTTCTTCACAGGCGCGGCGCTGGAACAGGCGAGCGATCCGCTGATTCGGCGGCATCGTTCGGTGAGGTCGATGCACAGCGGTAGCGTGATCGATGCGTGTTGCAGCATTGGCAGCGATGCGTTCACATTTGCGGGCGCGTACCCGCTGCGCGCGGGCGGCGTATTGGGTTTGGATATCGATCCCGTGCGCATAGCGATAGCGTCCTTTAATGCTGAACGTTTGCAAGTACGTGCGCGCTTTGAAGTGAGCGATGTGACCAGCGATGATCGTTTGCGTCGTTTAGATGAAGATGATTTAATTTTTTTCGACCCAGCGCGGCGAACGGCGGCGGGAAAACGCATCTATACAGTTGAGGATTATCAGCCGCCGCTGTCAACCATGCACGTGTGGCTGCAAGCTGCCACCGAGCGCCTATGGATGGAAGTCAAACTGTCGCCGGGCGTCGCGCTTGACCAAGTGCAAACCTATCCGGGGTATGTGACGTTTTATTCGGTTGAGGGTGATCTCAAAGAAGCCGGATTATCGGTTTCAACCGAGTCGAGCGGCTCATTTTTTTGTGAGTCCGTCTTATTTTTGAATGGGCGCATCTATCAATGGGCTGCGCATCCATCAAGCGAACAAATGGCTTTGTCCAACCCACGCGCGTACATCTGCGAACCCGATCCCGCGCTGATCCGCGCGGGCTACGTGCAAGATATCGCCGCCAAATACAACGGTGCGCTGCTCGACGATACCATCGCCTATTTTACGTGCGATACCCTGCCATCCGATCCCGATTTGCGGGTGTGGGCGAAGGCGTGGCGCGTGCGCGATTGGCTGCCGTTCAACCTCAAGCGCATCCGCGAGTACTGCCGCGCGCATGACATCGGCGGCGTGACCGTCAAGAAGCGTGGGACGGCGGTCACGCCCGAAATCATCATCCCACAGTTGAAATTGAAGGGTGACGACCGCGCGACGTTGGTGCTGACGCGCTGTAAGAACGCACAGATTGCGATTGTGTGCGACGAAATGCCGGTAGGACAGGGATGAGGGATGCGTAAAAAATAATGTGTGACCAAGCTTGATTCAGCTTGTAGACAATGGTGTTTTCGTACAAATTATGGAGCAGCGGAATCGCATTGACGGGATGTTCTGCCATCACTTGCCCTAGAAAACAAAAAATCCCCATCAATGTGGGGATTTTCGTTGTAACTTAACCGCAGAACGGGGCAGGAGACTCACGCGATGCGGCGGGTACAATGTCAGTGAGCATCAATGTGGGTGATAGTGTAAGGCATCAGTGTGCTATGGTGAAGTGCGATGCGCCGTTGGGCTGCGATGTGTTACAATAAGCATCAGCGTAGGCTCGTTGATACAACGATGGACTACAGTGTCGTTGCGAGCCGCCCACCCCGTTCTATTGTTAAGATACACGGTTGCTGCTGTTGTTTCTGTGCAACCTTCAATCTGTAATGAAGTATAGCACAGTCGGTGGGGTTGTCGATAGCCATGTGGCTATTTTGACGTGAATTTATTGTGAATTTCACAGAGGAGATCGAACGAATGCTGCCGCCGTATTACCCCGAATCCTTGACCGATTTCAGCCAACCTTCCCATCAAGTGGCGTTCACTGCGGCGCTGGCGACCGTCAAGGCGCAGATCGGGCGAACCTACCCCATGATTATCGGTGGTGAAACCGTGACGACGGGCGAAACGATGGCGTCGATCAACCCAGCGCGCCCCGCCGAGAACGTCGCGCACTTCGCCAGCGGCGGCGCGGAGATCGCGGATCGCGTGATTGTGCGCGCGGCAGCGGCATTCCAGACGTGGCAGTATGTCCCGGTTGAGGAGCGAGCGCGCTATCTGCTGCGCGCGGCTGCTGCCATGCGCCGCCGCAAGCACGAATTTAGCGCCGTGATGGTCTTGGAAGTCGGCAAGACGTGGTACGAAGCCGATGCCGATACCGCCGAAGCCATCGATTTTCTCGAATATTATGCGCGTCATGCGCTGCGCATCATTGACAGCAGCGATCTACTGACGGTCAATCCGCCCGAACAGTTGGGCTTGTACTACATTCCGCTCGGCGTCGGCGCGATCATCCCCCCGTGGAATTTCCCCTGCGCGATTCCGACGGGCATGATCGGAGCCGCACTCGTCACGGGCAATACAATGGTGTTCAAGCCCGCCGAACAAAGCCCGTGGATCGCGTGGAAAGTATGCGAATTGTTCTGGGAACAGGGCTTGCCGCCGGGCGTATTGAACTTCGTGTTTGGCGCGGGCGAGACGCTCGGCGCGCGCATGGTCGAACATCCGCAGACGCGCTTCATCTCGTTCACCGGATCGAAAGCGGTTGGGCTAAAAATCTACGAGACGGCGGCAAAAGTCCAGCCGGGACAGCGTTGGCTAAAGCGCGCGATCTTGGAGATGGGTGGCAAGGATGCCGTCCTAGTCGATGAGACTGCCGACGCCGAAGCTGCCGCGCAAGGCGTTGTCGCCAGCGCGTTTGGCTTTCAGGGGCAGAAGTGCAGCGCCGGATCGCGGGCGATCATCGTGGATGCGATCTATGATCGCGTCGTGAATCGTGCCGTTGAGATTGCGCGCGCGCTGACCGTTGGTGCGCCAGATGCGGGCGCGCACATCGATCAGGGTCCCGTGATTGATACTGACGCGATGCGCCGCATCATGGGCTACATCGAACAGGGAACGCAAGACGGCAAGTTGCTGTTGGGCGGCGCACCGCTGGTCACGCCCGAAGGCGGCTACTTCATCCCCCCGACGATTTTTGGCGATGTGCCAGAAAATGCGCCGCTGGCGCAGGACGAAATTTTTGGACCTGTGCTGACGATCATCCGCGCGCGCGATTTCGATCACGCACTGGCAGTTGCAAACGGTACGGAATATGGCTTGACGGGCGCGCTGTTCAGCAATGACCGCGCGCGTTTGGAACGGGCGCGCCGCGAATACCACGTCGGCAATCTGTATCTGAATCGCAAATGTACGGGCGCGCTGGTCGGCGTCCACCCGTTCGGCGGCTTCAATATGTCTGGTACCGACAGCAAAGCGGGCGGGCCCGATTATTTGCTGCTGTTCACACAAGCAAAAAGTGTGGCAGAACGGCTGTGATATCGGCTAAAATCAATCTTCCATTCGGTTACACGCCGTCTTGCGCGGCAAGGTAGACACACCATGATCGACAGTTCGCAGGGTCCCGTCCGACACGATGTGTTGACGTGGGGAGATGTCGATAAACTGCTCGATATTCTGCTGCCGCAATTTCGTGCGGTGGGATCGTTCTCCGCCATGGTGATGATCACGCGCGGCGGCGTCATTCCCGGCGGGATGCTGGCAGAGGCACTGAATATTCAGCATTTGCTGACGGCGGCAGTCGATTTTCCAGCGACGAGCGCACAAACCGGGCTGATGGCGCTGCCCCAGTTCATGCAGTTTCCCGACTCAACGTTGGTTGCCAATCGGCGGACGTTGATCGTGGATGATGTTTGGGGCAGCGGGCGCACCAGCATCGCCGTGCGCGAACGGATGATCGGAGCAGGCGCGCAGCCCATGACGTGCGTTCTGCACTTCAATCCCTATCGCTCGTTGTTCCGCAATGAGAAGCCCGATTTCTATGGCGCGGTGACGGATGCCTATATCATCTACCCATGGGAAATTGATCGCGGCTTGCGCGGGATTCCCATGGGCGTGCCAGAGTACAATTAGCCAATGGGCGTTCCCAAGCCAAACTACACTTGGGCAACGTCCACGATTTAGCAGCGAGATGGACGTAATTTATCTGAATACGCCTATTTACTTTAACCATTTTCGCCTATAAACTTTACTTCTTTTTCGCATGAATGAGAAATCGTAGAAAATTCTGCGCATTCTTCCCCATTCGCAACTATAATGAAATATCATAACGTCGTTCATAAAAATCGTGCGTGGCGAACCGGCGTCCACGCTATTCGCATTTTGGCGGGCAAAAACGATGATGTGAATGTTGACCGCTCCGGTTTGCGTAGTGGTTGAGGATGTAACAACTCACTCAGGATGTGTGGTTAACGATGGTAATGGTAAAGACCGACAGTAAGAATGGTGATGCCGCAAGCGCCGCGTATGGAGAAGAATTTCGCGCGCTATTGGAATCTAGCTTCGATTACAAGCCGCCGCAGCGGGGTGAAATCCGCAATGCGGTAATCTTGCAAATCGATCAGCGCGAAGTGATCGTTGATTTGGGCGCAAAACGCGACGGTATCGTCCCGGTACAAGACCTTGAGCGGCTCGATCCGCTTGTGAGATCAGGCTTGAGAGTCGGCGCGGAAGTCCCAGTTTACATCATGAATCCCAGCGATCAAGCCGAAAACCTGATCGTTTCTATCAACATGGGCTTGCAGCAATACGATTGGGAAAAAGCCAAGAAACTGCTTGGCACCGATGAAGTGGTCGACGTGCGCGTCAAGAGCAGCAATCGCGGCGGCATTCTCGTCCAATGGAATCGACTGGAAGGCTTCATTCCCAGTTCGCATCTCGTCTCGATGGGCAGTTCGGGCGGACGCGATACATGGAATGAACTCGATGGCAAGTCGCTGACGGTCAAGGTGATCGAGGTCGATCAATCCCGCCGCCGTCTGATCTTCAGCGAACGCGAGGCACAACGCGAGTCGCGTGCGCTGCAAAAGGCGAAGCTGCTCTCGGAACTGAAAGAGGGTGATGTCGTCAAGGGCAAGGTCACGGGCTTGCGCGATTTCGGCGCGTTCGTGAATTTGGGCGGCGCGGATGGCTTGATCCACGTCAGCGAATTGGCATGGCATCGCGTCGATCACCCGCGTGATGTGCTGAAAGTTGGGGACGAGATCGACGTTTACGTGTTGAGCCTCGACCGTGATGCCAACCGGATCGCACTCAGTCGCAAGCGGCTGTTGGACGATCCTTGGGAACGCGCGTCGGATCGCTACCACGAAGGACAGTTGGTCGAAGGCACCGTCACGAACGTGGTGGACTTCGGCGCGTTCGTGGCGCTGGACGATGGGCTGGAAGGCTTGCTGCATCTCAGCGAGATGCGCGATGGCTCGTTGAAAGAGCCGCGCTCGTATGTTAAGAAGAGTGACCGCCTGCGGATGCGCATCAGTCATTTGGAGCCGGAGAAACGCCGTGTTGGCTTCACCGAGCGTTGGGGAACCGACGGCGCAGAGGTTATTACGCCGCCCGGTGACGCGCCGCCCGTGCCGACAGCGCCGGCTGTTGTATCGGAATCGGAAGAACCAACGTTGGTTGCTGTGTCGGAAGAACCGACGGTTGTAGTGGACGACGTGCCAAGCGTGGACAGCGTTCCAGAACCGTCCGCGAGCAGCATCTAGCGCGATAGGGCAGCGATATTCACGAACGGGACATCCAGAAGCGGTGTCCCGTTTTGATTCGCGGTATGATCAGCGTAGGTTCACTTACGATTGATGAAGTGGAGAAAAAATTATGGCGAAGAAAATTGTCACTATCGAGCGGCACATTTTGGAAAAACAAAAGCAATATCCGCAAGCGACGGGAACCTTGACAGGTCTCTTGTACGACATGGCGCTCGCCGCCAAGCTCATCGCGCGGGAGACGGATCGCGCGGGGCTGTTGGATATCTTCGGTGAAGTTGGGACGCTCAATAGTTCGGGCGAGGCGCAGCAAAAGCTCGACGTGTTCGCGGATCAGACCATCTTCCAGATGAACGATCATACGGGGCGGCTGTGTGCGATGGCGTCGGAAGAACGAGAGAGCATTATTGATATTCCGACGCATTTCGACAGCGGCAAATACGTTTTGCTCTACGACCCGCTGGACGGATCATCCAACATCGACTCGAACGTGAGTATCGGCACGATCTTCGCCATTCATCGCAAAATATCGCCGGGTGTGCGCGGGACGATTGAGGATTTGTTGCAGCCGGGACGCAGCCTCGTGGCGGCGGGCTACGTCGTCTACAGCGTCTCGACGATGATGGTTTACAGCACTGGGCAGGGCGTCCATGGCTTTACGCTTGATCCGACACTGGGCGAGTTTCTGCTCAGTCATGAAGATATTCGCATCCCCGCGACGCCGCATTACTACAGCGCCAATTTGGGCAACGCGCGCCACTGGACACCTGGCGTCCGTCGCTACGCCGATTGGCTGTGTGCAGTCGGCGACGAAACGAATGAGCAACCGTTGAGTTTACGTTATATCGGGTCGATGGTGGCAGATTTTCATCGTAATTTACTGCATGGCGGGGTGTTTTTCTATCCGGGTGATTTGCAAACGCCGGACAAGCCGTATGGCAAACTGCGTTTGTTGTTCGAGGCGCAAGCCATGGCATTCTTAGCGGAACAGGCAGGGGGATATGGCTCAGATGGCGTGGGAAACATCCTCGACATTCAGCCCACCACACTCCATCAGCGCGTACCCCTGTTCGTTGGGGATCGTGCGCTGGTGGAGCGGGCAGAAGGCTTTATTCAGCGGCATGATAGCGAATGGATTGAGGCGTATGGGGGATTTCGGAAAGTAGCAGCAATCGAATAATGGGCGTACTCGTTTTTTATTCACTGCCTCGCTGTGCGGTGATTTGGTGTTCGACCTCAGCGCGAGTATATCACTGTCCTCGCCACGCGGGCGACTCAAAACTGTTGGTCCCGCTGCTCATTTGGCGCTGACGACGTTGCGCCGGGCGCTGGCAGGCGGACATTGCCCGCTGATCCACCCCAGCGACCAAGAGCTTCAGTCCGCCTGCCCAGGTGACACCGACCTGTTGAAGGAAGAAAAAAGTCCACATCAGCATGGTGGCAGTCGGCAAATCGGACGAAAATGGCTTTGCGGAGCGCTTGATGCGGACGATTAAAGAGGAGAAAGTCGATTTGAGTGAGTCCGTCGATTTTCACCACGCCTACCAACGGCTTGGGCAGTTTCTCGATGATGTCTACACCCGCAAGCGTATTCATTCGGCGCTCGGCTATCTGACACCATCCAAATTTGAGGCGCAATGCTGCCTGCAATTAAAGCTAAGCGCTTTTCGTGTCCAATCTCAGGGGTGTAGTAAGTACAGGTTTATGCAGCTAGTCGGGCATAAATTTTGATCAATGGCTCAACTGAATGCGTCCAACTGAATTGGCGACTGCGCAGCAAGCCGCGTCGACGCATGTCCTCTTGACGCTGTGAGTCACCAAGCAGTTGTGCAATCGCATCGGCAAATCCAGACGCATCACGCGGATCACAGGTGATAGCAGCATCACCGACAATCTCTGGGAGTGCGCCGCCCGTTGAACAGACGACTGGCGCACCACACGCCATCGCTTCGAGGACGGGCAGCCCAAAGCCTTCCAACAAACTCGCTGTGACGACGATATCAGCGCTGTTGTAGAACGACACGAGATCGTCGTCCGACACGCTGCCAATCAACGCAACTTCGTTTTCGACGCCGAAGGTGCGGATTTGTGCTTGGAACGCTTCACGCCAGCGGTCGCCGCCCGAACCGCCAACTTTGATCAAGCGGACGGAGACGCCGCGCTGTTTGAGAATCGACAACGCTTCGAGCAGGGTACGTAAATTTTTGCGCGGGAGTTCTGTTCCAGTATAGAGCAGATGATAGCGATAGGCGGAATCCCGAAAGAGGGGATAGCGCGGCTCAAGTTCTGCGCGTGCTTGGGTGCGTGCCGCCGCCAGCGAATCCGCAACGGGGCGGAAGTGGGCAGGATCGACGCCATTGTAGACGACGTGAACGCGCTCGGCGGGAATGCCGAATTGTTCGATCAGACTGGTGGCGGTAAATTGCGATACGGCGACAAACTGATCCATCCGGCGCAATCCAGACCATTGAATTTCAAGCGTTTTCCGTCCGATCCAATCGAACAGGGCTTCGTCTTCTTTGCAAATCAGTACGCCTAAATCGTGAACGGTCGCAACGGCGGGGTGCGTCGGATGCCACAGCATCTGCGAACAGCCCATGATTTGCATGAAATGGGCGATACTGCCGCGCTCATGTCCTTGAATGCCGACGGGGAAATGCTGCAAGATGGAAAATTGCTTGACCAGCGGTGGCATCACATCGGGGACGATACGCACATCGATTTGTGGTTGAAGCGCCTGATATAACTCGTTGATATACCGCCCAATACCGCTGATTTTGCCCGATGGATTATGGGTCACAAGCTCGATCTGCATTGTGTCTCAACTTTCAGCCCGTGCGACCCGATGAAAAATAACGATAACAGTATTTATCAGATGGGCTGCAACAGCAGTTTTCTGCTGTTGCAGCTCACAACGAGTGATTAACTCTCGTTTTCGTAGTCGCTGCTGTTGTTCCATGCCGACGTGCGTTCTGGTTGGGTGCTGCGCGAGGCGAAATCGCGCATCCCACTGCGATTGGTGGGATCGTCGCGGAATCCGCGTCCATTTTGCTCTGGACGGCTGGTGTAGGCTTCATCGCGCGCGGGTGTCCGCCGTGACTCGCTGCTGTTCGCGGACGGACGAGCGGAGCGGTTGCCATTACTCGTGCGTTCGTTACTTACGCGCTCACCGTTCGTAGATGCGCGGGGGGCGCGGTTGGTATTGGCTGTGCTATCGCTGGATGGACGGGCGGAGCGGCTGCCGTTATTCGCGCTGTCGCCATTCGTTGACGCGCGGGGGGCGCGGTTGGCACTGGAAGCGCTGTCGCCGTTCGTGGACGGACGGGCAGGACGCCGATTTTGTCCGCTCTCGCTCGTCGCAGCGCCATTCGCTGGCTTCGCTGTGTTTGTGGTGGGACGGCGGTCGTTGGAGTCGCTGCTGCGCGTTCCGTTCGCTGTCGTATTATTCGCGCTGTTGCTGCGCGTGCGCGGCGCGCTCGACTTGGGCGAGTCGTCGTCTGGCGAAAAAGTGCGCGGCGTGCTGGCACTCGGTGTTGTCGTGCGCGGTGTGGATGAGCGCGATGTGCTGCTGCGATTGCTGTTACTGTTACTCGGGCGCGGACGGTTGGCGCTGCTCGCTTGCGGCGCACGTCCGCCAACGCGGTTCAGGTCAGTCTGCGAGGGGATACCCAATGCTGACTGATACGGATGCTCCGGGATCACCTGCACATGCTTGCGGATTGCGCGCTCGATATCGCGCAAGAACGCACGCTCCTCTTGATCGCAGAACGAAAAGGCGATGCCATCGGCGCCTGCGCGCGCGGTACGTCCAATGCGATGGACGTAGCTTTCGGGGATGTTGGGCAAGTCGTAGTTGATCACATGGCTGATGCCTTCCACGTCGATGCCGCGCGCGGCGATGTCAGTGGCGACCAAGATGCGCACCTTGCCATTCTTGAAGCCAGCCAGCGCCGCTTCGCGCGCCGTCTGCGACTTGTTGCCGTGAATGGCTTCGGCATTGATGCGCGAATCGGTGAGCTGTTTCGCCAGTTTGTTCGCGCCGTGTTTAGTGCGCGTGAACACGATGGCACGCTTGACCAACTTATCGCGCAGCAGGTGTTCGAGCAGAGCGCGCTTGTCGTTCTTCTCGACGAAAAAGACGAACTGCTCAATTTTATCGACGGTGGTTGCGGTCGGTGTAACCTCAACATGGACGGGATCATGCAAGAAGCCGTTGGCGAGTTCGACGATTTCCGCGGGCATCGTGGCGGAAAACAGCAAGTTCTGACGCTGTGATGGCAGTACCGCCAAGACTTTCTTCACATCGTGGATAAAACCCATGTCCAACATACGGTCGGCTTCGTCCAAGACGAACATCTCGACACCATCGAGGCGCACGAGGCGTTGGTTCATCAAGTCGAGCAGCCGTCCGGGCGTGGCGACGAGAATATCGACGCCGCGCCGCAGCGCATCGACCTGCGGTTGCTGTCCGACGCCGCCGAAAATCACGGTACAACGAACCGGCAAATGCTTGCCATAGGCGGCGAAGCTGTCTGCAATTTGCGCGGCGAGTTCGCGCGTGGGCGTCAAAATCAGAACGCGCGTCGGCAGGACACTTGGGCGGGCGATCTTAGCAAAGCGCCCGTTGTAGGTCGTTTTCGTGGACTGGGGCGCATCGGGCGTCGTCACCGCTGCCCCGCTGCCGTACAGTTTTTGCAGGATCGGTAGGGCGAACGCGGCGGTCTTGCCCGTCCCCGTTTGCGCACAGCCGAGGACATCGCGCCCGGCGAGCAAGTGCGGAATCGTCTGTTCTTGGATGGGGGTAGGCGTATCGTAGCCCTCGTCGCGCACAGCGCGCAGCAAGGGATCGATCAAATTCAATTCGTTAAATTGCACTGGTGGAACCTCAATGAGTGAACGGCGCGGCTGAGGCGTGGTTGTGATGGTGGGTATCGATGAGACGCAGCACCGCGCAAGAAATGTACTCCTACGATATCATAGTTTTCGTAATGCGTCAAACGGAGGGTGTGCGGACTGTGTTGTAATCTTGTTAACGTTTGGGGGGAATTGATCGTCGATGCACGTTGTCAACCAAATCGTGGGAGTGATATTGAGCGGGTCATGCAGGTCACGACCACGCGATACTATCGACCCAACATGCCCCGTTGAACGAGCTATCGCCACTGCTGCCGACGACTGAGGCGCGGAAGGTGATGTATTTAGCATTGGTCACGTTCGGGGATAGAACCAGCGTATTCCATTGGTTCTGACCGCCTGCAACCGCGCCGGGATTATCATATTGATAAAGGGTATTATCTTCCGAGTCGCGGATATTCACGGTTATGGCAAGAATGTTATTCGGATTGTTGTTCGTGTACCAATAGTATTGTATCGATACGGACGAAATTTCCGTCGGCATGGTTATGTTGGCTTGCACGAATAGACCAATTCCGTAGGCATTGCCCGCTTGCTGCCGCCCACTTTTCGCGGATGGAGCGGGATTGCCAAAGCCTGTATCGAGGGTGGTGGGTTGAGTGAAGTCGTTTTGCAGCAGCGTGTAACACGCCGGATTTTGAAACGTCACCAGCGAAACACACTGCGCTGCGATCAGGCGCAGCTTGATGCTGAACGCAATCGCGCTCACAATGCTGAAGAAGCTCACTCGCTTGTTGTTCAGGGCGCTGACCGACGATTGATCGATCCACGCGCCGCCATCACAATCTTTGTATTTCGCGGGCGCGCCCACCGCCGGATTTTGATGCGCCGTGACCGCGACGATTTCCACATACGAACATGTCCCCGTGCCGGGCAGCGTGTATATGCCTTCGTACAGCCCATTGGCATTCGGCGTGGATTGTGTAAGCGTCCATGTGTTGGTGGCGGCGTCGAAGGTGGGCGCGGGGTAGAGCGTCGGGTTGTCCGAGTCGAGCGTCGAGCCTTCGATGTCCGCGATGATGGCGTTCAGCTTGGACGGGTCGTCGGCGGCATCGGTGATCAGGGTGGGGAGGGTCATGGTGTGATACTCCTATAGTGAACTATCCATCGTCGTATATCACATCGTGCTAGGGTGTCAATTCGGGAAACAGGTCGGGCAGCCAGCCGTAGCACGCGCGCGAGTCAATCTCGCAACGGGTCAGAAATCGACTCGCCCCTTCATCGGTGTCCATCCCATAAACTGGGTAAAGTCCCTCAAATGCCTCCGATAAGGCAAGTACCCAATGTGTTTCAGCTTGCCAAACAACATCTTCTGCTGTGAATGGTAAACCGATATTAGAAGCGGGGAGTTTGCGACACGTTTGCGAGGAAAAGTCAACGAGTCGATCTGCAAAGATTATTCGATCATGGTCAATAGCAGAAACATAGTCAAAGTATATCGGGCGCTCATCGCACAACGTAGTAACCTCATCGAGGTCTCTAGAGCGAATATTATACTGAAAAAGCGCGTCTCCGCCGTATGGCTCAGATGCGAATGAACCAAAGTAGACGATTTCTTCATCATGTTCAAACGTTATGTTGGTGGTTAAAGGCAAATCCGTAATTTCGCTTCCTGAATAAAGCTCAGAATCCAACGCCGAGTAAATTGATAGTGACGCTGTGGCGTTTAGAAAAGTGAATATGTCATTATTCAGCCAGCGCGAGGAAACATCAACACAATTTAAAGGCACACCGTCATCAATCATGACTACCGTGCTGGCATTGAGCGAAACAAGCCAAAGCGATCCTATAAAGCTATCCTGCGATGACTCGATCCAAACTAAGGCATATTCATGATTGGGCGACCAACTTACTCCCGTAACTTCCCCATCGGGCAACGCGATGTTGAATACAGTCGATTGGGTAGAAACATCCCGTACCGCTAAATGGTTATCTTCATCAGGCAAGTAGGCAAAATGACTCGCTGTAAACCATTGAGGAACCCCAGATGATAGGCAAATTGGCGACTTGCTCCCCGTCGAAAAGATGATTGCACCTTCTAACGAAATTACACTGACGCTTGAATGTCCATCAATCAAGATGGAATCGCCTGTCACATTCCAAATCAGGTTTTTGACGTAATCGCCTTGCGCTAATAAATCATCGAGATTGAGCGTAAAAACGTATTCATTTTTATCTGCATCGTATAACCCTAGAAGCTCGTTTCCAACATCTTGAAATCCGTAGTCTGTCCTCAGAAGTAAAAGTAAAAGATTGTCAATAGGATGCCATTCAAGATTGACGACAATAAAGTCTCTATCAATCGCTTGTGTTAATCTTGTTAAATAGTTCACAAGATAAGCGTCTCGGCTAGGCGATCCATTTCGAAGTCGATGAGTCCAAGCGAACCAGTCTCCTGTAGCTGACCATCCGGGACCGCTCAAATAACCAGTTCCATCCGCCAAGACAGCGGTTTCAGCAGGAAATGGGTAATATGACAAGATAGATTGGTTTGTTCCATCGATTTTTTCGATGACAAAAGCGCTTTCTTCAAAAGAGTAATAATAGATATATGGGACTTCGCGCGTTATCTGCGTTCGCAAGGTGTTGATATTAAAAACGATGCTCGCTAAAGATAATATGCTGATTAAAAACATTAAAATTTACTCCGTTATAGGATCAGTATAAATGCGCGAAAAATGAATAAACCATTGATCTGGCACTTTAATGAAATACCACCAATTAAATTCAAAAAAGCTATTTGGAACGTTAAAATCTTCGGCAATTCGTGTGCAATAAAATGGTCTAGATTGTCCACTTTGAGTTCCAGGTAAGTCTGCTACATACGGAACTAGAACGGTGTTATGTATTAAATCTCCACTCCCATCACATTTTACTGCATCGCCATAATTTACAATAATATAGCCATGTTGTCGTCCTTGTTGTGGACCGAGGGTAACAACATAATCACCTATCTCAAATCGGCTAAGTTTAGAATTTAGCTCTACGGTTTCAAGATTTTGCGCCATTATCATATATCGCTGTTGCTCTAGCGCTTCTTGAGTAATTTGAGCATCAAACGCATATTCAAGCCCAAAAACATCTCCTACGCTAATTGACTCTATATAGCTTGGGTTTTGAAATGCTATGCCTTCTCCTGAAGCACTATTTACGCCTAAAAGATAAGCTGCTAATCGATTGCCGCTTAACAGATTTGTTTGACTAGGACTATTATTTGATGCGTTGTGATTTCTCCAAATAGTGTTGTCATCATATATTCGAGGGTTTGAATTTTCTCGATATCTTGCACACCAACCTATCTCAGCATTCGGCTCACATTCATTGGGGTTTCCGGTCTTGTCATAGGTATACCAGCGTTTCTTAGGGCAATTGAAATGAAGCGCGCTGAGTCTGTGCCGACGTTAGGAAATTGAATTCCATCTACATTACCGTCAGAAGTATCACCTCGTGATCCTTGATTGGCAAGCTGAATCGCTTTAAGCGCCGCTTGAAAGCGTCG
>DAOTUQ010000129.1:0-8264 GCA_034437055.1 Anaerolineae bacterium
CGATACACGCATCGAGATCGTGAAGGTGATCGCGGGCTTGGCGCTGTTGATCGTGGGCGCGAACTTCTTGGTCAATGGCGCGGTGTCGATTGCGCGCGAGATCGGCGTGAGCGACTTGATCATTGGTCTGACGGTGGTCGCAGTCGGCACATCGCTGCCAGAATTGGCGACGTGCGTCATTGCGGCGCGGCGCGGCGAACACAATATCATTGTTGGGAGTGTCGTCGGCTCGAATATCTCGAATTTGATGGTCATTTTGGGCATCGTCGCGCTGGTGCAGCCGATCCCCGTCGCGCTCAAGAGCGTCCAGATCGATCTGCCCGTCATGCTGGCGTTTGCGCTCGTCCTGCTGCCGCTGGCGCTGCGCGGGACGATCCGGCGCGTCTTTGGCGCGGCGTTGGTGGTTGGTTACGCAGTATTCGTCGTGTTTTCATTCGCAGCATAGAACGCGGCAGGGTCGCTGTGCGTAATAAAGGGTGATGTTAGCGGATGAACAGGACATATAGCACATGATGACATGGTATCGGCACAGTTGGATCGCGCTCGTGGTCATTTTATCGGCGTCGGTCGTCACGGCGCAAGACGACCCACGTCCGGGCGCGCCGGGCATCGGTGATCCGTACTTCGAGATGTTGGGCAACGGCGGCTACGATGTAGACCATTACACGCTGACACTCGACATCGATATGATCGATTTAACATTGGACAGTGTGGCGCAGATCGACGCGACGGCGGCGCAAGCGTTGAGCGCGTTCAATCTCGATTTTAGCGCGCTGTTGAATCTTGGCATCGTCACGGTCAACGATGCGCCCGCTGAGACGGCGCGCGATGGTGACGAACTGACGATCACGCCGTCACAGCCCATCGCGGCGGGCGCAGCGTTCACCGTGCGCGTCGAATATGATGGAACGCCGAATGCCGATCAGATGGCGCTGCGCACGGAGGAGAATCCGTCCGCGGGTATCGACTATTCGAGTGGGTGGCATTTCATCGATGGGCAGGTCATGACCGCCAGCGAACCGTATGGTGCGTCAAGTTGGTATCCCGTCAACGATCATCCGCTCGACAAGGCGACCTATACGTTCGATATCCGTGTGACCCCCGGCGCTGTCGCCGTCGCCAACGGCGTGCTGACGACCGTCGAAACGGTTGACGGCGCGGATCGCTATGTCTGGGAGATGCGCCAGCCGATGGCAAGCTATCTAGCCGCCGTCCAAGTGGGCGATTTCGTGCTGCAAGAGGGGGAGTCGCCGGCGGGCGTGCCGATTCGCAACTTCTTCCCGACAGATCGGTTCTCGGATGGGGTATTAACGTTTGCACGGCAGGGCGAGATGATCGACTTCTTCAGCGGACTGTTCGGCGCGTATCCGTTCGATGCCTATGGGGTGGTCGTGGTCGATCTGCCGCTGTTCTTCGCGCTCGAAACGCAGTCGATCTCATTGTTCGGCGTCGCTACGATTAATCGCGGGCGTTTCGGCGGCGCGAACGAGATTATTGCGCATGAGCTGGCACATCAATGGTTCGGCAACAGTGTCACGTTGGGCGAATGGGCGGACATTTGGCTGAACGAGGGCTTCGCTAGCTATATGTCGTGGTTGTGGGCGGAACACGACTTGGGCGCGGACACGCTGGATCGCATCGTGCGCTCGAATTACGATTGGGTCAGCGGCAATTGGTTGGTCGAGAGCGACACCACCGACGCCGAACTGGCGGATATCCGCGCCGAACTGGCGGTCATGATCGTCCCGCCGGGCGCGCCGCCGCAAGCTGATCTATTCAACGGCGGGGGGGTCTACATTCGCGGCGGGCTGGCGCTGCACGCGCTCCGTTTGGAAGTTGGGGATGATATTTTCTTCGAGCTTCTAAGGACGTATTACGAGCGGTTCGCGTTCGATAGTGCGCGCATCGAAGATTTCATCGCCGTCGCTAACGAGGTCGCCGGACGCTCGCTGGATGCGTTCTTCGCCGCGTGGCTGACCGATCCGCTGATACCGCCGATTCCACAAATGGAGCTTGAAAGGCTCATTGACGGCTAAAGATGAGTGGGAGATTAAAAAATTTCCCATCGTTTTGAAGGTCGGATATGCTACTGAAAACGATTACTTATCAAAGATTGCGTTGAATCCAGCATGTCCGACTTTTTAACTTCCCATGCTATCAGCGCGAAATCGCGCGATAATATTCCCTTGACGGAAAAAATTTTGGGGCGTGGTCAGCCATGGCACGCGACGACAGAACATCACGCCGCGATGAAGGCGCTCGCGCTTGTCGCGCCCATCATGGAAGCTGAGTGACATGGCGACGATCAAGGAAGTCGCGGAACAAGCGGGCGTCTCGGTAGCGACCGTCTCGCGCGTGGTCAACAAATCGGGCTATGTGAGTATCGATCTGCAAGAGCGCGTGCGCAGCGCAATGGTGTCGCTCAATTACAAACCAAGTGCGCTGGCACGCAGTCTGCGCCGCCAAGAGACGCAAACGGTTGGCGTATTGGTGCCGCAGTTGGATCAGCCGTTTTTCAGCGCATTGGCATTCGCTGTCGAAAAGACGCTGTTTACCAATGCGTATCGGTCGTTGGTCTGTAGTTCGGAAGAAGACCGCGATAAAGAGGACGCCTATATCGACATGCTGATGCGCCAGCGCGTCGATGGCGTCGTGATCGCGCCGACCGGACACAGTACCGAAAATATCTATCGCTTGCTTGACAGCAATATTGCCGTCGTGTTGGTTGACCGCGATTTGACGCAAGTGAAGGTCAACCGCGTGCTGTCCGCCAACGGCGCGGGCGCAATCGCGGGTGCGCGCCACCTGATCGATCTTGGACACCGCCGGATCGCACTCGTGGGCGCGTCGATGCACAGCGAATCGATGCATTATCGACTAGAAGGCGCCAAGGAAGCGATCATCGCTGCGGGGGGCGAGATCGACCCCGATTTGATCGTCTTGGGTGTACTGCCCCATTTCGAGATGGGCTATACGGCGGGCGTCCGGCTTCTGAGCGGCGATCCGGTACAGCGTCCAACAGCGGTGTTCGCGCTCACGGATGTGATGGCGATTGGCGTGATGCACGCCGCCGCTGAACTGGGCATGTCGCTGCCGAAGGACTTGTCGATCATCGGCTTCGACGATATCCCGGCGGCAAAATATATCATCCCTGAGCTGACGACGGTCAATCAGCCGATCTATCAAATGGGCGAGGTCGCCGCCACGACATTGATTCGGCACATTCATGACCGCGAATTGCCGCTAGAGACGCTGCAACTGCCCACACGCTTGATAATCCGCAAATCAACCGCGCCGATTTACCCGTAAAATGATGAACTCAAACCATTTTTGTAGGTTATTGTCTCATATTCATCGGCACAAATGATCATGCCTCTCTTACTCGGTATCGATATTGGCACGTCAAGCGCGAAAGCGGTGCTGTTCGATTCGGACTCGGCGTCGATTGTCGCCACTGCCGGACGCGAGTACCCGATTCATCGTCCCGCGCCGGATCGCGCCGAACAAAATCCCGAAGACTGGTGGAACGCGGCGGTTGACGTGACGCGCCGCGTCGTCACACAGTCGGGGCGCGCGGATATCGCGGCGATCAGCCTGTGCGGACAGATGCACGGCGGCGCATTGGTGGATGCAAAGGGTATCCCGCTTGGCAACGCGATTATCTGGGCGGATCAGCGCGCCGTCGATGAAGTGCGCGAATTGGTCGCGCTGTTGGGCGCGGAACGCTATACCGCCATCGCCGGGACACTGCCCGCAGTTGGTTTTTTGGGCGGGACGTTGCTGTGGCTCAAAAAGCATCATCCCGAACGACTCGATCAAGTGCGCGCTGTGCTGTTCCCAAAAGATTATGTGCGTTATCGGCTGACGGGCGTAATTGCCACCGATGTGAGCGACGCGGCGGCATCCGCGCTGTTCGATGTGAAAGCGGCGCGCTGGTCGTCGGAAATCATCGGCGCGGCGGGGCTGCCCGAAGCGATTTTCCCGACGCCGTTGGCATCGACAGCGATTGCGGGAACGCTGATGCGCGCGGCGGCGGATGCGCTTGGACTGCGCGCGGATATTCCCGTGATCGCGGGCTGCGCCGATCAGCCTGCGCAAGCGGTCGCTAACGGCTTGATCCAGCCGGGACGCGCGTCTGTGACCGTCGGCAGCGGCGGACAAGTGTGCAATCCCATCGCATCCGCCGATAAAACCGATGCGCGACTGCATGTGTTCAATCACGCCGCGCCGGACATGTGGTATGTGTTGGGGGCGACGCTCTCGGCGGGCTTGTCGCTGCGCTGGCTGCGCGGGATCGTCGGCTTATCGGGCGACGCGGCGTATGCGACCTTCAGTGCAGAGGCGGCGGCGATTCCAGCGGGCGCGAACGGCTTGATCTTCCTCCCGCATCTGGCGGGCGAACGCACGCCGCACATGGACGCGCGGGCGCGCGGCGCGTTCATTGGCTTGAGCGCCTTTCATACGCGCGGACATCTGGCGCGCGCCGTCATGGAAGGCGTGGCGTTCTCGCTGCGTTCGGCGCTGCAAATCAGCCTCGAACTCGGCGGCGCGGCGGACATGATCATCGCGGCGGGCGGCGCGATGGAAAGCGACGTGTGGCGCGGCATCGTCGCGGACGCCTTGGGGCTGCCGCTCCGCCGCACGCTGCTCACAGAAACGACCGGAGTCGGCGCGGCGCTGTTGGCGGGCGTCGGCGCGGGCGTGTACCCCGATTTGGCGGCGGCGTGCGCGCGGACGGCGCGCTATGACAGCGTGACCGAACCGGACGCCGCGCGCGGCGCGATTTATGCGGAACTGTACGAACAATATCTCGGCTTGTACCCCAAACTGCAAATGGATTTTCATCGATTGGCGCTGATGAATTAAGGCGGAGACGATCCGATTTTGGGGTCGTGTGCCTGATGTGAACGGGTTTGGATTGACAGATCTGCCCCGACTGGGGGATAATTATTTTCATGAGCAAACTAACCCGATCTAACGATAGCTTTCTCACTTGGATACAGGCGCATGAGCGCGCATGGGGCAACCAGACCTACAGCGGTCGCCCAACATTGGAACAAATGTTGTCGGCGTCGGTGGTCGTATTCTGGTCGCGCGCGGGCATGGAAAAGACCGATAAGCATCACGTCGTGACGCTGCACGCCGATTTGACGGCGCTCGAAAAGCACTTCGCGCGGCTGCTCATGTTTGGCGAGACCGAAACATCGCGCAACCGCGTGATCGCCATCTTCGAGGGCGGCAAACAGGTACGCATCGCGGATGTGCGCGTTCGCTTTGCGCCCGTCGATAGCGGCGAGTCCGAACGCGGCAATCAATGACATGGAGCGATGGATGGACGCTGTAAAGATGGTTGAAACCCCCCTCGATTTGGAACGTTTTGGAAATGTCGCCCCCGAAGGTTATCTGTATTCCGCGAAAATCATCACGCCGGGCGCTGATCTGATTCTGCCGACGGCGATTCTCAAGTGGTACGATCTCTATCCTGAAGATGCAAAAATTACGCCCGAACAGGATGCCGAAACGCG
Source organism: Anaerolineae bacterium (assembly GCA_034437055.1). Lineage (GTDB taxonomy): Bacteria > Chloroflexota > Anaerolineae > Aggregatilineales > Phototrophicaceae > Flexifilum. The sequence continues at coordinate 5,526 of DAOTUQ010000129.1, forward strand.
CGCGTTCCTGACCGCAGAAGTGGAACGGTTGCATTTCGAGGGTGATTTGGGCTTCGTCATTCTCCATCGCGCGGGGAGCGTGCTGCTCTTGCTGCTCACCACATGGCGCAACACCAATGAGATGTGGGAAGCGGTCTGGGTCAACGATTTGACAGGTGGCGGCTATGTGCCTGTGATAATGGACAGCGCGCATAAACCCACCTATTGCGTGTGGGAGTTGGCGGCAGTTTGGCATGAGCGGGATGCGTGGGTGCGATTTTTGTCCTCCAAACGCGATGTCAGCGCGAAACGGGCGTACATCGATGATCGGTTCAGTGGACGCGCGTGACATTCCGCCACCGCTGATGGAGTCACTGTGCTTTCCCTCACGACTTGGCATCCGCGAACGACAGCGCGTCCTGTGCCACCTCTAGTTTCCGAACGTGACGATTATGGCGTTGCGACGGCTTGCGCGCGTTCGGACATCTTACGATGTGATCCCACGCAGCACAGCGATATCCGATCAAGCTACCCCAAGATGAGGCAGGTGGCGGATTGAAGAAGGGCAGCGCGTGAGCTACAACCAACGGTGATACGTGGAAATTGTAAGGTATGCCGTAAGATGAACGCGCCAACCGCATTGATAGCGCGGGCAATCTGAGGCAGGTTATCCACTCGTATCGTTATCGACCGGACGGTAGAGATGAAGATGGGAATATTGAACATGCCCGATAAAGCCCCCAAGAATATCGAAAAACTTAAACATCAGGCGGAAGAGAAACAGGAAGAAGTTCAGGAATGGAAGCACGAGTCACCGGCTGAGAAACAAGAAATTCATGAGCAGGAAGAAGCCGAAAAGAACCCTGAGCCTGAAGAAGCGTAGCGGCTATCGCACACGAATGAAAGCTGATGCCAGAAATTTGGCAGCAGCTTTTTACCGTGTGCAACCCGACGTTTCTCGTGTGCAAAATTCACGACCCTCACGACACGAAATAATTAAATCTCGATTCGATTTCATCCTGTAATCCGCCTCACAGTTGCGTTACAATCCCGCTCAACTTGGTTCGTAAAGATTTGTTGAGGAGGGATTTGCCTTGCATATCGTGGTTTTTACGCGCAGTACCCCTGACACGCAAGCGGTTGTCACGGTCAACGCCGCTGGCGTGGTGACGTGGGGCGAAGCGGCGCTGGTCGTCAACCCGTGGGATGAATATGCGCTCGAAGAAGCCCTCGTGCGCTCGAAAGCGGCGGGCGGCAAGACAACGGTGATCGCTATTGGCGGCGAACGCCACAACGATGCGCTCAAGCACGCGCTGGCGATGGGCGTGGACAGCGCGCTCCGTGTGGACGACGCGGGCTTGGACGACGCCGACGGTTTGACTTACGCGACGACTGCCGCCGCTGCCGTGCGCAAGCTCGCTGATGTGGATGTCGTGCTGTTCGGGCGCGAGAGCATCGACGTGGGGACGGATCAGCACATCACGCAGACGGCGCGCAAACTTGGATGGGCGGCGCTCAACACCGTATCCAAAATCGTTGCCCTCGATGCCGCCGCGAAAACGGTCAAGGTCGAGCGCATCTTGGAACAGGGCAAGCAGACTCTCAACGCCAAACTGCCCGCCGTGATCAGCGTGACGAAGGATATCAATGAGCCGCGCTATCCGAATTTCTTGGGCATTCGCAAGGCGGCGAAAGCGGTCATTCCGGTGTGGACGCTGGCGGATATCGGCGCGACCCTTCCGGCGGGCGCGGCACGCACAACGGCGTACAAGAATTTGCCCGCGCGCGAAGTTAAATTTGAACGCATCGACGGCACGCCCGAACAAATCGCGGCGGCGCTGTTCGACCGCTTGATTGAGGAGAAAGTGCTGTGAGCGCGGTTTACGTCTGGATCGAAACGTACAATGGCGTCGGCGCGTCCGCATCATGGGAGGCGCTCGGCGCAGGGAAAGTCTTGGCAGAGGCGTTGGGTGTCCCGCTGACGGCGGTCGTGTTCGGGCAGAATGCCGCGAACGTGGCGAACGAAGCGGCGGCATACGGCGCGGCGAACGCGCTGATCGGTGACGATGCGACGCTGAACGACTATCGGCTTGAGGCTTACGCCGCCCTGCTGACGAAACTCGTCCGCGAGAACGCGCCGCGCATCGTCTTGGCGGCATCCAGCGCGCGCGGGCGCGAATTGATCGCCGCGTCCGCCGCCGATATGGACAGCGCGATGCTGCCCGATGCGCTCAGTTTGTCGGTCAGCGGCGACGCAGTGACGGCGGAACGCGCGGTCTATTCCGGCAAAGTGTTGAGCGATATGGCAGCCGGCGGCGCGACGGTCTACATCACGATTCGCGCGCGCGCCTTCAAGCCGAACACGTACACTGCGGGCGCAGCCGCGAACGTGACACCGGTCACGCCCGCGCTGACGGAAGATCAGATCGGGACGAAAGTCGAAGCGTTCGCGGCGGAAGTTGGCACGGTCAATCTGACCGACGCGGCGATCATCGTGTCCGGCGGGCGCGGCATGGCGAACAATCCGAAAGACGCGCCGTCTGGCACGCCGGACGCGGCGGTCTGGAAAGCGCAAGACGGCTTCGCGCATGTGTTGCAGCCTTTGGCAGATGCCTTGGGCGCGGCGATGGGCGCCAGCCGCGCGGCAGTCGATGCGGGCTATATCCCGTATGCGCATCAAGTCGGGCAGACGGGGAAGGTCGTCGCGCCGGATTTGTACATCGCGTGCGGCATTTCCGGCGCGATCCAGCATCAAGCCGG
>DAOTUQ010000130.1:0-4277 GCA_034437055.1 Anaerolineae bacterium
TACCCGTGCAGACCGCATTTTGCCCCAGTCCTATTGGGTTCATTATGTGTTTCTTGGGTTCAAATTTGTGGATTTTGAGCTTAATCCCATGGATAGGTGAATAAATACCTCCGTACCGGAGAGGGGGAGCAGGACAGGTCACAACGGGTTTGAAAGCCCCCTCAGCCATTGCATGGCTGAGGGGGTGAGGTGAAGCGATCCAAAACTCAGGTTCGTTAAGGCGCAGGATAGCTTTCGTTCGCCACATAATCCAACAGCGGCGCCAGCGCATCGGGCAGCGTGCCGCTGTACGACAAATACAGCCGCGAACGCGCGCGCGTCATGGCGGTGAACAGCTTGCGGCGCATCGCGGCGATCCGTTCGGCATCCGCGTCCGGCTCGAAGGCGTCCTCCAAGTGTGGGATGAACACCGCCGCGAACTCCAAGCCCTTCATCACATCGAAACTGGTGATGTGAACGCCCTGTTCGCCCCACGCCGCCCATCCATAGACCCCGCGCTTGCTGTAGCACAAGATGGCGATCTGGTCGAGCGGGACACCCGCGCTTTGGAGATCGCCCAGTTTCGCATCGATAAACGCGCGTTCTGCCGCCGCGTCCGCACACGCAATCAGCGACGGCAGCACGCCGCTGTGCAGCTCGTAACTGGTGAAATTCGGCTCGATGCGGTCGCCCGATGCGCTCAGAATTGGGTCGGCTTCGATCAAGCTGTGCGCCGCCTCGCTGATTCGGCGCGTGGAGCGGAACGGGACGCGCAGATGGATCGTGCGCCCGCTGACGGGGACGCCCTTCGCGCGCCACGTATAATCGCGGACGATGCTCTGGGTTGGATCGTCGCAGATGAATAATTGACCATCCGGCTTGAGCAGCGCCTTGACCACCCGCATCCACGACGGCGCGAAGTCTTGCCCCTCATCGATCAGGATCACGTCGTAACTGTGGCGCTGCGGATGGGTGTCCAAGCGATCCAGCGCCAAGAAGGGGACATCTGCCCAATCGGTCGATTCTTTTTCGCGCCCCCGTTTGTACTGTTCGTAGCGCGCGAAAATGCCGTTGATGATCGCGCGCTTCTTGGTGTCGAGCCGATAGCCGCGCCCGTCGCGGTTGGCATTCAGATAGGCGTCATCCGTCGTCAAGCCATTTTCGCGCCGCCATTCCAATTCGGACGCCAGAAACGCGACTGGCATCCCCAACGCGGTCAGTTCAGACGCCGCGTACTTGGTCAGCCAATCGGCGGTGACGAGCGGCGACTGCCAACCATCTTTGAGGATGTGCGCGCACAATTTATGAAAGTTGGTCAGCATCACGCCCGCCAGATCGCGCCCGATGCGCCGTTCTAAGTCCGCCGTCAGCCGCTTGTTGAACGTCAACACGAGGATGCGTGCGTCGGGGTACTGCGCCGCGAGATACTGCGCGCGCCGCACCAGCACGAGCGTCTTGCCGCTGCCCGCCACGCCGCGCACGAGCCGCACCTCATGATTTTCGATGATGCCGACGGTTTCGCTCGATAAATCGTCGTCGTCCGGTGGCAAGAGCGGCAGTTGTTTCGGATCGAAGCGCGTCAACCGTTCGCGGATCAGCCGATCTTGTTCGCGCGTGAGCGTACCGACAAGCTGTCCGTCAGCGTGGATCGCCAGCGATGGATCGAGGATTTCGCGGATGATATCGAGCATGTCCGGCGTGAGCGCGCGCTCGATCTGAAATTTGTAGGGCAAATTCTCGATGAATGCGCGCAGCGCCGCCGGACTGGCGAACGCCTCGCGCCCCGCGACTGTGCGCGGCGTCCAGATGCCTTTGTCCTCGAACGCCGCGATCACCGACTGCGCAATGTGCGGCAGCCCGACCATCACTTGCCATGGGAATTTAAGCTGCGTGCGTCCGCGATACTGTTCCCACAGTTCGACGCGCGTCTCAAACCGTTTTTTCAGATCGTAGGCGTAGCGTTCGGCGGTATTGTAGGGGTTGTCGTAGCTGGCGCGCGCACCATCGGCGCGGATCGTATCGATCTGTTTTTGCGTGCCGCTGACGATGCGCCCCCAATCTTTGATTTCGAGGACGATGACGCCGTGCCGCGCGCTGACGATCACGAAATCCGGCTTGCTCGACGCTGCGCCGTGCGCGTCGTCGCTGATCAAGCGCGGCTCGTAAGCGTAGAAATACGCTTGGCGTGGGAACGCCTCCAACAGCGCCAGCGTGAGCGCCTCACCGCGCGTCATGTGTCCTGCCAAATCGGTCATGGGTGACAATACCAGCTATCCCTGTAACCGCACTTTCCCTTCATCATACCAAATTCAAATGTAAATTTGTTCGCCAATCTTCGAGAAATTCCTGTGCCTTCGTCTCCATCCAGTAACCTGAGTTTTGGATCGACTCTAAACCGTTCACCTCACCCCCCAACCCCCTCTCCACAGCGTGGAGAGGGGGAGCAGGACAGGTCACAACGGGTTTGAAAGCTCCCTCAGCCATTGCATGGAGAGGGGGTGGGGGGTGAGGTGAAGCGATCCAAAACTCAGGGTGTAGTAATCAACGTTGTCCTCGTGCGGAATAGGAGCGCGCCCTCCATTTAGCGGTTTCCGATAAGCACAGCCGCAGCGCAAAGCGCCTGACTCTCAGCCGCTTTTCGTTTTCGTCCATCTGGCGCTGCCGCCAGCGATAGCTTGTGCAAAGTCACTAAAAAATATCTACAAGGGTTAGCTTGAATTGTGCATCTATGCTGATAGACTTGGGTTGCTTTGTGTTTCGTACAGTCTAAAGGATCGATGATGACCCAAGCACTCCGTGACTTTCTCGAAATTCCCTACGCGCAGCTCGAAGAACTCAACCTCCAAGCGAAGGCACAGCGGCTCAACCGGACGCCCATGGACACGCTGCGCGAAGAGCGGATGCGCTATCTGACCGACGAAAAGCGCATCAAAGCCGTGACGGTGTGCTTCAGCGATCTCGAAGGTCGGCTGCACATGCTCGATTATGACAAGAAATTCCTGCTCAAGTCCGCCGACAACCTGACCTTCGACGGGTCGTCGGTGCGCGGCTTCTCGCAGCAGTCGGAGTCGGATTTGCGCTTGGCGATTGACTGGTCGGCGTTCTACTGGCTGCCGTCGGACATCTTCAGCCCCGGCAAGGTGCTGGTGTTTGGCGAGGTGTTGGGACGCGACAGCGCGCCGTATGCCGCCGATCTGCGCTCGCTGCTGAAGGCGTACAGCACGACCCAGTACGAACAGAACGGCTATACCTTCAATCTCTCCAACGAAATCGAAGGCTTCGTCTTTCGCGGGCGCAACGCCGAACAGATGTATATCGATACGGGCGCGTTCGAGTTCGTCTCGACGGGCGGCTACTATCACTCGCTGCCCGGCGACACGCTGCGCGCCTTCATCGATAAGGCGGCGGAAGTTCAGCGCGCGCTTGGCTTCGCCAATGAGAAAGATCACCCCGAAGTCGCGCCGTCACAGTTCGAGATGAACTATTCGTATGCCGAAGCGGTGATCGCCGCCGATCAAGTCCAGTTGTACAAGCTGATCGCGCGCCAAGTCGCCCAGCAGTTGGATTTGACCGCCAGCTTCCTGCCCAAGCCCGTCACGGGCATCAACGGCAGCGGGATGCACACCAATATGTCGATCTCGAAGGGCGATACCAATCTGTTTTATCAGGCGGACGGCAAAGACGGCGTATCGTCGATGGCGTGGGATTTCGTAGAGCGCATCCTCAGTCACGGGCGCGAGATTTGCTTGATCCTGAATCCGAGCGTCAACGCTTACCGCCGCCTCGACCCGCACTATGAAGCGCCGAATCAGATCAAGGCGTCCGCGATTGATCGCGGCAGCATGGTGCGCATCCCGATTGGCAATTCGCGCTCGGCGCGCATCGAAGTGCGCTCCATCGCGCCGGATGTCAACCCGTACATGGCGGTCTACACGCTGTTCCGCACCGGGCTGGAAGGCACGCTCAACCCGAACCTGCCCGCCGACGCGATCCTGCCGGACAACATCTACGACGCAATCAGCGACTTCCAAGCGGGCGCGTTCGTGGAGACGCTGTTGACGGGCGAGATTTGCAGCCGCTATGCCAGCCTGAAGCGCATGTCGGCAGATCGCTGCCCGCGCCTGTTGGGGACGCGCATCAAGCCGTCGGAAATTCAGTTCCATCACGAAGTGCAGAATCAATACTATTGGAATCTGTTCTAGGCGAGAACCTCACCCCCCAACCCCCTCTCCATGTGGAGAGGGGGAGTCAGACCGCATCCCCAACATGATCGTGTCGATGCGGCGTAGGGGCGACCC
>DAOTUQ010000131.1:0-51565 GCA_034437055.1 Anaerolineae bacterium
TTCGGCTGCATCCGGATTCCGCCGTCCAAGCGCACGATCTCGCCGTTCATCATCACGTTTTCGACAATCGATTGTGCTAACTGCGCATATTCCGCCGGACGCCCCAAGCGTGGCGGGAATGGCACTTGCGCGCCGAGCGAATCGCGCGCCGCGTCCGGCAGCGATGCCATCATCGGCGTGTCGAAGATGCCCGGCGCAATCGCGCAGATGCGGATGCCGTCACGCGCCAGATCGCGCATGATCGGCAGCGTCATGCCGACGATGCCGCCCTTCGACGCCGCATATGCCGCTTGTCCAACTTGCCCCTCGAACGCCGCCACCGACGCCGTATTGATGATCACGCCGCGTTCGCCTTCGGCGTTGGGCGGGTTGGTCGCCATCGCCGCCGCCGCCAAGCGCAGCACATTGAACGTCCCAATCAAGTTGATTTCAATCACCGACTTGAACAGGTCGAGCGGGTGCGCGCCGTGTTTGCTCAGGGTGCGCAGCGCCGTCACGATGCCCGCGCAGTTGATGTTGATGTGCAGCGCGCCAAATTCGGCTTTTGCCAGTTCGACTGCCGCGCTCACTTGTTCCTCGTCGGTCACGTTGGCTTGCGCGAAGCGGGCTTGCGCGCCCAGTTCCGCGACGAGCCGTTCGGCGCGCTCCGTATCGAGGTCGAGGATCACGATGTTCGCGCCCGCCGCCGCGAAGGTGCGCGCCGTCGCCGCACCCAAACCGGATGCGCCACCGGAAATCAACGCCGTTGCGTTTTTCAGTTCCATGCGCGTTACACCTTTCCCATTTCTTCGACCGAAAAATCGAGCGCCACGATATAGCCGAAGTCGATCAACAGCGCCTTCGCCATGCGCGTCCGTCCGTGTTCGTCTGGCTCACCGAAGTTGGCTTCTTCCGACAGGCTGTGCTTGAGCTTGTGATGCGTCAGCACCTTCGACATGCGCTCTGCCAGCGGCTTGGGCATCGTGCCGAGCAAGCCGAAACCCGTTTCCATCAGTGACGCGATGGGCATGGCGCGGTTCAAATCATCGCCCATCTCCGCGACATTACGCCACGGTCCAAACGTGCTGATGTACGTCTGCGAGATATCCACAATCAATTCGTTGACGCTGGCGGGCTTGCCGTCGAAATGGATGGCGACGCGCGGCGTGTTGTGGTGGAACAGGATCGGATGATCGTCCGCGAATGCCAGCCGCCCGAACAAGCCCACACTCAAGCGATGTTCGCGCACACCCAACGCGCGCACGACGTAATTGCGGCGCGGGCGCAGTCCCTTCACGGCGTCGTCATATTCCGCCGTCTCAATCACGAGTTGCAGTTCGTTCGGCACGCCGCCGAGTTGGACGACCAACAGCACGCCGTAATCTTTTTCGCCCTTGAGGTCGTTGAGGAGCAGGTCACGTTTGGGCATGATCGTTATGACTGCGTATCTGTCGGGCGCAGTTTGCTCACAAACCACGCTGGCGCAGGCAAACCGCATGTCTCCAAATCGCGGATGTATGCCTCAACATCGTAGGCGACGGCGCGCAGATCGACATCGAGCGCGCCCTTTTCGACGGTGAACAAGCCCCACTGGGCATAGCCGGGCATATCGAACGACAAGCCGACGCTGCCGACGTTGATCACGCGCCACCCGCCGAGACTGAGCGTGCGATCCATCTGCTTGTGGATGTGTCCGCCGATACCGGCGCGCCCTTCGCGGTCGAGCAAGAAATCGGCTGCTTCTTCGTCGGTCGATTCGGGCGTCAGGTCGCCTTCATCGTCGCCCGGTACGGCGTGATAGCCGATGATATCGCCGTAGTCCTTGGCGTGCAGGTCACATTCGCCGCCGAGCTTGCGCAAGAAGTCGTAATCCTCGAACGCGAGCTGAGTCAGCGCCCAATTCAGGTTCGCGTCCCGATCTTGAATCGTTTGGATGCGTTTGGCGTAATCGTCCGCGTTCTCGGCGGGCGTCGATTTGGGGCGCGATCCGTTGACGAGGTAGCGATCCGTGTTACCGCGAATCGCACGTACTTTCGGCGGCGTGTGCGGGAAGGGCGGTGGTTCGCTCCCTTCGGGCGGCTTGGGCGGCTGTGCAGCGTCCCAAATCGCCTTGACGCGCTGGATACATGCCGCTGGACGCGATCCGAAGGCGGCGAGATCGCCCAAGAACCACGTATAATCCGCGCCGCCAAGCGTCTCCAAGTCCTTCAGCGCCGCCTCGAACGCGCTGATATTGCCGTGAATGTCCGAAAAAACCGCCAGCCGCATGGATTCGCACTCCGATTCGCATGAAATTGGCGCAATGGTAGCACAATTTGGCGCGAAATCGGAACACAAATACGCGCCACCAAGTCTATCGCGTCAAAATCGTTTCTCTACGTTCTTGACGGACGACGAGGGGTCGGGGCATGGCACACCCTGCACCGACCAAGGATTTTCACAATCCGTTTATATGCCGCGCTAAAAATACGGCGACACCAAGATCGTCACGATCCCCCACACCACGCCCAACATCCCGCCCGCGATCACATCGCGCGGATAATGCACGCCTAAATAGATGCGCGTCGCCCCCACGAGCGTCGCAATCGCGTATAAAACGACCGCAATCCCCAACGGCGCTTCAAAATGGCGAATGATCAGCGACATCGTAAAGAACGCTTGCGTCGTGTGTCCGCTCGGAAACGACAGCCCCAGTTCCTGCCAGCCCACCAAGCGCGCCTCGCGCAGCGTCTTATACGGGCGCGCGCGGTCGGTGAACGACTTGATGATCGTCACCAGCAGCAGCAGCGACAGCGATCCCAACGTGAACATGATGGCAAAACGTCGTTCGCCCAAAACATAGGCGATGACGCTGACAATGACAGCAAAGCTGACGTTGCCAATCTGCGTCGACGCAAACATTCCGCGGTCAATCCAGATCGACGGTGGAGTCTCCACGTTCAACAGCTTGAACAGCCACACATCCAACTGCTGCCCGCCCGCCCATAACAGGGACAGCGCGACGATGCCGAACAACAGCAGCAGCCCGATGAACCCACGATTGTCCACCAAGCTGTCAATCAGCGCGGAGCGCGAACTGGCGGGCAGCGTGAGGAAAAAGACGCCCAGCGCCACGCTGAACACCAGCGCACTGGTCAGGCGGCGGACAGCCAAGCGGCGTAAGCGGTTTGGCTCGTCCGCTGTTGGGACAGCGTGGAGATCAACCGGGATTTCGGCGGGAATTTTGGGCAGCGTATCCAATTAGGCGCTTCCCGTCGCTGGCACAACCACGCGAATTGCCGCTGGCATAATGCGAATCTGCAAAGTCTCGACCTGAATTAATTCGCCATCGACGACGATAGGCTGCGGCGGATCGGCGCTGATGGTCACTGCGCGCGCTTGCCACTGCTGCAACGGGCGCGCGAGTTCGCCGGAGGTCAGGGCATTAGCGGCGGCGGCGATCACCGATGTGATATTGGTGTCTTGCATCACCAACACATCGAGCAGCCCATCGCTCATATCGATGGCGTGCGAGAGCTTGATCCCCGACACGCCAACGCTGCCAAAGGTCGTGACCATACAGTTTACGCCGTCCAACTCGACCGTTTCATCGTCGATGGTCAAGCGATAATGGGAGGTGGGCGCGTTGGTCAGTGATTTGAACGCGCCAATAAAATACGCCATCATACCGGACTGCGTTTTCGCGTCGCGGTCAGCGTGTTCGTGCATCGCGCCCTCGATGCCCATGCCCAGATGAAAGAACAGCAGATCGGCGCCGTCGTTCGCGCCAATCAGCGCGCCCATATCGAGCGCGCGAATCGCATTGGGTGTGCCGCCGAGCAACTGCGCTGCCGCCGTCTGATCAGCGGGGATGCCCAATTCAACCGACAGCACATTCGCCGTCCCGCCGGGCAGGATCACCAGCGGCATATCGCTCCCGACAAGGCTGCTGGCGACTTCTAAGATGGTGCCATCGCCGCCATAGACGACGACGGCATCGACACCCGCTTCGATGGCTTGTTTGGCGCGTTCACCCGCTTCGCCGCCCTTGCTCGTGACGAACATTTCCCACTCGACATCGAGTGCTTTCAGTGTTTTATTGAGCGTGGGCAAGTTCAGCCCTGCTTGTCCCGATGCCGGGTTGACGATGATATGGACGCGCTTGAAGTGCAGCGGCGCGGGCGCTTGGACGGGCGAATCGGTCACAGCCAACCTCATCATTTCGATTATTAAGATCGAGAAACTTCAATGGAATCAGTATAGAGCCATTCGCCCGCAATCGTCAGCAACCGTTGACCGATTTGGGCATAGGTGGAATGGGGGAAAAAAAACCTCACCTCTTGTCACTGTAACGCGACAAGGGGTGAGGTTCGCTCTGTATCCCGCTTCATCGGCGGCGATCTTCCCCGCGCCATTTCGAGCGGGGGACGAGGGTGGCGGTTGCCCTAGCACGCCCACCGCGCTGTAGTGCGGCGGTTAGCTTTCGCTAGCTTTCGCTAGCTTTCGCTAGCTTCCGCTAGCTTCCCGCTGCGGGCGGTACTGGGGTTGTGCCCGGCACAATCGCGTCGCGCACTTCGGGCGGCGTGAAGCCGTCAGCGGGTGCGCTGTCCATCAGACCTTGCAGATCGAACAAGAACGGACTGTTCGACGGGATCAGCGCCAGCGTCACGTTGTCCGCCAGCGATTGAATGTATTGATATTGGATCAGCGCCGGGTTCGCCGCGATTTGTTCGCTGACCAGTTGCAACGCCTGCGCTTCGGCGCGGGCGCGCAGGACGATGCTTTCCGCTTCACCTTCGGCGCGGGAAATCGAGGCATCGCGCTCACCTGCCGCGACCGCGCGGGCTTGTTCCGCTTCTTGCTGACGCTGCTGGACTATGAACGCCGCTTGCTGCGCACGCTGTTCGGCGGCGATCTTGTCCTCGATGGACTGGCGGAACTGCTCGGAGAAGCTCAAGCCGCGAATGTCGACGCTGTTCAACAGCAAGCCTTCGGTCTCGAACTCCACCGCCATGCGCTCGTTGACCTGCACCTGCATATTGCCGCGTTCTTCGCCGTAGATCGCTTCGGCACGGAACTGCGAAATCACGTCGCGGATCACGGTGCGCGAGGTCGAACGCACAAAGGTTTCCACGCCATTGGGCCAGCGGGTATGCAGGAAATTGATTTGCTCCGGGTTGAGACTGTAGAAAATCGTCACATCGAGACCGACCGTCTGCCCGTCCACCGTGGTGGCATCGACTTCATCGTTGCCCGAACGCGACCCTTCAGTAGAAGCCGCGGACATGGTGTATTCTTGCTGCGTGGTGTCGTAGATGCGATACTGAAAGATAACCGGCGTGATGATGTGCGTACCGGGACGGCGCGGTATGTCCAGTTCGCCGCTGACGGTGTTCCAGACGACTGCCACCTGGCGCGGCTCCACGATCAGCAGCCCTTGGCTGACGATGCTGAACAGCAAGCCCGCCACCAAGCCGATCACCGCCAAGATAGCGCCGCCACGCGCCGAGCGCCCTTGCGATGCGCTCGCCACCGCCAAGCCAATCCCACCCAAAAAGAGCAAGAAGCCGAGCAGCGATACTGCTCCAAACAATCCACCTATACCCATGATTGCCATTCTCCAATGTTGGTATCGTTCTTATGTGTAATTACGTGCATTATAGCACGCGGGTTGCGCGTCCTCATGTTTGAGAACACCCAAAAGTTGGGGGGACGCAATGCGGATTGCGATGGACTTGGTGTACGATGTACAATAAAGGACATGAAAAACAACCTCAGCCCACACTTGCCGCTTCCCCTAGTAAGCAGGAGACTCGCCGCTATACCGCTGAGCGCATGGGTCGATACCGCCATCATGGCGCTGTGCGGTGCGGCGCTGTTTGGTCGTGCGGGTCATGTCGCGCTCCAGTGGGACTACTTCGCCGCGCACCTCGATGAAGCATGGCGGCTGAACGCGGGCGGTGTCGATTGGCACGGCGCGGCACTCGGCGGGCTGATCGGCGCATGGATCGCGGGACAGATTCGGCGTTGGGTCGGCGCGCGAACACGACAAGAACGGGCGCGGCACGCCTTGCCCCTACGATTCGCAACTGTTTTGGCGCTGTACGCGCCGCTGGTGCCGTTGATCGCGCTGTGGACGTGGATCGGCTGTGCGTCGTCGGGCTGCGCGTCGGGCGCGGAAGTCGATACGTTGGCGAATTATCCGGCGCTGATCGTGCGTGAACTGCTGGATGTATACGGCATCGTCGCGCCGCGCTGGAATACGCCGCTGTTCGGGATCGTCGGCTCGACGCTGATTTTCGCGCTGATGGTTGGGCTGCGCTGGCGACGTGGGGCGCACGCGCGGCAGTTCTGGCTGGCGCTGGCGCTGACGGCGGCGCTGATGCTGGCGATTGGCACGGTGCGCGGGGACGGCGTGGGGATGATTCGAGGCCTTCGAGCGGATATGGTGTTGGATATTGGAGCGATCATCATCGGAGCGATGGGCACAGTATGGATACCAAAATCGTTGAGCTAGCCGGTTACATCAGCGGCATTCGATACCAACCGACACTATCTGCACCATTGATAACCTATCCGTTAAGCGATTTCGATGTGAATGCTGCTAAACCATCTGGATTAATCGAATTTGCTGACGGGGACACCCTCGCGTATTCCAAATGGAAAACCCCTAAACGCACACGAACCTATCCCTTTGCGCGCATTTATAACACCTATCATCTCAACACGAAAAAGGTCACGATCATTCCGATCATCAAAGATGAAGGAGCCGATACGCAGAATAATGATCGCATCAACTTCATCACCTATTCATGGATGAACTTGATGAACGTCTATATTATCCTCGCATGGTATGACGATGCAACTGCTCGACGTGATGATACAGGGCGGATTACAAATCAACATTTGCAGACTGATTTCGTGAAGCAGGCGTTAAACGAGCTGCAATATTACCAAGCATCCGCGTTACATTGGAACAAAATGCACTTCGAGCGTGATTTTGAGTTTGTGTATCGACAAGCTGTCGGTGCTTATGAGCGTATCGCACACGATAAACAAATTCGCTTGCACTCAATTCAACAACATCTCACTATACTTGGAAATTACCTCGTCAACGATCATTTTTTGATTGAGGCATTTAAAGTCGATTCGCTACCGCGTACGGCACAGGCGGCACGGCGCGAACTGTTGACAACACATCGTTACGAATTACTGCGAGAAGGTGGAAAAGGGCTGTTTACGATCTCGAACTATTTGGGGGGCGAATACCATCTGACCGCCGATGAAGTGTTCCTATCGGGCGATAAAGTTATTATCCAAGAATCGAAAAATGGGCGTGGTAAGTTGCCAAGCATTGACGATATCAAAGATGGTTTATTCAAGCTCATTTTGTTCGCCAATTTGGAACGTTTGGAATTGGACGGCGAGGCGGTCGGATTTTCAGCATGTCTCAATCTAACGGGCAATCTCATCGGACAGATTCAGCTACCAGCCACATCTGATGAAATCGGACGTTTTTGCGTAGCAAATCAGTTCTCTGCGCGCCAACTGACGTTGATTAGTGTACTTCAACAAGAGGCGACCATGAATTTAGGTCTCCAAATTCGCATCGGTGGACAATCATGATGACCTACAAAAGCCCCCTGCGCTATCCCGGCGGCAAGTCGCGCGCCGTCGAGCGCATCATGGTACAAATTCCCGCGACCATCCGCGAATACCGCGAACCGTTCATCGGCGGCGGATCGGTCTATTTCGGTGTCCGGTCGCTATTTGGACAGTCGATTCAATACGCCATCAACGATTTAAATCCCGATTTGATCCATTTCTGGCGCATGGTGCGCGATGATGTAAAGACGCTGGCAAACGAAATCGAGATATACCGCGATCATTACAGTGACGATGGGCGTGGGTTGTACAAATTCCTGTGCGACGACAAGAACATGCGCTCCGACTTCGACCGCGCCGTGCGCTTTTTCATCATGAACCGGATCACGTTTTCCGGCGTGATGGACGCGGGCGGCTATTCGCAGCAGGCATTTGACAAACGCTTTACCGCATCCTCAATCGGACGCTTGCGCGCTCTGGATTGTGGCTTGTCCAGCGTCGAAATCACCTGTGCCGATTACGAAACGCTCGTGACCCGTCCAGGCAATGGCGTATTCCTGTTTCTCGATCCGCCCTATTACAGCGCGACCGCCTCCAAGTTGTATGGCAAACGCGGCGATCTGCATACATCGTTCGATCACGAACGCTTTGCGTCGGTTATGAAATCCGTTCCGCATCAATGGCTCATCACCTATGATGATTCGCCCTATATCCGCGATTTGTTCGCGTTCGCGCACATCGAAGCGTGGGAACTGCAATACGGAATGGGCAGTTTCACAGGCGGCACGGTCGAAAAAGGGCGTGAACTATTCATCCGCAGCAATTGAAAGGACAAACACCCTATGCGCATCACCGTTGGTCTCGCTCAAATTTATCCCAAACTGGGCGATGTGCAGCACAATCTACACAAACATGTGGAGTACACCGAGCGCGCCGCCGATCAGGGCGTCGATCTGCTTGTGTTCCCTGAACTCTCACTGACCGGCTATCAGGTGCAAGACCTTGTGCCAGAAGTCGCCATCCAGACGCGCGCCGATGATCCAATCTACGGTGCGCTGCTCGCTGCCAGCGCCCGCCGGAACGTCGATATCGTGTTCGGTTTCGCCCATCAGGACGCGCGCCAACGCTTCTTCATCGCGTCGGCGTATGTGTCCGGCGGCGAGACGCAGCACGTCCACCATAAGTTGTATCTGCCGACCTATGGCATGTTCGATGAAAGCCGCTACTTCGATCAGGGTGAGAGTGTGCGCGCCTTCGATACGCGCTTTGGGCGCGTCGGCTTGCTGATCTGCGAGGATTTTTGGCACGTTTCGCCCCCCTATCTGCTCTGGCTCGACGGCGCGGACATCCTCATCTTCTCTAGCTCCAGCCCCAGTCGCGGACTCGACAGCGGGGATCGCTTGTCTGGCACGCGCTGGGTCGAACTGGTCAATCAAGCGTATGCCAGCATGTTCACCAACTACGTGATCCACTGTAACCGCGTCGGCTACGAAGATGGCAAGAATTTTTGGGGTGGCTCGTCGGTCGTCAACCCCGACGGCGATTTCCTGCTGCACGGCACCTATTTTGATGAGACGCTGTTGACCTGCCAAATCGACGTCAATCAACTGCATCGCACACGCTCGCGGCTGCCGCTGCTGCGCGATGAACGTCCGCTAATGGTACAGCGCGAATTGGCGCGCATCATGGGAGAACGCGAACATGACTACTAACGCCAGCAGCGGCTTGAACGACACCATCGCCGCGCGTATGGCGATCAATGCCGATATCGGGCGGCGGATGCTGGTCGGCTTCATCCGCGATGAGATCGACAAGGTTGGGCTGAAACGCTGTGTCCTCGGCTTGTCCGGCGGCATCGACTCGGCGCTGTCGGCGTATCTGTCGGCGGAGGCGCTCGGCGCGGAGAACGTGCTGGTCGTGCGAATGCCGTACAAAACGTCGTCGGAGGACAGCCTCACGGACGCGCAAAAAGTGATCGACGCGCTCGGACTGCCGACGCTGACGATCCCGATCACCGAGATGGCTGATCCGCTGTTCGCGCGCTTCCCCGACATGAGCGGACGCCGCAAAGGGAACATCATGGCGCGGTTGCGCATGACGATCTTGTATGATCAATCGGTCGATTGGGGCGGACTCGTCATGGGGACAAGCAACAAAACCGAGATGCTGCTCGGCTATTCCACGATTTACGGCGACAGCGGCGTCGCCTTGCAGCCCATCGCGGACTTGTACAAGACGCAAATCCGCGCGCTGTCGGTCACGCTGGACATGCCGGAGTCGATTTTGACGAAAGCGCCGTCGGCTGATCTGTGGGTCGGGCAGACGGACGAGGGCGAACTCGGCTTCACCTACGCCGAAGTCGATCAAGTGTTGTACCTGCTGGTCGATGAACGCTACACCATCGATGAAGCCGTCGATGAGGGTTTCGCGCGTCCGTTCGTGGAGGATGTGTGGCGGCGCGTGAAGGTCAATCATTACAAGCGCACGATGCCGAATGTGGCGAAACTAAGCAAGCGCACGTTGGGACACGACTTCTTGTATCTGCGCGATTACGTTTAAGGTCACGCGCATCGATGGAGGCGTTTGGCGTTCGATGGGATGCTGTTCAGGCGCACTGCGCTATAATCGATGCGCATAGTATTACGGAGCGCCATTATCCCAATCAATGCGATATGGGAAGACGAAACACAGACGATCTATCGGCTCGACATCAGCACAAACTGGGGTTGGACTGAATTGGAACCGATCCTGATCCACGGGGTGGAACAAGGAAATCGAAACGGCTATGCCATCGTCTTGAACTACATCGGGCGTTTGCACATGCCAAGTGATATGCTGGCGATTGGCGGGCAAGCGACCAAACTGATTGCGCCGTATTTGTTTGCGGTCGTGAGCGTTGTCGGGAGCAATTTGGTTTTGCAAACGATTAACGCGGCATTTCGGCTGCTTTATGCAGCTCAACTTGAATGTCAGTTCCTTGATGTGAAGACCTTAGACGACGCGCGCGCTTGGATCCGCGAATATGTGAATAAGGCAAATAAAAAGGCAGCCCCATGATCGATCTCAAACCGATGCTCGACGCGGCGCGTCAAGCCGCCTCCCTAACCAAGCGCATCCAAGCGGTGGGCTTCGACCGCGTGAACAAAGACGCCGACGGCGATCCCGTCACCGTTGCCGATTACAGCGCGCAAGCGATTCTGTGCCGTGCGCTCGCTCTCGCCTATCCCGATCACGGCGTCCTCGCGGAGGAAGGCGGCGACCAGTTCGCGTCCCTGCTCAACGATTCGCAGCGCGAACACGTCGCGCGCCTCGTCGGAGATGCAATCCGCGCGTCGGTGTCGGTCGATCAAGTTGTCGCGTGGCTCGATCACGGACGCGCCGTTGCGCTGGCGGGCGGGGGCGAGACCACCTGGATCATCGACCCTGTTGACGGCACGAAAGGCTTTGTCGCCGGACGCCAATACGCGATTGCGATTGCCGCGTTAGCCGATGGCGAACCCGTCGCGGGCGTGATTGCGTGTCCCGGTTACGGGAATGGACTGCTGCTCTATGCACAGGGAAGCGGCGCCTACGTCGAAGATTTGAACGGCGGACGCAAACCATCGCGCATCGCCGTGTCGAGTGTGAACAAATTCAATGCCGCGCGCATCGTCGGCAGTCTGGAACGACATAAGGGCGATCATCCGGGCATCGACGCTGTGTATGCGGCGCTCGGCATCCGCCGCGATAACGTGCAGCCCGTCGATTCGCAGGCGAAATACGCGATGGTGGCGTGCGGGGACGCCGATATCTTCATGCGCCTGATGACAGCGGATGCGCATAAGCATTACGTCTGGGATCATGCGCCGGGCGTGGCGCTGGTGCGCGCGGCGGGCGGCGTGGCGACGGACATGGATGGTTCGCCGCTGCGGTTTGCGCCCGGTCAAACGATGCCCAATCGCGGCATGGTCGTGACCAATGGGCATCTGCACGATAAACTGCTGGAAGCGATCCAACCGTTGTTGAAGGACTAATTTGAACCGCCAAGATGCGGGGAGCGCCAAGCAATAAAGAGGAAACTTGGCGTCCTCCGCGTCTTGGCAGCTAAAGGAATTTTATGGGTATGCTTCGCGTGCTGCATTTTGCCGATGTCCATATCGGCATGGAAAATTTCGGACGGCTCGATGCGGAGTCCGGCTTGAACACCCGTGTGCGCGATTTCTTGCGCCGCATGGACGAGGTGATCGCCTTCGCAACGGAACATGCCGTCGATCTGACGATCTTCGCGGGCGACGCCTTCAAAACGCGCACGCCTTCCCCGACGCTGCAAAATCAATTCGCCTACCGCATTCAAACGTTGGCGAAACTCGCGCCCGTCGTGATGCTCGTCGGCAACCACGATCTGCCGCCCGCCGACAAGAAATCTTCGAGTATCGAAATTTACGATACGTTGGATGTCCCCAACGTGCATGTGCGCGATGAATTTGGCGTCTCAAAAATCGAGACGCCCTCCGGCGCGGTGGTGGTCGGCGCTGCGCCGTATCCGCTGCGTCAGCGCCTGCTGCGC
The DNA here is from genome assembly GCA_034437055.1 of Anaerolineae bacterium. GTDB lineage: Bacteria > Chloroflexota > Anaerolineae > Aggregatilineales > Phototrophicaceae > Flexifilum. Next base: position 12,110 of record DAOTUQ010000131.1, read on the forward strand.
GATGAACAGACAGCGGGCATGACCATCGCGCAGATCGATGAGCTGCTGCGCGCCACGCTCAACGCCACCTTGGACGAGCTGGCGGCGGAGGCGGATGTACTGGCGTTGGAGAACGGCGATTGTCCGCGCCTCTTGACCGGACATTTCACCGTCGATGGCGCGGTCTGGGGCAGCGAACGGGGCGTCATGTTGGGGCGCGATATTTCCGCGCCGATGGCGGCGATGGCGGATGATCGTTGGGATTATGTGGCGATGGGTCACATTCACAGGCATCAGAATTTGACGCATGGACGCATCGACGCGCCGCCGGTCGTCTACAGCGGCAGCTTGGATCGCGTCGATTTTGGCGAAGAGTCCGAGCCGAAGGGCTTCTGTTGGGTCGAACTGGAACGCGACCACACCCAATGGGCGTTCCACCGCGTACAGGCGCGCCCATTCGTCACGATTCGCCTCGATTTGCGCACGAGCAGCGACTCGAAGAGCGAACTGCTGGAGGAAATCGAGGCACACGAGCATCTGCGCGAGGCGGTTGTGCGCGTGCGGCTGCAACTGACTCCAGCGACGAACGCCGCGCTCGATGAGAAACTGATCCGCGATGCGATTTATCGCAAAGGCGCAAATTTCGTCGCGCCATTCCAGAAGGACATCGATCAGGGGACGCGCGCGCGGCTTGGCAGCAGCCCGGAAGGCTTGTCCGACGAACAGTTGTTGGAACGTTACCTCGCCAGTAAAGAAACCCCGTTGGAGCGCCGCGCGCGCTTGATCGACGCGGCGAAACCGATCTTCGCCGGGTTGATCGAGGCTGGAGAGGGGTAATCGTGGCGAAACATATCGAACGAGAGAAACGAGATACCCTTCAATATCTGCCTTTCCCCTCCACGCTGACCGACGATCAGCGCGCGTCCGCCAGCGCCACCGTCGAAGCGTGGCGCGTGGAACTGGCGCGGCAGCGCGACTCGGCGTAAAATCGGGGCTGATTTTCGGCTAACAAGTGAACGATTCATGCTGCCACTGCGTTTAGAAATCCGCAATTTCATCGCCTATCGCTCGCCCGACGTGTTGGTGTTCGATGGCATCCATCTCGCGTGCTTGACGGGCGCGAACGGCGCGGGCAAGTCGTCGCTGTTGGACGCCATCACATGGGCGTTGTGGGGCGAGGCGCGCACCCGAAGCGACGACGAACTGATCCATCAGGGTCAGACGGAAATGCACGTCATCTTGAAGTTCGAGCAGGACGGCACGACCTACGAGGTCGCGCGCCGTCGTCAGCGCAAAGCGCGCGGCAGCACCCAACTCGACTTCTACGCCTATAACGCGAAGGGCGAACGCAGCATCCTCAGCGGGGCGTCGGTGACGGAAACGGACAAAGTGATCGAGCGCGCGATCAAGCTGAGTTACAAGACGTTCACGCAGTCGGCGTTTCTCAAGCAGGGCAACGCCGACGCTTTTACGCGCTTGGGCAGCGGCGAACGCAAACAGATGCTCGCCAAGATTCTCGATCTCGAACGCTACGACGACTACGAGGACAAGGCGAAAAAACAGTCCGCTGCCTTCGAGAAGGCGATGGACGTTGCGGCGTCGCTGATCAAAGGCTGTGACGACGAACTGCGCAAAGAACCGAGCATCCGCGCCGCGCTCGAACAAGCGCAAAAAGCCCAGCACGAAGCGGCGGACGCCCTCACCGACGCCGACGCGCGCCTTGCGGAGGTGCAGTCTGCGCCCGACGCGCTGAAAGCCGCGCAGACGACCAAGACGCTGTTGGGGGGGCGCGCCAAAGAGCATGAGCGCGATCTCGCTGCCGCGAAAGGCGATATCGCCCGCGCTGAGGCGCGCTTCAACGAGGCGGAAACGCTGATCGCGCAAGCGGACGCCATCGCGGACGGTTTCCGCGCGCTGCAAACGGCGATTGCCGACGAAAAAATCTTCGCGGACAAATCGCAGCAGCTTCAAACGGTCAACGCGCAGATCAACGCGCTCGAACGCGATATCGCCAAGGCGCGCGCCGAATACGATGCGCAAATCCGCGCGGGCGAGACGAAAATCACGACGCTGCGCGCGCAAATGGTGGACGTGGACGCCGCCGAACTTGACCGCTTGCTTGCCGATGCTGCGTCGCTGGCAGACGCGGAACGCGGGCGCGACGACCTGAACGCCGGGCTTAAACCGTTGGAGAGCGAACGCACCGAATTGACGACGCGCAACGACGCGCTGAACAAAGACCTCGAAAAACTGCGGACGCGGTTGGGCAAACTGAATCGCATCAAAGCGGGCATGTGTCCCGAATGTGGACGCCCGCTCACGCCCGAACACCGCGATCAGATGCAGCAGGAAATCACGGGTGAGGGCTTGGCGCTGAAGGCGACGGTTGAAACCAACGGCGCGCGCCTCGTGGCGCTGCAACAGCAGATCAAGCAGATGAGCGTCGATTTCGAGACGGCGCGGACGACGATCACCCGCTTGAGCCGCGCCCGCGAACGCGCGGCGGCGCTGCAAACCCAAGCGGAGAGCGCGGCGCGCGCGCGCATGGAGATCGATGGCGCGCAAACCGAACTCGATGCCGTGCTGTCCATCGTCGCGCGCGAGGATTATGCGCACGATGCCCGCGCACGCTTGACGACGGCGCGCGCCGAACACGATGCCATCGGCTACGATGATGCGCGCTACACGGCGGCGCGGCGCGATCTCGACCAGTACCGCGATTATGCCAGCCGCCAAACGCTGCTGGACAAAGCCACCGCCGAACTGCCCGATCTGCAAGCGGCACTCGCGGATGCGCGCGCCCGTCAGCACACGGTCGAGGACAAACAGCGCGCGACAGCGGCAGAGTCGGCGCAAGTCGATGTCGAGATCGTGACGCTGACGGCGCGTGTCGCGGACTACCACGCGCGCAAAGAGGAAGCCGACCGCCAGCGCCGCCGTGAACGCGAGGCGATGAGCGCCGTGACCATTGCGGAACAAGAGTTGTACGCGCTCGCTGTTCAGCGCGAACGCAAAACCGATTATGAGCGCAAATTGGGCGACGCGCGCGAACAGAAGGCGGTCTACGACGAACTCAAACTCGCCTTCGGCAAGAAGGGCATCCCCGCCATGATCATCGAGACGGCGATCCCCGAACTCGAAGTGGCTGCCAACGATCTGCTCGGACGGATGACCAACGGGCGCATGAGTTTGAAGCTGGAGACGCAGCGTGAGCGCAAGAGCGCCGACGGCGTGATCGAGACGCTCGATATCCAGATCGCGGACGAACTCGGCACGCGCAATTATGAACTGTACAGCGGCGGTGAAGCGTTCCGCATCGATTTCGCGCTGCGCGTGGCGCTGTCCAAGATGCTGGCGCGGCGAGCCGGCGCACCGCTGCATACACTGTTCGTGGACGAGGGTTTTGGCACACAGGACGACGATGGGCGCGAAAAACTGGTCGAGGCGATCACGGCAATCCAAGACGACTTCAAGCTGATCTTGGTGATCACCCACATCGAAGAACTGCGCGATTCGTTCGAAGTCCAGATTCAGATCAGTAAAACGGGCGAGGGCAGTCGCATCAGCGTGCGGTAAAAAAGGATACTTCGTTCATATCGATAGCGAAAGCGACGACGAATGGCTGACCATGCCGCCGTATTTCGACCGCCCCAACTGCACACCGGCGAAGAAGGACATCAGCGCCGCGTCACTTGGATGGAGTTGTTCTATGATCTTGTGTACGTGGCGACGCTCGTCCAACTCGGCAATTTCCTCAGCGACTGTTGTTCGTGATGAAAGCGGTGATGATGATGCGTTCTCAATATCCGATGCGAATTGTAGTCCTATCCGTTGCGCTGCTCATCGGCGGGCTGGCGCTGTGGCTCAGCGTCCCCGCTGGACTCGCGCAGGTTCGCGCGGACGACTCCGCGCAGATCGTCTCGACCACGCTCCCCACACAACCCGCGCTGCCCGCTTTCCCGACGGAAACAGGCATCCCCATCGCGCTGTCGGGCGTGTGGGGGATCGCCGGAGGGCAGCCCGTCGCCATTCGGTCGGGTCCGAGTACGACGTTCGCACGGGTCGGGGTCTTGCGCGCGGGACGCAGCATCGATATCACGGGGACGAACGGCTTTAGCATGGCGCGCCCGTGTACCATTTACTTCGAGAATGACCTCGATATGTGGGTGGAAGTCCGCTTCGGGGAGCAAGTCGGCTGGATGGCGCGCTGTGCGCTGACCATTCGCGGCGACCTGAGCAAGCTGCCGGTCGAAGCGCCACCGCCCGCGAATTTCGCGCCGCCCGTCCCGACGGTGTTTCCCGGCGCGCAAGGGTGAGCAGAAAAAGGACTGAGAGAAAAGACCCGATCTGGTTTTTCTTCTCAAGAAAAAACGCAGAGAACGCGAAGAAAAAGGATCGAATCCGCCTGCTTTTCTCTGCGTCCTCTGCGGTGAAGTTTTGTTTTTCGATTTGAATTTCTCTCTTTCGCGCGCGCTATAAATCTTTTCGGCGATCCATCGACATTTCGCATCAAGTACGCGACAGGAAACCTACACATGGTCACGGCATTGGTCACGGGCGCGACGGGATTTGTCGGTTCACACGTCGCGCGCGCGCTGGCAGACGCCGGACACCGCGTGCGCGCGCTGCATCGCGCCGCATCGAAATTGGATGCGCTCAACGGCATCCCCTACGAAAGTTACATCGGGGACATCCTCGACAGCGATGCGTTATGCGCGGCGTGCGCGGGCTGCGACTGGGTGTTCCACGTCGCCGCTGTCGCGGATTATTGGCGTGCGGATCACAACCGCATGATGGAAGCGAACGTCGAAGGGACGCGGCGCGTCCTGGCGGCGGCGCGCGCAATGGGCGTCCGGCGTGTCGTCTTTACGTCGAGTGCGGCGGCGGTTGGCGGCTATGGCATCGGGCGCTTGGCGGACGAACGCGATCCATTCGATCTGCCGCCGGATCTCTTTCCGTATGGCTACAGCAAATGGCTGGCGGAGGGCGTGGCGCGCGCAGCGGCGGCGGCGGGGCAGGACGTGGTGATCGTCAATCCGGTGGTCGTGCTGGGACCCGGCGATCTGAACGTGATCAGCGGCGCTTTCGTGCTGAAAATTCATCGTTATCGTTGGCTCTTTCCCGTCACATCTGGCGGCGTCGCCGTGACCGACGTGCGTGATGTGGCGCGCTGGCATGTGGCGGCGGCAGCGCGTGGTGTATCGGGCGAACGCTACTTGCTCGGCACGGCGAATCTGTTCTATCCGGCGTGGTACGCGCTGATCGCGGATGCCATCGGCGTGGCGCGTCCGGGTATCCCCGTTCCGGCGTGGCTGCTGCCCCCGCTGGCAGGGCTGATCGATACGCTGAAGGCGCGCGGGATTCAACTGCCCATCGACGGGGATCAGGCGCGTTTGGGCGCAAAAATGCTGTACTACGACTTCAACAAGGCGTGGACGACGCTCGGCGCGCCCCAGATCGACATGCGCCAGAGCGCCCGCGATACGTTCGCGTGGTACGCGGCGCATGGATACGTGAAGGGTGCTGAGTAAGAGCGTGTCACATCAAGCCCGCCTGAGATACAGAGCCGTAAAGCAGGCTGATCGTCGCGTGCGTTTTTAGCCTGCTTCCGCCCTGTATGGCGCGCGGGCATGACTTCAATAGCTTGTGGCTTTGAGTCACAGGCGGCGGCTGAATGGACGATTCCGCGCCGCTGTTTCCTTGACTTGGTGCCTATGCGCGTCCCACCGGCACGCCCCGACATGATTTGATTTTGTTTCGGAAAATCGATCAGCCCTCAGTCCTTAGCATTTCTTTTCTCCGCTCCGTCCCCTTCATCCTTTTTCGGGCGATGGGCGCGCGTGATTTCTTGCGAGTCCAACAGCGTATTGAAATCGACTGCCGGAATCGAGCGTCCGCGCCCAATCGGGAACGGATCGACGGGCTTGTTGCTCGCGCCCATCATCCGCTGAATCGCCAGCATTTCGACGGTGGTGAGGTTGCCCATCACGCCCGCCTCATTGTCGTGTTCCGCCTTGCCGAATGCGCGATGAAAAGCGATGCGCTGAAACTGCGCGCTCGATACATCCCTCAAGAGCAGCGTATTCGGGTTGAAGCTGCGCGCGGGTTTGCTGTCGCTCGTCCGCAGCACGCCCAGACTGACCATCAACACGATCACGCCGCCCACTTGGATCGGCGTCAGGCGGTCGCCCAAGATGACGAACGCCACGAGCAGCGCGAAGCCCATTTCGCTGATCGCAATCACCGTTGTCCGCAAACTGCCCAAGAAGCCGACGCTGGCGAACAGCGCCAAGCGCGACAGCGCCGTTGTGATCCCTAACGCCAGCATCGACGGCAGTGCCGTGAACAACACGTCTGACGGGATCGGCTGTCCCACCGCGCCCCACACCATCGCCACCAACAGCGCCATCGTCGTCAGCACGTACAGCGCCACCGTCGGGGACGGCATTTCGTACACCACATATTGACTGAGGATCATCGTCCCGGCGAACATCAGCGCGTTTGCCAGCATCAAGCCGACACCGAGCCAATTGGGCGTCGAACTGCCGAATCCGGTCAGCATGACCAGCGCCGCCAGCACGCACGCGATCCGCAGCAGGACACGGCGATCAATCGGTTCGCCGTCGATGCGCGAGAGCAGCAGCGCGAATAGGATGTAGCTGCCGTTGAGCATCTGTGCCAGCGACGCATCGAGCAAGCCCAGTCCGCCGTAGTAGAACAGCGATCCCATGCCATTGACGAAGCCCACGACCATACAGCCGAGCAAGCCTGCCGGATAGATGAAGATATAACGCGGGAAGAACAGCAGATAAAGCACCCACAAGAAAACGACCGCGATGAGCGTGCGCACCGCCGCAACGCCGAACGGCTCGACGCCCGCTGTGATCGCCAGTTTGCCGAAGATCGGCGCGACGCCCAACAATATTGGAGTGAGCGCAGCGGCGACAACCGGACGAAAATCGCGTTTCAACTCACCCTCCACTGTCTAGATGGGTAGGGGCGACACAACTCTTGCCCGAAGGGGGAACGATCTGGCTTCTCAACCCATCGCTCATACGATCCGCCGCGCTTCGCGCGGCAGCACGACGATGAATTCGCTGCCCGGCAAGCGGATCGGATCATTTCCGGCGCTCTCGACCCAGATGCGCCCGCCATGTGCCTCGATGATCCCCTTGCAAATCGCCAAGCCCAAGCCCAAGCCACCGCCCATGAACGCTGTCTTGCTGGTGGTATGGAATTCGGGGTTATTGATGGTGCTAAACCGCTCGAAGATCGACTGGTGATGTTCCTTAGCAATGCCAATGCCGGTATCGCGCACGCTGAAGCGGAGCGCGTCCTCGTGTCGTCGAACGTGCAGGGTGATCAGTCCGCCGTCGGGCGTATATTTGATCGCGTTGCTGAGCAGATTGTTCAACGCCAACTTGAGCAGTTCCGCATCAGCGGTCATGCGCTCCGACCAGTCTTGACGCTGAAAATGCACCCGCAGTTTGCGCTCTGAAAAGACGGTCTTGTACGGTTCCATCGCGCTGACAGCGATATCGCCCAAGCTGACGGGACCCAACACCAGATCGATCTGGTTCGTGATGATGCGGCTGATGCTCAAAATCTCGCCAATCATGCCGTGCATCCGTGTGATCGCGCTGGACATCCCCTGCATCATCCCGCGCAGCGCCGGATCGCGCAGCACTGCCGCCCGCAGTTCTGGGCTGTCCTCCAACAAGCGGTAGTAGCCCAACACCAATGTCAGCGGGGTGCGCAGTTCGTGCGCGGTCAATTGGATGAAACTGTTCTTCATCGCGTCCAACCGCCGCGTATCGGCGTTGGCATTCTCTAGCGCCCGAATGCGCGCTTCGAGCTTGACGGCGATCTCTTCGGTGTGGCGCTTGTGTGCATTCGCTTGCGCAGCGGTGTCGGGCTGATCGCGCCCACCCGACAGATAGTACGCCACCTGTGCGGGCAGTGCCTCTACATCCAGCGGCTTGGTGAGGTAGCCGTTCATCCCGGCAGCGAACGCCATTTCGCGGTAATCGGACAGCGTTTGCGCGGTCAGCGCGACAATCGGCGTCGTCTTGAAGCGCGGATCAGCGCGCAAGACGGTGGTAATCTCGCGTCCGGTTAGATCGGGGAGGTTGATATCGATCAGGATCAAATCGGGCTGCTCTCGCTGTGCCAAATCGATCCCAGTCAAGCCGCGCTCCGCACACACAACGCGATAGCCGACATGACTCAATGACCGCTCGACCAACGAACGGCTGCCCGCGTCGTCCTCGATGTATAAGATCGTCGCCGTCACAGTTCGCGCTTACTCCAGCTTATGTACGAGGCTCTCGATCAATTCGTCGTCAATTGACGATCCTTTTTGCAGCAGCATTTCGACTTGCCCGTTCAGGCGTGTCCGCTCACTGACGGTCAAATCTTTTGCTGTCAGCACGATCACGGGAATGCTGCTCAATTCGGGATCGCCCTTGAGCGTGTCGATCATAGCAAACCCATCCAAGTTTGGCATCATCAAATCAGTGATGATCAGGTTCGGATGTTTGTCTTGGATCAATCGTAAACCATCTGCGCCGTTATCTGCCAAAAAGACTTCTTCGACGCCACGCGCTTGCAGCAACCGCCGGATCAGCCGCGCCGCGTCGTAGTTATCCTCGATCACAACCACGCGCCGCGCGCTGGACATGCGCTCGACGGCTGCCAACAAGCCCTCTTGCGGGACGACGGGCTGCTGCGCACGCTGTGACAGTTCAATCGTGCGCTGCCATTGATCACCCAACAACTGCGATTCGACAGGCAGCGTATTGCCAGAACAATTGACGACGACCACATCATCACGCTTGATGACGCCCTGCCGCACCATCTTGAACAGACATGCAAACGCCACTGCCGTCGCAGGTTCGACAGCAATCCCATCGTTGCGCGCCAAAACGCGCGTCGCGGCAAAGGCTTCTTCGTCGGTCGCGCTGGTGAAGTGTCCACCATGTTCGCGCACATAATCGTACAGCAGTTCGTAGGCGCGTCCCGGATTGCCGGTCGCCAGCGTCGCAATGATGGTTTGCGGATTGTCGATGGGGGTGGCAATGCGCTGTCCGCGTGCGAACGCTTCGACCATCGGCGCACAGCCCGTCGATTGTGCGATTCCGAGCGCGGGCATCTTGTCGATGATGCCGAAATCGACCATCTCGCGGAAGCCTTTCGCCACGCCGATGGGTCCCATGCCGCCGCTGACGCCCTGAATGAACCAATCGGGCGCCCGCCACCGCGTCCCCATCGTAAATTCATCGCCAAGCTGCTCCGCGATTTCGTATGCCATCGTCTTCATCGCTTCGATGGCGGCGACGGATTTAATGCCGCGATCCAAGAACAGCCCTTTGCGCTTGGCGAAGCGCGCCGCGATCTCTTTGGTCTGGTCATACGTTCCGGCGATCTTGACCACTTCTGCGCCATACAGCGCCGCCTCGCGCATCTTCTCGACGGGCGCGAGACTGGGGAAGAATGCCCACACCTTGATCCCCGCGCGCGCGCCATACGCTGCATAGGCAATAGCAACATTGCCCGTGCTGGCGACGACCACCGAATCGACACCGATTTCCTTCAACGCGGAGATCGCCACGGTCGCCTGGCGATCCTTAAAGCTCGCCGTTGGACCTTGGCGTTCGTCTTTGATATACAGATTTCTGAGACCGAGCGTCGCCGCCAGCGCGCGCGATTTCAACAGCGGCGTGCCGCCCTCGCCCAAGCTGACGCAGTTGCGCAGGTCGTACAGCGGGAGCATTTCGTGATACCGCCACAGCCCGCGCGGGCGCGTCTGGAGCGAAGCGCGCCACGCCGCCACATCGATCTGCTGCATGTCGTAGCGCGCTTCGAGGATATTTTCGCCACACGCTGGGCAGCCCGCGATATTTTTATCGAGCGGGACGCGCGTCCGACAGTGAATACATTCCAATTCGATATGTTTCAACGACGATTCCATCGATTTTTAGACCCTCAATTTAACGCAATGAGTGATGGATAATGAGAAAAGCGCATCAAGCGTCGCCTAGAACCTCATTATCCATCACTCATGACCCATCGCTTTCCGTACCTGACGCCGCTCAATCTTTCGTGAGGCGTGTCCGCACACCTTCGATGAAGCGCCGCGACTGCGCGTTGATATCCTGTTTGGCGATCACTTCCAAGTGATTGAGTTGATCGCGCTCGGCAGAGTCGAGTGTATCTGCCGTCACCACCATGATCGGGATGGTAGCCGTTTCGGGGTTGTTTCGCAACTCACGAATGACTTCAAAACCGTCCATTTCCGGCATTCTTAAATCGAGGATCACCAAGTCAGGGCGGCGGCGTGCCACTTGGGCGATGCCCTCCGCGCCGTTACTGGCGCTGTAGACGCGGTAGCTGCCGCCTTCGTTGAGCGTGTGTTCCAACATGCGCACGCTCTCGGTTTGGTCGTCGATGATCAAGATGCGGCTGATACGGCTCTCTTTTTCCGCCGCGCGCACGGCGTCGGTCAACTGCTCTGGCATAAATGGACGCCCGACGAAATCGAACGCGCCCATGCCCATAATCTTCTCGTTCTGATCGGTCAGCGAGACGACCACGACCGGAATATCGCGCGTATCGTCGCGCGACTTCAGCCATTCGAGGATTTCCCACCCCGCGCCGCCCGAAAAGTTCACGTCTAACACGATCAGCGTGGGGCGCAGCCCGCTCGCCATCGGTTTGGCTTCGAGCGGGATCGTCGCGGTATAAATCTCGAAGCCCTCACGCTGTAAGACGCGCCGCACTTGATCGACCATCTCTGGGTCGTCTTCAATCAGCAGCAGTTGGCGCTTGAGCGGACGCACGAAGCGCAGCGGACCCGTCTCCATTGTGTCGCGCGCATTGGGGACGGCTGCGACGGGCAGTTCGTCCGTCTCGTCTTTCCCTTTGCCCAGCGATCCGGTCGCCGGCTTGCGTTCTTCAGTGATCACGGGTTCGACGGGCAGCAGGATGCTGAAGGTCGAGCCAGCGTTGATGCGCGAGGCAACGACCATGCGCCCGTTCTGCATTTCGATCAGCGACTTGGCAATCGGCAAGCCCAAGCCCGTACCGCCCTGCGTGCGCGTCAGCGAACTGTCCACTTGACGGAACGCCTCGAACAGCAAGCCCATGTCGCTCTCTGCGATGCCGATGCCCGTGTCATTCACATCGACGCGCACCATCATTTGCCCGGTTTCGGGGTCGGCTTGGGTATAGCCCACGATGTTGATTGCCCCTTCGCGCGTGAACTTGGCGGCGTTGGAGACCAGATTGAGCAGGACTTGGCGCGTGCGGAACTCATCGCCAAAGGTCTTGGGCATTCCCGCCTGCACATCGACAAAGATATCGATGGGCTTGTCTTTGACCAAGCCAATACCGATGGAGCGTACCGCGTCAACCACGCCCTTCATGTCGAAATAGTCGCTCTGCAAGTCCATCTTGCCCGCTTGAATCTTCGCCTGATCCAAGATGTCGTTGATCAGGTTGAGCAAGTGCTGACCGCTGTTATAAATCGTGGTCAAGTCTTGTTCCTGCATCTCGGTCAGGGGCCCATCGATGCCCTTGATGATCACGCGGCTGAAGCCGATGATCGAGTTGAGCGGTGTGCGCAGTTCGTGGCTCATGTTCGCCAAGAACTGTGATTTGAGTTGGTCGAGTTCGAGCAACTGGGCGTTGGTTCGTTGCACCGTTTCCAACAACGCTTGGTTTTGAATGACGGCGGACAGCGACCCGGCTAATGTCAGCAACAGCTGCAAGGTATCATCGCTGTAGGCGTTGGGTTGCGCCGATTCCATCGTGATGACGCCCACCAACTGACCGACGACTGCCAGCGGCACAATCGCGGCAGAACGCGCGCCCGCGACGACGGGCAAATAATCCGGCTTGTTCTGCAAGTCCGCAATCACGAGCGGATGGCGGTCGTTGGCAACGTCCGCGATCATGTTGGTGCTTTCCAAGGGGATTTCGCTCACTTCACTCATCGGCTGATCCGTGCCAGAGAGTGCCGCCGCACGCAGCAGGACGAAGGTATCCCCCGTTTTGGGTTCGACGTAATTTTCCGGCAGATAAATCGTGACCGACAGCGCCTCCATCGAACTGCGCAGTTCGTCCGCGATGTTGCGCAGCGCATCCACCAGTGTGGACGCGGCGGCGGCGGCGGTGGTGGTGCTGAACAAGAAGCTCATCTCGCTGGCGCGGCGTACCGACCCTTCGTACAAACGGGCGTTGTCGATGGCGACGGCAATTTGGTTCGCCAACGTCGTCAACACCGCGATATCGTCCTCGCCAAAAGCGTTGGGCGAATTGGACTGCACGTCGAGCGCGCCTACGACTTGGTTCTTGAGCAACAGCGGGATCGCCATTTCGGAACGCGTGTTGGGCAGATACGGGTTGGGCTTGTGAACGACGCGCGCATCGGCGGTATCGGAGGCGACGAACGGTTCGGCGCGCTGTGTCACCTGCCCGATCACCGAGTACGAGCCTTTTTGCAGCCGATGGCGAATGGACAGCAGTTGGCGTCCGGCTTCGCCCGTGCTGGCGCGCAGTTCAGCGTAATCGTCGTCGCCATCCATCATGAAAATCTGCACGTGATCATAGCCGAACGAGTCGCGTACCAAGTTCACGATGCGCGGGAACAGATAGCTCAAGTCCAAGATCGAACTGGCGATCTGGCTGACCTGTGCCGACGTAACCAACTGGCGCGCGCGGCGTTCGGTCTGTTCCAACAGGCGCGTTGCTTCCATACGCAGCGACGCTTGTTCGGACAGCGATTGGTAGATACGCGCATCTTTGTAAGTATGCTTGTAGGGCGTCTGCGATCCGATCACAATCGCGCCCAAATCGCGTCCGGCGACGCGCAGCGGCAAGACCGAGATCGCACGCATGTCGAGGCTTTCGACGCCGATGCGCTCGATCAGATCCACACTGTCGTCCAGCGTAATATCGTCGATCATCAGCACCGATGACGATGCCAACAAGCGCCATGCCGGGAACTGCTCGGCGTTGAGCGAGACGCCGCCCAACTGAATGCCCGTCGTCGGATCGGACTGCCAGAAGGCGGCAACGTGCGCCATCGTACCACCGTCATACCAATCGTCGGTCGTCAAACGCATGACGAAGATTTGATCGACGGGACGATTGGTCAAGTGATCGACAACCGCGCGCAAGACATCTTCGGGCGTCACCGCGTCCGCCAGTGCGCGGCTGGATTCGTACAGGATGCGCGTCTCGGAGAGGGCATCCTCAATTTGGGCGAACAGCGCGATGTTGTTGATCACCAACGAGGCGCTGTCGGCAATCGCGCTCAAATAGCGCGCCTCGCCGCTGGTGAAACGATGTTCCTGATGGAAGCCAACGATCAAACAGCCGCCTACACCGTCCTTCGCGCGCAGCAGCACGAGCGCGAAGCCGCGAATGCTGCCGATGGCGATCAAATCTTCCTCTAGCGGCGTGAGGGCGTCCGACGATTTCACATCGTCCAAGATGATCGTCGGCAGCCCGCTCAGCAGATTGTGCCGCTCAATCAACGTCTTGAAATCGGGCGCGGCACTATCCAGATCGAGGTTGAAGAGTTCGGTCAATTCGTCTTTGTTGAGCAGATAGGCGGCGTGCATATCTGGCTTGAGCGCGTTGAGGGCGTTTTGCAGCGCCAGCGAGATCTCGCTGGCATCGCGCGAACGGCTGATGGCAGTGGTCGCGCCGTACAGCGACGCCGTTTCGCGCAGCGCCACTTGGGTACTGCGGAATAGATAGCGGTTATCCAGCGCCACCGCCACCGCGTCGGAGAGCGTGGTCAAGAATTGTTCACGCTCGATACCAAAGACCATCGGGTGTTTATAGGTCATGACCAGCCAACCGAGCGGGACATCACGGCGTGCGCGTGAGCGCATGGGTACGGAACAGAGCGCGCGCACGCCCTGTAACAGCAGCCGATCCGCCGCGTCACGGTCGATGGGGAAGCGATCCCGGCGCAGTTCGTCCAGCGGCGCAGTGGTATTTTCGATGAACAGCGCCCGTCCGGCGTCCAAGATGTCGTTCGGCAGCGCGAAAATGGTGTCGGGGTTCATCGTCCGCGCGACGCGCGTGCCTTGCAGTTCATCATCTAACAACAGCACGTAGGCTTCATCCGGCATTTGCAGGATCAGGCGGTTGATCGCCTCGTTCAACACATCGTCGATCTCCTCCGCTTCTGCCAACGCGCGCGTGGTGTCATAGAGGATGGTCGTCTCTTGAAGGTTGGTTTGGAGCGTGCTTTCCAGTTGGCGCAGCGTCGAAATATCTTGGAACGCGGCGACGATGGCGATCACCTCGCCGTTGCTTCCCAGAATGGGCGCGGCGTTGATCAGCAAGCTGACCATCTCGCCGTTAGGATGTCTCACCGTCAGATCGTCGCTGGCGGTGGGCAAGCGCGACTGAAGCGTGCGATAGATTGGGAGCGATGGATCATCGTACAAACTCGACGACCCAGTACGCGACAGTTGATAGCGCGCCGATGTGAACGCTTGATCAAGCATGACGGGTTTACCAAGCAATTCAGCAACTTGCTGATTCACTTGAATCGGGTGGAATGTCTCTGGATCAAGCACCAACACGCCCGCCGGTAGGGTGGCGAGGATCGAACGCAGCGTTCCACGTTCGTTCTCGGCAACTTGGAACAAGCGGCGGTTCTCGACGGCGATGGCGATCTGCGTTGCCAGCGTGCGCACCAGTTGAACATCGGGTTCATCGAGATCGCGCGCATTGAGCGCACGCCCGACCATGACCACGCCAATCGGCAGACCATCAAGGATGATGGGCGTCGCCAGATGCTTACCAATCGTTTCGACAAATTCTGGCATGACCGACGTATAGATGCCATATTGGTGCGGCTCGTTGATCGTCAGCGTTTTGTTCTCGACGAATGCATCAACAAAGCTCAAGCCCCGATTGTCCAGCGCAAAGTAATCCGCGCCGCCCAAATAATACGTCTCGCCCGTCCCGGCGAAGTTGAGCAGGCGCGTGTCGAGACGTGTGCGTGCCTCGTCTGCCAGCAGCAGCGCCCAACGGTCATATCCGGCGGCTTCAGCAACGCGGCGGAACACTTCCGCGATGCTGCGCTCAAATTCCTCACCGATTTGGCTGGCAAGCTGTCCGGCTTCTACCAGCGCGAGGGCGCGTTGAGCTTGTGCCTGCGCTTCGCGGAACAGCGCGAGGCTGTCTACCGCGATGGCGACTTGATCCGCGATAGCAGTTAAATAGCGAGAGAAACTATCACTGAAGGCGTTTTCCGTCCCTGCCTCGACGAGGATCACGCCATACCAATTTTGGCGCGCCCGTACTTCCGCAAGGGCGACAGCGTGCGACTCGTTGTGCTGCATCATCAAGCCGAAGGCGGCGAAATCACCCGTCAACTGCTGCTGTGCCTGATTGAATACGGCGAACTGTCCGTCTTGCGTCGCTACCATGCCCGCAAACGAAATCAGCATCGACGGCATCGTGTCGCCCAGCAACAAATCGGACATAGCGTCGGTGTCGCGCTGCCACAGATAGGCGACATCAATATATGCCGCATCGAAAGTGGGCAGTGGACCCGCCAACAACACGCTCACGCGCGTCAGATCGGGCAGCGCCAGCGCCAAATAGCGCGCCGCTGTCGCGTAGATGGTCTCGGAGTCAAACGCCGCCGCGAGCGCACGGCTGGCAGCGTACAGGCGGCGGGTTTCGTCGAGCGCGTCTGCGGTCGCGTCGAGCAAGCGGCGATTTTGCAGCACGGTACTCATTTGCCCGGTGAGTGCGCGATAGACTTCGTAATCCTCGGTGGTCAGATCGCGCGGTTCGGGCGCGGTGATGAATAACAATGCAATCGGTTGGTTGGCGCTGAACAGCGGGAAGATCACCACGAATTTGCGCTCGCGTTCGCGCAAGAAACGCTGAAGCGACGTCGGATCGGGGCTGTCGGGGTTGCGGTCAACTACAATCTGCGGTTCGCGCTCGCGCAGTGGGGAGTCGGGCGCGATGAGCAGATCGTAGACGCGGTTATCTGCCAGTGCGCGGTCGCCCTCCGAACTGGCAAGGATGCGCACTTTCGTTGACCAACCTACCGCATCGAGCGCACCCTCTAAGACGCCCAACTCGAAGTTGAACATCGGATCGGTGGTGGTAGCAATCGCCGCCAAGATCAGATCAACGGGTGTTTCTGCCATGTTGGTGATGCGGCTGGCGGCGTACAACCGCTCGATCTGATCGAGCGCCACTTCGTTTTCGCTCAACAACATCCGGTTGTCGATGGTCACGCCCGCTTGGTCGATCAGCGCCGTGAATACGCGCCCCTCAAGATCGTTGAACTGCCGTTCGACCGGATACTCTGCAAAGATCAAGCCCCGCCAAACGGTGCGCACGACGAACGGAATGATCACCAGCGCCTGCGCGCCTAAGCTGTATAAGATCGCGCGCAGCACCTCGTCCAAGCGATTGTCGTGTTCGACATCGTGAACGAGGATGATCTGGTTTGGCTGCATGGTGTTCAAAATCGGGTGATCAGCGAGCAAGAGCTGGACGCCCGTCAGCATCGCCGCATGTCGATTTTCGGCTTCCAAGTTGACATCCGCCGTAAACGTCAGCCACAAGGGGCGCGCGCCAAGCGCATATTGATCGAACAGGGTGACTTGTCCGCCGCTGGTGCCGGGCATGATCGACGTGAGAATGGCGCGGATCACATCCTCTTGCGATTCGGTTTCGTTGAGGGCGCGGCTGAGGTCATAGAGCGTTTTGGACTCTTCGAGCGAGCTTTGCGTTTCCTCAAACAAGCGCGCGTTTTCAATCACCAGCGAGACGCGATCCGCGACCGCGCGCACGATTGACCAATCGCCCTCGCTGAAGCCTGTTTCGGGCGCGCTGGCATCGAGCGAACCGACGATTTCGCCGCGAATCGAGATGGGCAAGCTGATGTTCGCGTTGGTGCCATTCCCATTCGTTCCAAGCACATCCTCAGGCGACAGATGCCCGTTGCTACCGTTGACTTCTTCCGCGCTTTCGATGTCGCGCACATCGAACAAATCGTAGCGGTAGGCGCGCGGCGCAACGCGGTTTGCTTCTGCCCACGCGATGGGGGACGCGGCGGACGACGTGCTGAGGGCGGTTCGCTGGTCGCTCACCTGTTGAAGCAAGCGGGCGTTGGACACCGCCAGCGCAATGTGATCCGCTAACAGTTGGAAGGTGCTGAGTTCATCGTCGCGGAAGCTGTCGGGGACGCTGTGCTGAATATCGAGCGCGCCGATCACCTCATCACCGAGCGCCAAGGGCAGCGCCATTTCGGTGCGCGTGTCGGGCAAAAGCGGGTTCGCGCGATGGGCGCCCGGTTCGACCAAAGCGGTATTCTGAATGATCACCGGCTGTCCAGTGGCGGTCACGTGACCGATCACTGATGCCGATCCGACGGGCAGACGGTGATTGCCTTCGAGCAGCTTCGCACCGCGCTCGCCATAGCTGTAGCGCAAGACGGCGTTGACGCCCGCATCATCGATCAAGAACACTTGCGCATGATAGAAGCCGTATTCGGCACAAATCAGGTTGATCGCGCGGTTAAGCAGGGTGTCGATATTATGCAGCGTCGCCGTTTGGTGGCTGATGCGCGTGGCGATATCGAGGTTGCGCGCGTAGCGTTCGACTTGCTGCTGCGAATCGCTGGTGAGCTGCTGGATGTGAACATCCACCGCGCGGAATGCCGCCACCAACCCTTTGATGTCATCCGCCGCGCGATCCATCTCAACCGAATTAAGCCGAACGGCACCCGCTGCGGTACTGGACAGCCGCTTGGGTCGCGCGGCTTCGGCACGCCGATAGGTACCCGTTTGCAGTGCCGCGAACATATTGTCCGGGCTAAACGCTGCTGGCGTGATGCCGTCGTTCGGTTGGGGCGGTGCGAGCCACGATTGGGCTGCCGCGTTGACCGCTTCCATCGGTCGCACTGCGCGCCCGATCAACAGGTTCAACAATAAACAGATCAGGGTGCCGCCGCCAATCACCAACGCCATTAGCGTCGCGCCGTTGATGACGAAACCCTGTCGCGTGAACGCTGCATCTTCGACCACCAGCAGACGCCAGCCGAGATCGACTGGACTGCCCAAGCCGACCACGCGGCTCGAGTAAATCACATCGCCCGCATCGACTGCCAATTCATCGCCGCTCATGACCACATTGCCCATGCTTGGCACTTCGACGCCGACAGGAATGCCGCTGCGATCTGCCAGCGCGCGCAGATAAACATCTTGCCGATCCGTGCTGTCGAGGATGATGCGCCCAACGGTATCGATCAAAAACAGGCGGCGCGCGGGATTATTGGCAGAGACCGCGCTGTAGTCCAGCAGCAAGCCGTACAGCAAGCCATCGGCGCGGACATCAAGCTGAACCAAGCCGAGCGTATCGTTATCGACGGAGACGGGCGAGGCGAAGCGGATGAATGGGATGAGTTGGTCAGTGGAGCGCGTCTCTGGCGTGTTGTAGAACGACAGCGGCAGCGCGGCGACCTGTCCCGGCACCAGCGACAGCGACGAGAGCAACGTCGGATCGTCGCGGAAGTAGTTCAAGCCAACTTGAGCATTGGGCGACGGCGTGGTGCCAGAATAATTGGTCACGGCGCTCCAAATCGACCCAGTTGCGGTCACATAACGCACGGCGAGATATTCGTTCGACCGTGATTCGAGCAGCGCGGTGAAATCGCCCAACAAGCGGTTCTGTGACTCGTCTAGCCCGCTGCTGCGCACGTTGACCAGGGTATCGCGCGCGAAATCGCGGCTGGAGCGGCTCTCGGCGATGCGGCGCGCATCGTTGGCGTAGATGCCCAAACGCAGCGCGATATCTTCCCCGAACTGGTCAAGCGTCACTTGCTGTCCGCGCACCAACTGCTGCTGTCCATTGACGAGCGCGCCACCGAACAAGAGCGCGCCCAACAGCACCGATGCGCTCATGATAATCAAAACCACACGGCGCATGATCCGCGTGTGGAGCGTTCGTTTTCTGAGTGTCGTCCGCATCATGACCTCACAAAATAGAGTACTGCGTGCTGAGTACTGCGTGTTGAGTGCAAAACAGGGTGCGCTCCATCTTCGTATCGCTGCTCAAGCGGACAGCGATTGGACGCCTTTTCCTTATAATCGTCTGTCGCTTGGCATTCAGTAAATCGCATTTTCTTTTACTCATCACTCAGTACTTATCTCTCAGTACTGTTTTTCTTCGGCGTTCCCAAGCGAATATCAACAGCGGGCGCGCGTACTGCTTGCCCCACTTCACGCACAGCGGTTTTTAACAGATCGTCGAGCGTCGTTTGCTGTGCCAATCGTCCGGCAATCGAGTTCACCAAGCGTTCGCGCTCGACGGCGCGGCGGCTCTCTTGGAATAGACGGGCATTATCGAGGCTGACCGCAAGGCGCTCTGCCAGTTCTGCCGCCAGTTCAATCTTATCTTCGCCAAAACCTTGCGCGGGCAGTTCCCACTCGACCGATCCCAATATTTGTCCGCGCAATATAATCGGGACAGCGACCGGGATCGTACCGTGAATGGTGGGCGCGCCGACCAAGATGCGCCCTTGGGCTTGCGCTTGCTGACGCAGCTCACTCAGATCGGTGTCCGTTACGACGCCCGCTTGGCGCTGAATCGTGGCGGCACGTTGATCACGCATGAACTCGGTCCATGCGCGCAGCGTCGATTTGCGATTGCTCTCCTCGATTTCGGCGGCGCGGCGCTGCGATTCCTCGTACAGACGCGCGTTTTCGATGGCGACGGCGATCTGATCCGCCATCGTTTGCAGCACGCCGATCTGTTCTTCCGTGAAGGCGTTACCGAACTGGCTCTGCACATCTAACGCGCCAATCAAATTATCCCCAACGCGCAAGGGAATCGCCAGTTCGGCGCGCGTATCGGGCAGCAGCGCATTGCGCCGATGGATCGGGCTGGCAGCCGTATCACGCGCGACGATCACGCGCCCTTGTCCCGTAACTTGCCCGATCACGCTCACGCTGCCGACCGGCAGTCGGTGTCCGCGCGCCAACAATTCTGCGCCCGCTTCGCCCGTGCTGGCACGCAAGACGGCGTACCCACCGTCCGGCTCGATCAAGAAGATTTGCGCGTGGTAGATGTTGGCGAAGCGCTGCGCGATTAATTCCACCACCTTATCCATCAACTGCTGGAGATCGCGCTGCGTCGTGGCGAAGCGCCCGATTTCCTGCGTGGCAGCAAAATCGCGCGAACGTTCTGCAAGGCGCGTCTCTTGTTCGTTGATTTGTGTGCGTACCGCATCGCGCATCGAGACGAACGTGTTTGCCAACTGTCCGATTTCGTCGCTGCGCCGCGCGTCGGGAACCGGGGCGTTGAAATCGCCGCTCGCAAGCGCCTGTACCGCACCACGCAAGCGCGTGATCGGCGGGACGATCAACTGATTGAACACCAGCACGAGAATTGCCACCAACGCCAAGACGCCGATGCCGACGACGAACACGCTCACGTCGAAGAACGAGAGCGCGGCGACATAAGCGGAGCCAGATTCGGTTTGCACCACCAATCCGAGCGGCGTTCCCGGCACGGGCGCGTAAAAAGCGACGATTTCTGGCTGCGTCGGCGCGCGCCGATAGACGGTGACGCCGCTTTGTCCGCCCAACGCGCGCAGTGCTGGCAGCGAACTGCGCGCGTTGGCAGCAGCGGCGCGATCTTCAGGCAAGCTGATCAACGCGCCTTGATTACTGGTCAAAAAGATCAACGGATCGAACGTAAGGGCATCTTCATCGTCCGCAACACCGAGATTATCGCTGATTAGACGGTCATAATTCAGGCGCGCGATCAAATAGCCAATCACGTTGCCATCGCGCCATGTCAAGATTTCGACCGCCTCAATCGCGGTTAATTCATCCGTCGAGCGCCCAGTAACGGTCAAGACCCGCGATTGCCCTTGCAGGTTGGCGTTGACGGCGGCGAGGTACGAGGGATCATCGGTCACATCGCTGGCAAGGACGCCGCCCGGAATCAAGCTCGATTGGGCAATCACGTTGCCCTCTCGGTCGATCAAGCGCACATAATCATAGACGCTGGTGGCAGGATTGAGCAGCGTGGTGCGGAACAGGCGCGCGATGTCGGACGGGCGCGTTTCGGGCAAGTTGATCGACGCGCGGTCGATGCCCTCGCCCAGCAGCAGGGCTTGAAACAGCCGTTGATTGGAGGCTTGGGCGACGAACTCCGTCAGCGTGGTGGTGGCATCTTCGATAGCAGAGGCGATGCGTTCAACGCGCTCTATCCCCGTGCCAGAGACGAACAACTGCGCGCTTTGGATGCCCAGTTGGTAGACGCCAGCGCGCAAGACAATCGCCGTTGGGATCGTCAGCAAGAGCGCCGCGATGCTGATGCCGACTGTCAATCGGAGCCACAGCGGCAGGATGAAACGTCGTCGTGTCATGGGCGCTTTCCGTTCCGTTCGGGATCATGTCCGTTGTGATCGGTGCCAGCACCGTTGGCGTGATTGCCGTTCGTGGCGCTGCCGTTCGCTGGACTGCCATTGGCAGGGAGTTCGCGTTCGATGTCGGCAAAACGGCTCGGTTCGAGCGTCACGCGCGTCGTGACCGCGCCCAACGCCTCATTAAACGTGCGGGCTGCCATGTTCAGCACCGACTCGATATCGGTTGCGGTAATCAGGGCGCTGCCGATCTCCCCGACTTTGCGTTCGCGCGTGGCTTGGGCTTGGCTCTGCTCGAACAGGCGGTTGTTCTCTAACGCCACGCCCAGGCGCGTCGCCACCGTGCGCAGCAGTTCAAGCTGACGGTCGTTCAGCAGTCGATCCTTGGGGACGCGGAAGCTGAGCGCGCCCAACGTCTGATTGCGGAACACGACCGGCGCGCGGACGATTTGGACGTCGGCGGCGCGCTCGATGTGAACATCGCCGGCTGCGAGCGCGGCTAGAATATCGGGCGGCAAGTCCGACGCCGGGGTGAGGGTCGCGCCATCCCGTTCGGTTTGCGCGAGGTCGAAGCCGAAGCCCGTTGCCTCGCCCGTTGCCGTCCGCCCCTGCACATAGCGATCCCATGCGCTGACGAACATTTGCTGTCCGCGCTGTTCGGTTTGGACGATCTGCCCACGATAGCGCAGCAGTAGTTCTTCTTGTTCGCGGTTGATGCGGCGCAGTTCGCGGAAATCGCCCGCCTCGACCAGCGCCCCTGCGATCTGATCGACCAAGATGCCAAATGCCTCGCGCTCGTCGTCGCCAAACCCCTCAGCGTGTTCCGTTTGAATGTCGATCAAGCCCAAGAGAACGCCATTCCGCATGACCGACAAGCTGATACTCCAACGCGCGGGCGGGAGGATGTGCGAACCCAAGATGCCGCTGTCAAAGGCATTGGCGATGACCGGCTGTGACCGTCGTGCTGCTTCGCCAACCGCCGACGAATCTTCATTGAGGCGTATTTCCGAACGGGATACAACATCCTGTCCGATACCGCCAAGCTGCAAGCGCGTATACGTGCCGCCTTCGTTCAAGCGATAGGCGGATGCCAACGTATAACGAAGATCGATTTGCAGCAGCTCAAGCGAGCGGATGAAAATGCGGTCATCATCGTAGATGCCCGCTACCAAGGCGCGATAACTGCCGACCGAGCGTAACAACGCCGTCGTGCGCCCCGTGCGCTCAATGAGACGCAGATTCGCACCGCTCGAAACGAGCAGGAACGCCGCGCTCACGCCAATGGCAGAGCCGAGCAGAACAATATCTTGAGCCACCTCATCCGACGGCGTGAGACGCACCGTGCGCGGGTAGTCGCTCTGCAAATACACGCGCACGCCCAAAACCGCGATCACGAATAATGCCAGCAGCACTTGTTGACGCCGCCGTAAGAACGCCGCGCCTGCCGTGAGCGGCAGAACGAGCAGGACGGGGATAACGGGCGGTTCGTAGCTGCTCAAAACGGGATAAATGACCGCCAGCGTCATCAGGATCAACACCCGCACAGCCGCTTCGATCCTGCCTAACTGTACCAACACGTACAGCCCGACAAGGGGAATGATGAAAGACAAGCCGAACACGATGGACAGGAAATTCGGCGCGGGCTGAAGCAGACTAGGGATGGTATTCAAGAATATACTTGCCAACCATGCCGCAATCAACAGAAGATTGATCGACAGGATGCCGACGGCGCGTTCGCGGTCAAACTGCGTTCGATAGGGATAGCGAACGTTGAGCAGTAAGCGGCGCAGGGTCTCGATCATCGTCCGTCCCTCCCGTTGGCGTCGGCGTGTTCGTTGGAAGCGCCCTTGTCCGTTGGGCTGCCACTCGCGCTGTATTCGTTTTCGTTGGCGGGCGCAGTGGCGGATTGCAACCGCGTCAAACGGATCGCGCCGTGTTCTGCGCCCAATGCCGTACTCAATTCCGACAAGGTGATGCGCAGTAAGTCATCGATGTTGGTGGTCTGCTGAAAGCGCGCGGCAATCGCGTTGATGCGCTGTTCTTGCGCAGCGGCATAGCCGGTTTCTTCGTATAAGCGCGCGTTTTCGAGGCTGACGGCTAACTGTCCGGCGACGGCTTGCGTCAATTCGACCACCTGCGACGACGACGCATCGGTGCTGCCTTCGACCTCAATCGCGCCGATCACCTCGCCGCGTAAGATCAACGGCACCGCGACGATGGGTTTGTGCGCTGTCGTCTGCGCATGGACGGGTTGGCGGCGCCGTCCAGCGTCGTTCAGTGATGGTGACCATTCCGTCGAGGCAGTCAGGCGGTCACCGTCAAGCGTAATGCCGGGTTCGCCATGATCGAGACGAACGCGGTTTAAGTACGACTGCCACGCGACGCCCGTCAACTGACGGTTCAGACGTTCGATTTCTTCGAGGCTCTGACGCGAGGCGGCGGCGAGGCGGCGGTTGTCTTCCGAGACGCGCACTTGTTGATCAAACGAGCGCGTCGTGCGGATCGCGTTGGCGACCTGGGAAACGGCGATTTCGAGGGCTTGCACGTCGGTAGCGGCAAAGGCATCGTCTTCACGGCTCTGCACCTCCAATACCCCGACGAGCTGATCGCCGTCCATCAGCGGGAACGCGGCTTGGGCGTGGGTGTGCAGCAGCCAGCCCTCACGCTCGATATTGGCGTCGTTCATGCGCACGATGTTCATGCGCGCGCGCAGTGCCGCCTGTCCGACCGCCCCCGGTGCGCCCACCGCTATCGGCTGTTCGCCGCGTGTAATGGTCTGTGAGGTGGTGTCGCCGCTGGCAGCGTTCAATTTTAACTGTGCTGTCCCTTCATCCATCAAGAAGACGCGCACATAGTACAGATTGAACCGCTCCGAGATCAGATTCACCATCGCTGGCAGCAGGGCGCGCAAATCCGTCATGGCGGACGCCACCTGCCCGATCTCCGCACCCGCTTGCAGGAAGGTCGTGCTGCGTTCAGCGCTCAGGGCGGCATTGCGCGCATTGGTGATGAAATAGCGTGTGATGACGGCAACGAGAGTGAGCGCAAACATCGATGCGAGTTCTTTGGAGAGCGATGTATTGCCATTCAGGATCATGCCGGGGTTGTTCAAAGCCAGATTGATCGTATCGATGGCAAAGCGAACAATCACAATTGCTGTTGTTACAACAAAGGGAACACTTGGCGCAAACGCCGCCGTCATCATGACTGCCAACGTTGCAGATACGAGGGGAGCGGGGAAATTCGGCGCAACCGTTGAAATCATGTTGATCACGGCAAGCGCGATCATGCCTTGCTGGGCGTAGCCGCGATAGATGATCGATAGGGCTATCGATTCCAGAATGGTCACAAAACCCACGATGAACACCGGCGTAAAGTTGAGCGTATCCAACGACAGCAAGAGCGCTGGCACGAAGCCAATCCCAATCGCAGTGATACTTGCCCATGCCAACACAAGCGCGAAATTTCGATTGAGCGCCGTGGTGCCGGATACCGCACCTTCGCCTTGAAATTGTACCTGACGCGGACGAGAGTCAATCACGATCCGCTCCTTTCATCGGCGTAAATTTCCCCAAGAGCGGGGACGCCGTTTGGCTCGGTAGGGGTTCCCAACCGGATGGCGATGCGCTGCACGCCAAGCGCACCTTGCAGCCCGCGCGCCGCCTCGCCTAACAGCGTATGAATGTCATACGAGGTTTGCAGCCGTCCGCTGATTGCGTTCACAAGCGCCTCGCGCTGTGCCAAACGGCGGTTGTCTTCGCTGGCGCGCTGCGACTCGATCATGACGCCGAAGCGATCCACGACATTCATGGCGAGGTCAATTTCGTCGTTGGACAGCGGCGCGCGATCCGGTAGTTCCAGTTCCAACGCGCCCAATGCCAACCCGCGCACGCGCAGCGGGATGGCGACCACCAAACCCGTCGCCGTCGGACGTTGCAGCGGCGCATTCTCGTTCATCGCATCGCGGATGATCGATGTCAGTTCACCATTCCACGCTGTCGCTTGCGTGGACAAAATACCGTTCGCGTCGTGTTCCAACGTCACCTCGACCCCGATCTGCCCGCTCATCGACTCAAGCTGACGGCTCCATGCGCCTTGCGTCAATTGTTCGTTCAACGTTTGGACTTCCTTGGCGCTGCGTGTCAGATCGTCGATCAGCTTTTGATTGTCGCGCAGACGATCTTGGGTCAAGCGGAAGAGTTCGCCGTTGTCGAGCGCCACAGCAATCGTGTTCGCCAACAACTGAAACACGGGAATGTCCTCGTCATTGATGCCGTTTGCAAATTTGCTCTGCAAATCGAGCGCGCCAATCGTGCGGCTGCCGATGAGCAAAGGGAACGCCATTTCGACGGCAGTATCGGGCAAAAATTCGTTGCGCCGCAGCACCGACTCCGCCACATCGGTACGCGCGATGACGGGTTCGCCCAACGCCGTCACCTGTCCGATCACGCTGCGGCTGCCGACCGACAAACTGTGACGACGCTGCAAGAGCGCGCGTCCAGCATCGCCTGTGCTGGCGCGTAAGCGCGCTTCTGACCCGTTTTCATCAATCAGGAAAACTTGCGCATGATAGATGTTTGGGTAGATTTCGATCACTTGATTGATCGCGTTATTCAAAACTTCATCCGTCGAACGGCGCTGGGCGATCTGCTGGGCGACGGTATCGACCACACGAATGGAGCGCGCGCGTTCCGTGAGGGAACGTTCCGACGCCTCGCTGCGTTGGGTACGGATATTGCGCAGATAGAACAGGTTGATCAAGACGATGATGATCAACTGCGTGATGATATCCACCAGCGGGCTAGGCGCGCCGGGCGGCAGATTGCGCGCCAACCCGATCACAACCAGCACGATGACGGCGGCGAAGGTGATAAACACGCCCGCCCGTCCTAACAGCAGCCCGCCAAGCAAAATCGTTACCGACAATGCCATGATATCGCTTGCCGTGCCAAAGCCATTGGAGGCGTCGATCACCGCGGCGAACAGCCATGTCACGATGGGCAGCGCCGACGCCCAACGCAGCCCGCCGCGCCGCACGCCGATGAATGTGGCGAACGATAATCCGAGCAAGCCGACGAGAAAGATGAGCGCGCGTGGATCGCTGCTCAACAACGCACTGAGGGGAATGCCGTTCGCGCCGAAATCGACGAAGACGAAATACATGCCGAACAGGGACAACAGCAGCATGGTGATGATGTAAACGATCCGTGCGCGGTCTTTTTCCGATGCGGATGAATACGCTGCGGTGCTAAAAAGGTTAGAAATCATCACACCTCCGCCTAGATGCTTCTCTTACGATGTGGGAGGCTGATCGCTGACGTTGATCGCCGCGCGCACGCGATTAGCGCCCAATGCCTGTCCGAGTTCGCTTGCCAGCACGCGCAGCATCTCATCGATGCTGGAGCGTCCTTGCAGCTTGAATAAGATTGCGTTCATGGTGGCTTCGGCAGCAGCGGTGCGGCGTTGCTGCGCGCTGTCGAGGCTGACGCCAAGTGCCACAGCGATCACGCTGACCAATTCTTTAAAGATGGCTTTTTCAGTTTCTAAATAACGGTTGGCGCGCAGGCTGCCAACGGCGACCACGCCGAACGACTCGGTGCGTTTGGTCGCGCTGGCGCTGGCGAAGGCATATTTCATCGGCGCGACCATGATCGACCGCACAACCGACTCATCACCGCGGCGGACGCTCGACCCGCCCAGCGCATCATCAACATAGAGCGGCGCGCCATAATTGACGACTTGCACTTCCATCGACGCGAACGGCGAAATGAGCGTCGTGCCGGTGCCAGCGCGGCTGATCGTCACGCGGTTGCCCTCGCGCAAGCCGATGACACGCAGCACGCCCACCGCCTCGTCGCGCAGCACAATTGACATGCGCTCCAACGGCAAAACGACAGGCGCTTCGTTCAAAATGAGTTGTACCAGATCGTCGGTCTGGCTGACCGTGTGCAGCGTGCGGCTGAACGTGACGAGCCGGTGCAGCAGGGCTGCTTCTTCTTCGCGTCTTACTTCCATTCCCAGACTTCCTCGCCCCGGAGCAGCTTACGAATCTGGGATGGAAAACGATCCGGATCGAGCGGTTTGCCCAAGAAGCCGTTGAAGCCCGCTTTCTTGGCGCGGCGCATCTGATCTTCGCTGGCTTCGGCAGTAACCGCGCATACGACCGTATCTTTCAGACGCGGATTGGCGCGCAATTTTTGCAACGCCTGATAACCATCTTCGTAGGGCAGCCGGATATCCATCAGGATCAGATCGACGCGCGGCAGTGTGTCCGCGAATTGAACAACTTGCCAGCCCGACGTTTTCCATTCGCAGCGTTGCACGCCCATGAACGCCAACATGCGTGCGATCAAGACGAAATTCGGCACGTTATCTTCGACAACCAATACATGCGCGTCACTCGGTTCAATCGTCGCGCGCGCGGGGGGCGTCGGGGCAGGTGCAGCGGGGGGCGTCGGCGCGGCGGGGGTTGTCCCGGTCGCTACGCTTGTGGTTGTCCCCACACCACTTTCTCCGGCGCCCGTGCTGGACGTGGCTTTCGTATTGGTCATGTTTTTGGGGTTTTGCGCCTCGCTCACTTCACTCTCCTGACGTATTGTAGGATTTCCTCAGGAAACTTATCGATATCGATAGGTTTACGGATGTACCCGTCACAGCCTGCTTCGAGGCTGCGGTCGCGGTCTTTTTCCATCGCGTTGGCGGTCAGCGCAACAATTGGGATATCGCGCAGTTCCGGGATCGTGCGCAGCAACCGGGTGGCGCTTAAGCCATCCATCTCCGGCATACTCAAATCCATCAGGATCAAATCAGGCGGATTGGCTTGCGCCATCGCAATTCCCTTCGCGGCGCTGTCCGCCTCGTTGACGACGAAATCGGCGTTGTCAGCCGCCATCAACACCCGACGCACGAGCATCCGATTATCGGCGTTGTCCTCGATGTAGAGTACGCGCAGCATGGTCTCACCACCACTATAACGATAAATGCCCAAACGTAGCGTTGGGATTTGTAGGACTATATCTTATTATAAGGGCGAGAGCATACCAAATTTTCGTGGAGAATCTGTCAGAGAATTGAAACATTCGCTGACAACCTTCACTTTATCCGATTTAGGAAGGAACAAACATGGCAAAAGAATACAACGGCGTCCCCGATATGGTGATCGATCCGAAGAAAAAATACGTCGCCCACTTCGAAACTGATGCAGGCAGCTTCGATATCGAATTGTTCGCCGACCGCGCACCGCTGACGGTTAACAACTTCGTCTTTTTGGCGCGTGACGGTTTCTACGACGGCTTGCAGTTCCACCGCGTCATCGCCAGCTTCATGGCACAAGGCGGCGATCCGACTGGGACGGGACGCGGCGGTCCTGGCTACAAGTGGGACGACGAAGCGGCTGCCCTGCGCATCAATCATGAGACGGGCGTATTGAGCATGGCGAACGCCGGCAAGAACACCAATGGCTCACAGTTCTTCATCACGCACGAACCGCAGCCGCATCTCGACGGCAAGCACGCAGTTTTCGGTAAGGTGACGGGCGACGGCATCAAGACGGTGCTGAAGATCAAGCAGGGTCAGAAGATGAGCAAGGTCACGATCACCGAGGCATAATCTATCAATCATTCACCTCACCCCCCGACCCCTTCTCCGTACCAGAGCGGGGGAGATAGCCCACCAAACGACTCCCCCTCTGCAAAAGGCATCTCTTCGGTGCGGAGCTGAGGGGGCTGGGGGGTGAGGTTGCTTTAATGCACTTTCTTGGCGGATGACTAGACGGGCGATACCCCACGCGCCGTGATCACTCCCGCCACGACTTCGGCAGCGGCGCGCGCGGCGCTCGGACGGAAGCTGAACGCGCAGATGTATGTCCCCACACCGTCGAACGCCGCATTCGCCAGTTCATACGGATCGCGCAGCGCCACCACAATCGGATGGATACCCGCCTTCAGCAGCTTCTGAATCGTGGCGGCTTGCGTCGATTGGTCGAAGTCCATACCCGGCAGCGCATAATTCTCGGTCACGGCAATCACTGGCAGATCGCGCCATGCGGACAGATCGCCGTCCAATGCAGCATCCGTCGCCTCGTAGATGCGCGCTTGGGGATGCGTTTCAGACAGCGCGCTGTAAAACGTGTCGAATGCGGACGTCGTCTGGTTGGGTCCAATCCCGCGCGTCTTGCCGAGAACCGCATACGCGGCGCGCTGCGTGGTGTTGACCACGATATAAACGCGATCCTTCGGCAGCGGGAGCGCGCCATCTTGATCGCGCAGCAGCGCGACCGCCGCGCGCGCGGCGTCCAATTCGACGGCGCGATTCGGCGGGCTGCCTACCAGCGCGCGCGCCATAATTTCGTGCGCCACCAACGAACGCCGCGCCAAATGCCGCATTTTCAGGTTCAACACGCGGCGCACCGCATCGTCCACGCGCGCCATTGGCAAGCGTCCATCCTGTGCCGCCGCGATCACCGCGCCGATTAGCGCCTGCTGTGACGCGAGATACTGCTCTGGGCTGTGGTCGTAATGTTCCTCCGCCAGCATCAACAGATCGACGCCCGCATTGAACGCGCGGATCGCGGCGTCTGCCGAGTCAAAAACCTTCTTAATCGCGCCCATATTCATGCTGTCGGACAAGATCACGCCGTCAAAGCCCATTTCGCCGCGCAAGAGGTCGATCAGGATGCGCCGCGAGAGCGTCGCGGGGTTCTCCGCGTCAAACGCCGGAAAAATGATGTGCGAGGTCATGACAATCGGCGCGCCCGCCGCGATTCCGTCCGCGAACGGTTTCAAGTCGATGGCGCGCAGTTCGTCCGCCGTCCGCTCAACCGTCGGCAAGCCGCGATGGCTGTCCATCTGGGTGTCACCGTGTCCGGGAAAGTGCTTGAGCGTCGGGATGATGCCGCCCGACAGCGCGCCCTCGACTGCCGCGACGGTCTGCGCCGCCACGCGATCCGGGAACGCGCCGAATGAGCGCATCCCGATGATGGCGTTGTACGGATTGCTGTTCACGTCAGCACAGGGCGCGAAGATGGCGTTCAGCCCGACCACGCCGAGTTCGTCGGCAATCGTGCGATACATCGCACGGGTGAGCGCCGGATCGTTCGCCGCGCCGAGCGCCAGATTGCCGGGACCCATCGCAGAGCGTTCGCGCCCCTTCTGTTCGCGCGTCATGACCGACCACGCGCCCTCTTGATCCGCGCCAAGCAGCAGCGGAATTTGCAGCCGCGTGTTGGCGGCGTAGCTTTGCAGCGTGTTGGTCAGGCTGGCGGCGGTGGCGGCATCCGGCAGATTGTCATCGCCCAAGTACGCCGCACCGACGAAATGTTCCTCGAACAAGACGCGCGCTTCATCGAGCCGCGTCCCGGCGAACGCCAACAGGAACATCTGCCCGATCTTCTCTTCGAGCGTCATAGTCGCCAATAATTCGTCGTTGTTCATACCCGCTCCTCAATCGATGCACGCCGAGCAGTCCATCGTTTGATATTAACCCAAAATCGGCATAACCGGACTTTTTGGCTATGCTCATGGGTTGTTCACATCAACACCGTCTCGTTTATCGCTGTACCTTTGGGAGAAGGAATCTAGCCATTGATTTTGTGTAAATATGTTTTGTATGCACGGATATGTACACGCTATTAGAGTTTGCAAAAAAATTGGCGTCACCGTTCACACACTACAGCGATGGGATCGTGAAGGACGCTTGATTGCCAAGCGCACCCCTACGAACCGACGTTATTACGTTATTACGCGGACGAGGACGCACATCGGGTCTTAGGGGAATCGCCCCAACCATCAAAAACAACGGTCGTTTATTGTCGCGTATCAAGCGCAGCGCAAAAACCCGATCTTGCGAACCAAAGACGGATGCTTGAGCAATTCTGCTGCCGCGTCGGGTCGGTTGCGTCTTCGAGCGTGACGGTGAGGCGCTTGCGGACGGCGCTGGAATTGCCGATGCTCAAGCGCACTTCGAGCGGCGTGAGCGCGGGGATCGCCACGCCTGTCGTCTGGCTGATCGCGCCGCTGGTCGAGGTCGTAGTGCGGTAGAACTCCAAGACGCCGCTTTGGACGCGCGAGACGAGATCGGCGGAGGTCGTCCATGGGGAGAGCGCGTCGCTGGCGAATGTGCCGTTGGTGATGAGATTATCGGGGGTGGGATCGATGATGACCACAGAACCGTTTCCGGCACTATAAGCGAGTCGTTGTGAATCTGGACTCCAAGTTATCGTACTGGAGAAAACATTGAAGCTGTTCAACACTTGTCCGTTGGTTGCATTCCAAATATATACCTTGCCGGAACGATCAAGGCTGGCAATTTGCGCCCCATTCGGACTCCAAGCGACCGATATCACGACCGCTGTATGCGATGAAAAAACAAGCGTTTGTGCGCCTGTGGAAGTATTCCATATGCGCACAGCGGCATCTGATCCGGTTGTGGCTAATTTTGTGCCATCAGGCTTCCAACTGGCATCGAAAACATCGCCGCCCGGAACAGGAATTCCGCGAATAAATGTTCCGGTCAAGGGGTTGAACGTTCCAACACCACCTACCCCTGTTCGCGCTGCGGTTTTTACCCCTGACGTATTCGTATAAGTATCTAAACTATATCCGAATGCAATATAAGTATAAAATACATTAAGCGTATTTATATTCCAAATTGTTCCTAACGATTCAAATACTCCCATTGCTAAAACCGTCGTATTATCAATAAATTCT
This sequence comes from Anaerolineae bacterium, assembly GCA_034437055.1. Classification (GTDB taxonomy): domain Bacteria; phylum Chloroflexota; class Anaerolineae; order Aggregatilineales; family Phototrophicaceae; genus Flexifilum. The sequence continues at coordinate 44,222 of DAOTUQ010000131.1, forward strand.
AATCCGGTAATTATCGAATTGAGTGATCCCAGTGTAGTAGATGCACCTGAACTCAAAGTCCAAATTTTAACTGCATTATCAAAACCTCCACTCGCAATTTTTGTGCCGTCGGGACTCCACGCTATTTCTGTGGCACCACCTACATGTGCGGAAAAAGAATGAGTGATAACACCAGTCGCAGCATTCCAAATCAATACAGTTCCATCGTAGCGTGCGCCCGCAATCTGCATACCACTATCAGAGTAATTAACCTGAGTTTTGGATCGGCTCTCAACCGTTCACCTCACCCCCAACCCCCTCCACGCTGTGGAGCGGGGGAGCAGGACAGGTCACAACGGGTTTGAAACCCCCTTTCCGAACCGGAGCGGAGGTTGGGGGGTGAGGTTTCCGAGTTTGCAGACAGACCCTAAATCCCTTCCCGATTTAATTTCTCGCCTTTGGCATGGTCTAGCATCGCTAGGTGGCATTCGTCCACCTGCTCACTTTCATGATGCTGCATAATTGGTGAAGGTATTGACCTTAATCCTGAAATAAGTTTAATACATATTCCGGTGACAACCCCTGCTGTTCTAAGTGCGCGCGCAGTTTGCGCCGCGCGTCGTGCAGCAGCTTGTAAAGCGCGTTGCGATTGGTGTTCATCTGCTCCGCGAGGACTTCTAGCGGGACGCCGCGCACCGTGTGGGCGATCAAGGCTTGATACTGGCGCTCGGTCAGCGCATTCTCTAACGCCGCGTTGATCTTGCTGATCGCGTCGTCTTGCTCGGCGGCGCGTTCCGGCGCGGTTGGCGGTTCGCTGGCGACGGGATTGGCGGACAGTGGGAGTAAATCGCCATCGGCAGTGATATCATCGAGGCTGAAATCGCGGTAGCGCGCGCGGCGTAAATCGCTGATCGCCAAGCGCACCGCGATGCGCGCCGCCCATGTCGTGAACAAGCTGTCGCCGCGAAAAGTGTCCAAGTTCTCCAACACGCGCAAGGTTGCGTCTTGGGCGAGGTCTTCCGACATTTGCGTCAGTTCATGATTCGAGAGGTTGGTGAGGTCGCTGCGTTCGCGGCTGAGGTAGTAGAAGATGCCGCGTTGCAAGCGCGCTTGCAGATCACGCAGGGCGTCCGCTTGGCGCTCCCCGTCATCGGCTGCTGCTTTCAAATCTGCAATCCATGCGTCGTTGGTGCGTTCGATCATCACGTTCATGCGTCTACTCTAGCGCGATAATGATAGCACGAACGGGCGCTGACAGACATATTTGCGGTCGCTTCGGTACGGTCAGAATGGCTTGGGCGGCACGTTGGCGAATCCGGGCTTGAGATCGACGAATGTCCCCCATACGGGCGAGTCGAACGTTCCATCAGCGGCGAACTTGCCCAACAAGGCGTATTTGCCCGCGCGCAAGACGTAGACCTGGATCGTATCGTCGTCGGCATCTGCCACGACGATTTCCCCTTCGATGCATTGGACGAATCCGCCCGTGGATTTATCTGCCAGCCAATCTTGATCGGTCTTAGCGCCCGTTTTGGCTGCAATCTGTGGTTGTGCGACTATATTACAATCCCCTTCCACACCAGCGCGTTCAATCAAACTGTATTCGGGTCGCGTCCGTCATACGCCAGCAGCGCGCGCCGTGCATCAGCATTCAGCGGATTGATGGCGACGATGTTCTGCAAACACGCGCGCCGATCCGCGTCCGTCTCGACGACGCCCAACAGCGCGCGCCAAATCCGTTCGTCATAGGGCGCGAGCGCCGCCGCCGCCCGCCAATAATCATGTGCGCGCCGCGCATCTCCGCGCACGTAGGCGCGCTCGCCCTTGCGTAACAATGCTTCGACGCCGCGCGAGTCAACGGGCGCGCGCGGACGCGCCAAATCGCGCGCCATCAGCCGCGATAAGCCCAACCAATGGATTGACAGCAGCCAGCGCGCAACCATGCGACACGCCTCATCCTGTGTCTAAAATCTTGGACTCTATTGTAACCTGAGTTTTGGATCGCTTCACCTCACCCCTAAATCCCCTCTCCACCGCGTGGAGCTGAGGAGAGGACACCTTTTCAAGAACCTCACCCCGAACCCCCTCTCCACGCAGTGGAGAGGGGGTTCGGGGTGAGGTGAACAGTTTAGAGCCTATCCTAAACTCAGGTTACATGCGGATCATTTTCACCCTTCCCAACGATCTAAAGGCGCGCGTCCAACGAGCCAACCGCTAATGCAGCGTGTCGCCCTTCGTCGGATCATCGATGTAACGCCCCAACTCGATGGAACGCAAGACTTCTGCCCACACGGGCGCAAACCGCTCAACATCTTCTTCCCACAAGCTGAACGTGATCAGCGCCGCCACATCGAAGCCGCGCGCAACGGCGTGCCGTCCGAAGGCAGGGCGTTTCTCTTTCGGGTCGATGAACTTCACTTCCATCCAGCACAATTCGATGTCCGGGCGCGTGATGGTCAAGACCTCCGAGCGCCACAATTCCTCACCGTGCTTCTCGACATCGCGTTCCTCGTTGGTCGATTGTTCCAGAAGCTGCTTGAGCGGAAGCTGCTCCCAATTGACGTGCGGCGGTAGATGGAAGATGGTCACACTAATTCCGGCAGTATCGTCAGGCGGCTTGTGGTCGTACAACTGCAAGTGATTGTCCTTCCAGTCGGTATGCCAGCCCTGCGGGATGTTGAAACGCACCGCACCGCGATCCAGCATGAGGATCACATAGCCATCGGGCGCGTTCCACGTATGGTTATCATCCAGTCGCAGGGTTTGCTTCTTCCATTTCGGCTTGGACTCGCGGTGACTTGGCGTTGGCTTGGGCGCAAGCAGGTCTTTGGGTAAGGTGTCGCCCAGTTTGCCGAACAGCGGATCGGACGCGCCGCCCAGTCCGAAGGGGTCTTTCGGTACATACAGCTTCTTGGGCAGCGGAATATCGACAGACGCGGGGTCAGACAAATGGGGCACGTCCTTGGGCTTGACCGGCTTCTGCATTTGCGATTGTTTTTTCGGTGCCATCGAAAGGATCTCACGCTGAAAATTTTGCCTTGATTCTAAGCGAATCGCGCAAAATCGCAACTGTGACCAGCCCATGTGACAGGGAAATTTGTATCAAGATCATCTTAAAAATCGTGAAAACTCATACCGGATGGGTAGGCGCGCGATTTTTGGCATCCGGCATCGCTGACAGCCAGATACGAACGGTGCTACGAACGATGACGGGTACACCCATTACTTCGGGGTTCCGTTCGGGAAGATACGCCAATTCGCAAAACTGCTATACTTCAAGGGACGACACCGCCGCGGTGGTGTATGACATTCAGGAGTCTTGCTATGTCCAACTCGCTTTCATTTGCAGATCAGAATCCGGCGCAAGCCTATCAAATGTATCTCGTCCCACCGCTTTTTCTCCCCGCCGCGCGTATCCTGCTCGATGATGCGGAGCTACAAACAGGCGAGCGTGTTTTGGATGTTGCCTGCGGAACGGGTGTGGTCGCGCGCGAAAGTGCGCCGCGCGTGGGCGCACAAGGACGAGTGACGGGGCTGGATATCACACCGCCGATGTTAGGGGTAGCGCGCTCGCTGCCGCTGACCGACGGCGCAGCGATTGAATGGTCTGAGGGCAGTGCGCTGGCGCTTCCGTTTCCCGATCACAGTTTTGATCTCGTGGTCTGTCAGCAAGGATTACAGTTCTTTCCAGATCGTGCCGCCGCGCTGCAAGAAATGCGGCGCGTGCTGGCGACAAACGGACGGGTACGGATCAGCGTTCAACAGTCGCTCGACCGTAATCCGATTTACGCTGAACTCAATCGACTGCTTGTGCAGCATCTTGGCGTGCCAGCGTTAGGGATGCCGTTTTCGATGGGTGACGTGGACATGCTGCAACGGCTGCTGGCAGACGCAGGCTTTCACAACGTCGAGATCGTTCCGAGCGCGCATACGGTACGCTTTGCAAATCCTGAAACATTCCTCCCGATCACGCTGTACGCTTCGAGTGCCGCCGTCCCCGCGCTGGCGCAGATGGATACGAAGCAACGCGCGGCATTGAATGACGCGATGCACGACGACGTACAAACGATTATGAAGCCCTACATTGAAGCTGGGGCGTTGGTGTTCACAATGGCAGCCTACATCGCGCGCGCGACGGCGTGATCGGCGTGGGTTATAGCTGCTCACCCATCGGTCGAAGTCCGACCAAAAATATCCGGCTTTTCGGCGGCTGTTGCAGCGCGAATAACACAGCGTCCGCCACGTCCTCGTTGTCCAAATACGTCTCTAGCTTCGGATCGCCTTGCGTGCGCCCCGTCCCGAACGCGAAATAGCTGTTGACGCCACCGGGCGCGATATAGCTGACCTTGACGTTATGCGGGCGGCATTCGTGATCGAGCGACCGCGCGAAGCCGTACTGTGCGTGCTTGCTGGCACAATACAGCGTCTCGTTGGGCAGCCCGTTCAGCCCCGCTACCGAGCCGACGAACGCGATCCACCCCTCACGCCGCTCGATCATGCCGGGCAAGAACGCCTTCGTCGCCAAGAAGGTGGCGCGCATGTTGGTGTTCATCATCCAGTCGTAATCGTCGATGGTCAGCGTATCGAGCGTGCCGAACTTGCCGACACCCGCATTATTGACCAAGATGTCTACGCGCTCAAAGGTCGCCAGCGCCGCTTCTGCAACGCCCAAAGCCTGATCGGTATCGGACAGATCGCCCGCCGCTACCAGCGCGCGCCGACCCAACGCCTCAATTTCTTGCGCCAGCGTGTCGAGTTCCTCGCGGTTGCGCGCGGTGACGACGACGTGCGCACCTGCCCGCGCCAGTGCCAACGCCGTCGCCCGTCCGATGCCGCGCGATGCGCCTGTGACAACGGCGATTTTGTCGTGGAGTGAAGTGGTCATGTTTATTTTCCTTTTTGGGACGGGATTGTAGCTGATTGTGCGTTGTCAATGAAAATTTGGCGAAATTGGCGCGAAAAAACGCTACAATACGGGAAAATTGGAGGGAGTGCGATGATTCTGCACATTCAAGCATCGCCCGCAGACGTGTTCGAGATGGTGACGCAGCGGTATCCAGATCGTCGTTTTGAACTGATCGCCGGGGAGACAATCGAGAAAGCGCCAAACTTCACACACAGCATAACGGCTTATATTCTGGGCGGCTTTTTGTTCATTTATATTCGCGCTCACCCGATTGGCTGGGTGCTGCCAGAGGCGCGCTATAAACTGCCCCACGACGACGAAAATGATCGGATTCCCGACTTGTCGTTCATCAAGCGGATCAAAGGTCGCGCCGTGCCACCCAAAGCGGTGATTCCGTTCATGCCCGATTTGGCGGTCGAAGTCCAGTCGCCGGGACAGAGCAAAAATTTCATGCGCGAAAAGGCGCAGTATTACTTCGCCAACGGCACGCAAATCGTCTGGTTGATTTATCCCGATCCCGAAGAAATCGAGGTCATGACGGCGGTGAGCAGCCACACCCTGACGACCGCCGATAGCTTAAGCGGGGGCGACTTATTACCTAGTTTCTCGCTGGCGGTCAAAGAAATATTTACCATCCAACCGACATTGGAAGATGAATAACGGATTGGATTTACCTCACTCTCCGACCCCCTCAGCCACATGGAGCTGAGGGGGTCGGGTGAGGGTGCTTTGAAAATTTTCTTGACGGACGATTACACCGCTGTTTTGATACGAAATCGTGCTTACTCGCTGACCGTGCCTTCGCCAATCGTGTTCTCTATCGGTGCGGGCGCGACGATCAGCGGCATTTCAGCGGGCGAACTTGGTTCAGCAAACGAACCCGGCGGAATGTACGGCGCGCTCACGACAGGCAGTACGACACTCGGCGCAGACGGTGGCGCGGGGATCAAGGTTCCCGGCGGATAGCAGGTCGTGCCGAACGATGCCAGCGAGGGACGTTGGGTATAGGTCACATTGTCCAACTGAACGAAACCCGCATCGCTGACCGTCGAAGCGTAGAACGAGATCGACGCCGCGTCCCACGCCAGCGTGGTGTGCGCCCGCACTGTATACGATTGCAGCGCAAAGTTCGGCGGGATCACGAAGCTGCACGCTTGCAGATCGCTGAAGTCGCGCGCGTGCAGCAGCACCGTCAGGCGCAGCGGCAGCGACGGATGGCTGTTGCGCAGTTGGAACGTCGCTTCGAGCGTGGTATCGATAGGGACGGCGACAGGCGTATCTTGCAGCACGACGCCCACCGGGTTATTCGCGGTGCTGTACATCTGGAACACGCCGGTTGCATTGTCGCTAACGAGGTTGCCAAACGTCTTCCAGTTATCTGGCGCGCCAATGGGCGCGCTGAAATCGCCGTTGACGACCATAGTGGTGCTGTCCGCGCCGGTGCCGACGGGCGGCGCGTTCGGATCGATGCAGTCGTTGCCGTTGACCGTCGCATTCGATACCACTTGTATACTCACGTCGTCTACCGTGATCGCCGCGCCACCATTGGCGGTCGAGGCAAAGATAGACACCCATGGGTTATGCCACGCGATGAGACTGCGCACATTCATCGTATAGGACGCTGCCGCTTGTCCAGCATCGAGCCAGAATGTACAGAACACGAGATCGTTGTACCCGTCGTTGCGCGCGATAACGGTCACGCGCTGGCGGTTGGCGCTGCTGTTGCCGAGCTTGAACGTCAATTGCAGCGGCATCGCGGCAGGCAGCGTAGCGAACGTCTGCTGTTCCATCACTGCGCCGATGCCCGCTTGGCTGCCGTCATTGAAAATCTGTGCCAGATCGTTAGCGACGCTGAAATTGATGGGTCCATATTCTTGCCAGCAGTCCTCACTATCCGTGAAGGCTGGATTGGAAAGCAGGTTCGGCATCACAGCGATGCAGCCCGCGTCGATGACCAAGGCGTCGTAGTCGGCAATCGTCGGCTCGATCATATTCTCGGTCGAGGTCACTTGAGGCAGGAAAATCACGCCCAGATCACCGACCGCGCCGCCACTGTAGACCAAATTCACCCATTCGTTGGCGGACGAAAAGCTGTTGTCCGCCGCGCCGCTCTGGTTGACATCGCGGCTCACATCACCATCGGCAGTATCGCCGTCGCAGTTCCAATCGAACGTCTGCACGACCCCCAACACATCTTGGCTGCCGCCACCTTGACAGTAGTAGCGCGTGGCATAGGTTGCCACCGCCGCGCCCGCGCTGATGCCGTTGGTTTCGTTGAGCGCTGCTTCGCTCAATGTTGGCAAGTCCGCCGTACCGAAACGGGAGTAGTCGAGATAGCCCGCGTCATAGGTGTAAAAGACGAAGCCGAATAAATTATGTTCCGTGCGGCGGCGCAGCCCGGCGGTCTGCCATGTATAGTTCATGATGCTGAAGTGGTTCGGCTTATAGTTAACGTGATC
>DAOTUQ010000132.1:0-2502 GCA_034437055.1 Anaerolineae bacterium
CGGCGGCGGCGGTGCGCACAGCGACATCGTTGTGTTTCAGTTGGGCGATCCGTTCGTTGATGGTCTCTGCCATACGGTTGCTGTCCACGATACAATTGCGTTCATTATATGCAAAATCAAAAAAGGCATTTTCACATGAACTATCGGCGTATGGGCAGCACGGGCTTGAAAGTCAGCGCGCTTTGCTTGGGAACGATGACGTTCGGTTGGTCAGCCGACAAAGAGGCATCGTTCGCCATCATGGACGCCGCCGTTGACGCTGGAATCAATTTCTTCGACACCGCCGATATCTATTCGTACTGGAGCGCGGGCAACCACGGCGGCGAATCCGAGACATTGATCGGGGAATGGCTGCACCAACGACGGAACCGCCGCGATGTCGTAGTGGCGACAAAAGTACGCGGGCGCATGTGGGAGGGGGTCAACGGACAGGGACTCAGCCGTGTCCATATCAAAAGCGCGGTCGAGGACAGCTTACGCCGCCTCCAGACCGACTACATCGACTTATACCAAGTCCACTATCCCGACACCGAGACGCCACTTGATGAAACATTGGAAGCATTGGATCGCCTCGTTTGTGACGGAAAGGTGTTATATCTTGGAGCGAGCAATTTTCCGGCGTGGCTGCTGATGAAGGCACTGTGGGTCAGCGATGCGCACGATTTGGCGCGCTTCGACTGCATCCAGCCGCATTACAGCTTGGTGCATCGTGCGGAATATGAGCGCGAACTAGAAGCGGCGTGCTTGGATCAGGGCGTCGGCGTGATTCCGTACAGCCCGCTGGCAGCCGGATTCTTGACGGGCAAGTACACGCGCGAAAATCGCACGCCCGATACGTCGCGCGCCGATAGCGGTTTAATCAAGCAGTTGACAGGCGACGACAACGCCTATCGCGCGCTCGATGCTATCGAACGCATTGCGGATGCTCATGTTGTGCCGATGGCGCAGGTCGCGTTGGCGTGGCAGTTGGCGCGTCCGTCGATCACGTCCCCCATCATCGGGGCGCGCACGGTCGCACAGCTTGAAGAAGTGGTCGGGGCGACAAGTTTGGAATTGTCGCCGGAGCAGATCGAAGCATTGGATGCGGTGAGCGCGGGCTTTTGAGCTTGCGCTATCTTGCACAATCACTCATGAAAATGCACGCGATCTCTGTTAAAGTTAAGGAATGTAACACCCATTCGTCAACCGATTGACAAAGGAATTTAACCGCGTGGCTGTGGAAACCGTTCCCCTTACCAACGGCGCGACGCCGCAAAAGTCGAGCTGGCAAAAAATCGTCGCCCGATATCAATCCTCCGATATTCGCGTGAGCGTGTGGCAGATGTTCAACAGCATCGCGCCGTTCTTCATCCTGTGGTACTTGGCGTACCGCGCGCTAGAAGTTTCGTATGTGCTGACGCTGGCGTTCTGTGTGGTGGCGGCGTTGTTTGGGATGCGCATCTTCATCATCTTCCACGATGCTGGGCATGGGTCGTTCTTCAAGAACCGCCGCTGGAACGAAATCACGGGCGTGCTGACGGGCATCATCACCTATACGCCGTATTACGCTTGGCGGCACGCGCACGCCGTCCATCATGCGACCGCCAGCGATCTCGACCATCGCGGCACGGGCGACATCTGGACACTAACCTATCAGGAATATCAGAAGCTCTCGCGCATCAACAAGATCGCGTATCGGCTGTATCGCAATCCGCTGGTGATCTTCGTGTTTGGTCCTGTGCTGGAATTCGTCGTGTTGCAGCGCCTGCCGTCCTTCAACCACTCGAAGAAGGGGCGCGAAGTCAACAGCATCACCTATACCAACATCGCGCTGCTGCTGATTTTCTTGGGGATGAGCGCCACGATTGGGATGCGCGAATTCATCCTCGTCCAACTGCCGATCATCTGGATGGCGGCATCGCTCGGCGTGTGGATGTTCTACGTGCAGCATCAGTACGAGGATATGTACTGGGAACATCATGAGGACTGGGATTTCGAGCGCGCCGCGCTCGAAGGCAGTTCGTTCTACAAGCTGCCGCGCGTGCTGCAATGGTTCACGGGCAACATCGGCTTTCATCACATCCACCACCTCAGCCCGCGCATCCCCAATTACAAGTTGGAAGCGGCGCACACCGAGAATGAAATATTCCAAGTCGAGCCGATGACCCTGCGCAGCAGCTTGAAATCGCTGCGTATTCGGCTGTGGGACGAGGATCGCTCCAAGATGATCGGCTTTCACAAAGATGCGCCCAACGAAGACCCGGCAATGTATACCGCCGACTATTTGACGCACACCGAGTCGGCTGCCGACTAACGCTTGGCAACGATACGACCACGAACGGGGGCGATGCTGCCCCCGTTTTATTTTCCAATGGGCGTGGGCAGCGCCTCGCCCGCATACGCTAGCACGATCTGGCTGCGCGGGACGCCGCGCTGCAACAGCGCATCGATCAGCGGCTTGTCGGTGGCATCGTCCTCGATGATCACCGTTTCGCCTTCAACGCGCGCGATCACGACCACGCC
>DAOTUQ010000133.1:0-6361 GCA_034437055.1 Anaerolineae bacterium
GGTGGGGCATAATTCCCTCTCAAGCCTGTTTTACACTATGCCTTCTGGTATTGACAAGTCATTTTGAGTAGGGCATAAAGAGGCGGCAATAGCTCACAAGGATTTATGCCCCACCCTCATGTGATAACTAAGTTTCTAGGAGTGAAGCACATGCGGAAAATTTTGGGTCTGGTTATGGCGCTTGCCTTGATGACCGTGTTGGCAGTTTCAGTGAGTGCGCAAGATGCAACCGCGACGCCGACAGCAGATGGCATGGCAACCGTCGTTCCGGCGACATTGGAAGAAGTTACCTCCAATCGCACAGCATTTGACGCGCAGTCGGTGATCATGGAAGGTTTCATTGAGACGTTCCTGAGCGTGGATGCCTTCATTCTCGGTGAGAATGTCAGCATCGACAACGATCAAGTCTTGGTGATCAACAACACAGGACGCAGCCTGCCACGCGATCTGTTCACGGGTGCCAACATCGTGATCACAGGCGTCGTCCGTCCGTCGTATGACGATGTGGCAAGCGGCAGCATGACAGTTGATGTGATGCCGATGGACGTGGCAATGCAGACCGAACTGGCGCTGCTGAACGAAGCCAATATGGGCGCGACCAGCTACGGCATGTATTACACGGGCTTGTTCCCAAGTGACTACTTCGGCTATACGATTATCGAACTGACCGATGTGACGACCCTCGCGTTCCTCCCAACGGAATAACGAAGTCACGCGCGGCACGTTTAGGGCATGGTATGGTGTGCCATGCCCTAAACACAGGTCTATTCCAACCCCTTGCGCACCGCGCACGGGGAATCTTGATTGTAACAAAACTGAAAGGTTCATGAATTTTTCCCCAATTTTCCCCACAAGCGCAATTAAATTCGTTAGACTAACTTCTCACTACCGCGTCCGATCCGAGAGAGTCACCCATGCGACTGCAAGATTTGAACTGGATGGATGTCGAACGGTACCTGACTAGCGATAATCGGATCATCATCATTACGGGTTCGACCGAGCAGCACGCCTACTTGAGTCTGACGACTGATACGCTGATCCCGACACGCATCGCCCTCGCCGTCGCGGAGCGCGAATCGGTGATCATCGCGCCGCCGCTGCCTTTCGGGGTCAGCCCGCTGTTCGTCGATTTTCCGGGTACGATCAGTCTCAGCCGTGCCACGTTCGACGCGCTCTTGATCGAAGTGGTGGAGAGCCTGATTCATCAAGGGTTCACGCACTTCTTCATGCTCAACGGACATGGTGGTAATCAGATGCCCGAACGCTTACGCGATCTGCACAGCGATGGCACGGCGTCGTTCGTGTGGTATGACTGGTGGCGCGAAAAAGCTGTGAAAGCCTTCGAGGCGCGGCATCAGCTTAAGCTCGATCACGCCAATTGGGGCGAAAACTTCCCCTTCAACCGCGTTAGCCCGTCGCCACGTACCGAAAAGACGCCCGTCAATCTGGAACTGCTGGCAGAACACTCCCCGCGCGAAGTCTTGGGCGACGGCAATTTCGGCGGACTGTATCAAGTCGATGATGCGCTGACGCAAGAATTATTCCTCGTCGTGGTGGATGAAGTGACCGAATTGGTGCGCGGCTTGGCGTCGTAATTCTTTTAAAAATCTGAAATCATTTGGGTTCGGATATGACGCGCTATGCCCTACACATCGGGTCTGTTTTCTCTGGTTTACAAGCAAAGCGCGCGCGATCTTATCAGCATTGACTATTGCCGTGTCCGCTCATTATCGGTCATGGGTGGTATCGTTTGGTTCTATTCGTCTCGCCTACAATAAAAATGCAAGTGAATTCCGGTTGAAAGGCGAAACGGAAGTATGGTAACACAGGCGGTCGGGACGGAGCGACATAGTGTCGGTTCGTCTCCTAATAACGTTTCCGCACCCGCGTCCGCACCTTCTGCGGATACGAAAGCGCCCAGAGCAGATTGGCGCTGGATGCTGCATTACGTCGGGTTGCGGCGCGGCGCGGCATGGGCGGCGACGATCTCCGGCATTATCGCCGGCATCACAGCGGCGCTCGAACCATTCCTACTCGGCACAATCATCGACCAGATACGCGCGAATACGCCGCCCGAAGAACTGCGCATCACCATCGGCACCATGTTGGCGCTGGCGGTCGTGACTGTGTTGGCGTTCTTCGTGCAACGCTATTACAGCGGCGTGGTGTCTTACGGCGCGAACTTTGATATTCGGCGCGACTTGTTCGATAACCTGCTCACCCAAGATCAACAGTTCTATCAACAATATCCGACGGGCGATTTGATCTCGCGGATGCACGCCGATATGAACCTGATTTGGCAGTTCTTGGTCATGTTCTTCTTGCGCGGCGGCAATTCGATCACGGCGCTGATCGTCACGTTCGTCCTGCTCGCCAGCGTCAACATCCCGTTAACGTTGATCGCCTTCGCTGTCCTGACGATCTCGACCAGCTTTCAGGCGAAAGCCGGGCTGATCATCGCGGACTTGTTCGAGCGCGTGCAGGCGAAATCGGGCGTCGTGGCATCGCTGGCACAGGACTCGATCAGCGGCATCCAGACGATCAAGACGTTCGGGCGCGAAGATGGCATCGCGCGCAAATTCCACGATGAAAATCTCGACTTCCGGCGTATATTTCTGTTCTTCAAGCGCCGCAACGAACCCGTCGGGATGCTGCCCAACATGATCAGCCAATTGACGGCGGGCGTGGTCGTGCTGTTTGGCGGCGTGCTGACGCTGCAAGGGGCGCTGACGTTGGGCAACTTCGCCCAGTTTTTGCTCTATCTCGGCTATATCAGCAACGTCTTGTTGGCGCTCGGCATCCTGTATCAACGCTACCAACAGACGCGCGGGGCGCTGGCGCGCATCACGCCGCTGCTGCAAACCGCGCACATCCGCGATGTGCCGGACGCGCATCATTTGTCGCGCGTGCGCGGCGATATCGCTTTCGAGAATGTCTCGGTCAACCTCGATGGACAGTGGATTTTGCGCGACATCAGCTTGCGCATCCCCGCTGGGCGGGTGGTGGCGTTCGTGGGTCCCACAGGCTGTGGCAAGACGCTGTTGGTCAATCTGTTGGGGCGTGTCCTCGATCCGACCAGCGGGCGTGTGCTGATCGATGGCGAGGATGTGCGGGAATTGGCACTGGACGATTTGCGCAGCGCGGTCAGTTTCGTGCCGCAATCGACGTTCCTATTCAGCCAACCGCTGCATGAGAACGTCCGCATGGGCAAGCGCGATATCGATGATGATGAGCTGGATCGCGCGCTGCGCATTTCGCGCGTGTCCAACGATCTGCCGCAGCTTCCGCGCGGGCTGGATACGCTGGTCGGGGAAAAGGGCGTGATGCTCTCCGGCGGACAAAAACAGCGCGTGGCGATTGCGCGCGCGATCATCCGCGATCCAGCGATTTTGATTTTGGACGACGCGCTCTCCAGCGTCGATACCCACACCGCCGCTGACATTCTCGCGGAACTGCGTGGCGTGCTGAAATCGCGCACGAGCCTCGTGATCGCGCATCGCATCGCTACGGTGAAGGATGCGGATCATATCGTGGTGATGGCGGAAGGGCGGATCGTGGATCAGGGGACGCACCATGAACTCGTGGCGCGCGGCGGCATGTATATGCGCATGGTGGAGCGCGAGTTGAAAGGCGAGGACGAATGATCAACAAGAAAAGCACCCTCCCGCCGCAGCCCGATCCCTACAGTGAGGTTGAAGTCTACGTCAGCGACAAATCGCTGATTTGGATGCTGGCGAAATTTCTGATCCCCTATGCGCGGTCGCTGATTTTGGTATTCCTCATGCTGGCGGGCGTCAGCTTCTTTTCGGTGCTGCTGCCGTATCTGATTCAGCAGGCGGTCGATGGACCCATCTCGACGGGCAATCTCGACGGCTTGATCCCGCTCGGTGTGGTGTATTTCATCTCGATCATCCTGTTGTTCGTGCTGCGCTTCGGACACATCTACTTGTTGCAAACGGTTGGACAGTCGGCGCTGGTCAATCTGCGCCAGACGCTGTTCGAGCATATCCTCAAGCAGGATATGCGCTTCTTCAACACGACGCCCGTCGGACAATTGGTCTCGCGGCTGTCCAATGACATCGACTCGCTGTCCGAACTGATCAGTACGAGCTTCGTGGTCGTGGTGAGTAATACGATCACGCTGTTCGGCATCATCATCACGATGTTTGCGCTCAATTGGCGCTTGGCGCTGTTCGGCTTGGCGGTCATGCCCGTCATGATCGGGCTGACCGTGTTCTTTCGGCGGCGGCTGCGCTCGGCATCGACGGCGTATCACAAGCTGGTCGCAGAATTTCTCGCGTTCATGAACGAGCATTTCGGCGGGATGCTGGTCGTCCAGTTGTTTCAGCGTCAAGTCGTCAGCCGTGCGGAGTTCGGCGGCTATAACACACGCCATTTCGAGATTCACCGCGAAATCCGCGATAACTTCACGCTGTTCGCGTCGGGCTTGCAAATCTTGACCAGCGTCGGGTTTGCGCTGGTGCTGTGGGGCGGCGCGATTGGCTTGGTCGAAGGGTGGGCGACCGTTGGCATGGTGATCGCGTTCGTAGAGTACACACGGCGCAGTTTTGAACCCGTGCTGCAACTCTCCGAGCAGTTCTCGCAGATTCAGACGGCGCTGTCAGCAGGCGAGCGCGTCGCGCGGATGCTGAAGGTCGAGCCGGGCATCCCAGAGTCGCCGACGCCGACGACGCTGCCGGACTTCAAGCGGACATTCGCGTTCGATCACGTTACATTCGGCTACGATGAGGGACACGCGGTCTTGCGCGACATTGATTTTCGCGTCGAGGCGGGGCAGCGCGTCGCCGTCGTGGGCGCGACGGGCGCGGGTAAAACATCGCTAGCCGGCTTGTTGGCGCGCTTTTACGACGTGAACGCAGGGCGCGTCCTGATCGATGGCGTGGACGTGCGCGAATTGGCGCTGGCGGACTTGCGCCACTATGTGACGGTCGTCCCGCAAAATCCGTACTGCTTTCATGGCACGGTTGCGGAGAACTTGAAGCTGTTCGATCCCACCATCAGCGACGAAACGATGATCGAGGGGGCGCGCGTGGCGTGTGCCGCGCCGTTCATCGAGCGGCTGCCGGACGCTTACAACACGATGCTGCTGCCGGGCGGCGCGAATCTGTCGCAGGGACAGCGCCAATTGTTGGCGTTGGCGCGCGCGCTGCTGCATCACCCGCAGAGCCTGTTGATCCTCGATGAAGCGACCAGCAGCATCGACACCGAGACCGAAGCGGCGATCCAAACCGGCTTGGCGCGCGTCTTGAAGGGGCGGACGAGCTTGATCATCGCGCATCGGCTGTCCACGATCCGCGAGGCGGATCGCATCCTCGTGATGCAGCGCGGGCAGATCATGGAGGACGGCACGCACGAACAGCTTTTGCGGCAGAACGGCATGTATGCGGGGCTGTACCGCCGCCAGTTCGCACAGCAGACCATGGAAAACGCGCCCGTCTCGACGGAGCGGCGCGCGGCGGCGGCAATGGCAGGGGATTAGGGGCGCATCTGCGAATGATGTAGGGGGCTTGCGGCTGGCAAGCCCGCTCCCTCGCCCGCGTGCTATAATTGGCGCAAGCGAGGGAGCATGAGACGATGCCGCTGCGCACACGCAAAAATCAATATCTGGGCGTGAATGCCCATTTGCATAGTTATTGGCAAGCCGAAAACGAGTGGAACGATTTTCATAATCCCCATATTGGCGATCTGTCGCGTGGATTACGCGCGCAATTGCTGCCGCTTGGTTATACAACGCGCGTTGAACAATCGGTGCAAATTCGGCGAGTCGGTGACGATCTGCGTTCGCCGCGCGCGGATATCATCGTGCGCGATCTGCAACCAACCCAGCGTCCGGCATTCGTCCCGCTTACGGCACTGGCTGAATACGCGCTGGTGGATGTACTGCCCAATCTCATCGATCACGAACACCCCTATATGGCGCTGGTCGTCTACGAAATTGACCTCCCCAAAGATAAACCCGTAGCGTGGATCGAGTTATTGTCGCCATCGAACAAAGCGCGTGGTCGAGATCGCAGAAAATATTTACACAAGCGCAAACTGCTGCTTGAGGGCGGCGCGGTGTTCGTCGAGATCGATTATCTGCATCAGACGCCGCCAACGTTCCTCAACTTTGGCGATTATAGCGACCGAACGCAGCGTGATCATGCGCAGCCGTACCGTATTTTCGTCCTCGATCCACGCCCAAATCTGCAAACGGGCGCAGCGTATCCCTATGAATTCGCCGTCGATCAACCGATCCCAACGGTGACGATTCCCTTGAACGGCACAGATCGGATTGATTTCGATTTCGGCGTGGTCTATCGGAAAACGTTTGAAGAAATGTTGTACGGGCTGGAGTCGG
>DAOTUQ010000134.1:0-33809 GCA_034437055.1 Anaerolineae bacterium
AAGCCTTAGATGTCCATAAAGAACTTCGTGGCACGAAGATCACGACCAAAATCCACTACAAAGTGGTCTATTGTCAACCGTTATGAGCCAAAAAGTCGTGATGGCTGAGTAGTTACAAAGCTTGCCTGAAAACACAGAGAAAATGGAGCGGCATTCATGCCAGATGGATTCTTAGACAAGCAGTTCGGTTTGCGCGGCAAGGTTGCCGTTGTGCCAGGCGGCTATGGCGGCATCGGTGAGGCGGTTTGTCGTGGCTTGGCAGCGGCGGGCGCGAAAATCGTCGTCGCGGGGCGCAGCCTCGAACGCACGAAAGCATTGGCGGACACGCTGAACGGAGCGGGATATGAGGCGTATCCGGCGGCGTTCGACGCGAACGACATCCCACAAATCCGCGCGATGATGGATGAAGTTGCCGCGTATTTTGGGCGGATCGATATTTTGGTGAATTGTATCGGCTTGAACCGCGAAGAAAAGGCGCTCGACATCACCGAAGAAAACTTCGATACCGTCATGACGGGCAACCTGAAATCGGCGCTGTTCCTCGCTCAAGCCGCCGCCAAACATCAGATTGCAGGTGGGGTGGGCGGCAAGCAAGTCCATCTCGGATCGGTGCGGACGCTGTTGGCGCTGCGCGGGCGCGGCTATGCGGCGTACTGCGCGGCGAAGGGCGGCTTGTCGATCATGTGCAAGCAGCTTGCGGCGGAGTGGGCGGGCGACAAAATCAACGTCAACGTGGTCGCGCCGACGTTTGTTCGTACCGAGCAAGTCGCGCACATGCTGTCCGATCCAACATTTTACGCCAATCTGACGGCGCGCATCCCGCTTGGACGGATCGCAGAGCCGGAAGAAGTCATGCAAGCGGCGCTGTTTTTGGTATCGCCCGCGTCGAACTTCATCACCGGGCAGACGTTGTATCTGGACGGCGGAATCACGGCGACACAGTAGATATTTTTTAACGCAGAGCGCGCAGAGAAAACAGGCGCGAAAATGCCTTCAGTTTTTCTCTGCGTCTCTGCGCGCTCTGCATTAATCGTTTCCCGTCAGTTCGTGGCGGACGATGCGCGTCCCCTCCACCATCGCTGTCAGCTTGCGCCGCGCTGCCCAACGCGCCGTTTGGCTGAAGCCGCAATCCGGTGTGACGGTCACGCGCTCGGCGGGGACAATCTCCAGTACGCGGCGCAGACGCTCGGCAACATCAGCGGGCGTCTCGCACCAATAATTCTTCACGTCCACCAGCCCGACGGCGATTTCTTTATCGGGCGGGAACTCGCGCAAGATTTCGATCTCCGCCAGCTCGCGGTTAGCAAATTCCATCGCGTATTGATGCAGCTTCATGTCGAAGATGTGCGGCAGCAGCGGGCGATAGGTGCGCTTGGCGACGGGACGCCCCAAATAGTTGCCGAAGCACAGGTGCATACTAATTTTCGCGTCCACGCCTTCGACAGCGCGATTGAACAGATCGACAAACGCGCGCGGCGTGCTGGAATGGACGGCGTAGGATGGCTCGTCCATCTGGATGAAATTGACGCCCGCCGCGACCAATGTTTTCAGTTCGCGGTTGACGATTTCCGCTAGTCCATAGGCTACATCGAAGCGATCTTTGTAGATCGCGCCTGGTTCGATGCGACCAGACAGCGTATAGGGACCTGGTATCGGCATCTTGATCGGCTTGTCCGTGCGCTGGCGCAAATAGTTGTATTCGTTGAGCAAGCCCAAGCCATTCGGCGCGTCCAAGGCGCCGACAGCGACGTATTTTTCGCGCTGGTCGTGTCCGCCAACACCGGTTTTGCGTGCCGCCGTCACGGGTTCGATGCCCGTCATGTAATCGTAAAAGCCCGCCGTGAAAAAGCCGACGCGCCGCATCTCGCCGTCGGTGATCAGATCGACGCCCGCATCAGTTTGATCGCGGATCGCGGTATCGACGGCATCATCTTCGACTTCGCGCATATCATCGCCGCCGATTTCGTCGTTGGCGGCGGCTTTGCGCGCGAGATGAACCCAACTGGGGATCGCGTGCGACCCGATGACGCTGGTGGGAAGTAGAGGGAGAGGCATGAATTATCCTATCGAATGGTGTCGGGACGCGCTGCTGGCACGCCCGATAGATGATGATGAATGTTGATAAGCCCACAACGCCGCGCCAATCGCGCCCGCGTCCGCGCCGAGCGCCGCCAGTACGAGCTGCGATTTGTCTACATCGACGGTTCGGCAATAGATGCGCAGCGCCGCGCGGATCGGGTTCAGTATCCAGTCGCCCAATGCGGTCACGCCGCCGCCAAGAATCACACAGTGCGGCGCGAGGATGGTGATCACGTTGGCGATGCCCGCGCCGACGGCGGTTCCCGCACGCTGGAGGATGTCTTGTGCGACGATATCGCCCAGTTCGGCGGCGCGGCGCACGACCTCCGGCGTGATCATGTTCAAATCGTAATCGACCAGCGCACCGATCTGCGTGTTCACGCCCTGCATCACTGCCTTTGCGCCTGCTGCCGCGATGGCGGGCCCGCTGCCCAACGATTCGATGCTGCCGGGAACGCCAACACCATCCGGCGAGCCATCAAGGTTGACCGTCAGATGTCCGAACTCCGCTGCCGCGTTATCCATGCCCATATGCAGCTTACCGTCGATCACGATACCGCCGCCGATGCCCGTCCCCAGTGTGAAGCACGCTACAACCGGATAGCCTAACCCTGCACCCCAGACGGACTCTGCCAGTGAGAAGGCGCGCGCATCATTGATCAGCCAGATCGGGCGTCCGAGTTGGGCGCGCAAGTCTGCGGCGACGGGCTTTTCGTGCCAATCGCCGGGCAAGTTCGCCATGATCAAGGTGCGCCCGTTCACATAGTCGATCACACACGGCATTCCGACGCCGATTCCCCGCACATCATCGAGCGCGATGCCCACGTCCGCCGTTACCGCGCGGCATACATCCGCGATGCGCGCCACAACCGCATCGGGTCCCAGTTTGCCTTCCGTCGGGATCGTCTTACGCGCGGCAATCTGGCGCGTATCAGGATCGAGCAGCACCGCCGATATTTTCGTCCCGCCCAGATCGATACCAATGACCGTCATTTCCATGTATCCTTTGCGCGCATCGTCAATATACCAATCCGCGCGCTGCCACGTCCCAAATCGCCTCGACTGATCCGCCGCGCACGCCATAAATCCGGTCGTGCAAATTGGTCACGACGCACGTATGCACGGGGATGACATGCACAATATCACCAATCGCCGGACGCACATCACACGCGCTGAAATCGCAATGCGCGTGTTCCTCGCTCAACTTGGCGATGCGTGCGTCGGGATACTCGACGATCCAACCGTAGCCTTGTCCGAACGTATCGGATGAGATCGTTTTGCTCCCGCCGTCGAGGATCGCGCGGTCAGCGTCGGCGCGGCTGACAACGGTCATGCGAACGCGCATCGCACAGTCGTCCCAAGTCGCATAACCTTCGTTGACCGTGCGCCAATCGTTGAAAATAGACGTGCCAACGCGCAGTTCGGTCACTTCCGGTACGGCTTCCGCGTCGAACGCTGCGCCAATGCCGCCGCCACTGACCGATTCGACGGTCAATCCGGCATCATTCAGCGCCTTGATCGCCGATTGAATGGTCGGGCGATTGGGCGGCGTACTTGGATAGAGCATGATGCCCGCGAAATCGAGATTGGAGGCGTCCACGATGCGCTGTGCCAGCGCCACAATCTGATCGATAGGCGCGCCAGTGCGCTGGAGCGTCGTGCCGAGATCGACCAAAACGCGGACGCGCGCATTGGCGCGTTTCGCCGCTGCCGCCAAGCCATCGATGACAACCGCATCATCCGCCGAAACGGTCATACGCGCGATCTTTGCCAACTGCATCAGTCGATTGAGTTTGCGCTCCCCGACGATGTTATAGGGGATTTGAATATCGTCGAAGCCCGCCGCTGCAAATACCTCCGCTTCGCCCACTTTTTGACAGGCGATGCCGACCGCGCCCGCTTCAAGCTGCATATGCCCGATTTCGGGAATTTTGTGCGTCTTGATGTGCGGGCGGAAGGCGACGCCCAACGCATTGCAGCGTTCCTGCATCCGCGCGATGTTGCGTGCCATGATATCGAGATCGATAAGGACGGCGGGCGTCTCTAAATCTGCGACGTTCATCAAGTTCATGGGCGTTTCGCCTCGAATAAATAGCGTTCGCCGCATTGTAACACGCGATACGGGATGCGCACGCGATCCGCTGCCGATACAAAATCGCCCACATTCACAGTGTTAAACGTGAACATATCGTAATGATGTGGCACGACCAGCGCGCCGCTGATTTCCTGTGCAAGCGCGACCGCTTGATCGGCGCTCATGTTCGGCGGCGTGGTGGGTGACTGTGCGCCGTTAATGGGCAAGAACATGAGATCGGGCTGTAATGTGATCAAACGTTCTGCCAAGCCGGGATAGGCGACCGTATCGCCGCTGTGATACAGGCGCACACCGTCCGCCTCGAATATGAAGCCGAGAAAGGCATGTCCGCGTGTTTCGTCGTGGTCGAAGGTGGGATGCGCCGACGGGAGCGCGTGAACGGTTATGCCGTTGAGTTCGAGCGTGTCATCCCCGCGCATCGGGATCAGCCGTTCACGCGCCAAGCCCATATCGACCGCATGATCGACGAGTGCCAGCGGTAAAACGAGTTTGATGGCGGGATTGGTGGCGAACAGCGCCGGCATTGTTCCCGGATCAAGATGATCCGAATGCTTATGGCTGGCGAAAACATACTGTCCGGCGCGCACAACGTCGCCGCGTAGTGGGGCGCGCGTCATGCGGATGTGCGGCTTGTCCGTGTTGGCGTATTTCGCCGTCAGATGTTCGGATAGGTACGGATCGACGTAGAACCATGCGTTCGCCGTCTTGATCGCATAACCGCTCTGTCCGAGCCACCAAATCGCCGCTTGTCCATGTGTTGGCTGCGTCGTCTGAATATCGTTCCACAGCGTTTCGTCCGATTGGACTGGATCGATCATGATGAACCCCTACGAAAGATTGAACGCGCGCGCAGGATTATCGCGGATCATCGTCCGGATCGCATCTTCGCGCACATTTGCCGCGCGCAAAGTCGGGACGAAATCGGTCAGCAGATGGACAAAACCCGGTGATCCACCATCATGCCGGAAACTCGAACGACGCGCGATATCCATCGAGAGCATCAGTTGTGCGACGTGTCCGGTGTCGATCAGCCGCGCGATCATCGCGGCACGGTCGGCGTCGGGCGCATATTTCGCTTTGCCGATCTGATCGAAGCCCATGTAAACGCCCGTCGCCGCGATCTGCTGGTGATAACCCCAATCCATGTGCCGATCTAGATGCCCGATCAGGATGCGATCTGGCGGCACGCCCGCGCCCGTCAGCAGCGCGATCTGATCGAGCGCCGCGGTTCCCGCTTCGGTGTGCGTCGTGATCAGCGCGCCTGTCGCTCGCTGTGCGCGGGCGGCTGCCTGAAAGACGCGCGCTTCGAGCGGCGTAATCGCGTTCAAACTGGATGCTGCCTTAATCGCGCCCGCGCGCACGCCCGTCGCGTCGATGCCGTCGTTGATTTCGCGGATCATCCGCGCGGCGAGCGACTCGACAGTCTCGTTTTCGATGAACGGTTTACTAAATTTCTCTTTGAGGTAGCCTGTGATGCACACGAGATGCACGCCCGTCCGCTCGGACAGCGCGCGCACGCCCGCCGCGTCGCGGTGATAGTCGATGGGCGTCATTTCGACCAGCGCGCCGCCGCCCGCAGCGCGCCAATCCACAAGTTCTGCTGCCGCCGCGTCTGGATCGTCCAGCACGAGATCGGGATCGTCGGCATCGTAGGGCGCGGGCGGACGCGCCAACAAATGCTCATGAGGTAAGCAGATGCCGAGTTGATCCGGCGCGATATCGCCTAACACGGTGCGAATCATGACAGCGCCTCCACTTTGACTTGCTCGGCGTCGATGATTGCGCCCGTCGTCCGCAAACGGTCTTGAAGGCGTGCTACGGACAGCGCGCGCGGCGTCGTATCCCCTTGCACCGACAGCGCCGCTGCGATGCCCCCGGCTTGCCCCATCGCCATACATTGTCCCATGCTGCGCACCGACGCATGGGCGTCGTGGTCGGCGGACAAGCAGCGCCCGACCACGAGCAAATTCTCGACGCCATGCGGCAGCAGACAACGATACGGGATATCGTAGGTTGCGCCGTCGGGGAGATACTGCCAGTTCGTATCTTTCCCGGCGTGATGATCTTCGATAGGCGCGCCGCATTTGGCGATTCGGTCGTCGAATCCGCGCGCATCCAATACATCTGAGCGCGTCAGGCAATATGCTCCGAGAATACGCCGACTCTCGCGCACGCCGATCTGATGACTGAGGCGTGCCAAGTCCGCGCGCTCGTAGCCCGGCACACGATCCCGCAAGAAGCGCGCATATTCGACGGCTTGTCGGCGTCCTTCGATTTCGGCAGCGGTCAAGGCGGCTGGATCGAGCGCGTCCACATCCCCGACGCGCGTCATATTGGTCGCCATCACGCCCGCGCTGGTTGTGATATGGACGCTGCCTTCGCGGCGGGGCAAATCGTAGCCGTCCGCAATGGCGTCGCCCATCAGCGCGTGGAGTTGATCTTTCTTCACAGCGATGGCGCGCGGCATATCAACATTGATCAATTGAAACGTGGTTGTGAGTGATTGCACTGCGCCACTCTTGGCATCCTCGAAGGGCGCGCCCGCCGCCGCCGCCACATCCGCATCGCCGGACGCATCGATTACAACGTGCGCGCGAATGCGGACAAAGCCGCTTTTGGTCGCTGCAATCACCCCTGTGATCCGGTCGCCATCACAGACGACATCAACCACAAATGTATGGTAGAGCAAGCGCACGCCTGCACCGAGCGCCAATGTTTCCCACACGATCTTGAGCGTTTCGGGGTCGTAGGTGATGCCCATTCCCGCGCCGTAAGTATTGGGGCGGTAGATCGCTTTGCTCTGCATTTTCAGGGCGTCCACGACTTGATCCGGCACGCCACCCACGACTTTTTTGGCAACGCTGCCCGGCGTGAAAAAGCCATAGAACGTATCGAGGACTTGGGTGCTGATTCCGCCCATGAAGCCGTAACGTTCGATCAGCGTCACACGCGCGCCCGCTTGTGCCGCCGCCAGCGCCGCCGATGCGCCCGCCGAACCGCTCCCAATGACCAACACATCGGTTTCCCACAGATCGCGCACCCGCGCCGAATAAATGTCGCCCATACTGCGCCTTTCATTCAATATTTTGAATATAAATCTTGATTGGCAAATTGTCAAATCGACAAAATGCGAGTAGCATGAATAAAATTCAGCTTGAAGTGTTCAAAATCATGAATGAAACCAAAATATCGGACTGGCGCGACGATCTGCTGTCGAAACAGGGAAAAATTATCACGCTCTTGGCGCGCGATCTGTTGTCTGTAGAATCGGACAATCGCTTACCCGCGATGCAGGACTATGCTGGGCGCTATGGTGCCAGCGTAGGGACGGTTCAAGCCGCCTTCGCTTATTTGAGCGAGATCGGCGCGGTATCACTGGATACGCAGGGCAAGCTCGGCACATTCGCGCGGCAGTTGGCGTATTCGCGTCTGTGGCAGTTGGCGTTTCAACGGGCTGTAGTGGGCGCGCTGCCACTGCCCTATGCGCGGCGGTTAGCGGGGTTGGCGACGGGTGTGCGCGCGGGGCTGGCGGCGGATGGTGTCGATTACGCGCCGCGCTTCGTGCGCGGGAGCATGACGCGCTTGGCGCTGTTGGGATCAGGCGCGTGCGATTTCGCCGTCGTGTCACGCTACGTCGCAGAGTCAGCAGCGGTTTACGGATTTGCGGTCGATAGCGTGCTTCATTTCGGCGTGGACAGCTATACCGTCGATCATGTGCTGCTGCTCCGCGACGGACGCAATCTGGTGGACGGGATGCGCATCGGTATCGACTCCAATTCGGCGGATCATGCTGTTGTTGTCCGCCAAGTGAGTCGTGGTGTCAATCTCGCTTTCATTGAGATTGACTACAGCGCCGGATTAGATTTGTTGGCATCCGGCGCGATTGACGCGACGGTGTGGACGCGCGACGATCTACCGCCGTCGTTCGGATTTCAAGTGGTTCCGCTCGACTCCGATATCGATGTTGCGAAATTGGGTGAAGCGGTATTGGTTGTCCAAGCGGGTGCGCGCCCCATCGCTCACTTGATCAATGACGCGCTCAACGTGGAAAGGGTAGGTGAGCTACAGGGCGAAGTCGTCCGCCGGGAACGCTTGCCGTCCTATTGAAGCGGCTAACGTTGTGTAAGTGACACGCCCTGCGCATCTCGTTACTGCTCGTTGCCCGCGTCTGATGGTACATTCTGCTGCTGATTCTGGCGGCTCGGAAGATCCGAACCACGATCATTCTCATTGTTATATTCGGAATTATAAGGCGCGTCGGCGCGCTCATGCGCATTGTCACCGATGGACGCGGGTTGTGGTGGGATTTCGCGCGCATTTTCGCGCTCTGCATTACCGTTGCTATGCTGTGCGCCGTTGGATGGTGTGTTCTTGCGCGGTCCCTGCGATGCCTCGCCGCCTTTGCGTCCGATGCGTGACATATGCGCTTTATCCCGGCTGATGGTTGCGCCACCTTTGCGCCCTGCCTCGCGTGCTTCTTCAGGTGTGAATTGATGAGCCGTGCCGCGTTCGTGCGCGGTGCGTCCGCCTTTGCGGGCGATTTCGCGTTGTTTATCGGCATCCATCGAAGCGAAGCCGCGTTCGTCACGTCTAGTTTCCATATTTCCTCGCTCATCATTGATCGTTTTGTTGATCGTCGTAGGGTCAAGTACGATGATATTTATACAAAGGATAAAATGAGTTGCGGGGCGGCAAATGACCCGATCAGTCGATTTAGGATAGCTCATTGTCCTGTTTTTTTAGATGGGCATAAAAAACGCCGCTTCGTGTGTTGGCGAGAGCGGCGTTTGGTGGACTGACTGGGGAAAGTTATTGGTCAACGTTCTCACTGGTGATCAACTGAACTGGCGACTCGATGAACGGGGCAATCGGACGCCCTTCCAAGACTTTAATCATGCTCTCGACGGCGAGATATGCCATTTCATCAGGAAACTGCGCGACCGTTGCCGCCAAGCGCCCAGCACGCACCGCATCGAGCGCATCGGGGATGGCATCAACGCTGACGACGAGGATTTCGCCTGTACGTCCGGCGTCCTCGATGGCGCGAACTGCACCCAAGCCCATGCTGTCATTGGCAGCGAAGATCGCGCGCACGTCGGGCATATCGTCCAAAATTTGTGCGGTGACCGTATAAGCCAAATCGGCATCCCAGTTCGCGGGTTGGCTGGCGACGACCCGCAGTCCACCCGCTTCGGCGGCGTCGATGAAGCCGGATACGCGGTCGATGCTGCTTTGTGTGCCGGGTGCGCCCTCGATCACGGCGACATCTGCGCCTGCTTCGACCTGTTGAATGACGAAATTGGCAGCGAGCGAACCCGCGCGGACATTGTTGGAGGCGATGCGTGTGATAATGTTCAGTCCATCTGCAAAGGGGATCAACTCGTCGATGTTAATGATGGGGATGCCCGAATCAGCAGCTTGCGCGAGTTCAGTGTTCAACGACGTGCTGCGAAATGGTGTGACGATGAAGCCATCGAAACTTTCGCTTTCCAACCAGTCTTCGAGCAGCGCGCGTTGTTCTTCAAACATACCTTCGGTTTCCGTCGCGCCGATCTCCAAATCCACGCCCAGATCGGCTTCAGCGCGCTCGTAGCCCGCAACCATATCACGGAAATAGCTGTTGCTCAAATCTTTGGTCAGCGCGCCGATGCGAAAGGGCATGACCGTTGGATCGCCAAACTGACTTTGCGCGTCATCCAAATTATCTGCGCTGATGACCACAACGGGGGATTCAATCTCCGGCGCAATCGGACGCCCCTGTAAAATTTTGAGCGTCGCTTCGACCGCCAAGACCGCCATTTCTTCGGGGAATTGAGCGACGGTTGCCGCCAAACGTCCCTCACGCACAGCATCCAATGCGTCTGGAATGGCGTCCACACTCACGACGAGGATTTCGCCCGCGCGGTCGGCGTCCTCGATGGCACGCACCGCACCCAAGCCCATGCTGTCGTTGGCGGCAAAGATCGCGCGCACGTCCGGCATGGTATTGAGCAGTTCGGTCGTTACCTCGTAAGCGGTGTCTTCATCCCAGTTGGCAGGCTGGCTGGCAACGACGCGCAGCCCGCCGAACTCGGCGGCGTCGATGAAGCCAGCTACACGGTCGATACTGCTCTGCGCGCCGGGATTGCCCTCGATCACCGCCACATCCGCCCCTTCATCAAGGCGCGCGATGATGAATTCGGCGGCGCTTTGACCAGCGCGCACATTGTTGGAGGCAATGCGCGTGGCAATTGTCAGTCCCTCCGCTGCTGTGATTTCAGTCGAGATCAATTCATCCACATTGATCACAGGGATGCCTTGAGCGTTGGCTTCCGCAATTAGGGCATTGAACGAATCGGGGCGGATTGGCGCGATGATGAAGGCATCGAAGTTGCCCGACGCCAACCAACTTTCCATCAAGGCAACTTGTTGATTGACGGCGCTCTCCGAGTCGGTGCCGCCAACTTCAATTTCGACGCCGTAGCGTGTGGCGGCGAACGTATAGCCTTCGCCCATACGCACGAAATGGGGATTCGTCCATGTCTTGATCAGCGCACCGATCCGGATCGGATCGTCTTGCGCAGTGACGACTGCGGTCGCCAGCGTGAGCGCGATACTAATGCCGATTGCTCGTATAAATTTTTTCATGATTGCCCTCAGAAAATAGCTTCTAATTCGCGGACAAAGCTGGTCGCTTCCAACGGCTTGGGGAAATACGCCTGAAAACCGGCTTCAATCGCTTGGATCGCCAGATCATCGGTGTGATACGCTGTGATTGCTATGCACGGAATTCGATTGGTCTGGGGATTGCGCCGAATGGCTTGCAGCAGCCGCCAGCCATCCATGCCAGGCAGATGTAGATCGATGATCACGCCTGTATACGTCTCTTTGCTCAGAACGGTTAGCGCCTCTTCCGCCGACCCTACAATGTCGGTGACAATCCCGTGATAGCGCAGAATCAACGCCACCACCTCTTGTCCATCTGGATCATCCTCAATGGTCAAAATCCGCCAATTGTTCATCGTCTAATCCTTATTTTTCTTTTAATAACAGCGCGAGTTCAGGAATTTCGATCAAAATGAACAACAGATCGGTCATGAAGGTTTCGACGGTGAGCGGTTTGGTCAAGTAGTTATGAAATCCGGCGGCAATGGCGCGTTGGCGGTCGCCCGTCATGGCGTGCGCGGTCAGCGCGATCACAGGTATTTCGAGCGTCGCGCGTTCCAACTTCAATTGATAGATCAAGCCCCATCCGTCCATACGCGGCATGGATAGATCGGAAATTACGAAGCGTGGATGATGCTTGCGGACGGCTTCGAGTGCCTCGCGTCCATCGGCACATTCAATCACGTCCGCGCCGTAAAAGCGCAAGATCAAAGATGCGATTTCGAGGCTGTCTAATTCGTCGTCGGCGACGACGACTGTCCACCCTTTCATCAAATCTTGGGGAATACTATTTTTCATCGAAATCATCTCCTAAATGGTTGCGACCGCGACAGGGGTCAAACCTTCAGCGGTCGTCTGCGTTACGGGCAGCGGCAGCGCGACGATAAAGGTGCTGCCCTTGCTAATTTGGCTTTCAACGCGAATGGTGCCGTTCATCATCGTGACGAGGCTGCGCACAATCGCCAAGCCTAACCCCGACCCGCCGTAGACGCGGCGGCTGGTGCCATCTAACTGGCGAAATGCTTCGAAGATCAGCGAATGTGCGTGCGGCGGGATACCAATGCCTGTATCACTGACTTTGATAATCCACTGGCGATCTTGATAGTCCATCGACAGCGTGACACTGCCTTTTTCGGTGAATTTGAAGGCGTTGGACAGCAGATTGGTGATAATTTGGCTGATCCGCGTCTCGTCGCCATAGAACTGTGTCGGGACGGATGCCGCGATATCGGTGTGGAAACGCAAGTCGCGCTGTTCTGCCAGCCCCCCCAACTGCATATGCAGTTTGTGCGCCAGCGCGCGCGGATCGATGGGTTCCTGCGCTAATTCCAAGCGTCCCGCTTCGATCTTGGCGATGTTTAGCACATCGTCAATCAGCGTCAAGAGGCGCTGCCCGTTAGCGTTGATCCGGTTGAGCATATGTTTGGCGCGGTCGTCGATGGTGCCGCTCATGCCTTGCAGCATGATGCCAGTGAAGCCGAGGATCGCGTTGAGCGGCGTGCGCAGCTCATGCGACATGGTGGACATGAACTGCGACTTCAGGCGGACGCTCTCTTGTGCCAGCGCGTTAGCGCGGATCAATTCCAGCGTGCGATGACTGATATTCTCGCTCATCAGATTGAAGGTGTTCGCCAAGACGCCGATCTCATCTCCGCGTTGGATGTTCACCTTCATCTGGTAGTTGCCTTCTGCGATCTGTTGTGCCGATTGTGACAACTGCACCAGCGGCAGGGTCACGCGCCGCTCTACGAAGTACAGTGCCGCCAGCAGGACAATGACCACCGAGAGAACGGTCACGAGCGTGCTGGCGATCAAGGTGTTGACGATTGGTGCTAGGACTTCGGTGCGATCTCGTTCCACCAACAGCGCGGCGTTCAGTTGGGGCAGCCAGCGGTAATTCCCGATCACGGTTTCGACCCGATAATCAGGATAGGTGCTGATGCCACTGCTGCCATCGAGCGCAATCTCAGCGCCTTCGGTGCGAACGTTCGTCGTGCCGATTGGATAGCCATTAAAGCGTGACGGCGTGAGCAGCGCACTATAGTTATCGATCAAATAGCTTTCACCTGTTTCGCCCAGTCCGCCGCGTTGGGTCAGGAGGGCGTAAATTTGTTCCAGCGGCGCGCTCACACCGAGGATTGCAATCGGTTCGCCGCGATCTTGGATCGGCTGGAACAGAATGACGATAGATTCTTTAGCCGTTGTGTCATAGCGCGGCGGCAAGATGGTCGCTTCGCTCGACGAGCGCGGAAGCGGAAACAGCCCATGTGCGGGGGTATCGACCGCCTCGCGCTTGATGATCAAGCGGCGCTCCAAATCGTAGAGGAACAGTTGATTAAAGGGGGATTGTTCTACCATTTGCGCGTCGAATATCTGAGCGAGTTCTTGTGTTGCCGCAGCGCGCCGCGTCGGAAAGGGCGAGTCGGGGAGCGCCTGACGCGCGAGCAGTACCAGATTCTCATCTTGGCTGAGGCGTTCGCTGTCGGCGAGCAAGCCATCCAACCAAAGATTGATCTGCGCCGCCTTCAGCACCGCATTCGCCTCAAGCTGTTCTTCCGCGTTGACAATGCTCGACTGTACGCCGCTGACAGCGTTCAGAATACCGATGATGACCGCAGGAATGAAGACCGCGAGGACGAAGGCGAGGACGAATGACGCACGGATGCTTCGCAATCGAGTCGGGTGGACATGGCGTTCGAGGCTATATTGAGTCATACAATTGACCTTTATGGCTAAATACAATTTTAAGGCGGTCAAGAATACCCGCCCGCGTAAGATTATCTTCTCGTTAAATTATAGAGTGAAAAACGAATTAATCCGCCATGATTTATCCAGATTAGGTTTTGGTTTTCAAACCTAACGAACTTTCTGCTAAAAGTGGATGAATTATCAGGGTCACACAAGCAAAGCGCGGATGTGGCGCGCGACGATTTCGGGGGATTCCATGGGGATGAAGTGAGAATGATCGCGCAGCACGATATCGTCGCCGCGCCGAAACTGAGATGCGAGATCGGGCGCAGTCGGTGATTTCATCAGATCGTTGGGCGATTCAGTTTGACCGGTAGCGGCGCGCAAAACGCGAACGGGGAGATCGATTTGCGCCACCGCATCGTAAATATCGACGTTCTGTGCCAAGCGGGCGCTCATGTAGGTCTGCGCCTCGACTTCGGGGCTGCACGCGAGCGTATAGCCATCGCCATTGGGGAGCAAGCCGTATTCGGCGTAAGCGCGCAACACGTCGGGTTGCCAGTGGGTGAAGGGATCGCGCCCAACGAAACGCGCAATCATGGCGTCGGGTGATGCCCAATCTCGTCGCCGTTTGAGGACGAAATGCCCCTCGAAGCCTCCATCCTCCGGTTTCACACTATACAACGTGCGCGGAAAGATCGTCGGATCGACCAGCAGCAGCGCGCCGAATGCCGCCGGATGCGCCGCCGCCGCTCGCACGACGGTATTTCCGCCGATGGAATGTCCGATGCCGACGGCGCGCTGAAGTCCGAGTGCGTCCGTGATCGCCGCTGCATCCGCGCCGTACAACTGCCATGAGTAAGGCGGGGCAGGTTTGTCGCTGCGTCCATGTCCGCGTGCATCGACGGCGAAACATAGCACGCCGTCCAAATGCTCGATCACGGCGTCCCAACAGCGCCCATGAAAGCTGGTCGCGTGGAAAAAGATCGCGCTGGGGGCATCCGGCGGCGCATCCCACGTCCAGACGCAAAATGTGATGCCGTTCGCGCGGATGCGTTGTTCAATCGGCGTGCGCAGGGCGCGTTCGATCATCCGCGTATCGATTCCACAAATGTGCGCACGTTTGCCGCGATTACGCCGTCCAATCCAGACGTGATCAGGCGCACGCCGCGCGCGCGCCAAAAGTGCGCGTTCTCGATACTCTTGGTCATAATCCCAACTGCTTTACCCGTTGGCGTTACCGCGTCGATCACGCGCTGGATCGCGTCGATCACAGTCGGATGTGTGGTTTGTCCCGGTACGCCCATCGACTGCGACAAATCGGTGGGTCCCACGAAGACCACATCGACTCCATCGACAGCGGCAATCGCGCCTGCGTTCTCGACCGCCTCGACGCTCTCGCATTGCACGATCACCAGTGTTTCGGCGTTGGCGCGGATGGCATAGTCGCCCAATGTGTCGCGCAGCCCATAATCGGCGGCGCGCACATGTGCCAGTCCCCGCTTGCCGCGCGGAGCATACTTGACAGAACGGACGACTTGTTCAGCCTCGTCGGGCGTATTCACCCAAGGCACGACCACGCCCGCCGCGCCTGTGTCGAGATAACGCAAGATGATCGGCGGCTGATTGGTCGGCACGCGCACGAGCGGCGTTGCCGTGAAGGGTGTTTCGGACTGTGCATCGACTGCGCGCGTCAGATTTTCGGCGTCGCGCGGTTCGAGCGGGCTGTGTTCACCGTCGAAGACGATGAAGTCCCAACCGAGCGCGCTCACCATCTCGATGATGCTAGCATCGTTGATGCGCGTGAAGCAGCCGTACACCGTCTCACCGGCTGCGAGTTTGGCTTTCGTGCGATTCACTTTCATGCGATTCGGCTCACTTTTGGTTTCTACGAAATCAGGCGCTTAAACTCAATCGCTTGCGCCTTGTTGTAACGTCCTTTAGGCGTGCTGTCAATCAGCGTGTTTGACTCGGATGATTGTACGCGCTAACATCTTGATGACGATCATCGGGGAGCGCGCCATGTCCAATCCGACATTCATCTTGCCAATTCCGAGTCTCGATAGTCCTCCATTCGATCCAAGTGAAATCATGGGACGGGCAGTAGATGGGATTGGCGGTGGCGGGGGTGCTGATGGGTCTGCCCAAACCGTCCGTAACACCCCGATTGACCCTGTACCGATCAACCCGGTCAATCCGTCCAAGTCCACTGACAGAGTGAAACCACAGGAAATCCCGACAGAGAACCCGAAAAATAATCTCGTACCGAAGCCGCCTGAGAAGGAACAACCTGTCGAGTCAGAACGGGGCGCTGACTCCAAGTCTATGGGTATGGGCGCACAGTCTGCCAATGATCCAAGCACGAAAAAATCATCGATATCCACTGGCAGCAGCTTCGATGAGGGGCAAAAAACCTCGGCGCAAGATGTAAGTGCTGCGTTGAGGGAACTTGCGGACGGTGTTTCAGCGTCGGACTCGTTCTCCGTTGCGCCGCGGCCCCGTATCGACAGCGATCAGCTTGTGCCACACCTGTTGCCGAGCCAATCGCGCGGTGCGTACACCCATTGGGATATCCTGAAACTGCGCATCCCCGAACGCGAGGCGCGTTTCCCCGACGCGCCGATCCGCAAAGGGTTGGAACGCGACCAACTCCAAGTGCAGACCGACCGCGATTATCAATGGCGCATCTTCACGCACGAGGACATCGGCGGCGGGCTGTGCAATGAGCGAACCGACATCGGCGAGGGCGAGATTCATCAGTTCAACCTGCCGGGTCGGATCGAAGTTGAATTTTTGCGCGTCGAGTATTGGAACTGTTATTCGCCTTATTGGGGCGCGGCAGCGTGGGGCAAGACGCTCGTGCTGCTGGAACAAACGTCCGAACCGACGCGCCCGGACGATCTGCGCATCCGCGCGATGGGCGAAGCGGGTGCATTCATCACCGTCGATCTGAGCGATCTGGACTTGGAGACAACGGGCGGCATTATTCGCTTTCCGCAAAATCGCGTGTTCATTATCGCGCGTTCGGGCGCTGACCCCGAAAATCTGCTCATTCGGGACACGCAGACCAGCGCGATCATGATGGAAAGCAACGGCGCGTCGGGCAAAATTCGCCTGCTGCATCCCAACGACGACGGCTTGACGATCCCCATTTGTCTGCTGGTCGAGCATCACGTCCGCTGGCTGCGCGACCGTGTGTCCGCGCTGTGAAATAATCAATCGTTGGTCAGCCGCGCGATGATGGCGGCAGTTGTGTCCGTGGTGCGCCCCGCATGGGGTGTCGTGTAGGCGGCACGACGGAGGCGCATCCCTGCATCGGCGTAACCCAAATGCTCGAGCATCAGCGCGGCGCTCAAGATCGCGGCGCGCGGATCGGCGCTGTTCGTCCCGGCGATATCGGGCGCGCTCCCATGTACAGGTTCAAACACGGGGACGCCGTTGCCCACATTCGCAGACGCTGCTAAACCCAAGCCGCCCGTCAAGCCCGCTGCCAAATCGCTGAGAATGTCCCCGAACAGGTTGGTTGTCACCAGCACATCGAAGCCGCGCGCGTCTTGCGCTAACTTGAGCGCAGCGGTATCGACCAGCAGTTCATCGACCGTCAAATCAGGATAATCCTTCACGACCTCGAACGCGGTGCGCCGGAACAAGCCGCAGGTCTGCTTGAGGACGTTTGCCTTATGCACGATGGTGAGCCGCCGCTGACGCCGCATAGCCCAGTCGCACGCCGCGCGCACGATGCGTTCGGACGCGCGCCGCGTGATCACACGCTCCAAGATGGCGGTATCGCCGTCGTCCTCGATCCGTTCGCGCCCGCTGTACATGCCTTCGGTGTTTTCGCGCACGATCAGCAGGTCAATCTCGCTGCCGACAGCGGGACGTAAGTTGGCATACAGATCGAAGTGCTTGCGCAGCGCCAGAATCGGGCTGCGATAGCCCGCAACCGGTGTCATGGGCGATTGCGTCGCGCCAAACAGGATCGCGTCCGCCGCTTCGCACAACGCCAGCGTGTCTGCCGGAAGTGCGTCGCCGCGCCGCTCGAACGTCCCGTAGCCTGCGTCCCCCTCGCTGAAAGTCAGCGGTAGATCGAGCGCCGCCAAGACGCGCCGCGCCGCCGGAATGACCTCGCCGCCGATGCCATCGCCGGAAATCAAGACGATTTCATGTGTCATTCGCCGCCTCCGATTTGAATTGCGCCGACTGTGCCGCGAAAACGCAGTTGCAGCATTGGCACGAGTCCGCCCGCGTCCAAGATGCGCTGTGCCGACGCGGATAACGCTGGAATCGGGAACGAATTCGCCCCAAAACGGACAGTATCGCCGTCGATTTCGATTCTATCGCCCGCGCGCACGAGCGGCGCCAGTTCGGCACAGATAATCGGGCGCACCCCCTGATTGATGCAATTGCGAAAGTACAGCCCCCCGAACGACGCCGCAATGATCGCGCTGATCCCGTTGTACTTGAGCGCAGTCACGGCTTGTTCGCGGCTGCTGCCCGCACCCCAGTTGCGTCCTGCGACGATCACATCACCCGCTTGGACATTCGCCACGAACGTCGCATCAAGGTCTTCGAGCGCGTGCGCGGCGATATCGGCGGGCGTCTTGAGCGTATAGGTATATTTGCCGGGAAAGATCACATCGGTGTTTACATTGTCGCCATAGACCCAAATGCGATGGGGTGTCATATTTTTCATCCTCGATAATGCGGGCGTTCCAGCGGTGCGCCCTTATAGATATGGTGCGGGATGCGCGATTTGCCCCTCTAACGCACTGGCAGCAACGACATACGGATTTGCCAGATAGATTGGCGCGTCCGCTGTTCCCATGCGTCCGCGAAAATTGCGACTGCCTGTGCTGATCGTCGCCTCGCCCGATGCGGGGACGCCGAGATGATTCCCCATGCACGCGCCGCAGCCCGGCACGCCAATGCTCGCGCCCGCGTCGATCAGCACCGATAGCACGCCCGTGCGCGCTGCTTCTGCCACCACTGCGCGGCTGGCGGGGACGATGATCAGCCGGACGCGCGTCTGCCGTCCGCCGACAATCTGCGCCGCTGCCGCCAAATCGGCGTAGCGCGCGCCCGTACACGTTCCGATGTACGCCTGCTGAATCGGCTGTCCAGCGGCATCCGTCACACTGATCACGTTGTCGGGCTGATGGGGCAGCGCCACCAGCGGGTCGAGCGTCGATACGTCAAGCGTATGCCGTTCGTCGTAGTGTGCATCGGTGTCAGGGTAGAGTGGAAGGTAGTCGCGCGTTCGTTTCGCTTCTAGATAATCGAATACGACTTGATCGGGCGGAAAGTAGGCGTTCATCGCGCCGAACTCTGCCATCATGTTTGGGATCACCGGGCGATCATCGAGTGGGAGGGTGGAGATCGCGTCACCGATGAACTCAATGGAACGATAGGCGCCACCGCCGACGGTCAAATCTGCCAGAATTTTGAGCGCGATATCTTTGGCGGTTACGCCGCGCTGCAACTGTCCATCCAGTCGGATTTGGATCGCCTCTGGCACGCGCAGCCACAGTTCGCCCGTCGCCCACAGCGCCGCCATCTCCGTGCGTCCGACGCCCATCCCGAACGCGCCGAGCCAGCCGAAATGGGGTGTGTGGCTGTCGGCACCGAAGATCGTTTCGCCGGGCAGGATCAGCGCATCTTCGCTGATTACTTGGTGGCAGATGCCGCGCCCGACTTCGTAGAAATGGCGGATGCCCGTTTGTGCGACGAAGGCGCGGATTTCGGCGTGATTCTGCGCGTGCGCAGTGGTTGGCGCGGGGACAGCGTGATCGAGCGTGAACACCATACGGTCGGGGCGCGCCAACGCGGTGCTGCCCGCGTCGCCGACGATCTGATCGAAGATGCGGCGGATCGCGGCGGTGTTGTCGTGGCTGAAGATCAGATCGGGACGCACGTCCAACACATCGCCCGCGCGGGCTGACGAGCTGCCCGCCGCGCGTGCGAGGGCTTTCTCTGCGAAGGTATAGCCGGTCATGAAATCATCTCCGTTGGCTGTTCGTTCGCATAGTCGTGCAACAGCGCGTCTACCTGGTCGCGCGTGAGCGGCTGCACATCGGCGCGCGCCTTGATCTCGGCAGTGGCACGTTGGATCGTCGCGTCGTCGAGCGTCAAGCCCAATGCGCGCGACCGTCCGCGCACGGCGTTCCATCCGGTCAGGCGGTGTCCGATGGGCAGCCCACGCTCAACGCCGAAATCGTCCGGGTTGATCGCCTCGTAGCTTGATGGATCGGCAAGCACGGCTTTCGCATGGATGCCTGCCTTATGAATGAACGCGCTTTCGCCCGTGATCGGGTTACTGAACGGGATATCGATCCCGCAGATCGCTGCGATGCGGGCGTCGAGTTCTGCCAACAAGCGCAAATTGTACTTGCAGACATAGGCGCGATTGAGCGTGTACAGCCGTGCAATCAAGCCGCCTAAGGGGGTGATGCCGTTGCGTTCGCCAATGCCGAGGATCGTTGTATCGATGTGCGTGGCGCCGCCTTCGAGCGCCGCGCACGCATTCGCAATCGCGCAACCGCTGTCATTGTGTCCATGAAATTCTACGTCCAATCTGGTCAAGCGTACCAATTGATGCACGAGTGCCATGACGCCCGCCGGAGTTGCCACACCAACGGTATCCGCCACGCCCAAGCGATCTACGATTCCCAAGTCCGCGACGGCAAGATACACGCGCAGTAAGTCCGACTCACGGCTGCGAAAGCTGTCCTCGGTGCTGAAGCGCAAGATGATATCGGGTGCTTGTTCGCGGATATAGCTCAAAACGTCCGCGGCGGCGTCGATGATCTGCGGGATCGATTTGCCGTGACTATGCTGGATCAACTGCGGGGATGTGCCGATTACCACGTCGATCCCGCCGACACCCGTATCCAGTGCGCGGGCGGCGTCCTCGCGCTTACAGCGGATGTGCGTCAAGATGCGCGCACGCGGCTTGGTTGCGACCACCGCGCGCACATCGGCGTCGCTTTGCGGCGATGCCAGCGGGCTGGTCATTTCGATCATCTCGACGCCGAAATCGTCCAACAGCCCGACGATCTCCAATTTTTGTGCGGTCGTGAAGGTGGCAGTACTGAACTGCTCGCCCTCGCGGAGCGTGCTTTCGATAATGGCGTAACGGTCGAACGGCATTGTCTGTCCTTTAGCTGGGCATGGTGTGCCATGCCCCTACTCCACCCCCTTTATACAGCGGCAAATAAAAAAACCGCCGTTGCGGGCGGTTTTCATCATTATCAATCATCGTGTGTAGACGATTAGGAACGCGAAAAAGCCCGATTTGAGATCGGAGTCTGCTTCGTCGCCTGCTTGCTGATGTACATCAATAACATCATCATGTTCCCATCGAATGTAAAGAGAATAACAGGGATTGCGACAACGTGCAACCCCCTTCGATCATGCTGGCACGGTCTCCAACGCCAGATCGTGCAGCGCGATCACCGCCTGTTGAAGCTGTACCGCATCGACGACGAACGAAATGCTGCATTCCGATGCGCCCTGTGCGATGGCGATCACGTTGATCGCTTGATCGCCCATCACCGTGAATACGCGCCCCGCCACGCCCGGCGTCCCGCGCATCCCCGCGCCCACCACCGTGACAATCGCCACGCTGCCCCAAATTTCGACCGCATCCACATCTTCGCGCGCGATTTCGGCGGCGAGTTCCGCTTCGATGGCGGCTTTCGCTTCGTTCGCGCTGTCATTGAGGACAACGAAACAGAAACTTTGCTCGGACGACGCTTGCGAAATCATGAGGATGTTCGCGCCCGCGCGCGCTGCCGCCAAGAACGTGCGCCCGGCGATACCCGGCACGCCGATCATGCCCTTGCCGCCGACCATCAGCAGACTGACCAGTTTCACGCTGGTCACAGCTTTGATGATCGTCGCGCTCGGTTCGCTGGTGGACGCGATCAGCGTGCCGGGATGGGTCGGGTTAAAGGTGTTGCGCACGCGCATCGGAATCCCCTTGTTCAGGATCGGCTGCACTGTCTTGGGATGCAGCACTTTCGCGCCGTAGAATGCGAGTTCCCCAACTTCCTGATATGAAACCGTCGGCAGCACGCGCGCGCGCTTGTCGATGCGTGGATCAGTCGTCATGACGCCATCGACATCCGTCCAGATGATCAGTTCGTCGCTGTCTGTCGCCGCCGCGAAGATCGCGCCCGAATAATCGCTGCCGCCGCGTCCGAGCGTGGTGGCGTGTCCATCCGCTGTACTGCCGATGAAGCCCGTGATTACGGGAACGACGCCTTGATCGAGCAGGGGGAGCAGTTTGGATTGGATGCGTCCGTTGGTCACGTCCCACAGCGGCGATGCCGAACCGAAACGGTCGTCGGTGACGAGAAATTCGCCCGCGTCGTAAGCCTGCGCGCGTACATTCGCGCGTCGGAGCGCGGCGGCGACCACGCGCGACGACATGCGCTCACCATACGAAACGACGGCATCAATGATGCGCGCGGTTGCCTCGCCTAAGATGCTAACGGCGCTGCACAATTCGCCATGCTGTTCCATCATCGCGGCGATCTCGGTGCGGACGGCATCGCGGTCTGCACCCGGCTGCGTGAGCAGGTTCAGTACCTCATCATGGCGGTCGCGCAGTTTCTGCGCCGCCGCCAGATAATCCCAGCGTTTGCCTTCTGCCGCCGCGCGCACGGATGCGAGCAGTTGATCGGTCACGCCGCTCATGGCGCTGACGACAACGATGATGCGTTCGCCCGCTGTGCGCGCATCGCTGACGATGCTGACGAGGTTGCCGATTGCCTCTGGACTGCCGACGGACGTACCGCCAAATTTCATCGTGACCGTTTTCATCGATGTCTCCCCTATGCAATAAAAAAGCGTGTGGGGTCGCCACACGCTTGATTCGCTCTGCTGTTGTCCGAATATCAACCAGCTATGCGCGTGCGACTCAGTGGGGTTGCCCGTTGAGTGGTCATAGTCCGCATAGTGGTGGTCGAACGATTGAAATGCATCATCGATCCGTTGGTTCAAAAATGCTAAGAATAGTGTAGCGCGGCGAAAAAAGGTTGTCAAGTAATGTGAAGCAACCTCATGCAGCACGCTACGACTCTTAAACGCACGTTTAACTACGCATGATATCATGAGCAAATTTACAAAATTTAGGCGATGAGATAGCGAAAAATCGATGGAAACCTGCATCATCCAGCGGCTGACTCCGCATGGGGTGGAATCAGTGGGATATACAGCGGTATCGCTCGCGGACGCGGCGGATCACGAGCCGCGCGAGGGTGTCTATACGATCACCAACACCTATGAGACAACAAAAGTCTTGAAGTTCGATGCCCATATGGATCGGTTGGTGGACTCGGCGGCGCGTGCGGGGATCGCGCTGAATGTGGAGCGCGGGCAAATTCGCGCGGCGCTGCGGGCGATGATCGAAGCGGCGTCGTTCGGCGGCGCGCACGAAACGCCGGGCGATGTGCGCTTTCGGATCACGGTGACAGCAGCGGCACCCGACTGCGCGATCTTATCCATCGAGCCGTTCAAACCGCTGCCCGCCGATTTAATCGCGCGTGGCGTGCGCTGTGTGACGGTGCGCGGGAGCGTGCGCGATAATCCCGCTGCAAAGACGACGGATTGGATGCACGACCGGACGCAGATCGAAAAATCGCTCCCGTCCGGCATCTACACCGGGTTGCTGTTGAGCGAAGGGAGCGCGATCCTTGAAGGCTTGAGCAGCAATTTCTA
Source organism: Anaerolineae bacterium (assembly GCA_034437055.1). Lineage (GTDB taxonomy): Bacteria > Chloroflexota > Anaerolineae > Aggregatilineales > Phototrophicaceae > Flexifilum. The sequence continues at coordinate 23,228 of DAOTUQ010000134.1, forward strand.
TGCGGTCGTCGATGGCGCATTATACACAGCCGACGAGGGCGTTTTGCCCGGCATCTCGCGCCAGATTGTCTATGCGGTCGCGCCGCGCGTGCTAGAAGTGTGCAAAACGCCCGTCCGCGTCGATGATATTCCGCTGGTGAGGGAGGCATTTATCACCAGCAGCAGTCGCGGTATCGTCCCCGTTGTGGAGATTGACGGGCGGCGGATCGGCGACGGGCTGCCCGGTGTCAAAACGATGGCGATCCGACACGAATATCTCGGTTGGATGCGCGATCATCTGGAAGAATTATAGGGGTTTAGCGTGCCAAACCCCGCCACACGGCTTACATTGGCGCTTTGAAATCGTAGATACCGTCGCGGATCGCGTAGCGCGCGCCGTCAGACGTGCAAATCATGGCGTCATCTTCGCGTCGAAGGTCGCCGCCACATTGGGGACACGCGAATAACGCGGTTGCCTCTGCGCCGATGGGCAGGACGGGCGTCGGATTGCCATTCGCCATCGCCTGAATGAATACACTGGGTGCATAAAGCAAGCCGGAACGCTGCAAGGTCGCGTCCGCCGCCGCCAGCACCCCCGCCGGGACGCGCGCCTTGAGCGCACCGAGCCGGAAATATGAGACGGGCGAACGGCGCTGCACAGCAAATCCGGCATCGATCAATTCGCGGCGCACGGTTTCGGGATGGAAATCGAAGTTGAGCGCCACGAACTCGACCGGATCGGGGTCGTTGGGATTCCATGACTGGCGCTTGAGGGCATAGCGCGCAATTGCCTTCAGGTTGCGTTTGTTCGCGTGTTCGAGGATGAAGGTTCCCCCTGCTGTCATGACGCGGCGAATGCCAGCGAGCGCGCGCGGCACATCCGCCATGTGATGCAGCACGCGGATCATCGTCGCGCCGTCGAACACGCCCGCGTGGAACGGAAGATGATACACATCGGCAGCAACGTACAGACAGCGCGCATCGCCCCATGTCACGCGCGCGTGCTGGAGCTGCGAGAACGAATAATCGAGCAAGACGACCTGATCGTAGCCGTTGTATTCGTCGGTTAGTCGTCCGAAGCCCGCGCCAATTTCGAGCAAGCGCGTTCCATGTGCGGGCAGCAGCCGCCGCAACGCGATCCGTTCGACGCGATCTTCATAGCCGCGTCCTTTGCCCTCCCAGAACTCGGTACGGTAGTTCGAGCCTTCATAGTCACAGATCGGCGGCGGCGAATCGTGGTTGGTCATTCGGTTTCATCCTGTCGGTTCAGCGGTTGCCGCCGCATCGGGATTCGCTGGATCGGCGGTCGTATCGGCTGGTGGCGTGGCGTCGATCAACGGCGCGTCACCGGGCGGAACAATCCTGAGTTCGGGCGTCGCCGCGCGTTCGCTGCGCCGATAGGCGGAATACGAGCCGTCGTAGAAGTAGGCTGGTACGCCAAGTCCGGTCATGTCCTCGAAGGCACGCTGGTTCACTTCGTCTGGACCGCCTTCGGCGTACAAATCGGGGCGAAGCTGTTCATCCAGCGCGGGGATGCCGCCCGGCTGCACGACGCCCGTTTCGACCGGATTGTTGAGCATCGGGCGCGATTCTTCGCCTAATGTATAGCCAACGCCGGCTGTGCGCGAATAGCCGATCCATGGGTCGAGGCTGTAGGGCGTATCGACCAACAAATTCGGCGCGTTGCCACCTAAAATGTCGCTGACCAATTGTCCGGCTTCGTTGAAATCATCGGGCAGATTGCCTAAGCCGCGTACCAGCGGTTCGAACAGCAAGCGCAGATTGTTGATCGGGTCGTGCAACTGCGTTTCGCTCAACGGAATGATCGCGCGTACATCCAAAGAAATATCAAGTTGTTCATCGATGGGAACATCGATATCAAGGCGGACAGGCAGTTCTAGTCCTTCGGGAAGCTGCAAGAAGACTTGTGCATTGTTCAACTGTCCGACGCCCGGCAAAGTAATCGTGGCGCTCACGAACAAGGGAACGGCTTCAGTCAAGACGACGATGGTTTCGGTTTGGAGCGGCACATTTAGCACGACGGGGATGGTATCGCGGACGGGGATCGTCCAGTCGATGGTCGATTCGTCCAGCCCGACGAAACTGCTGTGCAGCCCGCCAACGAGTGGCGCAGCGATGTTATTCTTGATGTCGAAGATCAACAGCCCTACGGCGATCAGCACGATCACGAGGATCAGGCTCACGATGAACGAGAACAGAATCATGAAGTTCTTGACAAACGAGCCGACCGCTTTTAATGCGCGCATGGGGTTTCCTCGCCGGATGTGACCGTCCTAACGCAAATCATACCGCACGGAGGCACATCGGAACAATAAGAGGATAGAACTGCATCTGGCGAGGATGCGAATCGTGAATGTAGGACTGAGGGGAAAGGACTGAGAACTGAGTGGAGAAGCACGACTAGCACGTGTCTGCAAACTCGATTTTCGCTTGTTTTGTTCGACCGCATCCCCGCTGCGCTGCGCTCCCCCTCAGCCGTACCGGCTGAGGGGAGGACATGTTTGGTTTTCTCCCTGATTCACCTCACGCCCCAGCCCCCTCTCCACGCAGTGGAGAGGGGGTCAGGGGCGTGAGGTTCTTGAAAAGGTGTCCTCCCCTCAGCTCCGTACCGGAGAAGGGGTTGGGGGGGTGAGGTTTCAGAGTTTGCAAACAAACCCTAGATCGGCGCTTTTTGGCTTATTGGTTATAGTCCGGCGTCAACGCGCAGGGCGTCGGCTTTGTCCGTGCGTTCCCACGGCACATCGATATCGATGCGCCCAAAGTGTCCGTATGCCGCCACTTGGCGATAAATCGGACGGCGTAAGCTCAAGTCGCGGATGATTGCGGCGGGACGCATATCGAAGTGCTTGCGGATCAGGGCTTCGATCTCCGTATCTGGGATTTCGCCCGTGCCGAACGTCTCGACTGCCAACGAGGTCGGCTGTGCCACGCCGATGGCATACGAGACTTGCAATTCAAAGCGCCGCGCCAAGCCCGCCGCGACGATGTTCTTGGCGATGTAGCGCGCCATATACGCCGCGCTGCGATCTACTTTCGTCGGGTCTTTGCCGCTGAACGCGCCGCCACCATGCCGCGCCACGCCGCCGTAGGTATCGACGATGATCTTGCGCCCGGTCAGCCCGGCGTCGCCCATGGGCCCCCCGGTGACGAAACGCCCCGTCGGGTTGACGAAGATGCGCGTATCCGCGTCGAGCAGGTGCGCGGGAACAACCGACTTGATGATCTTTTCGATGATCACACGGCGAATCTCGGCTTGTTCGACTTCTGGCGCGTGCTGCGTCGAAATGACAATTGTATCGACGCGGCGCGGCTGCCCGTAGGCATATTCGACCGTGACTTGGCTTTTCGCATCGGGGCGCAGCCAGTCGATCTCGCCCGCCTTACGTGCTTCTGCCAAGCGGCGCGTCAGCTTGTGCGCCAGCGCGATGGTCAGCGGCATGTATTCGGGCGTCTCGTCGCAGGCGAAGCCGATCATCATGCCTTGATCGCCCGCGCCTGTCGCTTCGATTTCGGCGTCAGACATCTTGCCTTCGCGCGCTTCGAGCGCATTATCCACGCCAAGCGCGATATCGGCGGACTGCTTGCCCACACGCACCCACACTTCGCACGTTGCCGCGTCGATGCTGCGTTCGGCGTCGTGATAGCCGACATCGCTCACGGTTTTGCGCACGATCTGCTCAAAATCGATGTTGGCGGAGGTCGTGATCTCGCCAAAGACGAAGACCGTCCCAGTCGTGGCGGAGGTTTCGCACGCAACGCGCCCATTCGGGTCTTGCGCGAGGATCGCATCCAATACCGCGTCGGAGATTTGATCGCACAGCTTATCGGGGTGTCCCTCGCTGACCGATTCCGACGTGAAGCAGTAATGCGGCGCGGTCATGAAGGTGCTGCTGTGCGTGCTGGTGCGTGTGTCTAACATTGCTTCTATGCCCTTCCCCTATCTAAACGAAAAACGCCGCCTCAAGTGGATGAGAGGCGGCGTCGTGAATGCGCGGCGCTGGACTCATCTTGCAGATCGCAATCTGCCGGATTTGGCACCGTCCCAACGCTTTGGGGGTTGCCGCAGCTTCATCGTGCCGAATCACTCCGCTGCTCTGGATGAGTATGAAATTGTGGGAGCGATTATCGCATAGGGGTTTCACGCGCACAAGGGGTAAAGGGTAGGAGAAAGATTTTAACGCACAGACGCAGAGGAACGCAGAGAATGTGGGGGAAATCCTCTCCACGTTCCATCTTTGACCTTTTAAGTTTGGTTTTTTTGTTTGCGCCCGTTGGAATTGCTGGTGGCGCTGTCGGCGTTGGTGCGTCCGATTCCTCTATAACCTGAGTGTTGGATCGCTTCACCTCACCCCTAAATCCCCTCTCCACGTTGTGGAGAGGGGACTTTCATATCCATCGTGAGCCGTCCTGCTCCCCCTCTCCACTGCGTGGAGAGGGGGTTGGGGGGTGAGGTGAATGAGGGAGAAAACCAAACATGTCCTCCCCTCAGCCACGCAGTGGAGAGGGGGTTGGGGGGTGAGGTGAAGCGATCCAACACTCAGGTTCTATATACACTTGTTCAGAGGATAATCCGCGTTTCGGGTCGTCTGACAGCGCCAGGTGGACTACTTTTAGGGTTTCTTATGGCGACGATTCCATATCCAAATGAGGATGCCTACTATGCCAATCCCCGAAATTTGGGCGATAGCGGCAAATCTATTGAGCCATATATCAACGTCAATCTCATCTGGTGAGCTATTTGGTGGACTCGCAATCACCTCTGCGAGTTGTGTTGCGAGTAGATTCGGAGCAAGCGTTAATGTTGGTTCGAGTGAGAGACTAGCCTCAGGTGTTGGAATTACTTGATTAAGTGTTGCAGCAAGGATAGCCAATTGTGTCCACTCTGCATCAGCGGTAGCGACATTAGCGCGTGTTGCCGCGATTGCGGTGGCTGCATTTGCCGTTTGAACGGGTGCAGTCGTCGCCGTAGCAGCGATAAAAGTTTGTAATTGGGCAATTTGCTCAGCGCGCGTCGGCGGTGTAGTGAGGTCGATCACATTGGAAAGCAACCAGGACGCAGTGAGGGTGAGTGCCATGAAGATGAGGCTGGAAAACGCACTTGTAACGTACTCTTCAGTGCTGAATTTAAATTGTTCCTCTAAGACGCCGCCGACGCCGACGCCGACGCCGACGCCGCCGACGCCGACGCCGACGCCGCCGACGCCGACGCCGACGCCGACGACGCCGACGCCGACGACGACGACGCCGACGCCGACGACGACGCCAAACACGAACAGGAATACGATGGCGCTGATCATCAGCCCTACACGGTCAACATTTTGCGCTATTTCCGGGTCGGCGAGCGCGCCTAGCAAACGCAAAAAGTCCCGATCTGGCATATATGACCAGAACCAGACGCCCGACAGTGCCAACAGCACGCCCAGCACGCTTCCCACCACAATCGCGCGAGTTGTCATGAAATATCCTATTTGTCAGCAGCAAAAAAGCGCACTAGCTCAATTCTAATGCGCTTTTTCGACTTGGATACCTTGATTTATGGGTGGACGTGAGAGTGAACGTCCTTATATCGTTAGTGCGCGGCAACGAGCTTGACCACTGGACGGCTCACCGCCCGCCGGATCACCTTCACCACTTCCTCGACAATCGGCGGGATCAGCCCCAGTGCCAACAGCGGCGGGATCAGCGAACTGTCCAACGGCGTCATGCCGACGGGCAGCACGTAAATTGCCAACAGGGCGATGCCAATGGTGATCCCTGCCGCGATCAAGCTCCATTTGTTGGTGAAGAAGCCGATTTGCCAGATGTTCTCGCTCAAACTGCGCGCGGTGAACGCGCTGCGGATGATCTTCTGCGTCATGAATGCCACGAAGATCGCCGTTTGCTGGATCGCCAACGCTTGTTCGCCGCTGATCGCGTTGGTCAGGACGTAATCGCGCGCCAACGCGAACGCGATCAGCATCACGACCGTGGCGACGGCGCTCTGCAAGCCAATGCTGAACCACATCCAGCGCGTGATCACGGGTTCGTCGGCTGGACGCGGCGGCTTGCGCATCACGTCTTTCTCGGATTTTTCCGTCGCCAGCGCGATGCTCAACCACGAGTCGCCCAACAGATTGATCACCAGCAGTTGGACAGCGGTCAGCGGCGTCGGCAAGCCGACCAGCGCCGCCACGATGAACACGCCGACTTCCGCGCCGTTGGTACTCAACAGCGCGTGAATATACAGCCGCGCGCGATGCAAGATCGTGCGCCCGACTTGGACGGCGCTGGCAATCGCTTCGTAACTGCCCGTCAGCACCGCTTTACTCACGGCTTTCGCCAATTCTGTGCCGGACGCCATCGCAATCCCAACGTTCGCCTGTTTGATGGCAGGCGCGTCGTTCACGCCGTCCCCGACCATCGCGGCAAGGTGTCCCTGCTTTTGCAGCGCCGAGACGATCACGACTTTATCTTCTGGCGACACGCGCGAGAAGATCGCCGCGTTTTCGATGCGCTGAAGGTCAGCCAACGGCAGAAAATCGACGATCATCTTATCGGGTTCGGCTTTCAACTGCGCTTGATGCGGTGCGACCATGCGTTCCAATTCCGCGCCCTCGATGACGGATGAGCGATCCGCGTCTGCGCCGATCAAGCCGACATCGCGCGCGATGGACATGGCGGTTTCGGGGCTGTCGCCCGTGATCATTTTGACTTGGATGCCTGCGCGGCGCAGTGCTTCAATCGTGCCTTTGACCTCTGGACGCGCCGGATCGCTGATCGCCACCAAGCCGACGAAAATCAGGTTGGTCTCGTCGCGTTCGCTCAGATCGCGCACGGCGTCTTCCCATTCGCGCTCCGCCAGCAGCAGCACGCGGTAGCCTTCGCGCTCGAAGCGCAAAAGCTGCGCGCTGATCTGGTCGCGTTCAGCATCGGTGAGCGGATGGGGTGTCCCATTGACAAGCGCGCGCCCACAGAAGGGCAGCAGGATCGACGGCGCGCCCTTGACGTGCATTGTCAGCGTGCCGTCGATATCGTCCAACGTGGACATGCGCTTGCGACGGCTGCTAAACGGCATTTCGGCGCGGCGTTGGGTGCGCAGTTCTGGGGTGATCGGCTGGTTCGCTTTCGCCAACAAGCGTCCCAACGCCTCGTCCGTCGCGTCCTTCAGGTTGTTGGAATAGCGCGCAATCGTCAGCATCCGCGCGACATCGACGCCAAGCGCGCCCCAGTTCTGTCCATCGATCTTCAGTTCTCCGACGCCGACGCCCCACAGGTGCGTTGCCGTCATGTTGCCATAGGTGACGGTCCCGGTTTTATCCGTGCAGATCACGCCGACGGAACCAAGCCCTTCGGCGGCATATTTCTCGCGGATGATCGTCTTTTTCTCTACCATCTCGCGCGCGCCCAACGCCAACGCAATCAAAATGATCGCGCCCAAGGCTTCGGGGATGAATGCGATGGCGAGGGCGACGGCGACGATCAGGGCGTCGAGGATTTCGTAGCCCTGAAACAAGATGTAGATCGCTACGACCAGCGCACAGACGACCAATGTTCCGATCAACAGCGTTTTGCCCAGTTGTTCCAACTGTTTTTGCAGCGGCGTGAGCGTCTCGTTGCTCTCTTGCAGATTCGCCCAGATTTTGCCCAGTTCGCTCTTGACGCCCGTCGCCGTGATAATGGCAGTCGCCGTCCCTGCCGTCAGGAACGTGCCGCCGAACAGCATATTCGAGCGTTCCGCCAGTACGGTATCGGCGGGCAAAACGGCGACGGCAGATTTGTCGATATCATACGGATCGCCAGTGAATAACTGCTCGTTGGCGGTGGCGTTGGTGGCTTCGATCACCCGCGCATCCGCTGGAATCTTATCGCCTTGTCCAAGCAGAATCAGATCGCCTGGCACGACTTCTTGCGCAGACAGCACGATCCGTTTGCCATCGCGGACGACGGTCGCCTTTTCGACTTGCAGCGCCTTGAGTTTCTCCATCTCTTTATTGGAGAAGTAGTCGGTATAGAAGCCAACGAGCGTCATGAACACGACAATTGCCATGATCCAGCCCGCTTGTTGCAGTTCGGTCGCTTCGCCTTCGATCAGCCCGACAACGGCGCTCAAAATGGCGGCGATGGTCAGCACAAGCGCCAGCGGGTCTTTGAACGCTTCGACCACGCTGGTCAATAAGCTGACTTTTTCGGGTTCGGGCAGCGTATTCGCGCCGAGTTGAGCAATGCGCGTTTGTACGTCGGTGGTCGAGAGTCCGCGCACGGGATCGGTGTGCAATTGGCTGATCGTTTCATCCGGGGTAAGCGTCCACCACACGGCGGAGTCAGGGCGCGCGTCCAACGGCGCGGCGGCGTCTTTAACTTGCATCGGTTGACCTTCTGTCTTCAATGGAACAACACAATAGGCTGTGCGGAATGCTGCCGCACAGCGATTTGGGTTCCCAACGGTTTAAGTGATGCTAGTGTATCGAAAGATTGACTGACATACTAACCCCGTAACTGGGGTTGACTTGCGGAAAAAAAATCCTCGTCTAAAATCATGTCCATGTCATCCATGCTTATTCAATTTTAAGACTTGTTGTGCGCCGCTGCTCGAATGCGCTTTCGCAGATGATAACGGGAATGCAATGACTCAACCCATCTATCTTAGTGGTAGCATTTTCGGTAACTACGAACTGCGTGATATGTTAGGTATCGGCGGCATGGGGTCGGTCTACCGCGCCCGTCAACTTAACTTGGATCGACTCGTCGCGGTCAAGGTCTTGACCGCGGCATTGGCACAAGAGTCGGATTATCTGGAACGCTTCAACCGCGAGGCAAAGACCGCCGCGGGACTGGAACATCCGCACATCGTCCCTGTCTATGATTATGGCGCGTTTCAAGGCATGAGCTATATGGTCATGCGCTTGTTGGGCGGCGGTACGCTTGGACAGCGAATGCGCTTCACGCTTGAACAGCGGCGCACGCCCTCCTTGAAGGACGTTAGTTTTCTGCTCACCCAAATTAGCAGCGCGCTCGATTACGCGCATGGGCGTGGCATTGTTCACCGTGATATCAAGCCTAGCAATATTATGTTCGATGAAACGGGCAGCGCCTATCTGGTCGATTTCGGCATCGCCAAGCTGCTCGAAACATTTACAGCGTCCATGACTTCATCGAATATGATGATGGGGACGCCGCGTTACATGTCGCCCGAACAATGGAAGGGTGATCCCGTATCGGCTGCGTCTGACATTTACGCGCTTGGCGGCGTGATCTACGAGATGGTGACGGGGCGCGCATTGTTCGAGGGGACAACGCCTTACGCGCTCATGTCCAAACATCTGAACGATATGCCAACGCCGATCCACCACTTGCGAACAGAAATTACGCCGCGCGTCACGCAAGTGATCGAGAAAGCGATGGCGAAGCTGCCCGATCAACGGTTCAAGTCGGCGAGCTTGTTCGCGGAGACGTTCGCAGCGGCGATCTCGAATACGGATGCGTTGGGGACAGATTTTTTCAAGTTCTCGCTGCCGACCCAACCGGTGCTGCCGCAGCTCAATCTGACGCCGCCGCCCATGACGCAAGCGACCGAGCCGCTGCTCCCTGGCGGGACGTCGCCGTCGAACGCGCCACCCACACCCGGCTATACGCCCGGTGGCAGCCGCTTCACGCCGCCGGGTGGCACACTGCCGTACACGACACCCCCGCGAGGGACACCCCCATACACCACACCGCCGAGCGGAACACCCTTGACGCGATCAGGTACGATTCCTACGCCTGTCGCGCCGAGCCGAGATCGCTTCACGCTGATCATCGCTGGACTAGCGATTGCGCTGGTGGTGGTTGTGGCGGCACTGTTCATCTTACTGAGTCAGCCGGACAGTCCAACGCCGCCGGAACGTTCCGCCACTGCTGTTGTCGCGCTGGCTGGCACACAAACGGATGCTGCCGCCGCGTTTGCCGCTGTCGAGACGCAACGGGCGTTGTCTGCCACGCCAACGCTGACCCCCAGCGGGATACCTACTGAGACGTTCACGCCCGAACCCACTGAGACGTTTACGCCAACGCCAAGCGATACCGACGCGCCGTCTGCGACGCCCATGTTCACGGCGACGGACGCGCCAACAGCCCCATCGCTTGCGGTTGGCGACGATGCGCCAAGCGCGACGATGCTCTCTGCACAAGACCGCGTAGCCACCTTTGCGGTACAGACTGTCACGCGGATTGGGGAACTTACCGCTGTCGCTGTACGTTCCAACACGCTGACTCCAAGTGAGCTGCCGCCAACATTGACGCCAAGTGACGTACCACCCACTGCGACGCCAACCTCGACTGCGAGCGATTTGCCGCCAACGTTGACTCCAAGTGAGGTGCTGCTCACTGCATTACCAACGCGCACACCGAACGACATGCCGACGACGAACGTTCGCGCAGTTGTTGAAACGGCAACGCTGCGTCCAACCGAGATCGCCTCGCCAAGCGAGACACCTTCGCGCACGTCGGCGCCCTCCGCGACGGCAATCTTGACCGCGACGCCGACGGATACGCAGACCTACACGCCATCGCCAACGCTGACGCCGACGGATACGCAGACCTACACGCCGTCGCCAACGCTGACGCC
>DAOTUQ010000135.1:0-7757 GCA_034437055.1 Anaerolineae bacterium
ATTTTAACGCAGAGAACGCAGCACGACAGAGCGCGCAGAGAAATACATCCAGGCAATCTCTCCGCGTCTCTGCGTTGGTTTTTCTCGGTGCGAGGTGTCCGTCAAGAAAGTAGATAAAAGCAACCTCACCCCCCGACCCCCTCTCCGCCTTGTGTTCCCCCTCTCTACGCAGTGGAGAGGGGGTCAGGGGGTGAGGTTCTTGAAAAGGTGTCCTCCCCTCAGCCGGTACGGAGAGGGGGGCTGGGGGGGTGAGGTTGCTTTATGTATTTTGCTGACGGACGACTAGATACTACTCGCTGCGATAGATGAAGCGCGCGATTTCGGGATCGTCCACGTTATCCGCATTCATGACCGCGTAGCCCGTCTGCCAACGTTTGGGGACGCTGCTCACGCCGCGCGCGTTGGCAATTGCCCCCACAACGGCGAAGTAGCCCATATCGCCGGGCTTCTGCGCGATCACTTGCGTAACCACGCCCGCGCGCAGCAGTTCGACATTGAATTCGCTGGCGTCGAACAGCACGACTTCGACCGCACCCGCGAGTCCAGCGTTTTCGACGGCTGCGCCCGCACCTTGTGCGCCAAACGTGTTCGTGCCGAACACGCCGACGATATCGGGGTCAGCTTCGAGGCGCGCGGCGGTTTGCTGCTGCGCCAACGTCGCGTCATTTTCGTTGTAATCGACGCCGACCACGACCAAACCGCGTTCTTCGGCGGCGGCGATGCAGCCTTGTTCGCGCTGATCCGTCGTGCTGATGCCGGGACGCACGTTCTGGATGTAAATTTTCGCGCCTTCGCCCACCGCATCCGCCAGCGTCGAACAGGCGATGTAGCCGCCCTGAAGGTTATCCGAACCGATGTAGCTCAACGGGAACGTGACTTCGCCCGCCGCGTAATCGCCGTCACCGATGAACGTATCAACGGTCAGCAGGGGGATGCCCGCATCACGGACGTTTTCCAACACAGGGATCATCTGCTGGCTGTCCGTCGGGGCAGTGAACAGGAAGTCGACATCGCCGCGCGCCACGAGTGCATCGATGATCGGCGTCTGTACCGTTGGGTTGAACTCTGCCGGGTCTTGCTGCAAGAGGGTGATGCCGTAATTCTCGGCGGCGGCTTGCGCGCCGAACGACATGGAGATGTAGAACGGATCGGGGTTGACGCCCGGCACGAACGCGATGGTGTAATCTGCCAGCGGCGGCATCGGTTCAGCTTCGTTCTCGGTATAGATGAAGCGCGCGACTTCAGGATCGTCGATGTTCTCGGCGGTCATGACGGCGTAGCCCGTCGGGATGCGCTTGGGGATGCTCTGGTAGCCGTCGAGATAGCCGACGCCCAACGCCACCGCCAGATAACCCATATCAGACGGCTTCTGTGCAATGACTTGCGTGACGACGCCGGAACGCAGCAGTTCGACGTTGAATTCGCTGGCGTCGAACAGCACAACTTCGATTGCGCCCGCGAGTCCGGCGTTCTCGACAGCCGCGCCCGCGCCTTGTGCGCCAAACGTGTTGGTGCCGAACACGCCGACGATATCGGGGTCAGCTTCGAGGCGCGCGGCGGTTTGCTGCTGTGCCAACGTCGCATCATTTTCGTTGTAATCGACGCCGACCACGACCAACCCGCGATCTTCCGCCGCCGCCAGGCAGCCTTGTTCGCGCTGATCGGTGGTGCTGATGCCGGGACGCACGTTGGTGACATAGATTTTCGCGCCTTCACCGACGTTATCCGCCAGCGTCGAACACGCGATGTAGCCGCCCTGATAATTGTCCGAACCGATGTAGCTCAACGGGAAGGTGACTTCGCCGCCCGCATAATCGCCATCCCCGATGAACGTATCGACGGTGATCACCGGGATACCCGCATCGCGCACGCTTTCCAGCACACCGATCATCTGCTGGCTGTCGGTGGGCGCGGTGATCAACAGGTCGATGTCGCCACGCGCAACCAACGCTTCGATGATCGGCGTTTGCACCGTCGGATTGAACTCCGCCGGGTCTTGCGCGATGATCTCGACGCCCAAATCGCTCGCGGCTTGCATGACGCCCGCGCGCATGGTGATGTAGAACGGATCAGGGTTGACGCCCGGCACGAACGCGAAGGTATAACCCTCATCTTGTGCCGCAGCGGGGAACAATGACAGTGACAACAGCAGGGCTATCACCGCCAAAAACGCGACCTTCTTCATGGTAGAAACTCCGAAACTTGTAGAAGAACATTATTGGCTGTAAACGATTTCCGCACGCAAGAAATTTTAGCGGATTTTCGTTGCAGCGGAATCGACTATAGCGCGTTTGGATGATGGGGGCAAATCGAAAAGCGTCAACTCAGCCCCCATCGGTGCGGACGGCGAAGTGAGGGGCGGTAAAAAACGCGCCCAACTATGCCAAGTCCACCAGCGTCGCGCCCCGCTCCACTACGTCCCCGACGCTGACCGCGACACGCGCGACGACTCCATCGGCGGGCGCGACGGCGCGCACTTCCATTTTCATCGCTTCTAATACGACCAGCGTTTGTCCAGCGGTCACGGTATCGCCAGCGTTGACTGCGACGGCGCGCACTTGTCCGGGCATCGCTGCAACGATGCGCTTGTCCGCGACCCGACTCGCCCCGCGCCGTCCCGCCCCCCGCGCGCGCGCCGCCGTTTCGTCCGCGACTCGCAGCGTGATCTGTGCGCCATCGATCCACACATGGCGGGCGTCACCCTCCGCCGCCACGACCGCCGCTGCGCTCGATGTCTCATCAAACGTCAAGCGCAGCCCATCGACGCCGAAGGTCGCTGCGTTCAGGCGATACGCGCGCCCGTCAATCGTCGCGGCATAGCCGTCACCGTCGCGTTCCAGCGATACCGCATAGCTGCGTCCGTCATGGAGATAGCGGAACGTCGGCATCGGGTCAGCACCCCCGGCAGATCACATCTTGTACGGGCGCATCCATCAGCCACGCCGCGAACCACGCCGCAAAGCGCACGCCATTGACGCGCAGCGTGTAGTAATCCGGCAGCGCTAAAATAACGTGGCTGTCGCCGCGCGGGATGTACGCCGAGAAGTTTGGATACGCCGCCGCCAGATCGCGCGCCATGCCCGCGATCAAGCCTTGATAGTCGGCAATCGTGCCGCCTTGCAGCGTATAGGCATAGGTGCTGACGAAATCGGCATCGGTCGAATAGAACCCAATCGGCGTGGTCGGGAATGCTTCGAGCAGCGCGACCATGCCCAATTCGTCGTATGCGCCCCAATAATCCGACGGATTCCAGTCAACGGGATAGATGCCGGGACTGGCATCCGCGAACACATGGGCGCGCGTCGTCCCGTCGGCAATGCCAGCGGCGTAATGCGTCAAAATCTGCGGCGCGTTGATCAGCGCGCCATAGCCGCCCGCGCTGCTGCCCGTGATCAGCAGGCGGCGCGGCGCGGGATAGCGTTCGTAGGTCCAGTCGAGCGCCGCCGCCGTGTTGACCGCGCCGCGATGCTGCAAGGTATGGTCTTGTCCATCGTAGCGATAGACGCGCTCGCGGTCGCCGCCGTGCAGGTCGCCGGAACAGTACGCCACAAATACGATGCTGGCGTCGTAGAGCGGATGCGCGGGGTCTGCCAGTGGATTGGTCGGCGCCTCGAAATTGAATACGCCGTCGTACAGCGCCATCTCGAAGCTGTTAACGGTATCATCAGCGAACACGCCCGGACGACAGGTAAAATCGTCCCAACACGCGCCGCCGCCCTGAAAATAGATGATGAGATTGGACGGATCGCCCGCACGCGCGAAGAACGCATACGGATCGCCGCGCAGACACGTCGTCGCGCCGTCGGACGCGATGCGCTCCCACCCCGCCGCTTGGATCGAGGGCGACTCTTGCGCCAACGCGGGCAGCGCCACCATCAAGGCGAACGCGACAAATACGAGCAAAAACGATAATCGAACGTTCATACTGGCTTCTTTCGCGGGCGTGCCAACGGCGCGCCCCTACGAGTGCGTCAAGAGAGTTCTTAAAGCAACCACCCCCGACCCGTTCTCCATGTGGAGCTGAGGGGAGGACACGTTTGGTTTTCTCCCTGATTCACCTCACCCCCCAACCCACGCAGTGGAGAGGGGGAGTTTCCGCCTCGTGTCCTCCCCTCAGACGCAGTGGAGAGGGGGTCAGGGGGTGAGGTTCTTGAAAAGGTGTCCTCTCCTCAGCCGATACGAAGAGGGGGGCGGGGGTGAGGTTGCTTTAAGAACTCTCTTGACGGACTACGACTTCCGAAACTGTGTCGTTTTCCACGGCGTAAACAGCGGTTGCAGCTTAAGCCGCTGATATTTTCCCGTCGTCGTCACCGGAATCTCCGTGCCGAACACGACGACTTTCGGTGCTTTCTCGAAGCTCATGCGCACGCGACAGTGGGCGAGGATCGCATCCGCGTCCAACATCGCGCCGTCGTCAGGGACAATGTACGCGCCGACTTCCTCGCCATAGTAATCGTTCTCGAAGCCAACTGCCAGCGCCACCCGCACGCCCGGAAACGTCAACAGCACTTCTTCGATGTCGAACGGGCTGAACTTGACTCCACCGCGATTGATCAACTCTTTGAGGCGACCCGTGATGAAGAAATAGCGCCGTCCGTCCGCGCCCTGCTCGTAAAAACCCTCGTCACCGCTGCGAAACCAGCCGAATTTGAACGTTTCGGCGTTGGCGTCGGGGCGCTGAAAATAATATTTCATCACGTTATGCCCGCGAACGCAGATTTCGCCGCGTTCGCCCGGCGGCAGTTCGCGCCCCTCGCCCAACGCATCGAAGATCGTCATTTCGTTCGGCTCGATGGGGCAGCCGATGCTCGGATAGCCGAAGTCGTGCATCCAATGGCGGTGTTCGTCGGGCGGCTGATCGATGGGCAAGAAGCACGAATAGCAGGTCGTCTCGCTCAAGCCATAGCCGTGCAAAATCGGGATGCCGAACCGTTGCTCGAACGCCGTGACCAGCGTCATGGAGAGCGTCCCCGCGCCGCAGATCGGATAGCGGAAGAAGCGTAAATCGGCGGTCGTCACGCCGTCGCCGTAGATCGATGCGCCCTTCGCCGCTTGCGCCGCCGCGAAATCGAGCAGATATTGCAGCAGCGTGGGGACGACGCTCACGATTTGCGCGCGCTCGCGGGCGATGCGCGCCCAGAAGTGCGCCGAACTGAACGCGCGATTGAGGACGGTCGATGCCCCGACGTAGAGCGGCGCAATCAGCGTGACGACGATACCGTTGACATGATGAATCGGCAGCACGCACATCGTGCGCTGATTGCCGGACAGCCCATGCCACTGGGCGATCCCCTGCGCATCCACGAGCAAGTTGTACTGCATCAGCACGACGCCCTTGGGCGCGCCCGTCGTGCCGGAGGTGTAGACGAGCAGCGCCTCATCGTTCAGAGTCGGGCGTTCGGTCGTGGAGATGAACGTATCGGGACGGTTGGCGATTTCCTGATCGAAGTTCAAGTAGGTGTCGCGCGGCGTGTGGTCACGCAGTGACCTTCCCATCTCGACGATCTGCCGGATGTTGGGCGCGCCGAGTCCGTCGCCGTCGCTGTGGATGATGCGTTCGGCACGTTCCAACAAATCGGCGCGCACGAAACAGACGACGGCTTCGCTGTTGCGCAAGATGAACGCGATCCGCGCGTCGTCCTCTGTCACGTTCTGCGGCGCGACGGCTGCGCCAATCAGCCAGCAGGCGAAGTACAGCACGACCGTATCGGCGTGATTGTAGGCGATGGTCGCCACGCGATCCCCGCGCCGCACGCCCAAATCGTCGTACAGCAAGCCGGCGGCTTGCTGCACGCGCGCGTTGAACTGCGCGAACGTCCATTCGGTGCGCGTCCCATCGGCGTCGTAGGCGATCAGATAGGGCTTATCGGGTGAGACTTTTGCATGGAGCGAGAGCAGGTGTCGAAAATTGCGAAACGGGATTTTCGGGCGGTCGGGCAACACGCCGTTGAGCGTGCGCGCGGCGCGGATATTGGCGAGGGTGGCATCCGATGGATGGAGTGAATCAGGATGAAGGGACATGCGAATCCTATCTATGAAAGCCACAATTTAATTTAGAAGGATTATACAGTACGCGCGTGTTTTTCAGTGCGGACGCCGCATCAGCATCCGTCCCCCCTCGCCCGTATCGATGATCGGCTGCGCGCTGATACGCTGCGGCGTCACCCACGCGGACGCGCCGTCAACCGCGACGCGCGCCAAATAGCGATCCGCGTCCACAAAGTACAGCGTGCGCCCATCGCGCGACCATACAGGCGCGACCGAACGCACGGACAGCGCCAACACGCGCTCATCCGGCGCGCCGGCGGCATTCACCACGCGCAGACTGCGATCCACGTTGCACAGATACGCCAAGCGCGTCCCATCGTCTGACCAGACATGATAGATCGCATCGCCGCACGCTGTCCGACGATTAGCTGCCGTTCCATCGGCGTTCATGACATACACTTCGGCGTCATACGTCTCTGCCGTCGATAAAAACGCGATGCGCGTCCCATCCGGCGACCAGAGCGGATTGTCGTTCCACGCCGCGCCATAGAGCGAATCGGCGTCGTTCAGCGGCTGTGCGCGGTCGCGGCGCGTCTCGTCGCTGCGCAGCACGGCGGGCGCGTCGGTGGTCGCCAGCGCGAAAATCTGCGGGCTGCCATTCGTGCCGCTGTAGAGGACATCGGTATATACGAGCATTGTCCCGTCCGGCGAGAGCGCCAGCGAGGTTTGGTTCATGCCGCCCGACGCCAGCGGCGTGACGCGCGCTGTCGTCAGATCAATCGTGAACAAGCCCGGAAACGGATACAGCACGAGGTAGATCAGCGCGTTTCCGTCGGGCATCCACGCCATGCCGAAGCCCTCACGCGCCCAAATTTCGCGCCCGCCGCCCCCCGCATCCGCCGTCTCCAGCGCGCACTGTGAGCGGATGTTGGGACGATTACGGGCGCAGGTCGTCAGCGCCATCTGCGTCCCGTCCGGCGACCAGACCAGCCAAATTACTTGCAGCGGCGCGGGCGTGCGCAAGCGGTGCCGGATGCCGCGCGTCACATCGTGGCGATACGCCTGAAAGCCACTCACATACGCGATTTCGTCGGTCGTTGACGCGGCACGTCCGAGAACCAAGCTGACGAGCATGAATGCCGACATACAAAGCGCCAAGGACGCCAAGCGACCAAGGGCGCGAAGAAACACATGATCAAGTCCCTTTGCGCCTTTGTGCTGAGTCATCAATACACGCGCCCGCCGACGACCGCCGCGCGGCTCGGCGTCAGCAGCGATACGTTGCCGTCCGCGTCTGGCACGCCGACCAGCAAGCACTCCGACGCGAACCCGGCGATCCGCTTGAGCGGAAAGTTGACCACCCCGATCACCAGCATTCCGATCAAGTCGTCTTTGGCATAATTCGTGACTTGCGCCGACGACCATTTATGCCCGATTTCGTCCCCGAAGAACACGCGCAGTTGATACGCGGGCTTGCGCGCGGCGGGAAAATCGCGCACCTCGACGATTTCACCGACGCGCAGATCGACTTTGAGAAAATCATCGAATGTGATCATGGCTGCCCCAACAAATGCGATAATGCTATCTTTTCACACTATACAACAAGGGTCAGCCGAAATGAAACAGATTTCAAAGGCAACCTCACCCCCCGACCCAAGGGCGGACGCATGAGATAGAATTGTGGGAGAATAAAGAAAAGAAACAAGGGCAGAGAAAATCAAGGGGAAATGAAAATGGAAGTAGCCTATGATTTGGTTCATCATTTTGGG
>DAOTUQ010000136.1:0-55206 GCA_034437055.1 Anaerolineae bacterium
CCTTGGCTTGCTTCTCCAAAGACCGCACGCGATCTTCGAGCAGCAAATAGCCCTCGATTAGCGCTTCTCGATCTAAGCCTTCCAGTTGCTCTCGTCTCTTTTTCATACGCCCATTATACCCGCTTTGCTTTATCGCGCTCACGGGTAGGTGAATAAATACCCACAGCGTGGAGAGGGGGAGCAGGACAGGTCACAACAGGTTTGAAAGCCCCCTCTCCATGCAATGGCTGAGGGGGTTGGGGGTGAGGTAAAGCGATCCGAAACTCAGGTTAAATACGGAATTGTAAGGGGCGTTCAACAGAACGCCCCTTTTTTATTGTGCATTTTCAAAACAAGGATGGAGGGGCGTCCCACCCAAAACATGGGCAATACGCGCTGGAACGCCCCTCCGTTTCATTTGCTATGCCGTCGTCGCTTCACGCATCGCATCAATGCGCAGCCGTGCTGTGAGATCGGCGCGCAGTTCGTCCGGCGTGAGGAACGCGATGGCGCTGTACGACACGCCCATGTCGTCCGCGCCCCATGTCGTGAGCTGCGCGGTTGCATCGGGCGCGGCGATGAGAATTACACTCTGCGCGCTAGAAAATTGGCGTTCGGCGGGCGTTCCAAGCGTCGGATCGCTCGGTGCAGCGGTGTCGCGGCGCAAGATCGCCAGTGATGCGCCGCCCGTCTGCGTTGTCATGAGGTGGACGAACGCTGCCGCTGCATAGCTATCCATGCCCATCGCTAGGAGTCGGGACTCTGCGCTGGCTGGATCGCTCGGCTTGTCCTGCGTCGGATCGCCCTTCGCCAGTTGGATCGCTTCGCCCAACGCCTGTGCGGGGACGGCTTGCGGTGGCATCGACCAGCCATATGCCGCCAGCGGGGTCAGATGCCCCATGAGGATATCTGTCAGCGCCGCCGCTTGTGCGACGACGGTGAAGCGGTGGACATTCGGCGCGGTCATGGTGTGTTCGATGGTCAGCGCCGCGCTTTGATAATAGACCCAGATGGTCGGCGCTTCGGGGACGGTCGTCGTCACGGTAAGAACGACTGTCCCCTGTGCGAAGGCGAACGCGCCCATGATGCCCATCAACAGCGTATCGACATTGATTTGCGTGTCGGCGCTGCTGACCAGTTCGCGCGCGCGCAGCGACGACGCGCCTGAGGCGAGGCGCGCTTGCATCGTCTGATCGCTGAGTCCGTCGGGGAAATAGCGTTCGTTCATACCGATCATCGGCGGCAAGCGAAATGTCGCCAACAACCATACTAATTCATCTTGGGTCAAGTTGATGCTGACTGATGTTGCAGCGTTCAACATGATCATTGTCCTCTCGGCGAATTATTCGTAATCCGCAAGATATAGTCTTGGTCAGAGATTGATTTTGGCTGATCAGCGATGTAGCTGCCAAACAGGCGGGCGCGTTCATTCAGCGCGGCGCGTGCTTCAAGCGGGAGTGGCAATTCGTCCAGCGATGAACGAACGTTGGGCGGCGTCAAGCGGACATTAACGTTGAAATCGAGCGTGCCGGGATTGACGCCCAACGCGCTGCTGATGCGATCAAAACCCGTGAAGCCCGTATTCGAGACGACACTCGCGGGGTCACTACCGCTGAATTGGTCGATCAGCCAGTCTGCACCGCCGACCAGCCCCTCGGAGAGGGCATAAGTCGCATCACCGAGATCGACATGCTGAGTAAATTGACCCAACAGATCGCTCATTTGCCCTAAACCTTGCATGAGCGTGGGAGAAATACCCAAGGTTTCACCGAAGAAGCTGGTAATCCCGCTGCCTTGATTACCGATCAACTGCATCCAGTTGTTGGTCTGGTCAATGGTGTCCCAAAGTTTCAACCCATCGCGCAGTTTGTCAAGGCGATCCATCCATTTGAAGCCCGTCAAGTCCGCCACCGAACCGATGCCCGTATCGACGGCGGCAATCGCCACGCCGCGCCAACCAGAATTGTCACCGTAACGTTCCAAGAAGGTGAAGCCGGTCTGCGTGCCGAACAGCGCGGCATAGACGATTGCACCCGCGATGGGCGTGCCAACGATTGTGGCGACAATCGCGGCGGTCTCTTTGAACGGAATAACACCGAGATAGTCGTTGATGGTCTTGAAAGTGTCTCGATTGCGGATGATCCATGCTTCGACCTCATCCACAAATGATCCACTCGCGCCGCTCAACCCGCCTCCACCCCCAAACCCGCCCGCGCCATCGAGTGCGCCGGGCAGCCGGGCAGCAGCATCTTGTTCGGCGCGCTGGAGGATTTGGATGATTTCTAGCATTGCGTCGCCCGCATGATCCAAGGCATCGATCAATCGCTGATGCGCGATCAACACCTCGTTATCCATCGAGCGAAAGAAAGAGGTCGCGGATTCGGCTTCCCATTTGTGCCGCGTCGCGTTCAACTGGGCTTCAACGGCGGCATAGATGCGTTTGGCTTCATCGCGCTCATCGTGAAAAGATTCACTGATCGAGCGGAGTTGATCATATTTCGCTTGAACGATGTTCGCGCTCATGGATTGCTCCATTGAATCGACCGTGCAGGGCAGCGTATACCTTGAGTATAACGTCAGGATTTAGCGATAACAATCAAGGTGTGGCTTTTTGCAAAAGAGCGAACGTTGTGCTTAGAATGTGGGGCGTATCGGAATAAACCGAAATCAGGTGGGGAACATGACAATCCGCGCCATCCAACGAGTCGCTTGGATCGCTCTCATAACGATCCTCTTATCTGCACTGCGCCCAGCATCGCTTGGATTGGCACAAAGCGACGATCTGACGCGCCCCGCCGAATTTTATCTGAATTATCTGACGCCACCAGACGAGACAGCGACGGCAGCGGATCCGTTCGCGCCGCAAAACCTTGATCTGTACTTCACCGTCGTCAACGCGGCAGGGCAAGCGATCCCTGCGCCGGACGTGAACGCCGCGCGGCTGCGCTTGGGCGTCAACGAATTCCCCGCCGTCGTCGAAATCCCCGACGATATCCCGTTGTACATGGCGCTGGTGTTGGACACCAGCGGCAGCATGGCACCCGCCGCCGACAACATGCGCCAAGCGGTGACGCAGTTGATCGACGTACTGCCTGACGATGCGAATATATCGATCATCGCGTTCAACAGCCGCGTCGATCAACATCCCACCTTTCCACCGAGCGGCTTCACGATGGATCGCGTCGAACTGCGCGCTGCCGTGCCGACGCTGCTGGCAAATCGCATCTTTGCGCAGAACGGCGGGACGTGCTTGTACGATGCGGCACTGCAAGCCGTCCGCGCGGTTCAGGCGCAGACGGGCGCACGGGCGCGGCGCGCGGTGGTCGTGTTCACCGATGGCGAAGATCGCGTGGATCGCAATCGCCCCGAAGCGTGCAGCCTCGCCACCGCGTCCGCCCTGCGCGCCGCCGCCAACGCCGCCAACGCCCAGACGCCGATCTATACCGTTGGCTTCACGGGCTTGTCGGGCGCGGATACGGATGTGTTGAGCGGGCTGGCGAGCGCCACAGGCGGCTTGGCGGCATTGGGCAACACCACCGCCGAGCGGGTGACGCTGAACGATTTCAACGACTTGTTCACCCAGATCGTCAACGCGCTCAACGGACAGCGCCGCGCCCGCGTGGCGGCGTGTGTGCCGCCCGGTCGCTACACCCTCGAACTGCTGGCGGAGGTCAACGGCGACGATATTCAGACGGCGTTCACCAATGTGAATCTGTCCGAAGCCTGTACCATTCCCGTCCAACTCACCGTCAGCATCGGCACCTTCCGCTATGATGGTGGCTTTTTGGTCTACGAAGTTCGGCGTGCGGGCAACATCGAGCCGTTCGATGGCGGGTTGCGCTACCGCGTCAGCGTCCGCGCTGAGACCGGCGCAGAGATCGCGGGCAGTCCGTTCCCGATTGAGCCGGGCGTGCTGCCGGGCGAAGAAGTGACGCGGCTCGAATTGGAACGCGCAACGCTGCCGCTCGGTGAACTTACATTCAGCGTGGAGGCGCTCGACGCGGTGGGGAACATCGTCTCGACCGCTGAGAACGAATTTCGCGTTGATCCGCTGCCGAGCGTGACGCCAAGCGTGACGCCGACCACGCCGCCGACCCTGACGCCGACCGCGACGGTCAGCATCGAGATCACGCGCTTCCGCGTCGAGGGGACGGAGTTCGTCTTCAACATTATCTGGCGCGGCGGCGGCAGCTTGACGCGCTACGAGGTTCAAATCACCGATCAGGCGAATGTGATCATCGGCAGCGCGGGGAACTTCCCGTTGGATGTGACCGCGCGCGATATCCGCCAAGCGATTCCGTTTGCCAATTTACCCTGCGACTCGATCCGCGTGGTCGTGGATGCGTTCGAGGGTGATGCGCTGGTCACGCGCGGCATCAGCGAGGATACCGTCGTCCCGTGTACCGCGACGCCGACGCCGAGCTATACGCCGACGGTGACGCCGACGGTGACGCCGACGGGGACGCTTCCGCCCACCGCAACCGCGACGCCGACGCCGACCGCGACACCGACGCCGCCGATTGTGCTGTTGATCGAGGGCTTCCGCGCCGAGGGCAACGAATTTGTGTTCGATATCGAACTTGCCAGCGGCATGATCGAGACGGTGGCGAATTATCGCGTTCGCCTCACTGATCCGGGCGGGTTGCAGATTCCCAACCAAGATTTTTCGCAAACTGCAGACCCCGATGGCAGTACCACGATTCGCGTGCCGATCCTCGATTTGTCGTGTGCGCCGCTGGTTGTGCGCGTGCGTGCGCGCGATAAAGACAACAACTATCTCTTGCGCGAAGAAGTCGTCAGCGCCGAAGTGCCGGTGCCGTGTACATCTACGCCCACACCGCTGCGCGTGCAAATCCGCGAACTGCGCTACAGCGCGAATGGCGCGAACATTGAGTTCGATGCCGAAGTCACGGGCGCGGGCGCGGATGCGGTACAGCAGATTCAAATCTTGATCAACGATGCGGCAAATGTACGGATCGCGGGCGAAACCAGCCAAATCCAATTTGCGCCAGAAGCCGATGGCGTGACGACGATTCGGATCGCCGTCAGCGCGCTCCCGCCCGGCGATCTGAACATCTGCGCGCGCGCCATCATCAATGAGCGCGAGGCAGACGAGAGCTGTGCGCCCTTCAACCTCGCGCACACTGCGACGCCGACGTTCACCGCGTCACCGACAGCGACGGCAACGTCCACCGACACGCCGACGGCGACGCCCACCATGCCCATCGGCGTGATCATCGAGCAACCCCGCCAGATCGACGCTGCGACGCTGACCTACGAATTCGTGATCGAACGCACGGGCGGCGACCTGCCCGCGTCGTATCGCATCACTATCATTCAAAATGGACAGCCAATTGTCGGGCAGGCGGGGCGCTTCATCGTCCCCGTCAACCCCGCCAACCCGCGCACGGTCGTCCGCTTCTCGCTGGCAGACGCGCAGTTGAACGGCGGCGATGATCTCGATATTTTGGTCGTGCCGCTGGATGGTGCGGACGATCCGCTGCCTAATCTGCCCATCCCATTGGGTGCCGCGCCGTTCAATCCGAACATGCCGACGCCGACGCCCGAACCGACGCCGACGCCGACGCCCACCGTCGGGGTGGTCTTGTCCGAGCAGGGCGCCGTCAGCTACGCGCCGGGCGAATGGATCGTGCCGGACGACGGCAGCCCGCCGCGTTATACGGGCGGCACGTTCACCATCGACGCGCGCATCGCCAACGCCGAGCGCGTGCGCGAAATGGTCGTGCGCGTCGTCCAGAACACCGACAATGGCGCGCAGCCCGTCGGCACGTTCCGGCGTACAGGCAGTCCACAGCAGCCGATTGTGTTCAACGACAGCGAATTGGGCGTCGTCCTGCCCGGTTCGGGTTCGTACACCATCGTGATCGAATTGGAACTGACCGACGGGATGCGCTTGGACGAAATCGCGCGTGAAGTCGCTGTCAGCATCCCCACCGCGCCCGTGATCACGGCGCAAAATCCGATCACCGCTGCGATCAACGCCGCTGTCACCTTCATCCAAGCCGATCCGCTGGTGGCGGCACTCATCGCGCTGTTGGTGCTGCTGGTGTTGGTCTTGGTAACGCTGATTTTGCGCCGCGTCTTTGCGGGCAGACGCCCGCCAGATTACGACACCAGCCCCCCGCCGTTGCAGCCGCCGCTCGAACCGATGTACGATGATCCGACGATGCCGGGCTTCTCAGTCATGAACCAGCCTGACGAGGTGCGCGCGCGCCTGATTGTGGTCGAGCCGCCGCTCACCAATACGCAGTATGACCTCTACGGGCGTATGGGCGAGGTCACACTCGGACGCGGCGATCCCAAGCCGGGCAAGAATAAATTCTCGCTGCCAGATATGGCATCGGGCGCGCAAATCTCGCGCGAACACGCCTATCTGATCTTCCGCGATGGACGCTTCGTGTTGAAGCCGAATCAGGACAATAATCCGACGTTTTTGGACGGCAATCTCTTGACAGCAGGGCTGGAAGTGCCGCTGGAACGCATCGCGGAGCGCCCCTACGGGATCGAATTGGGGACGCAGCGCCAAATCAAGTTGGTCTTTGAGTACATTGGCATCGCGCTCGCCGCCCCGCCGCCCGTCCCCACTTACGAACCGCCTGTCTATGTCCCACCCGCTGCCGTCGGCTATCCGCCCGCGCCCGCCGTGCCGCTTGGTGAACCGCTCGTCCAGCCGGATCAGCGCACGCTGCCGCCGCATATTCAGGCGACGCTGCGCATTTTGACGCCGACGACCTACACGCCCGCCGAGATCGACGTGAACAAGGAAATCGTTGTATTTGGACGCGGCAAAGACTGTGACATCCGCTTCGATGTCAACGATGTGACGACCGATATCAGCCGCGAACATGCCCAGTTGAAGTGGAATGCCGAGCAAGAGCGGTTCGAGTTGATTCATCTAAGCCGCACCAACTCAACCATGCTTGACGAGACTGAACTTGCGTCGCCGGGCGTGCTGCGCCCACTCGAACGCAGCGTTGTTTACATGATTCGTTTGGCGGTCAATCCGGCGCGCGTCGAGATGGAATTTTCGTACCGCGACACACGCATGACGTTCACGGACGAGCCGACGACGATCCAAGAATCGCCGTTCGGCGCGGACAGCACGACGATTCAGCCGTCGCCGTGGCAAGCCCACGCCGACGCGACGGATATCCCTGTGAAACTATCGCCGATTAGCGATCTGGAAATCCCGATCCCGCCGCCGTCATTGGTGCAGCCGCCTGTGCCAGCCGCTGCCCTGCAAACGGGCGAATCGCCCGCCGCGTCGTTCGCGCCGCTGCCGACGGATTACCACGTGATGCGCACGCTGCCCAAGGGTGTGAACGCCGATCTGCGCGTGATCTCGATGCCCGGCGGCGATGATGGACGCGCGATCCCGTTCAATGGCATCGAAGTGCGCATCGGGCGCGATCCGATGAACACGTATATCGTCCCGATTGAAGCGGTGTTCGTCTCGAAGAAACACTGCGCCATTGTGTGGGACGCCAGCGCGGGCGCATTCATGTTCCAAGACCGCGAGAGCAGCGCCGGGACGCAGGTGATCGCGCGTGAAGGTGAGGCTGGGACGTTCGTCGGGAAGGGCGGCGAAATCCGACTTGAGCCGAACGTGGATTACCAGTTGTATCTCAGTCCGGAAAAAGAAGTCGGCAAACAATTGCCCGCCGCCAAGTTCAGTTTCCGATATACTGTAGGCGGGGACAGCAACCCCCCTGATTCCAGCGCCACCAATATTTTGGGACGCAGCAAGTCGTAAACCAAAGGGACGCGCATGAACGATGATACCCAGATAACGCTGTCGTCACCACCGCCGCCGCCGTCGCCGTTCCAATCGGGTGCGCTGTCGGAGCGTGGTGCCGTGCGCCCGATCAACCAAGATGCCTACCGCCGCGTTGACATCAGTGCATTGCGCACGCACGCCGTCTATGTGGTCGCGGACGGCGTGAGCGGTCCCACGCTGCGCGGCGAAATCGCCAGCGAATTGGCGGCTGAAGCGTTCACAACGCGGTTTTACGCTTTGCCCGATAACAGCGACCCGAATGCGTTGGGCGAGCGGGTGCGCGATGCGTTGGGGGCGGCACAGTCGGCGGTGGTGGCGCGTGCGGTGCAAGAGGGCGTCCAAGAGATGGCGACGACCATTGCGGGCATCGTCATGAACAATGATGGCGTCGCGGTCGTCTTTAATGTGGGCGACAGCCGCGTATACCGCGCGCGCGGCAGCCGGATCGAAGTTTTGAGCAAAGATCACGTCAGCCTGAAAAACAGCGTCCTGCAAGAGAGCGAGTTCGAGAAGCGTCGCCCCACCCAGTTGGGACAGTACATCGGGCAGACAGCGCAGCCGCTCATGCCGTTCATCGGCGCGTTCAAGTACGATCCCGGCGATGTATTCGTCATTTGCAGCGATGGCGTGTGGGGTGCGGTCGATAACAAGATGATGCGCGATATCGTCATCGATCTTGCCGTCGATGCTGCACTAGATGAACTGCGCAACCGCGTGTTCGCGCGCGGCGCAACCGATAATCTGACGCTGATCGTTGTGCGCGTGTTGGGTGGGATGGACGCGCCCGCGACCCAGATCGACGACTCCGCCGTGTCGAGTACGCTGCCCGCTTTCAGCCGCGCCAGTCTCACGCCCGGAACGCCGCGCGCGGGCGAAAGTGTGTCGCCTATCGTGCCGCCACCATCGACCAGCGCGCAGCGGCGTCCGACTGGCTTGCTGCTTGTGGCGCTGATTTTGGTGCTGGTGTTGGTCGTCATGGTGGCGTTGATCTTCACCCGTAATAGCGTATTGTTGCCAATCGGGACGGCGACGGGGACGGAAATCGTCGCGCTCGGTGCGCCCTCGCAAACTGTGACCGATGCTGTCGCGGCTTCGACTGCTGAAGTGACGGAGGAAGCGTCAACCACGACTGATCAACCCACCGCGACGGTCGCAAATACCAACGAGCCGCCCGCGTCCAGTCTCACGGCGTCATCAGCGCGCACACCAACCGACACCGCTGGGGGCGCAAGCGGGAGCGACCTGACCGATGAAGTGAGCGCCATCCCGCTGACCCATTCGCGTACCGCGCGCAGCGCCACGAGTACGCAAGCGCTGACGCCCGTTCCAATGCGCTCTACGACACTGAGCGCGCCGCCGCCGACGTTCACGGCGACGTTGAGCGAGACGCCACGTCCAACCAATACGCCGTCTCAGACTCCCAAGCCGACCATTACAACGCTGCCGACGGAGACACTCACCCCGACGATCACGCCGCTCTCGCTGTTGTCCGCCCCGCAAATCGCAGAGACGGATACGGCTGCCACCGCTACAGGGGAGGTACAGGAACAGAGTCAGCGTGCGACCCAAAGCGCGCGTGAGACGCAAAGCGCGCAAATCGAGCAGCAGACAGCGACGCAGCGCGCCGCTGGCACGCGCGGCGTGCGCGCCGTCACGCTGACCGCTGATGCGTGGACGGAGACGCCGCCGCCAACGCTCACGCTGTCGTCGACGCCCACGCCGACGGACACGCCGTCCCACACGCCCACATTCACGCTCACGCCGTCCCCGACGGAGACACCAACGCCGACGCCGACGCCCACCTTCACGGCGACGCCGACACCGACGGCGACCGCGACGGCAACGCCAACCGACACGTTCACACCGTCGCGCACATGGACGCCGAGCCGCACGCCGACGCCGACAGACACCGCGACCTTCACGCCAACCTACACCTTCACGCCGACGAACACGTTTACGCCGAGTCCGACGCCGATTGCGACGGCGACGCCCATGTACCCGATTCTGCGCGTGAACGTGCGGGATGGGGCAATTGTGCGCAATAGTCCCGGTGGTCGAAATACAGGGAACTTACTCTTACGCGGTGAAATCGTTCCGGCGGTTGAAGTGACCTATTTGACCAATCGCTTGGGACAACCGGAAATTTGGTATCACATTCGAGCCAATTTCATGCGCACGATTACAGTGGGTAATATGGCGCGTCAAGTGTTGATTGATTACGACGGTTGGATTTCGAGCATCACCGTCGATATCATCGGAGGAAATCCAAGCGTCTTGCAGCCGACGCGCTATCGTTTGCCTACGGACACGCCGACGCGCACGTCCATGCCCACGACGGTGACATGGACTGCTACCTTGCCCGTACCCGTCAACACAGGCGGCGGGGAAACGCCGACCGATGTGCCGCCATCAACCGCTGTGCCAACGACCGCTGTGCCGCCGCCGACCGTCGCGCCACCGACCGTCGCGCCGCCGCCGACACCCTGTCCAACAGCAGCCTTTGAAGGCGTAGAAGATTGCGGCGGCGCATGACGTGAGCGCGAATCCGCCGCCCTATCTCCATCGCCTCGCTGGCACCACGCTGGCGCGGCAGTATCGACTCGACCAGTTCATCACCGCGACCAATATTTCGGTGGTCTATCGCGGCGTCGATCTGACGAATGGACAAGCGGTCGCGGTCAAGCTGCTGTCGCAGATCGATCTGCTGGATCGCTTCGTCCAAGAGGCACAGTTGAGCGCCGCCACTGTGCATCCGAACATTGTGCGGACGCTGACGGCGCGCATCGATCCGCCAGAGACGCTGGCGGACGGCGTGCCGCTGCGCTATCTGATCATGCCGTGGATTGCGGGCAAGTCTTTGCGCGATATCATCAAAGCGCGCACGCCCAAACTGACCACCGGATCGGCGAGCGCGCGCCTGCCGACCGAACGCGCGTTGAACGAGGCGCGCAGCATTCTGCTCCCGCTGACGCAGGCATTGTATTATCTGCATACGTTTCGGCGCATCGTCCATCGGGATATCAAGCCGAGCAATATTCTCGTCGTCGAGGATGCCAAGCGGGGCGAAGCACCCACCCAGACGCCGTACCTGATCGATTTGGGCATCGCGCGCGAGCTTCAGCCGCCCGATCCAGCGCGCACGGGCTTGACCCAAGTCGGCACCGTCATCGGCACCAGCCGCTATATGCCGCCGGAACAGTTCATCAACAGCGCCGTGAGCGAAGCCGCCGATCAATACGCGCTGGCATTGACGCTCTACGAACTGCTGACCGACGGCATCTCGCCCTATGAAGTGACGGTGAAACGCTTAGGCGTCGATCCACGCGCCACCAGCGGCGCGAACAGCGAAAATGAACGCTGGCACGCGATCCACGCCGGATTCGCGCCGACGCCGCTCAAGCAGTATCGTCCCGATTTGCCCGCTGGCGTCTGGGAGGTGCTGGCGCACGCGCTGGAAAAAGAGCCAGAAAATCGCTATCCGAACATCCAAGATTTCGGCTATGCTTTTGCGTCCGCCGTCGCGCCCGGACAGCCACTCCCGCCGCTCTCCAACACGCGCACAATGCCCGCCATCGCGGTCACGCCGCCGGGTGTGCAGACGCCGAATGTCAATACACCCGCCGTCAACACGCCGGACGTGCAGACGCCCAGTGTCACGCCTGCTGGACAAACATCAAGCGTCCAAACACCAAGTGTGACGCCCGCTGGACAGACGCCACGCACGCCGAGCGCGCAAACGCCACGCACACCCACGGGACAAACGACCCAGACGCCAAGCGTCAACACGCCGAGCGCGCAGACGCCACGCACACCCACGGGACAAACGCCGCCGCCGCGCATGACCGCTGGCGGTATTCGTCCCGTCGCTGCCAGCACGAACGCGCTGCCGATCATTGTTTCGGTGACGTTGATCATCGCTGTGTTGCTACTGCTCGTTCTGATCGCCACGCGCCCCAACACATCGGACGTTGACGCCAACACGGGCACCCCCACGGTAAACGCTGGCGCGCCGCCTGTCGCATCGTTGACCGCCAGTGCGTCCGGCGCTGCCGCCACGACCGATGAGCCAACGCCGATCATCACTCCAACCGTGCCTGAGACGCTGCGTCCATCCTTGACCGCCACGCAGACGGATACCGCGCGCCCGACATTCACCGCGACGCCGAGCGACACGCCGCGTCCGACATTCACCGCGACGCCGAGCGAAACGTTGCGTCCGAGTGAGACGCCTACGCTCGCGCCGCCGCCAACAGAAACGCCCACGCCGTCGCTCACCCCCATTCGCATGTTGTCGGTGTCAGAGATTGCGGCGACAGATGCTGCCAGTACGGCTACCTTTGTCGCCGTGCGCACCGCCGCGCGTGGCACGCTGTCTGCCGCCTACACCGCGACCGCCGCCGTGACACTCACGCCGATGGAGACGAACTCGCTGACCGAACGCGCTGCATCGGTCACGGCGGAAATCGGCGTGCGCGCGCTCAATTTGACCGCCACACGCGGCGCGAACGTTACGCTCGTTGTCGTCGCCGCCACGCCGATGCCCCCAACAGATACACCGTCCGCGACGCCCATCCCGACGCCCACGCCGTCCCCGACGGAAACACCGACGCCCACGCCGACGCCGACGCTCACGCCCATCCCGACGCTCACGCCGACGCCGACGCTCAAGCCGACGGACACGCCGTCCCACACGACCACATTCACGCTCACGCCGTCCCCGACGGAAACACCGACGCCGACGCCGACGCCCACATTCACGGCGACGCCGACACCCACGCCGACCGCGACAGCAACGCCAACGGACACGTTCACGCCGTCGCGCACATGGACGCCGAGCCGCACCCCGACGCCGACAGACACCGCGACGTTCACACCGACGAACATGGTTACGCCGATTGCGACGGCGACGCCCGTGTACCCGATTCTGCGCGTGAACGTGCCGCGCGCCGCTGTGGTACGGCGGTCTCCAAATGGGGTGCAAACGGGTAATGCGCTTTTGCGAAACGAAATTGTGCAAGCATTCGAGATCGCCACCTTTGGAGACGTATCGAGTCCGAATCTGACGTGGTATCACATCCGCGCTGATTTCACGCGCAGTCGGCAAGCGCCGGGCGGCATCATTACCTACCAATTGATTCAATTCGAGGGCTGGATTTCGGCGACGACCGTCGAGATCATCGGCGGCAGCACCGCCGTGCTTGCGCCGACGCGCCTGCGCCCGCCGAATACGCCGACGCGCACATCCATGCCCACGACGGCAGCCAGCAGTGCAAATGGTTCAAACGATGTCACCGTGCGCGTCATCGCTGCACAAGGCGCGCTGGTGCGGAGCACGCCGGGTGCAACGCGCGTCGGCACGATCCGATTTAGCGGCGAGGCGCGCGCGCTTCAGCGTGCCTATGTCAACGACGGACGCACGCTGCAACAAATTTGGTATCGCGTGCAGTACAGCGGTATTGAGGTCAGTTTCGAGGGCTGGGTCGCCGGGTATGTTGTCGAAATCGCGGCGGGCGATCCGAACACATTGAACACGACCAGCTTTGTGCTGCTGCCCACCAGCGCGCCGTCCACCAATGCGCCGCCGCAACAACAAGCGACCAGTGCGCCACCGCCGCTCGATGCGCCCACCAGCGCGCCGCCCACCGCCGTGCCGCCGACGGCTGCATCCACATTTCCGCCGCCGCCGACTGATGTGCCGCCGACACCTTGTCCAACAGCAGCCTTTTCAGGCTTAGAAGATTGCGACGGCG
Organism: Anaerolineae bacterium; assembly: GCA_034437055.1. Taxonomy (GTDB): domain Bacteria; phylum Chloroflexota; class Anaerolineae; order Aggregatilineales; family Phototrophicaceae; genus Flexifilum. Next base: position 13,528 of record DAOTUQ010000136.1, read on the forward strand.
ACGGAGTGTGACCGCAATGGTCTGTTCAGCGACTAAATAGAATGTGGGCTGCAAGTCTCAACGCATCTTAACTTGACAACATTTCGCGTTCGCTTCACAATGGAATTAAATACATCGAGACGAAGGACGACACACATGGCAAACATCGTTCAGATCGATTACAGCAAGATGCAGCAGGTTGCGGACGCCTTTGAACAGCAAGCGGCGGAGGTCAAGCGGATTCTCGGCACGGTCGAGGAACAGATCAACGTTTTGAAGGCGGAAAAGTGGAAGGCGGAGGCGGCGACTAAATATTATAACGAGATGGATCAGACGGTCTGCCCCGCCGTCAAGAAATTGGGCGACAAGCTCGACCTCGCGTCGGAAGTTTGCAAAGAGATCGGCGCGACCCTCAAGAAGGCGGAACAAGACGCGATGAGCGTCATGCCGCGTGAAGTGTAAGCGACCCCACAAGTCATCAAGGAGCGTGACCCATGGCTGATATCATGATCTACGACGAGCCGCAAATTCGGCAGATGATCGAAGTCCTGAACAAGGCGGCGGTTGATCTGGATAACGTTAAAGGCAAGATGCAAGACCTCGCGCGCCAGATCAACAATGGCGACGAGGGCGCGCTGGTGGGCGATGGTGGCACGGACTTGTTCAATGCTGTCAACAATACGCTCAGCGACCGCATCGACCGCTTGTCCACCAAGCTGAAGGAACGCGGCGATTTTGTCGAGCGCGAACTCGAAGAGCATCTGCGCGCCGTCCAGCAATCCAGCGGCTTGTATCGCTAATCCAATCGTCGGACGATTGTAAGGAGAACCAAGATGGGATTTCAAGCACTGCTGCTGCGGCTGGCGATGATGGTCTTGCAAGAGGTTATGGAAGACATCACCCAACAGCAGACGCGCGTCGCCAATCAAGGCGTCGAAGTTACCAATCGTTTTACCAATCTGCTCGGACAGCCCGATTTTTGGGACGGGGACGACGCTGACCGCGTCAAGGGCGAATTGATGCGCCTCGCTGTACCGAGCCTCGAAAAAGTTACGGGCGTGTGCAAGCGTACCAACGACGGGTTGACCGAAGCCGTCAACATCGTGACGACGGCGGATCGCAAGGTGGCGCAGTTGGTCAACAGCCTCAACAGCGAATTCAGCAGCATCTATTAGTCGGACAGGAGGATCGCGCTTATGGCAACACGTACTATGGATGCAGCTCGCGTCCGCGAGATGGCAAAAGAGTTCGACGATATCAGCAAGATGCTCACCGACGTGGACAAAGCCCTCGATGGCGACATGGATCGTCTCGTCAAGTGGGCATTTGTCGGCGCGGTCGGCGTCACGATGGCGCAGAATTATTTGAACGTGATTCAGCCGTTCGTGATCGAGATGGTCAAGAAATATACCGAGATGGCGAACGACGCGCGCGAATCGGCGCGGCTGTGGGAAGAAGCGAACAAATAACCGTGCAGGTTGGTATAAGGGCGTTCCAGCGGGACGCCCCTGCATCGTGTCAACCTGATTCCCTTTCGCCCTGCCCCCATTCAGTCCTTTTTTTCGCTTTACCCCGTCGTCAGCGCCACCACCAGCGGAATCAGAATCGCCAGCACCATCAGCGCCGCCGCCACCACCGCCACCCCAACGCCGATATTCTGCACGCCGCGCCGCCAATCGAGGCGGCGTTTGTCTTTCACATCGCCATACAGCGCATAGATCGCCTGTCGGAAGTGATCCACGCTCTGGTAGCGTTCCGCCGGATTGCGCGCAATCGCATACGACACGATATCGCGCAGGGGGGCGATCTGGTCGCCCTGCAAATGCGGTGCTTTCCAGCGTGCCTCTGCGATGGGCTGCATCGGCAGATCGGCGCGCGCCACAGCGGGGCGCGGATACTGGGGATCGTTGGCGGGCGCGGCAATCGCGCGCGTCACTTCCTCCGATTTGCGCAGCGCCTGCGGGAATGCGGGCTTGCCTTCCAACATCTCGTACAACAGCACGCCCAAATCATGCACATCGGTGGCATAACTGAGCGTCCCACCCGTGATCAGTTCGGGCGCGGTGTAAGCGGGTTGTGTGAAGGCGCGCAGACGGTCAACTTCTTTGGCGTTGAGCGTTTCGCCGATAGGACGCAGCAGCCCCAAGTCCAACAGCAGCGGTTGGGGGACGCCCAGATTATTCCGCACCACGAGGATCGCATCGGGTGTCAGATTGAGATGCAGCGCCTTGGGTCCTTGGTGAATGCGGATGATCGCGCCCGCCAGCGTCAGCATGAACCAGCCGACATGGACATGCCACAACTGTGGGTTGTCGAGCAGCGCGGCGGTCAGCAGGTCGCCATCGACCCATTTCAGCGCCATGTAATGGCGTTCTTGCCCGCGAAACTCGACCATACCATAGCGCCGCGCGGGATCGACCGCACCGTGCGGAATCCAGGTCGGGATCGCGGGATGATGCAGCCGTGAATGGGTGAGGGTGTAGAGCGCGTCCGCCTCGCGGTGCAGCGCATCTTCGTTGTCTTTGCCGGGATTGGCGACCTTCAACAACAGCGGTGCGCCGTCTCGCTCCGCCGCATAGATCGCCGCCGTGCGCAAGACGCATAACAGTTTGACGATTTTGATACTGCCGAGCATATCGCCATATTGCAAAATCAGCGGCAGCGTCCCGGCGGGGCAGTCCACTTCTTGGCACCACAGATTGCCGTCCACAGAGGTCGATTTGCAGCGGGTACAAATGTAGCGCATGGCGTCCTCAAGCAATCGATAATTTTTTGCAAGCACAACAAGATTATGTCACAATTGCGGTCGATTTGCTGCAATGATTTGCACGCTGTCCAATGGGGCAAGAACCACTCATGGAAAAACGTTATTTGGATCGCCCCCCGCGCATCCAACCGGAATTGCCGTCCGGCACGGTCGAGATTCCGGAGCCGCCGCGCGAAGAAAACCCGCAGCCGCTCTGGCAGCTTGCCGTCCCAATTGTGACCATCCTCGCTTATGTGATCGTCAGCGCGTCGGGTTCGGGGTCAAATCCCGCTTTCCTGCTGCCGATGGCGCTTACCGTCTTGATTTCGACGGGGATCGCCGTATTCAACGCCGTGCGGATTGTCCAGCGCCGCCGTCAAGGGCGTGCCGACTATCAGCGTAAGCTGGTCGAACTGCGCCGCGAGATGGTCGGATCGCATCAGCGGCAGCGCGCCTACTACGAATACAATTATCCGCCCATCGAGGCGGCGCTGGCGATCAAGGGTGAACGCGACAATCGCGGCGGCAGTCGCCTGTGGGAGCGCCGCCCGAACGATCCCGATTTCGGGCATCTGCGCTTGGGCATCGGCACGCGCGCATCGACGGTCAGCTACACCTTCAAAGATGTCGATGGCAGCGCCGAGAGCGCGCAGAACCAAGACGCACAGCGTCTCTACAGCGACTCGCGCTATTTGGACAGCGCGCCGATCACGCTCCCGCTGTTCCAAGTGAGCGGCGCGAAAGCCGCGCCCACGCGCAATCTGATCGGCATTACGGGCAAGCCGAGTGATGTTTACGAGTTCATCTACGCGCTGACGGCGCATTTTGCTGTGTTCCATGCGCCGACGGACAGCGCGCTGAATATCATCGGACTGCGCGAAGCGGCGAAACACTGGCTATGGGCGGCGGCGCTGCCGCATACCGCCGCCGATGCAGCGCGGGGACGAACGTCGCGGCTGTATTTCGAGGATATGGAACTGTTGGTCGCGCCAGAGAACGGGCGGCTGATCAGCCTGGTCGAGAGCGACAAATCGGTCAACGCGGGCGAGGTGATCGCTGTGATCGAGACGCCCGCGACGGCGACCACGCCCGCCGCAAAACGCTACGTCGAGGCGGTCTTTCCCGGACGCTTGGCGTGGACGTTGAAGTTCGATCCCAAGACTCCGCCCGTCGTGCAAAAGGGGCAGTTACTCGCGCGGATGAACAGCTTCCGCCTCAGCGATCAGCAGTTCGAGGAGATCAAGAAGCCCGATTACGATCTCATTCGCAAGCAGGGCAGCGAACAGAAGAAACGTGATCTGGCGGGCATCCCGCGTTTTTGGAAAGAGATGGTCTGGAGCGATCTCGATGGGCGTGCGCGCCGCGCGCGGGATCGCGGTGACGACCGCGTGTTGGGCGATACGATGCTGCCCTTCCTGCTGACGATTGTCGATCTGCTCAAGGCGCGCCCCGATTCGTCCGACGATCCGTTGGGCAAGTCTTGGTTGTACGACTTGGAGAGCGAACAGGCGCTGTCGCTGGTGGCGAATCAAGGGCGCGATCTAGGGGCGGCGATCTTGTTCCTTGTGCCAACGCGCAGCAAGATTCCGTCCGCCTGCCAAGCGATCATCGAACTCAAGCGCGACGACGCCGACGGACGCTTGCGCTTTTTGTACGCCGAGACGGGCGCGCCCACAACGGGCGAAGGCGCCGCCAGCAGTATGCGCATCGTCGGGGACGCGGATCGCGCGGCGGACGTGAGCAAGCTCATCGAATTGGCGACGGCGCTGGATGGCTGGAAGGTGCGCCGCAGCTATGGCGCGGACATCCCGCAGCGGGTGGCGCTGTTGAAGATGTACGACGCTGACGACCTCTCGACGCTGGATATCGCGGGCAAATGGATCGAGAGCCGCGACCCGCTGAAAGCCGATTGGCCCAAAGTCCCGATTGGGATGCTGCCCGGCAGCGAAGCGCGCGAACTCCATTTCTTCGCGGATGCGGACGGCGTTCACGGCATGATCGCGGGCGCGACGGGATCGGGCAAGTCGGAACTGCTCATGACGCTGATTCTCAGCCTCGCCATCAAATACGATCCGTCGGTCGTCAACTTCGTGCTGATCGATTATAAGGGTGGCGCGGCGTTTGAGCCGTTTCGCAATCTGCCGCACGTCGTCGATGTGGTCACGAACTTGCGCGGGAACGCCGTCGCGCGCATGTTCGCCGCGATCCAAGCGGAACTCAACCGCCGCCAGACGATCAACCAAGATACGGATGTGAAAGATATCATCCGTTATCGCCAAAAAGAACTCCATGTGAAGCGCACGGATTATTATCCACACTTGTTCATCATCATCGATGAATTTGCCGAGATGATCGCCAACAATGCCGAATACAAGGCGCAGTTGGACAGCATCACCCGCTTGGGGCGTGCGCTCGGCGTCTCGCTGATTTTGGCAGCCCAGCGTCCATCGGGCGTCACCGATCAGATGCGCGCCAATATCAAAATGAAGTTGTGCTTGCGCGTCGAGACGAAAGAAGAAAGCAGCGAGATGCTGCGCATGCCCGATGCCAGCTATCTGCCGAGCATTCCCGGACGCGGCTACTTGCAAATCGGCAACGAGAGCTTGCAACTGATCCAAGTCGGCTACACCGGGCAAGATTACCCGTATGGTGCGGACGGCAAGCACGACCGCGACGGCGATTCCAGCTACGATCCGACGCGCCGCTATTTGAATACCCCCGTCGTCTGGGAACGGATGCTCGAAGACGAAGAGCCAGAGAAGCTGTACGAAGTCCTCGTCCGTGAGATGCACGTGTCGGTCGATATGAAATATGCCAACGGCAAACCGCGCGAATGGAAACGCCCATGGCCTCGTCCACTGCCCGACCGGATCGCGCTCAACAAGCCGGACGCCATCGAAGTCGCTTACTTGAGCGAGGACGAGCGCAAACTGATCCCCACTGACGCCGCGCGCGCGCCCGGCGATCAGCGGGACATGCCGCTGACCCTGTGTCCGGCGATCAACGAATGGATGATCGAGGATAAGAAGCGGCGGCGACCCGATTGGGGCAAAGTCGTGTGGGGTGACACTGCCTTGCACGCCGTTGTCGGCGTGATCGACGATCCGAGTCGGGCGCGCTTGCGCTTGTTGGAGATCAACCTGACCAGCGGGCATCATGTCGTATTCGGCGCGTCGGGCTACGGCAAGACGGTGTTCATGCAGTCGTTGATCACGGCGTTGGCGGTCACGCATTCGCCGTCGGCACTGCATCTATACATCCTTGATTTGGGATCGCGCCAACTTGGCATGTTCGCCAAGCTGCCGCATACGGGTGCCTACATCGTCTCGCACGAGGCGGAGCGCGTCGCGCGGCTGATGCGGCGCTTGGAACAGATCGTCGAGGATCGCAAGGTCGCGCTGAACGAGGCATCCGCCGCCAATTTGCTCGAATTCAACGCGCGCCAAGTCAATCAAGGCACGCCCGACAAAATCATGCCCGCCATCGTCGTCGCCATCGACAATTTCGCAGAGTTCAAAGAGAACTACGAACAGCACAGCGAGACGCTGACCGGTTTGCTGCGCGAGGGTTTGGGCGCGGGCGTCTACTTCGTGATCACGGGCGAACAGACCAACGCCGTCGGCAAGCTGTTCAACCTGATCCCGGAGCGGCTGACGCTGCGCCTATCGGATGACGGCGAATACGCGCCGTTGGTGGGGCGGGGCGCGCGCCTGACAGAAGAAATTCCCGGTCGCGGCTTGCGGCGGATCGAGCGCGCGCCGCTCGAAATCCAAGTCGCCGTCCCCATCGGCTTGACCGAGGACGACCCCGAAGACCCAGAGGACGAGACCGCGCGGGCGACGTTGGAACGCTTCAAGCTGGATCGCTTAATCGACCACTTGGGCGAAGCGGCAGAAAAGCACGGCTACGCGCCGCCACCGCCGATCATCGAACTGACGCATCGCCTCAGTTTGGCGGAGGTGATGAAGGATTATGAGCTGCCAGAAGGACAGCCGCTCGAAATCGTCCTAGGGCGCGACGATTACAACTTGAGCGTGAAGGCGATCACATTGGAGACGCGCGCGCATTTCGTCGTCAGCGGCGCGCCCGCGTCTGGCAAGACGACCGCGCTGCAAACGATGATCTTGTCGCTGGCAGAGAACGCGCCGCCACGCCGCGTCGGGTTGGTGCTGATCGATTACCAAAAAGGCATCGCGGATTATGGCAGCCCAACGCGCTCATTGGCGGATTTGCCGCATGTCCTCGACAACAAAGTGATCACGACCGGCGACGAACTGCAAGACCTCGAACGGCATTTGCGCTACGAACTGAGCCAGCCGACCAACGCGCGTTCGTTCTACGTGTTCATCGACAATTACGATGAGATGGAGGCGATGACCAAAAGCGTACCCATCGTGCTGACGCAGTTGAGCGAACTGGCGAAACGCTATGGCAAGAGCGCCGCTCATCGGGGCGCGCTGCATTTCATCGTAGCGATGACGAAAACGACCGCCACCCTGCCGAAAGATGAGTTGTTTCGTCAGATCGGCGCGATAAAATATGGCTTGGGCATGGATATCGAGTCGACCGATGCCGCGCCGCTGCATGGCAATGTCCCGCGCAGCTACAAGCAAAGTCCGCTCCCGCGCGGACGGTCGTTCGTCGTGCAGCCGGGCGACACGCGCGCGCTGCAAGTGGCGCTCCCGTCGCTGCACGAGGCAGATCGCGCATCGGAACTCGATGAGCGGATTGACGGCATTGATCGCCAGCATCGCGGCGAGCGCGCGGTGTGGCTGCCGCTGCCCGTCGATCCCACCGCCAACGGTTCAAGCGCGAACGGCAGTCGGGCGCTCTCGGTGGATGAGCGCGAATGTGTCGTGGTGGCGATCATGGGACAGCGCGGCATCACGGTGGACAGCGGCTTGAAATTCACCATGGGGCGCAGGTCGCTCGACGGCATGACCGCAGATGAATTGATCGCCGAGGCGAAGAAAATGAACATCGTGCTGTCCGCGTGTCTGCCGAACTATCAAGAAGTGGAGACGCGATGAGCGACGACATCAAACAGCTTGCCGTCGATCTGAAACAGACGCACACGTTGGTTCAGTTGGATGTGTGGTTGGGCGACAACAAAGACAAGCCGACGCGCCAAACGCTGCTGGTCAAGAAAACGCTGCGCGTGCGCGAACTGACCGACGAGATCGCGCGCGCCATCATGCGTGACAACAGCAAGACGCGCGCCGATTATAAGCTGTTCGCGGGCGATAAACAGCTTTCGCCGCGTGAGACAATCGGTCAGTTCACCCAAGCGTCGATCCTGCTGGAGTATCGTAAACAGCGCGGCGATGTCGCTTTCCTCGATGAAAAAACGCGCAAGACGCGCATCGAAGTGAAGCAGCTTCCTGCGATCTTGGGTCGCTTTGGAGACGGGGATAAGCCAGAAGACTATACCGTCAACTTTTCCGAGTTCGGCAATACCATCTCGCGCAAGCACGCGCGCTTGATCGAAGCACAGGGTCAGTATTACATTCAAAATGTCTCCAGCGGAAACTTTCTCTATGTGGACGGCGACCGTGTGGAAGAAGGCAGTTCACACTTGCTCAAAGACGGCTATAAAGTGCGTTTGGGCGAGGTCAAATTTGTGTTCGAGCAGAAGCAGCGGTAGGTGGACAATGTGGTAGATGCGGTGTACTTAGAAAAGCTCGCGGGGGTCGTGATCGGGGACGGCTATCGGCTCGATCAGCACATCACGACCACGGGCATGTCGGTGGTGTATCGCGCCTCCGACCGGGAAAATCGTGTCTACGCCGTCAAAATCCTCTCTGATGTTGGCGTACTGGCGCGCTTTATCCGCGAAGCGCAAGTGGGCGCGGTCATGGCGCACCCGCATATCGTCCGAACGTTGAAGGCACGCATCGATCCGCCGGAGATGGTGCGTGTGCCAGACACGAATATCGATGTGGCGCTGCGGTATATCGTCATGCCCTGGATTCCGGGCGAATCGCTGCGCGATATCACGCGCCGCCGCGCATTCCATGATGTGAGCTTGCAGCCAACGCTGCGCGCGCTCGAAGAGGCGCGCAATGTCCTGCTGCCGCTTGCCGACGCGCTGTATTATTTGCACACCCAACCGGGCTATGTTCACCGGGACGTCAAGCCGAGCAACATCTTGTTCGTGGAGAGCGATCAAGCGCCGTACCTGATCGACTTGGGCATCGCGCGCGAGATCGAAGACCCCGACGCCACCAACATTGGGCAACTGCGCGAGACGCTCACGCGCGTAGGGGAGATTGTCGGCACGAATCGCTACATGCCGCCGGAACAATTCGTCAACAGCGCCGTGAGCGAAGCCGCCGATCAATACGCGCTGGCGATCACGATCTACGAACTGCTGACCAACGGCAAATCGCCCTACGAAGAGGCGATGCGCGAGTTCAATATCGATCCGCGCACACCGCGCACCAATACCAACGAAAATGAACAGTGGCATCGCATCCATTTGCGCTTTTCGCCCACGCCCCTGACGGATCATCGGCGCGACTTGCCGCTAGAAGCGTGGGGCGTCCTCAAGCGCGCGCTGGAGAAGAAGCCGCACGAACGTTATGCCAGCATCTCGGAATTCGCGCGCGCCTTCGCTGCGGTGACACCCAATTGGACGGGCTATCCGGGCGGCGTAAACATCCCGCCGAACCTGCCACCGCGCGCCACCATCCCGTCGGATACGTATCTCACGCCGTCGTCACTTCCAGCGGGCGGGCAATTCCCCGCGTCGGGTGGGTGGATCACGCCGTCGCCATCGCAAGCGCCCAACCGCGTCCCCGTGACCAGCGCGCCGCCCGAACCGCTCGCGCCTCAACCCACGTTCAGATCGACGCGCGAGCGGCGCGACATGGTGCTGATCATCATGGTGCTGATCGCGGCGCTGATCATCGTGCTGACGCTGATTTTGCTGCGCGCGCTCAATACGTCGGGCAATTTATTGGGGCTGCAACCCACGTCCGCGCTTGTCGGAAGCAATCCGAGCTTCACCCCCGGCGTCTCGCTCAACCTCAGCCCGACGGATGCGCTTGCTATCGCGCTGGTTGCCACAGCGACGCCGGAAGTAACAACGACATTCACCATCACCGCATCGTACACGGTGACGCCCGAACCGACGCTCACATTGACGCTGACGCCCGCGCCGAGGGCGACCATTACGTTGAGCGCCCGCGAATTGAGTGACTTGCTTAACACAGCACTGGCAGCGACGGCGCAAATAGCGGCGCAGATCGATGCGGAACGGACGCGAACAAGCGCCGCTGCTGCGACCTTGACCGCAGCACCGACGGCGACTCAATACGCCTTCGAGACTTTAATCGCTGACCAGTTGACGCGCCTCGCAGCGACGCCGACGCCCGATATCGCGCTCCGCGTCGTGCCGACGGACGCGCCAACGAATACCAATACGGCAACCGCGACGCTAACTGCGACGGACGCGCCGACGAATACGCATACTGCAACCGTGACGCTAACTGCGACGGACGCGCCGACGAATACCAATACGGCAACCGTGACGCTAACTGCGACGGACGCGCCGACGAACACGCATACTGCAACCGTGACGCTGACCGCGACGGACGCGCCGACGAACACGCATACTGCAACGGCAACTTACACGTTCACGGTGATCGCAGCAGCGACCACGAAGCCGACAGATAGCGCATCCATCCCGTTGACGCCAACGGACAGCGCAAAGGCGACGCCAACGGATACGCCGTTCCCCACGCTGACGTTCACAGCGACGCCAACGGATACGCCGTTCCCGACGCTGACGTTCACGGCGACGCCAACGGATACGCCGACATTCACGCTCACACCATCGCCCACGCTGACGTTCACGGCAACGCCAACGGATACGCCGACATTCACGCTCACACCATCGCCCACGCTGACGTTCACGCCGTCCCTGACGTTCACGCCCACATTGACGTTCACGCCCACATTGACGCTTACACCATCCCCCACTGTAACGCCGGATATCGAGGCGATCTTGGCGACGGGCGCGCGGCTGCAAGCGGAGGGTGACCATATCGGCGCGATCAGTGCGTTTGACCGCGCGGCTGCCAGCGCGCCCGATAATGTGGCGGTGTTCGTCGGGCGCGGCGAGGCGTATCTGCAACTGTGCCGCGCCGCCGCCTCGTCCACGATTGCCAACGCCAACTGTGCCGCGGCGTTGAGTGATTTCGCGCGGGCGCTCGAACTTGAACCGGAATCGCTTCCAGCCTTGGTCGGTCGGGGGCGCGTCCAGACCGCCTTGGGACAATACGCCGGCGCGATTGCCGACTACGAAGCGGCTTTGGCGCTGGATCGAACGTATGCCCCCAGCTATCTCGCCTATGCCGACGTGTTGTTGGAGTCAGGCGATACCGAAGGCGCGATCCGGTATCTGACCGCCGCGCTGCGCTTGGATGCCAACAACCCCGCCGCCTATTTGTTGTTGGGCGAGGCGCGTTTTTCACGCGGCGAATGGGGCTTGGCGCGTGAGGCGTATGTGAATTACGTGCGGTTGTCCGGCATCGAGCCAGCGCCGGGCTTGCAAGCGCGCTTGGACGAAATCGACGGCTTGCTGGCGGGGCGTTGATGATCTTGATCATCCGCGCGGCGCTGCACGTCGCTTTCGGTTGGCGCGTTGGGGACGGCGGTCGCCACCGCGTGGCAGGCGGGCATGGCATGTCCGCTCAATGACGCGGGAACTGCCGCGCTCGATACGTATTTTACTGCGTTGGCAGCGGGGGAGCGTGCGCCGGGACGCCCGCTGTGGGGGGCGTCTTACGATTTAGTCGAATAGTTCTGGCAAATCGCCTACGCCCAAGAGTACAATGCGCCTCTATTCATTCAATCCAGTCCATACTAGGAAGATCGATGGCAACCTTGAACGTCCTCCCGCGCAGTGCCGTCCCCGTTGAATCGACGTGGAATGCCGAAAGTGTGTTCAAAGATCGCGCCGCTTGGGCAACCGAACGCGATGCCCTGTCCGCGCTGCTGCCAAGCGTGAGCGCAGCGCAGGGCAAGCTGACCAGCGCCGATGCCCTCGTCGAATATTTTGAGCGAGTCCTGCCGCTGCAACGGCGCGTCGCCACGCTGTTTTTCTACGCGGTCATGGCGCGTGAATGTGACGCCAACGACGCCGATGCGATCTCAATGACCAGCCAAGCCGCGACCCTTGCCAGCCAATTTCGCGCCGCGTCCGCCTTCTTCGAGCCGGAACTGCTCGCGGTGGGCGCGCACACGGTCAACGGCTGGATCGCGGCGGACAAGCGGCTGAACGCTTATGCCCATTACGCCGATAATCTGTTCCGGCGCGCCGCGCACGTCCGCTCTGGCGAAGTCGAGCAAGTATTGGGGATGGTCTCCGATCCGCTCGGTGCCATCGATGACGTGGCGTCGGCGCTGACCAACGCCGATCTGCGCTTCGTGCCAGCGGCAGGCATGAACGGGAGTGTGATCGACATTACGCAGGGGAATATCCATCGTTTGTTGAGCGATTCTGACCGCGAACTGCGGCGTACCGCGTGGGAACGCTACAGCGATAGTTATGTGCAGCATCAAAACACGCTGACGTCGAATCTGGTGCTGTCGGTCAAGCGCGATGTCTTTCTGGCGCGTGTCCGCAATCACCAGACGGCGTTGGGTGCGTCGCTGCACGAGTCGAACGTGTCCGAAAGCGTGTTCCACAACCTGATCGATACCTTCCGCAAGAATCTACCGACGTGGCATCGCTATTGGGCGCTGCGACGGCGTGCGCTGGCGGTCGAAACGCTGCATCCCTATGACATCTGGGCGCCGCTGACCGCGCGTCCGCCCGTTGTGCCGTATAAGCAAGCGGTCGAGTGGATCAGCGATGCGCTCAAGCCGCTCGGCAAAGACTACACCGAGACGCTCAAGCGCGGTTGTACGAAAGATCGCTGGGTCGATGTGTACCCGAATCGGGGCAAGCGGCAGGGCGCGTTCAGCTTCGGCGTTCATGGAACGTATCCATTCATCATGATGAGCTATAACGATACGCTCTCGGACATGAGTACGCTGGCGCACGAACTTGGACACTCGATGCACTCGTATCTGTCGTGGAAAAATCAGCCCTTCATCTACGGCGAATATACGCTGTTCGCGGCAGAGGTCGCGTCGAACTTCAATCAGGCGATGACGCGCGCCTATCTCATGCAAGCGAAAGCGGACGATCCGCAATTTCAAATCGCGCTGGTGGAAGAAGCGATGTACAACTTCCATCGCTACTTCTTCCAAATGCCGCTGTTGGCGCAGTTTGAACTCGATCTGCACACGCGCATCGAGCAGGGCAAGGGCGTGACTGCCGCCGATCTCAATGGGATGATGGCGGACTTGTTCGCAGAGGGCTATGGCGGCGAAATGGTCATGGACGGCGCAGACCGTGAGCGCGTCGGCGCGGTGTGGTCGGAGTTCGGGCATTTGTACTCCAGTTACTATGTGTTCCAGTATGCGACGGGCATTTCGGCAGCGCACGCGCTCTCCAGCGCGATTTTGGCGGGCGGCGCGGACGGCGAGGCGGCGGCGGCGCGCTATCTCACGTTCTTAAGCGCGGGCGGCGCAGGCTATCCGGTGGATGCGCTGCGCGCGGCGGGCGTGGACATGACAACGCCTACGGCGGTCGAAAAGACGTTCGAGATCATGGCGGGCTACGTCGATAAACTGGCGGCGCTGACCGACGGTCATGCGTAATGAAGAATGAGTAGGAGCGCGCCGCTGGCACACCCTTACTTAACCTGAGTTTCGGATAGGTATTTTGCGTGACTTTAGGGTTCACCTCACCCCCCAACCCCCTCTCCACTACGTGGAGAGGGGGAGCAGGACAGGTCACAACGAGTTTGAAAGCCCCCTCAGCCATGCAATGGAGAGGGGGTTGGGGGGTGAGTTGAAGCTATCCAAAACTGAAGTTACTTAGCACTCAGTCCTTAGCACTTCTCTTGAGGTGAATCATGCTGCTCAAATATTTTTACGACTCCGCGCTGGCACAAGCATCCTATCTGCTGGCGTGTCAAGCGTGCGGTGAGGCGCTGATTATCGATCCGATGCGCGATATCGCCCCGTATCTCGCGGCAGCGGCGCGCGAGGGGCTGCGCATCGCGCACGTTACCGAGACGCACATCCACGCTGATTTCGTCAGCGGCGCGCGCGAACTGGTGGCGGCGACGGGCGCGCAGTTGTATTTGAGCGCGATGGGCGGCGCAAGTGGACAAAATGATGCCTCGCCCTATGACTATGCCGACGCCAATCCGGTCTTGCTGAACGATGGCGACGTGATCAGCGTTGGGCGCGTTCACGTCCACGCGCTGCACACGCCGGGACACACGCCCGAACATCTCTGTTTCCTGTGGATGGACACCGCCGCCGCCGATGCCGTCGGTAAACCGTCGTATCCGATGGGCGTGATCACGGGCGATTGCATCTTCGTCGGCGATGTGGGACGCCCCGATTTGCTCGAAACGGCGATGGGCGTCGCGGGCAGCAGCGCGGCGGGCGCGCGCGATCAGTTCCACAGCGTGCAACGCTTTAAGGCGATGCCCGATTATCTACAAATTTTGCCCGGACATGGCGCAGGGAGCGCGTGTGGCAAGGCGCTCGGCGCGGTGCCGTCGTCCACGCTCGGCTACGAGAAGCTGTTTAATCCGGCGTTCCAATTCGAGAACGAGGATTTTTTCACGACGTGGTTGTTAGATGGACAGCCGGAGACGCCGCGCTATTTCGCGCGGATGAAGCGCGTGAATCGTGTTGGCGCGCCGCTGTTAGCGACACTGCCGCCCGTTGAGCGCGTCGAACGTTTCATCCTCGATGAGGCGCTGAAGGGCGGCGCGATTGTGATCGACGCGCGCCCTGCCGACGAATTCGTCGTTGCGCACTTGCCCGGCGCGATCCATATCCCGCCAATAGACGCATTCGCGGGTTATGCGGGCTGGCTGATCGCGGACGACCAGCCCGTGTATCTGATTGCGTCGTCGGAGGACGTGCCGCGCCTCGTCAAGGCGCTGCGCGCTATTGGGGTGGACACCATCGCGGGTTATGCCACGCCCGATTTGCGCGGCGATCTCGTGCCGACCGAAATGATCATGCCAGCGGACGCGGCGGCGCGCCTGAACGCGGCTAATGCGATCTTGCTGGACGTGCGCAATGCGGCGGAGCGGCGCGAGACGCACATTCCCGGATCGCTGCACATTCACTATGGACGAGTCGCGGATCAGCTCAACCAACTGCCAACGGACGCGCCGATCATCGTCCATTGTGCCAGTGGCACGCGCTCAATAATCGCGGCGAGCATTTTGCAGCGCGCGGGCGGGCGGCGCGTCTTAAATATGCTCGGCGGCATCGAGGCGTGGGCGGCGGCAGGGCTGCCAACGGCGTGATGGGGGCGGTGGTGGTGTTGGGGTCGCCCCTATGGACGCCGTTGGGCGATCATCTGTAGGTTTAATGGGCGCAGCGTGATCAATGCTTCGTGTTTCACGCGCGATCCTGTAGGGGCGACTCGCTGGGGCGCGCGTTCTGCATCGCCCCCCGTGTCCGCCAAGCGCAAGCGCCAGCCCGCCGCCACCGTCGCCACGACCAAACGCGCCAACATCGACGCATACGCGCTCCCGATGCAGATGCGCGCGCCACCACCGAATGGAAAATAGGCGAACTTCGGCAGTCGCTTGTCCAAGCCGTCCAGCCAGCGCGCCGGATCGAAGCGTTCTGGCTGCGCGAACCAACGTGGATCGCGCTGTACCAAATAGGGATAGATGAACAGAATCGCACCCTTCGGGATGTGCCAGCCGCCGATTTCGACCGCGCGCGTCGCCTGTCGCCCGAAGCCGTGTGCGGGCGGATACAGCCGCAGCGATTCTTTGATCACCGCGTCCAAATACGGCAAGCGCGGCAAATCGTCGATGGTCGGGAGACGACTCTCCCGCTCCGATACGGAGCGGGGGTCGGGGGGTGAGCTAAACACCGCGTCCAATTCGGCATGGAGCGCCGCCTCTGCGTCGGGATTTTGCGCCAGCAGCGCCCACGTCCACGCCAGCGCGTGTGATGACGTTTCGTAGCCCGCCATGAACAGCGTGATCGCCTCGTCGCGCGCGTCCTGCTCTGCCATCGCCGTGCCATCCGCGCCCGTTGCCAGCAGCATCGACAGCAGATCGCCCGTATCGACGCCGGACGCGCGTCGTTCGCGGATGATGCGCAAGATCATCGCGTCCAACGCTCGAATGGCGCGCCGCTGCCGAATGTTCGACGGAATCGGCAGCCATGCGGGGGGCAGCGCGGTCAACGGCGACGACGCCAACGCCACCGATTCGCGCTGAATCGTGTGCAAATGGGCATGAATCGCATCGGCGGCGGCGCGCACGTCAGCATCGAACAGCGTCTTGGCGATGATATCGAGCGCGAGGTTCATCATCGCCTCGGCGGCATCGAAGGCGCTGCCGTCATGCCAATGATCGAGCATCTGCGTCGTGTAATTGACCATCGGCTCGGCGTAGCGTCCAACACGCGCATGATGGAAGGCGGGTTGTGCCAGCTTGCGCTGCTGCTGCCAGTGCGCGCCGTCGCTGACCAACATGCCGTCGCCCAAGAAGCGCCCCAAAATCGCCTTGTAAATTGGCGGCTTGTGGAACGCATCGGCTTTTTCGACGAGGACTTCGTGCAGCATATCGGGGTGATTGATAATGTAGGCGGGCGTGGGGAAGAAGTTCCAATAGACGATATCGCCGTACTCGCGCGTCCAGCGTTCGGCGGCAGCGAGGAAATCGAACGACTGCCCGCGAAGCTGCATGGCGATGATATCGAGCGTAGAAAACGTGGGTCCCGGCGGGCGCATGGGAGCAAGAGGAGGACTGAGGGCTGAGGACTGAGTGAAAAACCGGCTTTTTCTCAGTCCTCAACCCCTAGTCCTGTGCTACTCGCTGACCGTGCCTTCGTTCGTGCCGCTGGTGCTTTCTGACGCAGGAACGAACGGCGCGGCGGGTTGTTCCGCTGGCAGCACGCTGGTTCCGGCAGGCTGCACGCTGATGACCACCGCTTGCGCCGCGCCGATGAAGTCCATCGATGTTGTTTGTGCGGCATCGACCACGACTTGCAGCGCCGTCTCGCCCGCGTCCGCCGCGATCAGCGTCACGGGTTGTGCTATATCCCAGTTGTGTTCGGTGAACGTGATCGATGCCGGGCTGACGGTCACACCCGCGCCGACGTACAGATTCACGATGATGATTTGACCGGGCATCGGCTGTCCGTTCAGGCGCACCGTCGCGCCGACATTCGCCGCACCCGCCGCAAGCGCGTTTGGCGTCACGTCGAGCCATGCCGCCAAGTTGAGCGCGTCGTAGTAGGTCTGGTCGTGCGGTGTGCCGTCGCTCAAATCGTTGTCGAGGATCGTGAGGCGGATGCGCGGGACGGTGACGCCCACGTAGACCGCGCCGTTGGTCGAAACGGCATGATCGATGGCGGTCAGGTAGCGCACGCCGCGCTGAACTGTGTCGTTGTTCGCGTGGATATCAATCGTGCGCGCCACATTCCAATTGGCATTCGTGAACTGCACGCTGGTGGGCGAGATCGTGATGAAGCGTCCGTTGTAGCCGCGCGCGCTGATGGTGACCGTTTCGCCCGAATTCGGCGGCGCGGTCAAGACGATGGTGTAGGACGTATTCGCGCCTTCTTGGACCGGATTGATCGTGAACGGCGAGATTGTCACGCCAGGCAGCGTCATAATGTTGGATTCATATGCGCCAATATCGACCGTCGTCTGCTGGACGCGCGGGAAGCCGACGCCGCGCGCATCGAACGGCACATCTTCGGTCGTATTCGTATCGCCGTCCAAGTCCGCCAGATCGTCCCCGATGTTGGCGTTCGATCCCGCATTGATCGCCGGGCTGCCCGTGAGCAGCGCGTGCGTCTGGACGCTGCCGCCGTTGTTCGCCAGTGCGGGCAGTGTCAGTGCCGCGTCGCTGACTGTCGTCACGCTGACGCCGCAGGTGGCATCGTCGCTCATGCTGTCCACACCCGCCGTCAGTGTGCCATCAAGCGTGCAGTTGCCCGCGCCGTTGTCCGCCAACAGCGTGTTGGTGATCGTCGCAATATCGCCTGTTTCGACCCATACGCCGCCGCGCGTGCCGCCAGCGGTGTTCGGCGCGGTGTTGCCGACAATCGTGCTGTTGCGGATCGTCAGTAACCCGGCGAAATGGTCAATCGCGCCGCCGCCGTCGTCGCTGCCTGACCCGGTAACGGTGTTGCCGCTGATGGTGGTGTTGATCATCGTCAGTGCATCAGCGTTGACGACGCCGCCGCCATATGCAATCGCGCTGTTGCCACTGATAGTGCTGTTGATCACCTGCAACCTGAAGGAATTAACGATGCCACCGCCAAAGATGGTCGCCGTGTTGTTGCTGAAGGTGCTGTTGATCAGCGTGAGCGTGTCGTTGTTGGCGATGCCCCCGCCCGCGCTGGTGGCGCTGTTGCCGCTGACCGTGGTGTTGGTCACGGTCAGTGTGCCGACATTGACGATGCCGCCGCCGTTGCTCGCCGTGTTGCCGCTGACGGTCGTGTTGGTCACGGTGAGCGTACCGACGTTGCGGATGCCGCCGCCGTTGCCGGCTGGACTACCATTGCTGATCGTCAGCCCGTCGATGGCGGCGGTGACGCCCGCCAGTACGTTGAAGATGCGGTAACTGCCGCCCGTATCGCGCCGTACCGTCAGCAGCGCCGCGCCGGGTCCGTCGATGGTCATGTTCGTGCTGATGTCTGGTAGGACGCCCGTCAGGTTGATGATTCCGGTCACGCTGAAGGTGATCGTGTCCGTCCCCGCCAACGTGTTCGCCAGCGTGATCGCGCCGCGCAGCGTACAGTCGTTCGCCGCCGTCGAGCAGATGCCGACATTTGCATCGTCGGTGCGATCCACGACGAAATCGGGCGTGTACAGCTCGAACGCGCCGACATCGACCGTGCCAGCCACCACGCGGGCAAAGCCGACGCCGCGCGCATCGAACGGCACATCTTCGGTCGTATTCGTATCGCCGTCCAAGTCCGCGAGGTCGTCGCCAATCAGCGCGTTGCTGCCCGCGTTGATCGCTGGACTGCCCGCGTTGATCGCTGGACTGCCCGCCGTCAGCGCGTGCGTCTGGACGCTGCCGCCGTTGTTCGCCAGCGCACCCAGCAAGGGATCGCCCGTCAGGTTGTTCGTCCCGTTGATACAGGCTAACCCGTCCATGATCAAACTATGCTGCGCGTTGATCGTGCCAGCGAACAGGAAGCAGTCGCCGCCGCTGGTGCTGTTGGCGACGATGGTGTTGTTCAGCGTGAGCGCACTGTTAGTGTTGAAGATGCCGCCGCCGCTGGTCGCTGAATTGCCGCTGATGGTGCTGTTGGTCAGCGTGAGCGGGCCAGCGTTGGCGATGCCGCCGCCATTGTTGCTCGCTGAATTGCCGCTGACGGTGCTGTTGGTCAGCGTGAGCGGGCCAGCGTTGGCGATGCCGCCGCCATTGTTGCTCGCTGAATTGTTGCTGAGGGTGCTGTTGGTCAGCGTCAGCGTGCCGGAGTTGAAGATGCCGCCGCCGTTGGTCACTGTGTTGCCGCTGAGGGTGCTGTTGGTCAGCGTCAGTGTCCCATTGTTGGCAATGCCCCCGCCGAAGGTCGCCGTGTTGCCGCTGAGGGTGGTGTTGGTGACGGTGAGCGTCCCGTTGTTGTAGATGCCGCCGCCGCTGTCGCCGCTCGCTGTGTTACCGCTGAGGGTGCTGTTGGTGACCGTCAGTGTCCCACTGTTGCGGATGCCGCCGCCGAGGATGGAATTGCCGTTGCTGATCGTCAGCCCATCGATGGCAGCGGTGACGCCCAGCGGTACGTTGAAGATGCGGTAACTGCCGCCCGTATCGCGCCGTACCGTCAGCAGCGCCGCGCCGGGTCTGTCGATGGTCATGTTCGTGCTGATGTCTGGTAGGACGCCCGTCAGGTTGATGATTCCGGTCACGCTGAAGGTGATCGTGTCCGTCCCCGACCCGGCGGCACATTCGCCCGCCGCCGCGCCGCTGGCGGTATCGGTATTGGCAGATGTGATGGCTTCACGCAGGGTACACACACCGTCGTTGGCGGCGGTATCTGCGATACTGTTCACGGTGAGGGTGGCGGCGCGCACGGTCTGGTTGGGGGTCAACCATGCCAGCGCCCCAATAGTCAATGCGAGCAAAAATGTGGCGCGAAGACGCATCGGAAAACCTTTGTCAATCAATCGAAAAAGTGATCAATTAAATATAGCATGGATTGGGTCAGCGAACACGACCTTTGGGCGATTGATCGGCGTATTCAAATAAAAAAGACACCCTTGCGAGTGTCTTTGTTTACATCCTGTTGTGCGGGAGCGGGCGCGAAGCTACGGGGTATCGATGATGCTGTTTTCCTGCGGCTGGAGCGGCATCAGCGCCTGTTCCTGCCGCTCGAACGTCAGCTTGTCGTCCACCTCGTCAATCACGATCAGATCGCCGCTGTGCGCGCTGTGGCGCAGCAGGATCGCGCTCAATTCGTTCTCGACGTGGCGCTGCAAGGCGCGCCGCAGCGGGCGAGCGCCGAATTGGGGATCGTAACCTTTTTGTGCCAACCAGCGTTTGGCGCGGTCGCTGATTTGGATGCTGATGCCGCTGTGTTCGCCCAGGCGCGTCGCCACGTCTTTGAGTTGCAGCGCGACGATGTGTTCGACCTGTGCCAGCGTCAGCGGCTCGAAGATCACGATTTCGTCGATGCGGTTCAAGAATTCCGGTCGGAACGCATCGCGCATCGCGCGTTCGATCTTCTGATGATCCGCGACAGCTTGTTCGTCGTTCATCTGCACGAAGCCGAGCGCGCCACCCTTGCGCGCGTATTCCGTGCCGAGATTGCTGGTCATGATCACGACCGTGTTGCTGAAATCGATGGTACGCCCCTGTCCGTCGGTCAAGCGCCCGTCTTCGAGGATTTGCAGCAGCGCATTCCACACGTCGGGATGCGCCTTCTCGATCTCATCGAACAAGATGACGCGATACGGACGGCGGCGAACTTGTTCGGTGAGCTGTCCGCCTTCTTCGTAGCCGATGTAGCCGGGCGGCGCGCCGAACAAACGGCTGACCGTGTGTTGTTCGCGGTACTCGCTCATGTCGATGCGCAGCAGGGCTTCTTCATCGTCGAACAGGAAATGGGCTAACGCCTTCGCCAGTTCGGTCTTGCCGACGCCGGACGATCCCAAGAAGATGAACGAGCCAATCGGACGATGCGGGTCTTTGAGTCCGCTGCGCGCGCGCCGGATGGCGTGGGCAACCGCGCTGACCGCGCCTTCTTGCCCGACGATCCGTTCGTGGAGCGCTTCCTCCATGCGGATCAGCTTTTCGCTCTCCGTTTCGAGGATTTGCGTCATGGGGATGCCCGTCCACTGGGTGACGACGGCGGCGATATCATCCGCGCCCACGACTTCATCGAGCGTGTTCTCGCGCTGCCAGTTGAAGCGTTCGCGGTCAAATTCTTCTTCCAACTGCATCCGGCGGACTTTGTACTCGGCGGCGCGTTCATAGTCGCGCGCTTGTCCCGCCGCTTCTTCGTCTGCCAACAGCCGCCCAACCACGTCTTTCATCTCTTTCAGGCGTGGAGGGAGCGAATACAGCGCCACGCGCAAACGCGCCGCCGACTCGTCCAGCAGGTCAATCGCTTTGTCCGGCAGCTTGCGCTCCGAGATGTAGCGATCCGCCAAGCGCGCCGCCGCGATCACCGCTTCATCGCTGATCGTGACTTTGTGATGCGCCTCGTAGCGATCCCGCAAGCCGAACAGCATGTCGATGGTATCTTCGACGCTCGGTTCTTCGACGTGAACGGGGGCGAAGCGCCGATCCAGCGCCGAGTCTTTTTCGATGTACTGGCGATATTCATCCAGCGTGGTCGCGCCGACGCATTGCAATTCGCCGCGCGCGAGGGCGGGCTTCATCATATTGCCAGCGTCAATCGCGCCTTGCGCCGCGCCCGCGCCGACGACCTGATGCAGTTCGTCGATGAACAGGATGATTTCGCCTTCGGCACGCTGAACTTCTTCCATTGCGGCTTTCAGGCGTTCTTCAAATTCGCCGCGAAAACGGCTGCCCGCCAGCATCGCGCTCAAATCGAGCGCAATGACCTTCTTGCCTTGCAGCAGTTCCGGCACATCGCCGCTGACGATCTTCTGTGCCAAGCCTTCGACAATCGCGGTCTTGCCAACGCCTGCTTCGCCAATCAATACGGGGTTGTTCTTCGTGCGACGGCACAGGACTTGGATCACGCGCATAATCTCGGCTTCGCGCCCGATCACGGGGTCGAGCTTGCCCTCAATCGCCATGCGCGTCAGATCGCGGCTGTATTTTTCAAGCGTGCGATAGCGGCTCTCGGCTTGCGGATCGGTCACGCGCTGTCCGCCGCGAATATCTTTCACGGCGTCGTACACGCGGTCGCGGGTGATGCCGTTTTCCGACATGATCTTGGCGACGGCGGTATTCCGTTCCGCGAGGATGGCGATGAAGATGTGTTCGGTGGAGATGTACTCGTCTTTCAGGCGGTTGGCTTCTTCGTTGGCGATGTCGAGGATGCGCTTAACGCGCGGGGTGATGAATACCTGACCTGTACCATGCCCATAGATAGCAGCTTTCGGACTGGCACGCAGAATTTCGTCGAGGCGCGCGCGCATGGTGTTGGCGTCGGCGCTCAACTTCTCCAACAACTGCGGCACGACGCCATCGGTCTGTTCCAACAGCGCCAACAGCAGATGTTCGGTATCGACCTGATTATGTCCGTAACGCTGCAAGATTTCGTAGGCACGCATGGCGGCGTCCTGCGCGCGTTCGGTGAAGCGATCATAGCGCATCATCGTGATTTGTTCCTCAAGTGACGGATGTTCCCACCCTTGATTGAATTGTAATCCAAATTCGGCGTGGGGACTCACGTCGTTTGGTGTACGGTGACTCTACGCTTGAGGATACGCGAGGGGTGTAAGAAACGCATTGGTGGGGGATGGCGCTCTAATGGAATCCTGTTGGAAACGCGGTGAACGACTTGAAATGCTTTGCGTTAATATTATGGGTTGGTGAAATTGTCTTCAATATAATCGATGATTGCCACGATTTTTCCGTAATATTCTCTAACGTTGACGAGGGAACTCGATAGCGTACCGCCATGAGCGATGCTATTTCGCAGATTGACAATACTGTTTAAGGCGTCGCCACGTCCATCAATTGCCAGAAAATCCTTTAATGTTTGGTGCCATTGCGAATTGAAGGAACCCATCAATTGCAATAAATCTTCTTGCTTCATATTTTGGTTTCGATTCCATGTTATTTCCACATAGCGGGCAAAATTAGGCGAACTTTTTTCGTTTGCATACGTCACAAAAAGTTCACGGATGGCTTGCTCGACAAAACCGGAGATGAGAACACACAAATGACGCGAAAGAGGGTCTCTAATTTCGTTAATCAATTCGTTTACTAGACCAGATCGCTCTAATTTTTGGGAAGCCAGTTCAAATAAGTTATCGAGTTTCTGTTTTTGTTGATA
Organism: Anaerolineae bacterium; assembly: GCA_034437055.1. GTDB lineage: Bacteria > Chloroflexota > Anaerolineae > Aggregatilineales > Phototrophicaceae > Flexifilum. The sequence continues at coordinate 36,797 of DAOTUQ010000136.1, forward strand.
AATATTACGATTTTTCATCTGATAAAAACTACGAAAAGGCTGCAATCGCTAAATCGATACGAGATGCAACTTTGTCAGCGTCGGTTGTTGATGCTTTAAATGCGCTCTTAAAATCGTTCTTTTGAAGTAAGGCATGATGCTGCTGCTGTATGTCGTCACAGTCGAGTTCGTCATGACCGTGTTCTTCGAGCGCCGTTGCAATCCCGATCATCACCGCGTCATAGACGGCTGCATTAAGTTGACCCTCTGGACGAAAAGCCTCCCAATGTAGACACCCGTAGATAAAGTCGATGGTTCGGGTGAAAAGTTCACGGAAACGCTGTAACGTCTGCCCATCTGGGTTTCGATGTTTCATCATGAAGCGATTGAGAAACTCATCAAGCGGTTGGCTATAGGTGTAGCGGTCGAAATAGAGCGCAAAAAAGCGCAAGACCAGTTCTTGATCTTTGGCGCGGATACTTGGCTTGCCATACAACTCGCGCCAAATCGGATAGTCATTCAGTTCAATAATTAAGTCTTTGAATTTCCCGAAGTAAAGTCCAGAGCGAATCTCCTGTGGTTGCAGTCTTGTCCCGCCACTGTTCAATCGCTCAAAAATATGATAAATGCTGCTATCATCATTTTCAGGCTCCATCTGCTGAACTACGGTTGCGTGTAAAATACTATCATCTAATGTTCGACGAGAAAAATCAGCGAGGGTTGCATACGTTCGACCTTCAAATTGTTTGGCGACGCCTTTCAGAGCAAATGATTCTGTATAAAAATTTTTGAGCGTCATCAAACGCTGATGACCATCGATGACAATCAATCGGCGTTCACCATCTTTGGATAGAAAAATACCCGGAACGGGCAAGCCTAAAAGCAGCGACTCGACAAACTTTGAGGCTTGAGCCGTTGTCCATACATATTTGCGTTGAAATTCAGGGACATAGATATCACCGCGTTGCAACCGATTGACCAGCCCATCGACCGTGAAATCAATGCCATAGCTAGTGATTTGATAGGTTGAATTGCTAATATCCGCATCTTCTTGCTCAGAAGTATCGATCACTTCTGTTTCAGTCAAGATTGAATCAACCATATCGTTCGCTCGCTACCTATACACCCGATACGATTATCGGCTCGCCAAGCGGAAAAGTCAACTTATGCTCTCGGCAGCATCGCGTCGTCCCGAATCATATGACTGGCATAATCCGCCGCGCGGCGATGCGTGCCTTGCGATGCACAACGTCACGCGAGACCACGCTGCGGTCTGCCAGCGTATGTTCCATAAGTTCTACCCCTTCGGCTGCACCCTAGCCCGGCGCAGTTCGTCCTCGCTGCGATCCAACAGCTTATCCAGCATGTCGAACACCGTCACGATTTCGCCGCTCACCACTTTAATCCGCGCGCGGTACGCCTCGCGCAGTTCCGCGATCATTTGCCACGGATCATCATTCTTCCCGCCGACGATGTGATTCACGACCACGCCGCCCAACGCCAGTGGCAGATAAATGTACGTCAAGTCCGGCTCGGACAGCCCCGCCAGCCAACTCAACAGCTTGTTGGCATACGCCACGCGCTCGGTCTTGTCGCCCAAGTTGATGCGCACGCGCGGACGAATCTGCGCGAAGCCGATCAAGACGGCATCATACAGCGCCGCCTCGAATAGGTAGCGCGTCACCAACGCCGCCGGCTCCATCTTGGCGACGCCCTCATCGTGCGCCAAGGCTTGCGCCAAGGTCTGATACCAGCGCGACTCTTCTAATTTGAAGGTCTGATCGAATGCGAGGCTGTTATCCAATGTATATACCAAGCATTTCGCAATCGCCCGCGCTTCGCCGGGATACAGCGGCAGCCCGCGCAGCGCGAAGACCTCATCGACCATGCGCAGCATCGGCTGCATCAGCATACTGTGCGTCAGTTCGTCCGCGACCATGCGCGCGTCGCTGAGCTTGGCGCGGATGTTCTGGCGCTCGTCATTCATCTGATCGCGCGTCCACAGCGATTCGTAGCGCGGCTTGAGGTCGGGCGGGACGGAAGCCAAACGTTTTGCCGCCACATCGAATGTGACCGTCACGATCTCCGGCGATTGGTCGTAAGGATGATCGACGAAATCGACCTCACGCAACGCTTGCAGCTTATAGGGCGAGATCATCAGCGCCGACGGCGGCGCGCCGCCCACTGCGCTGCGAATCATGTTGCCCCCGCGCGACCGCTTGCGCACGGCGACGCGGATTGGAATATCGGTATTCGGCATCGTCGGCGGCATCGGGATGACCGGCAAGCGTGCGACGCCGACTTCGCCGGGTTTCAACTGTAAATCCATCACCTTTTTGGGCGTCATCATATGGATCACCTTGCCCGCGCTATCTTTCGTGGGCAGTTGAACGCCGATCTTGACGTCCATCGGCTGATCGACCATATTTTGCAGCACGATCACAATTTCGACGGGCTGATTCAGATACACACTGCGCGGAAAGACGCCGACTGCCAGATGCAGCGTGTCCATGCCAATGCGCAGCCCGCCCGTGATCGCGCTCAAGACATCGGGGTAGAGGGGTTCAAATTGGAGTTCGTCCATGATCATCAATTCAGCTTATATCCATATTTTAGCGCCGTGCGTTCCAACAGCACATCGGTCAACGCTTGGATCGGCGCGTCGCTCGCATCCAAGGTTGGCATCCGCGCTTCGAGCGCGTGACTCACATCTTTCAACAACTGCGCTGGGTCTTCACGCTCCATCAACAGCATATCATTGATCAAGATACCGCCCATGACTAACGGCAGGTAGACCTGATTGAACGTCACGCCCGTTTTCGCTCGCAGCGCCGCGATCAATGTGTCGGCGTACAGGGCGCGCTCGGCGTCGTCGCCAATATCTTCGCCCGTCGCCTTCTCGACCAGTTCAAAACCCCATTCGACGCCATCGCGCAGCAAATCGTCGTACACCATGCGCGTGACGACGTTGGGGGCGGCGGGCGCGGCACGGGCATCGCGCGCGATCATGCGCAGCAGTCCGCGACACCAATGCGGGAGCATGTTCGGCGTGGGAAGTTCGAGCGGATTGCGCTCCATCAGCGGCGTGACGGCGTATCTGCCCGCCGCGAGATAGCCGTGCTGGGTCGATTTCGGGTTGGCGAACTCGATAATCGTCGCCAACAGTTTAGAAATCGCGCGCGCCTCCGCTTCCTCTAATGTCATGCCCGCTTCGCCAAAGCGCGTCAGCGTTGTCCGCGTCAGCGCCTCCAACATCGGCGCACGCTTGAGCAGGGGCAGCGCCTCGACTTGCATCGGCTTGCCAAAAGCGTGCAGCAGGATGCGGTCGTCGTTCAAGTCGGTCAGTTTGCAGACGCTGATCCAGCCCGGTTTGAGATCAGCGGCGGTGGACTCTGCTGCTCCGCCTGCCGCCGCGACACCGAACGCCATATCCATGCGCGCCCCGCCGCGCCCCGCGTTCCATTCCAGCGTGCGCAGCGCCTCGATCTGGGCGCGGGCATCGTCCGATACGCGCGCAAGCTCGAACGCGCCGCCGCCCGCGTCCGCACGGATGCGTTCCGGCTTCCCCAAGGGCTTGACCTCGATATCGAGCGCCAGCTTGTAGGTATCGCTTGGTGCGGTGTCCGCTTGGCACGCGCACGGCAGCACGATCATGCCAACCTCGCCGGGCAGGACATTGACAACGGTGCGCGCCAGCTTGGCGACGAAGCTCCCTTTGACGCGCTTGACGTCAGCATCGGGAAGGCGAAGCGTCACGGTCACATCGCACGGCACGGTCGAGGCATTTTGCAACAAAGCGATCAGCTCGAACGGGCGACCTGCGCGCACAATCGTGCTGCGGGGCGTGGCGGTGCTGCGCAAAGCGAGCGCCGCGTGCATAATGCTGATGGGCTGGCGCGTGCCACCTGTGATCGCGCCGAGAACGTCGGGATAGTTCGTTAAAGTTGTCATATCATTATTTTATCCGATTTTTACATTCTGTGCGCGCGCCGCTGGTGCCTCTCATTGGGTAATTGGTACACCCGTCCGCCCATCCAACGCGCCGTCAACGATTGCCCACCGTGTGGTGGGCGTCCGCCCCATGACGGCAAGCGCGCCGCTGACGCACCCTAAAATCGTGCTACAATGAGTCTTGTGAGTTGCAACCTTTTCCGTAAGGGAGATGAACGACATGCGTTTCTGGAAATCGTTATTAATTCTCGGTTTGATGCTCGTGGCACTACCCGTATTCGCGCAAGACAGCACCCAGACCCCGACAGCCGCACCGATGCCGACAAGTACGCCGACGCTTGTAGCGATGCCGACAACCACGGCGACGCCGATTGCGATGAGCGCGGCGGAAAGCTCCGATGCGGTGGGTGAGATGATGGTGGATGGTGGCACCATCGAAATCGGCGCGACCGTGAGCGGCGTGCTTGCGGCGGATGCACCCGCTGTTGAATTCACATTCGAGGGAACGGTCGATGATTACATCACCCTCACCATGATTTCGGACGATTTCGACTGCTACCTCGTGCTGCTCGACCCGGAAGGGAACGAGATTGCCACAGATGATGACGGCGCGGGCGATCTGGACTCGCTGATCGGGCCCATCGGGCTGCTGACGACGGGAACGTATACGGTCGTGGCGCAGAGCTACAGCTTTTACAACGGCGGCGACACCGGCGCGGCGGGCGACTTCACGCTGCAACTGTCCGCCTTCGAGGCACGCGCCATCGAATACACCCAGACGGTCGATAGCGAACTGACCAGCGACGCATTGACGGCGGCATACACGTTTCGCGGGCAAGCGAACGACGCTGTGATCGTGCGGATGGAGTCGGATGATTTCGACTCGTATCTGACGTTGGTTGGACCCGATGGCACGGAGTTGATCTACAACGATGATGGCGCGGGCAACCTGAACTCGTTGATTGGGCCCTTCGTCCTGCCCGAAACGGGCGATTATGTGATCAACGCGCGCAGCTTGGGCGGCACGGACACCGGCTCGTACACGCTGATGCTCAACCGGGCGCAAATTGCGACCATCAGCTATGGCGACAGTACGACGGTCGAAATCACGGACCGCGATACGATGTTCTACGTCAGCTTCGACGGGACAGCAGGTGATGTGGTGTCGGTCTTTACCGACAGCAACGGCGCGGTTGATACGTCGCTGAGGCTGAACGACCCCTTCAATTATTCGCTGATCACCGATGAGGACAGCGGCAGCGCCTTCGATCCGGAAATCCTCAACTACATTTTGACCAGCACGGGGACGCATCTCGTGGTTCTCGAAGCGCCGTATGGGGGCGAGGGCAGCGTCGAGATCACATTGACGCGCGGCGAACTGCCGTCGCTCGATGATGGCGCGATCACGCTGAATTTCTCGACCAACCGCAGCGATGCCAGCGCGCGCTTCACCGGCGTAGCGGGCGAGCGCGTGACGCTGACGCTCGAAATTCGCGGCGGCACGGGGTCGCCGTCGGTGGACGTCACGCAGGACGGCTCGTCGGTGACCTATTTCAGCTCCAGCAATGTCGAGGGTGCGTCGTTCACGTTCACGACACCCAACGATGGCGATGTGGTCATGCGCTTCAGCGAATACAGCTACAGCAATCTGGCGCTGGAAGTGACGTTGGAGCGCGAGTAAGCGTAAAAAAGTGCTGAGTCAAAAGACACGGCACTGCGCACTGCCAACCGCGTAGAGGCGACCCACTGGGTCACCTCTACGCCGTCCTCAGCACTTGCCTTAACGTGGACGCCATGCGGGCGACGAGTCAATCGCGCGTGTGGCGGTCAAGCGCGTCGGCAGGATCGCATCCGACGCGGACATTCGCTCCAACGGCGGCACGTTGATGATATACACGTCCGATGTCCCGCCCGTCCACGAGATGAAAGCCACACGCTGTCCGTCCGGCGACCACACTGGAATTTCTGAGAAGTTTGATATCGTTGTCAACAGGCGGTCATCCGTGAAGCCGCCCGATTCTACGCGCCGCGCCACGTAAATTCCCCACGCTTCGGCGCGATACGCCAAGAACATCATCCGTTGACGGTCAGGCGACAGCGCGCGACTGATGCTGGCGGTATCGATGCCCAAATCCATCATGACCGCGCCGGGCGTGACCGTTTCGCCGGACACCTGGTGCAGTTCCGAGCCATCGACATTGACGCTGAACAGCGCGTTCGCGCCGATATGCAGCGCGAAGAACACGATCCGCGCCCCGTCCGACGACCAGCGCGGCGCGCTATACGTCCCCACGCCGTCGGTCAAGCGGCGTAAATCGCGTCCGTGCGCCGTCATGATAAAGACCTGATTGCCGCCGTCGCCGCGATTCGAGATGAACGCCAGCCAGCGTCCATCGGGACTCCACGTCGGGGCGGCGTCATAAGCCGCGTCCCGCGTCAAATTAAAGACCGCCCCGCGTCCCACATCCTGCAAGACGATATCCGGGTTGATCGGGTTGTAAACCATGTAGGCGATCTCGCCCGCGTAGGGCAGTGCCGCCACCGCGCCGAAGGTCGCGCCCAACGCGCCGCACACCAGCGCGCCGATCACGATGAACGTGCCAAAAACGAATCGAGTCATGACCGCCTCATGGAACTCACCTCCCAACCCTCTCCCTGCTTCACCTCAGCCACGCAGCGGCGAGGGGGCTAGGGGGTGAGATGAATAATATTCGTGCTGTTCACGGACGCCATGCCGGAAAATTATTGAACGATGCCTCATGCGTGACGCGCGTCGTCCCCCCACTGATCAGATCGAGAATATACACATGGAAACTGCCGTCGCGGTTCGACATCAGCGCCAAGCGCGTCCCGTCCGGCGACCATGCGAGGCTGTCGTCTAAGAAATAATTGGCGGTCACTTGATGCAGTTCGCGGTCGTCCATGTCCATTATGAACACGTCGAAATCTGCGCCGTCCCGATCCGATAGGAACGCCAAGCGCGTCCCGTCGGGACTCCACGCGGGCGAAAAATCGTTGCCGATGCTGCCGCCGTCCGTCAGCGGCGCATAGTCGTTGGTGGTCGTGTCGAGCAGCATGATCCGCCGCTTGTAGCCGTTAACGCTGACGAACGCGATCCAGCGCCCGTCAGGGGAGGGCGTCGGCTCGAAGTTGTCGCTCTCCGGCTGCGGCAGTTCGCGCGCTTCATCCTCCCTCGCATGGGTCAAATACACGCGCGCGGCGCGGTCGCTATAACTGCTGTAGACGAGCTGCGCGCTGTCGGGCATCCACGCATATTCCATGGCGCTGTACAGGCTGCCGACGATCCAGCCGGTGCCAACGGACGGCGGATCGCTGGCGAGAAAATCAGCGGCGCGCAGCACATAGCCGCGCGCCGACAGGCGGTCGGACTCGCCCCACGATATGGCGTTGCCATCGGGCGACCACGCGGGACGCTGCCCTAGCGATCCTTCATAGCGCCGATATGCGGTGGGGGCGGCGGCGGGTTCGATCAGGCAGAAGCCGCGCAGATGATCGGGATAATTGCACTCGAATGCCAGCCAGCGCCCATCGGGACTCCAGACGGGGCGCGTCTCGTTCTGCGTGCGCGTGCGCGTCAGATTGTGCGCCACGCCGCGCGCCGCGTCGTACAGCATGATATCGCCGATGCCCGCGATGTCCTCCGCCGCATACGCCAGCCATGCCCCGCGCGGCGTGCCGGACGCATAGCCCGCGCCGAGCGCGCCGCCGATCAGCGCGGCGCACACGCCCACGATGAACGCGGCGAGGCGGAGGGGCGCGCCGCGGGTACGCCCGCTATAGGGACGACCATCATGCCGCCGATCCATCAAAATGTTCCCGGCAGCACGCGCCACGCCCCCAACGTCCCGAACGTGCCGCCATCCTCCACGAAGATCGCCGTTTCGCCGCGCGCCACCAATGCCACCGCGCGCCCGCGCTCGAACCGCTGTTCGGTCAGCGCGCCGCCGACCTCTGGCACAGTCGCCCAGCCGAGCGCCGCGCGCACGTCAGGGTTGTTGCGCCAGACTTTGCCGAAGCCGCGCGCGGGCGTGACCAGGTTGAGCGGCGCGCTTTCGCTCCCCACTTCGGGATCGACGCCCTGCACGAACGTATCATCGAAGCGGCGGAAGCGTCCATCGTTGATCATGACGTAAATCTGCCCGATGAGTCCCGGAATCGGCGCGCCCACGTAAACCATCGCGCCGCGCTCGAAGAACTGCCATGCGCCGCTGATCGGCGTCGGGATCGGCGGCGTACCGAGCGGACAGCCGAGCGCGGGCAGCAGCGCCGGATCGCTGTTGAGCATCAGGCTCAGGCTCGACGGCGGCGGATACAGGCACGAGATCGACGGCGGCGCGGGCGTGATCGAGGGTAGGAGCGGCGGCGGGGCGGCGGCGGTCAGCGCGCGCGCGGTCAGCGTCGGCGGCGGGACGCGCATTTCCAGCGGCAGGATCGTCGCATCTTGCGCGACGATTGCCAGCAAGCCCAAAATGCCCACATCCGGCGTAAGCGTGGGCGTATTGCTCGGCGTCGGCGTGATCGTCGGGGTGATCGTCTCGCTCGGCGTCAGCGTGATCGTCGGGGTGATCGTTGGCGTGGGCGTGGTGGTCGGCGTCGGCGACTGATACACCAGCGGCGTGAGCGAGGGCGTAACGGTCGGCTGCGCGGTCAACGTCTGCGCGATGGCTTGCGTGAGCAGGTCGCTGGCGAGCGGCGCGGATGGCGTGGGGGAAACGACCGCCGCCGCTGTCGCTGTGATGAGCGGGGGAGTCGTTGCCGACGGGGGTTCAGCGGATGGCGCCTCTGTTTCCGTCACGACAACGGCAATCGCGGCGGGCGTATGCGTGGGCGGGATCGGCGTCGGGGTCAGTGTGGGGAGGACGGCTTGCGTCGGCATAATGAGCGTTGGGGTGGGCGCGCCGCAGCTTGCAAGGATGAGGAACAGGAGCAACCTCACTGTCCAAGCCGCTCTCCATGCAGTGGCGAGGGGAGATGTCGTGCGCATGTTCTCCTCCCCTGCACGCAATGGAGAGGGGGCTAGGGGGTGAGGTGAATTTTTCATTGTCCGCTCCATGCCAACGTATATTCAGCGGGCGTGGTCGTGACGGGCGCGAACGGCGACACGGCGATCAACGCATCGTCCGCGTCGCGTGGGATAGCGATCTGCCAATTCGAGGTGTCCGCACCGGACGCGCCCGCATCGTGCAGCCAGCGCGTAACCTTCGCGGTGTCGTCCTCGTTCCACATTGCCTGTACCCATGCGCGCTGCGGCAGCCGATTGTCTGTGCGAATCCAGCCCGCCGCCGTCCAGTCGCCCGTATCGGTCTCGAAATCGTCCGCATAGCCGATTGCGGGGATGCGCACGTTGTCGAGCGCCATGCCCGGCTGATTCACGGCGTCGTCGGTGATCAGCTCGAAGCGCACGAGGACGTTTTTGCCCGCATACGCATCCAACGAGACTGATTCAGCGACCCAGCCGCCCGTTTCGCCTGTATAGCCCGCGCCATAGGACTTGACGTTCGGATCGTCGGTCGTCGTGCGCGCCGTTGAGAGGATATCCCACGTTGCGCCTTCGTCGTCGCTGACCATCACGTAGCCGTAATCCCAATATTCCTCGGTATGCACCCAGAGGTTGTATTCGAGTGTCGCGGACGCCGCATCCGTCAGATCGAACGCGCGCGTCAGCGTCGTGTCGCTCATGTCGGCGCGGTTGCTGTACCAGAAATGTCCCCCATCCGGCGGCGCGTCGGGGATCACCCGCGTCTCGGCGGGCAGCGTGAACGTGATATCGAGCGTCATGCCGTCGGGCGCGCGGTAATAGTCGGTGGCATACTGATGGGCGTCAGCATCGATGCTGAAGGCGCGCACGGACGTGCGTTCGCTGGCGGCGCGATAGTTGAACGCGCGCAGTTCCGGGTAGCCGTAGCGCGGATCGGCGCTGGCGTTGATGCCGTTAGCGACGACCCAATCTGCGAACAGCGCCTCAACGCTGGTATCGGGGTCGATGTCGCGCAAAACTGCCGCCACTGCCGATAAACCGCGCGGCTGATCATCGGCACTGAGCGCGCGCATGGCGTCGATCCCGTAGCGTTGGTAGAAGTAGACCATGAACAACAGCGACCCGCCGTAATTGGCGGCGCGCGCCGCCGAGTCTTCCGCCCAATTATTCAACTGCGTATCGGGCAGCACCAAGAACGAGATCGCCTCCCACGGGTCACGGCGATACAAGTAGAACTCGGTGAACACCGACAAGCCCTCGTTCAGCCACGTTTCGTCGTTGGTTTGCAGATTGAAGCGGATCATGTGCTGGAACTCGTGCGCGACGGTGCTTTCGACTTCGGCGGTATCGGCGCGGTCGCCAATCGCATCGAGATTGAACAGGAACATCTCGCGCTCGTTGCTGATCGGCACGGCTTCAACTGGATAGGCGTTGTCGCTGGTGAAATACGCCGCCGTCGTCGCGCCCAAGCCGTAGGCGAACAAGCCATGCACGCGCAGATCGCCGTCCACGCCCGGCGAGGCTTCGCTGCCCCACAGCGCGCGTACATTCGGGTAGATTTCGGCGTCGAAAGCCGCCGCGAGACGGCGCACGCTGCCCGCATCCAAGCGCGCGCCCACTTCGACCCACAGCGCGATGTGTTCGCCCAGTGCCACGAGTTCCGCCTCGACCTCGAAGGCGCGCTGCGCATCCGAATCGACGACGGAGAACGCCGAACGATCCCCGACGGCATACGGGGCAGGCGTCGTTGGCGGCGGCGCGATCTCGGTCACGCCGCGCAAGCGCCGCGCCAATTCCACCTGGTCGCGCGGCGGGATCGGCGTGTCTTGCAGCGCGGCGACGGTGGGATAAGGCACTGCGTCGTCGTTCGGGACGTTGTCCGTCGTCTGCGCGGCGACGGGGAGGACAATCAGCGCGGACAACAGCAGCGCGGCGAGTCCGCGTCTGATGCGAAGGATGGGGATGTCTGTCATGATTCGCTCATCTCATATTGAACCGACGATCAGGTTACGTAGCTATGCTTTTTGTCAATGTATCGTTGTCATTATAGCGGCGTTTCGCAGATGCGACGGCGCGATAAAATCCAAAATCGGCAGAAAAAGTTGAACGCTTCTTTACGACTTTTGGACACATTCATCGGGAGACTGAAATCATGATCGAACTCTATTGGGATAATGACGAACAGACCGTCCTGCTGTGCGAGTTCCATGCGGGATGGACGTGGGATGAGATGTACAAGACGCTCGATGCGATCAAGAAGATCACCGACAGCACGGACTACGAAATCGCCGCCATTGTCGATATCCAAGAGGGCGTTGGCATTCCGGGCGGCTCGATCTTCAACAAGAGGACGTTTGAACATGCCAAGAAGATGCTGCAAATGGGCGAGGGCGGCACGGGTCCTTTGGTGATCGTGGGCGCGAACCCACTGATCCGCATGGTGCATGAGACGTTCAAGACGCTCGACCGCAACATCGCTAACAGTGTCAATTTTGCCAAGACGCTGGACGAAGCGCGCGACATTTTGGCGCGCATTCACGTCCCTGCCAGTCCGCTGGCGGTTCAACAGGCGCGGGCGTAAAACAGGACTGAGTAACGAGTGCTGAGTAAACAGCATTCAGCATGATGAGCGAAAACTATAGCGAGGCGATCTACGGATCGCCTCGATTGATTCATACGATTACGTCACCGCCGCCGATAGCTGATCAGCGTCGCCATCACGAACACGCCGAGCCAATTTGCCAGCGCATCCGACAGCGACACGGTACGTCCGGGTGCGTTCGCTTGGCTCAGTTCGGTGATTAAACCGACTGCCAATCCGGCGCAGAGCGCGATCCAAAACGCGACGCTGAACGAGGCGCGCCAGCGTCCGGTGGGATGGCGCAGCGCCAAGTACGCGACGGCAGTCAGCGACGCGAACAAACTGGCGTGTCCCACCGCATCGCCCATAGCGCCGCCGTGCGGCATCCGTTCGACCAGTTGCATCACGAACGTTTGGCGCGGGAGCGTGGTGAGCGCCACGACGATCACGGCGCAGGTGGTCAGCAGCAGCCAGCGCCAGTGGTGGATCGCGGTTTTCATCGGGTTGATCCTCAATCTACGACGGCGAAACAGGGAGAGCATAGTCGGTACGGCGGCATGTGGATAGGACGCGCGGTCTACGGATGGGGTACGGATCGGCTACGACGCTGTGAATTCTCTTTTACGCTCATTGTGCCGCAATCGCTGGTTGCGTGCAATCCGAGCGCGTCCCGTTACCCCGATTCCCTCCAACCGTGCTATAGTTCGTCCCCCATACCCAGTGTGTCGCCTATCCAAGGAGTCGCGTCGTGAAAAAATACCATTTGTGGGGTCTCATTTTAGCTGTCGTCTGTTTGGCGGTCGTCCCCGCCTTCGCACAAGAGGAAACCATGCCGACCTTTGTCCCGATTGGCGCGGGCTACCCCGATACCTATCCCGGCTTTCTCGAAGCGGCGCTGCCCTATGTCGAAGCCAACGAATTTGAGCGGTTCTACATTTTGATGATGCCGATGGCGTTCTCGTATCAAGTCGAGGAACTGCCCGCCAATGAACTGCTCGATAATTCGCTCGCTATCGAGCGCCGCCGTCGTCAGCTTGAAAATGCGTGCGCCGACATTGCGCCCGACATCCCGTGCGAAGTGGTCGTCCCGCCGCTGTGGACGCGCGCCGCCGCGCTCGATGAATTGGCGCTGGACTATTTCACCGACGATCTCGGCGCGGTCTATTTCGTTGGCGGCGATCAAACCATCGCCATGCAAATTCTCGCGGATTCGCCCGTCGAAGCGGCGCTGGCAGATGCTTATGCGCGCGGCGTGGTCATGGGCGGCAACAGCGCGGGCTTGGCGATTCAGTCGCGCACGATGATCGGCGGCTACATCGGGGATTTCGGACCCGAAACCGGACTCGCGGAGGGTGCGGTCGATATTTGGAACGAAACCGAAGGTGTGGACGGCGCGCCTCCGCGGCGCGGCTTGTCGTTCGGGTTGACGGATATCATCGTCGAACAGCATTTCTGGGAGCGCGCGCGTATTTCGCGCTTGCTCAACGCGCTGGCACAGCCCGAAACGCCGAATCTGGGCGTTGGCGTGGACAGCTACTCAGGCGCAGTCATTCGCACGGATGAGTCCGGCGGCGTCACCGTCGCGGATGTGTTTGGGCTGTACGGCGCGGTCGTGCTGGACGCCGAGACGTTCGGCGCGGCGGATGCGGCGACCTTCCAGAACGGCGTTTTGAGCATCCGCGATGTGCTGGTGCATCTGCTGGCGTCCGGCGATTACGCCTACGATTTGACCGCGCGCCAAGCATTGTCCGCCGAAGCGCCAGCGCGCGTCGAAATGACGTACAACATCGCCGCGCCCGACGGCGCGGGATCGTTGGCGCTGTGGAGTGGCTTGGCAGCGGGCATCGCGGCGGGCGACGTGAGCATCGAGAGCGCGCCGCCGCATCTGGTGATCATCACGGGCTATGCGGACGCAGAGTCGGCGCAAGCCGTCGCGGACGCTTATGTTGATGTGCCGGATACCACCGTTTTGATGCTGGCAGACGGGGACGAACTGCCTTCATTGTCCGATTTCGGTACGGTGACGATCCACGCGCACGATGTAACGTTGATTGCGGTGGCGGCACTCGCGCCCGTCAAGGATTTTTGGTTGAACGGTGGATCGCTGGTGTTGGACGATGGGGCGGCATTGTTGGCGGGCGTGGCGTATGCCAACGAGCCGCCCGTGCCGTATGACAGCGACGACGATTTGCTGATCGAGGACGCGCTGCAAGGCGCGCTGATCGATGGCATGGTCGAAATCGCCAACGGTTGGGCGCTGATCGACGCGAACGTCGAGGTCGATGTGATGGATGACAACCGCTTCGCGCGGCTGTTCGCGTTGGAATATAACGTCCCCGTCGGGACGCTCGGTTTGAGCGCGGGAACGATGGTGGCGGTGAGTACGAACGGCGCGTTCGTCAGTCCGCCGTCAGGGAACGGCGTATATGCGCTGTCGTTTGCGAACGCCGATCTGATGGTGGGCGATGATGATGGCTTGGTCGTAATCAATGGCATATTGGATGTGTTCGCGCCGGGCGAAGATATCGAATAGTACCTGCACTCAGTCCTGTCTTTTGGGAGGAATCATGGAATTCGGCATCACCTTCAAAGGCGACATCACGCCGCGCCGCACAGTAGAACTGTGCAAACAGGCGGAACAAGCGGGCTTCACCTACGCTTGGTTCTTCGACTCGCATATCCTCTGGCGCGAGTGTTACGTCACGATGGCGATGTGCATGGAACATACGACAAAGATGCGGTTTGGACCGTGTGTCACCAATCCCGCCGTCCGCGATTGGTCAGTCGCCGCCAGCTTGTACGCGACGTTGGCGCTGCAATCCGGCGGACGCTTCGATATGGGCGTCGGGCGCGGTGATAGCAGCCGCCGCGTGTTGGGCAAGAAGCCGGAAACCGTCGAAAAGATGATCGAATTTTCCGAGAGTCTAAAGGGCATGATTCGCGGCGATACCGTACAGTACAGCGCCGACTATGCGCCCGTCCAAATTCCGTGGACGACGGGCTACGAACTCCCCGTTTGGTACGCGGCATACGGGCCCAAGGCGCTGACGGCGGCGGGCGAACACGGCGACGGGCTGATCCTCCAGCTTGCCGATCCGTGGCTGGTGCAGTGGTTCACCGGACAGGCGCAAGCCGCGCGCGAAGCCGCCGGAAAATCGATGTCCACCTTCAAAGTGATGTCCGCCGCGCCCGCGTGGGTCGGGGACATGGACACGGCGCGCACGCAAACCCGCTGGTTCCCGGCGATGGTCGGCAATCACGTCGCGGATTTGGTCGAACGCTACGGCAAAGAGGGCAACACCGTTCCCAAACGCCTGACCGACTACATCGACGGACGCAAGGGCTACGATTATCGCCACCACGCCGACAAAGACGCCGATCATCTGGGCTTCATCAGCGATGATATTGTCGACAGCTTCGGCGTGTTGGGGACGGCAGAACAGCACGTCGAGAAGATCAAGGAACTCCAAGCGGTGGGTGTGACGCAGTACAACATCTATCTGATGTGCGGCGACGAGGAACGCATCGTTGAGGCGTATGGCACGGATATTTTGCCGAAATTCGCGGGCGTGACCGCGTAAGGGCAGGAATAAAAGCAACCGCACCCCCCGACCCCCTCTCCGGTACGGCTGAGGGGAGGACACCTTTTCAAGCACCCCACCCCCTGACCTCCTCTCCACGAAGTGGGGAAGGGGAAAGCTCGACGGAGACTCCCCCTCTCCGGTACCGAGAGGGGGTTGGGGGGTGAGGTTAATGAGGGAGAAACTCAGGTTAATATTAGTGAATGTATTATTTGAATTATAAGTCCTGTTTCCATCAGTCGAGAGGGCTTCCGCTCATTATGTTTTTGAACGCTGACCAACTTCCCAATGATACGGCTTTGCAAAAGTTCGATGTGTGCATCGTCGGCGCGGGCGCGGCGGGGATCGCGCTCGCTCAACGATTGATCGGATCGCCGTTGAACGTGCTGCTGCTCTCCAGCGGCACGCCCGCCGAACGCGGCAGACCGCCGGAACAGCGTCAATCGATCTATCGCGGCACGACGGGCGATTTTTTGAGCAAGGTCGATCCAATCTTCCTCACGCGCTCCCGCTTGCATATGCACGGCGGCACGACCAATCATTTCGGCTTCTGGTCACGCCCGCTCGATCCCATCGATTTCGCGCCGCGTCCCGGCTTCCGTGAGGCGGGCTGGCAGTTCGGCTTGGACGAACTCGCGCCGTACTACGCTGATGCGCATCACTTCGGGCATTTCGGCGCGTTCAATTACGACGATCTGCCGTTTTGGGAGTCGGCGCTGTACGCGCGCTCGTTTCCGCCACGCGCTGGCGACGCGCTGACGGGCGCGATCATGCGCGCGCAGTACGCCGAGCCGCTGCACGATTTCCAAGTCCAATTCGGGGACGCGCTGCGCGACGCGCACAACGTGACCGTGCTGTTCAACGCGCATTTACAACGGATCGAGACGGACGCGGCGCGGACGCATGTCACGGGGCTGCTGTGTGCCACGCTCGAAAACGGCGCGCGTGGTCGCTCGTTCACCGTACAAGCGGCGCGCGTGGTGCTGGCGCTGGGCGGCATCGAAACGGTGCGCGCGCTCAAGCTGTCCGACGATTTGGGTGACAACCCGCGCGGACATTTAGGGCGCGGCTTCATGGTGCATCCGCTGATCACGGACGCGGCGCACGTGACGTTCGCGCGTTCGGTTGACCGCGACATCGCGGGCTTCTTCCGCGATCAGCAGATTCGCTTACAGCCGGACGCGGACGGAACGCCCGCGTTCGCGCCGCTGGTCAACCCGGAATACATCGATACATTCAATGTGTTCAATGCGTGGGGCGTGCTTGTCCCGACGGTTGAGACGATGCAGCGCGAAAACATTGGCAATTTCCGCTTCATCCTCCGCTTTAACGCGGCGCGCGACGAGGCGATCCTCAATCTGAATTGGGAGCAAATCCCGAACGAGGACAGCCGCATCACGCTCGATTCAGCGCACAGCGATCCGATCTTCGGGCAGCCCGTGAGCCATCTCGATTGGCGGCTGTGCGACGCGGACAAGCGCACCGCGGCGCGCGCGTTGGCGCTGTGCGACGATTATTTGCGCGGGCAGGGCGCGGTCGCGTTTGCGTATTTGACTGATGTCAGCGGCGGCGCGGACGCATGGACGTTCCCGCCCAACGTCGGCGCGCTGGCGACGGGCGATCACCACATGGGCGCACTGCGCATGTCGGCGTCGCCGGAGGATGGCATCGTGAACGCCGACTGCCGCCTGCATACGGTTGAGAATCTGTATATCGCGGGCTGCGGGGTGTTCCCGACGGGCGGGTTTGCGAATCCGACCCTCACGTTGGTGGCGCTGGCATTACGTTTAGGCGATCACTTGAAAACACAACCCGCCGCGTCGTAGGGGGCATGGCGTACCATGCCCGACCGTTGCTATCGGACGCGCCGATCCAAGTAGCACGGCAGATCGAGCGCGTTGGCGATCATCAGCGCGGCGGCTTGCAGCGAGGTTTGCACCTCGTAGGGCGTCAGCATCTTGATCGCATCGTCGTTGGCGCTGTCGGCGCGTTCGCCCTCTGCGGGCAGCGGATCGAGGACGGGGTATTTGTCGTCAAGCCCACCCTGCGCCAGTAGATGGACGAACTTCCCATTTTGCAGGAGCAGATTGAGTTCGCCGTACTGGACAGCGCGCATGGGCGGACGCTTGCGGCGGCGGTTCACCTTGGTCACGACGTGGCTGACGTAGACGCCCTGTAAATCCTCGCGTCCATAACGCCAGCGTTCGCCGCGCCCCGCGCCGACACCCCTGCCGCGTCCGCCCGCGATGGCGCGTTCCGACGGCGTGACAACCACGCGATTTAAGCGTGTTCCGGCGCTAATCAGGTTGTACAACACCACCAACGTGAGACCGGCAGCGCAGGCAAAGCCGAGATACGGCAGAAATTCTGGGCGCGGCGGCGCGATGGGGCTGATCAGCGTCGTGATCGACAGCACGATGAACACGCCGATCCAGAAGATGTACCACGCCGCGCGAATCAGTCGGCTGCGTCCCCACGCGCCCGCCAAGCGCAATTCCAAGCCGCCGGACGCCGATGCGCCGTTCTCGCGGCTGCGTCCGAGCGCGGCGAGCGTCCATAGGTCGAGCTTGAGCGGGAGCGCGGGCAGCGGCGCGGGTGGGGCTGCTGGAACCGCCGCGTAACCCGATGCGGGATACGCGCCGCGTGGATCGGCGGCGGTGGCATTTGCGCCGTTCGCCCCGCCCTCGACGCCTTCGCGCGGGATCAGCGTGAACGGACGCGCGATCTGCTGTGCCAGCACGCGCCCCGCTTGAACAGCGAGTTCTTCGTATTGTGTGGTGGTGGGATCGGGCCAATGCGCCAGTTCGCACCAGCGGCTGCTGCGCGCTTGTGCCAACGCAGATGTGAGCATCAAGCCCAGATGCCACGCCTCATCTTTGGCTGACCAGCCCAACACCACGCGGTCGATATCGTGCGTGGGGAGCTGTCCGCCGACGGGTAAGCGCCGCTGTGCGCCGAACGCAGAGACATAGCGGAGCGGCTGCCCGGCGCTGGCTTCTGCCAAGACGGTATCGCCCGCATCACTGTTGAGCAGCAGCACCCAGCGATCCGGCTGGACTTCGATGCGGATATTGCTTCCGGCGTAAATCCGATCCATAGGGTTATCTCGAAGGGTTCAACGGGGGCGGCGGCGCTGTGCCATACCCCGATAATGGGCGTGAGCGTCGAGTCTACCGCGCGGGGGGATGGATGAACAGAGTGGAATTATTGAAATGCGCACCTGCCCCCTGTTGACCTCACCCCCCAACCCTAAGTGACCTGAGTTTCGGATAGCTTCACCTCACCCCTAAATCCCCTCTCCACTGCGTCGCTGAGGGGA
>DAOTUQ010000137.1:0-2528 GCA_034437055.1 Anaerolineae bacterium
AAGCCTTAGATGTCCATAAAGAACTTCGTGGCACGAAGATCACGACCAAAATCCACTACAAAGTGGTCTATTGTCAACCGTTATGAGCCAAAAAGTCGTGATGGCTGAGTAGTTACAAAAATTGAATGCTTTACCCGCGCGTCGGATTTCGTTATGATGAGAGAAATTTTTCCCATCATTCAGCATTGTACGCCAAGACGAGATATCATGAAACCGCGATCCGCCAACCTTTCAACTGATGATATGCCCAAATTGACGCGGGATAATTACATCAACCGCGAATTGAGTTGGATCGAGTTCAACCGTCGTGTCTTGGCGCAGGCAGAGGATGAGTCGATACCGCTGTTGGAGCGCATCAAGTTCTTGGCGATTTTCAGCAGCAACATGGACGAGTTTTTCATGGTGCGCGTCGCCGCGATCCACAGCAAGGTCGAGGCGGAGACGGACACGAGTCGCCCGGATGAAATCCCCAACCCCGTCGTGCTGGAGGAAATCCGGCGGCGGACAATCCCGCTGATGAATCACCAGCGCCAGTTGATGCGTGACTTGTTGGCGCGCTTGGAACAGCACGGCGTCGCCATCGTCGGCGTCGAGGCGCTGCCAGCGGATGTGCGCGCGACCCTGCGCGATTATTTCTACGATTCGATCTTCCCGGTGCTGACGCCGCTGGCAGTCGATGCCATGCGCCCGTTCCCATTCATCTCGAATTTGAGCTTGAATCTGGCGGTCACGCTGGCGCATCAGCGCAACGGCAGCGAAGAACGCGAGTTCGTGCGGCTGAAAATTCCCGACAACATTATGTCACGCCTGATCAACGTCGGGGATATCGTCCAGCAGCGCGGCGGCGTCCCGCCCGACACGATCCTATTCGTCTGGTTGGAAGAATTGATCGCCGCTAATCTTGATCTCCTGTTTACGGGCATGACGGTCGTCAATCATTCGCCCTTTCGCATCACGCGCAACGCCGATATCGACTATGAATACGAACTCGATAACGCCAACGCTTCGATGACCGAAATGATCGAAGAAAAATTGAGCGATAGACAGTTCGGCTCGATTGTCCGCCTCAGCGTGCCAGAGTCGATGGACGCAGCGACGCTCAACATGCTGATCCAACGATTAAAGGTGCGACCAGAGCGCGAGGTGTACCGCGTCAACGGCGCACTCGGCGGATCGAGCTTGATGCAACTGCTCTCCGTCGATAAGCCGGAACTGAAAGATACGCCGTTTGTGCCGCGCATCGCTGACCGCTTGTTCAATCCGCCCACGATTTTCGACGCGATCCGCGAACGCGATTATCTGCTGCATGTCCCCTACGATTCGTTCACTCCCGTGGAGGCGTTCTTTCAACAGGCGGCGCGCGATCCGTATGTGCTGGCGATCAAGGCGACGCTGTATCGCGTCGGGCGCAAGTCCCCGATTGTGCAGGCGTTGATCGAGGCGCGTGAAGAAGATAAACAGGTGACGGTGTTGGTCGAACTGAAAGCCCGCTTCGATGAAGAAAACAATCTCGAATGGGCGCGCCAGTTGGAAGATATCGGCGTGCATGTGATCTACGGCGTCGAAGAATTGTCGGTCAAAACGCACGCCAAGATCGCCCTAGTCGTCCGCCGCGAACCGGACGGCGTGCGCCGTTATGTGCATCTGGCGACGGGCAATTACAATTCCAGCACGGCGCGACTGTACACGGATATGGGCTTGTTCACGAGCAACCGCGATATCGCGGACGATGCGTCGCATCTGTTCAACCGCTTGACTGGATTTGCGCCCGATACCACCTACAAGCGCCTGTTGGTCGCGCCCGAATTTCTGCATCCCACCTTGGTCAAGCTGATTGACAACGAGATCGATGCGGCGAAGGCGGGCAAACCCGCGCGCTTGATCCTCAAGATGAATCAGCTCGAAGAAGATGTGATGATCGCCAAGCTGTATCAGGCATCGCAAGCGGGCATCCAAGTCGATCTGCTCGTGCGTGGCATCTGCTGTCTGCGTCCGGGCATTCGCGGCATGAGCGAGAATATCCGCGTGACCAGCATCGTCGGGCGCTTCTTGGAACACAGCCGCATCTTCTACTTTCACAACGCGCCACCCGATCAGCGTTTGTACTTGGGCAGTGCCGACCTGATGCGCCGCAATTTGTACAACCGCGTCGAAGTCGTGTTCCCGATCCTCGATGCGACGTTGCAGCATGAGACTCTGCGCGTCCTTGCAACGTCGCTGCGCGATAACGTGCGCGCGTGGACGCTTGGTGAGAACGACACCTATACGCGCGTCCAACCGGATCAAGGCGTGCCGCGCATCGACTCGCAAGAAGTCTTTATGGAGGATAGTTTCGGGCTGGATGTGCTACCGTAAGGCATGGGGCAATCACGTGAGATAGACCGAGCCTGAAGCCAGGGTAATCGCTTCAAAGTATTTATTCACCTACCCGTGCAGACCGCATTTTGCCCCAGTCCTATTGGGTTCATTATGTGTTTCTTGGGTTCAAATTTGTGGATTTTGAGCTTAATCCCATGGATAGGTGAATA
>DAOTUQ010000138.1:0-3943 GCA_034437055.1 Anaerolineae bacterium
TTATTCACCTATCCATGGGATTAAGCTCAAAATCCACAAATTTGAACCCAAGAAACACATAATGAACCCAATAGGACTGGGGCAAAATGCGGTCTGCACGGGTAGGTGAATAAATACCCCTAATCACACGATGAGGTTCTTTATGGCTCAAGATTACGCAGCGCGCTTGGACGCCCTCCGCGCACAGATGGGCGACAGCCACGCTGTTGCCATCGTACCGGGATCGAATATGCGTTACTTCACCGGACTTGATTTCCATCTCGGACAGCGCCCGACGATTGCGCTGGTCACGCGCGACGGCTTCGGCATGATTGTCCCCAAGCTCGAAGCGATCAAGGTCACGGATCGCGCCGATTTGAACGCCCAATCGTTCGTGTGGAGCGATGGTGACGGGTATGAAGGTGCGTTCGTGGCGGCGGTCGATGCGTTGGGCTTGCGCGGCGGCGTTCTCGGCATGGATGGCATGACCATGCGCGTCACCGAATGGCTGGCGTTTCAGGCAATCGACCCGACGCTGCGCGCGGCGCGGATGGAACGGACGCTGATCGGCATCCGCGCGCGCAAGACGCCCGACGAACTCGACGCCATGCGCCGCGCGATTGCCATCAGCGAACGCGCGTTGGCACGGCTGATGGACGAAATTCAGCCCGGTTTGACCGAACTGCAAATCTCCGCGCGGCTCACGGCGCTGATGGCAGAAGAAGGCGCGGCGCGCACCGCGTTCGAGACGACCGTGCAGGTCGGCGCGAACGCGGCGTATCCGCACGGCATCATGGGCGACCGCCCGCTGCAACGCGGCGAATTTCTGATCATCGATTTCGGCGCGTCGGTCGATGGCTACCCCGCCGATATCACGCGAACATTTTGCTTGGGCGCGGCATCGGACGAGATGCGGCACATTTACAACACCGTCTTGAGCGCAAATATCGCGGCGAAGGCAATAGCCCGTCCGGGTGTGCGCATGGGCGACGTGGACAAAGCGGCGCGCGACATCATCGCGGCGGCGGGCTACGGCGACGCCTTCATCCATCGCACCGGACACGGCTTAGGGCTGGACATACACGAGCCGATCCCGCAAATCGCGGCGGGCAACACCGATGTGCTGGATGTGAACATGGTGTTCACCATCGAGCCGGGCATCTACATTCCGGGCATGGGCGGCGTGCGCATCGAAGATGATGTCGTCGTGACGGAGCGCGGCATCGACGTGATGACGAGCTACCCGCGCGAGTTGGTGATCGCGCGTTAACGCGCGATCTTAGGGGCGGCGGTTTTGATTTCAGGGCGGGGAATTCGCCGTAAAATGGAGTCGTGAATGGAATCCAATGCAAACAACCGCAAAGATAAACATCGTCACGGACGAAGTGCTGAATTTTCTCGCGGCGGGCGTAACGCCAGAGCAAATCCTCGCTTTCCGACCTTCTGAAATCGTTGATGCGCGCGCGCATTACCTGTTGGAGCGCAATCGCAATCAGAGGTTAACCCTAGAGGAACGCGAAGAACTCGATGAGTTCGCGCACATCAATCAATTTATGACGATGCTCAAGATTCGCGCACGGAAACAATAATTGCACACGGGTTCAATCGTCTTGACCGATATTCCGAATGGACGCTGACCTTCGCGAAACGACATCATGCCGCTGAATCTCTCCATCCTCGACGCGCTGCACGGCGCAAAATCCGTCCTGATCGCGGGCGCGGGCGGCGGCTTCGACGTATTCGCCGGACTGCCGCTGTACTTCACGCTGCGCGACATCGGCATGACCGTCCATCTCGCCAATTATTCGTTCAACGATCTGAGCCTGACCAGCCATTTGCTCGACACCGAGACGCTGATCGCAGAACTGCTGATCAGGGTAAGCGGGCGCGTCAATGTCCGTATCCCCCTCTCGGCGGAGGGGTATCTCGCGGAATGGTTCGTCGAGGAACAGGGCGAGGAATGTCCCGATTTGGATGTTCGCCAACACGGGCGTCGCGCCCATGACGGTGGCGTATCAGGCGCTGCAAACGCGCTTGGGCTTCGACGCGCTGATTCTGGTCGATGGCGGCGTCGATTCGATCATGCGCGGGGACGAATACGGCGCGGGGACGCTGATCGAGGATGCGATCTCGCTCGCAGCGGCGCAGACGCTCGACATTCCCACCAAAATCTTGGCGTGCATCGGTTTCGGGACGGAAGTTGAAGAAGGCGTCTGCCATTACAACGCGCTCGAAAACATGGCGGCGCTGATCAAGGCGGGCGCGTTCTACGGCGCGTGCGCGCTGACGCCCGACATGGATGCTTTCCGCCGCTATGAGCGCGCGTGCCGCTATGTCTGGGAGCAACCGGGACACCTCAAGAGCCACATCAGCACGCGCATCATTCCGGCGGTGCGCGGCGAGTTCGGCAATCATCACCTGTATAACGACGACCGCCATGTGTTCATTTCGCTCTCGCCACTGATGAGCTTGTACTGGTTTTTCGATGCGCAGATCGTCGCGGAACGCAGCCTGATCATTCCACATTTGCGGCGCACAACTGAGAAGATGCAAGCGTTTGAGGTCGTCCAGTCGTTTCAATCGGGGATGAAGATGCGCCCACGCCGCTCACTGCCGTATTGAGCGAAGCGCAAGCCGAAAACCAAAAAGTTTCAACGCAGAGATCGCAGAGCAGCGCGGAGAAAAGAAGGCGGATTCCTTCGTTTTTCTCTGCTGTCTCATCTATCTAACCTGAGTTTTGGATCGCTTCACCTCACCCCCCAGCCCCCTCTCCACGCTGTGGAGAGGGGAAAACACGGCGAAAACGCCCCCGCTTCGATACAAGGTTGCTTGCTTATACGCCGTAGGGCAAGAAGCGGAAGCCGTCGCCGTCGGTATCGACCACGCCGATGCCGGGGAACGGGAAATGATAGCCGAACACGATCAAATCCTCATCGACCGCGCGCTGCAACAACGTCCGGCGCGAGACCGCCGCTTGCGCGGGATCGGCGTCGAACACAAAATGCCAATCGGGGTTGTAGAGCGAGATCAGCGGATGCGTCGCCGTGTCCGCGATGTTCACGTAGTTCAAGCCGCCGGACGAGAGCAGAATCGCGTGATGTCCGGGCGAGTGTCCCGGCATGGCAATCGTGGAGATGCCGGGCAGCAGTTCTTCTTCATTGCCGTACAGCACGAGCGCATCAGCATCGACGACGGGCTGAAGCTGTGCCAGCGCGCCATCGATAGAGGCTTGCGCGTCGGCGGGCAAGCCCTGTGCATTGGTCAAGAAGTCGTATTCGACCTGCGGGAAATGCACGCTGGCGTTCGGGAACGTCAAGCCCGCTTCGCCGCTGACACCCGCCAGATGATCGACGTGAAAATGTGTGATGATCACGTTGGTGATGTCCGTCGCGGCGATGCCGAGCAGTTCCAGCGTCGGCAGCAGACGCGGCGGCACGCCAAAGGCGGTGCCAACGCCCGAATCGTACAGCGCCAGCGTGTCGCCCGAACGCACCAGCGTCACATCGATGGTGGCGTTCTGCTGTCCGGTCGGATAATTGTTGGCGTCCAACGCGGCGTTCACTTCTTCTTCGGTGGCGTTGACCGCGAACTTGGTCGCCGGAATCGGAATGCCGCCATCTTGGATGATCGTCAGTTCAAAGTCGCCAATCGGAAAGCGCAAAAACGCGGTCGCGCCCGACATGGGGGGTTGCTGCGCGTAGACACGATGACCACCGATGTTGAGCGCCCGACCAACGCTGAGGGCTGCTGCGCCCGCACCAACGCCTTTGAGCAGATCGCGGCGGGAGAAACCAACGGACTTGCGAAGATTATGAGTCATAACATCTCCATCATCGAACAAAGTGAAGTAACTACTCAGCCATCACGACTTTTTGGCTCATAACGGTTGACAATAGACCACTTTGTAGTGGATTTTGGTCGTGATCTTCGTGCCACGAAGTTCTTTATGGACATCTAAGGCTTA
>DAOTUQ010000139.1:0-137309 GCA_034437055.1 Anaerolineae bacterium
TGACGACGGCGCAGGAACAGATCGACGGACTGCTGGCGGAATATCAGTAATTTGAGATTGAGGTGGGCGTTCCGGTTGGGACGCCCCTTTTGGTTGTAACCACAAATCAGCCGCAATCCGAGTGTGGTGAATGATATGGATAGGATATACTTGACAAATGATTCCCTGTCCGTATTGCCAAGCACAAGACCACCAGATGAAAGCGGGACGCACAGGCGCGGGCAGCCAACGCTACCGCTGTGGCGTGTGTCAGCGTCGCTACAGTCCGCAGCCGAAGGAACCAGGCTATCCAGAGGCGTTGCGCCACCAAGCAGTACAACTGTACGTGGATGGCAGCAACTACCGACAGGTTGGACGCCAGTTGGGTGTGGATCATGTGACAGTTATGCACTGGGTGCGCGCTCACGTCGCGCGCTTGCCGCCGCCCGTGCCGGACGAACTGCACACCTTCGTCGGGTCGAAAAAAACGTTCTCTAGCTGACGACGTTGGTTGAACGCAGCAGTTGGTGTATTCTTGCTTGGCAGTTGGGCAAGGCACGCGATGAGCGCGTCATGCAGGCGCTTGTGGAGCTACCGCAACGTCGTCTATGCGCACGGTATGTACACGGCGATGCCCGACAAAAGCGAAACCTATCGGGTCGAGGGGGTCAATGCCGAACTGCGCCACTATCTGGCACGCTTGGCACGCCGCTCCCGCTGCTTTTCGCGCACCCTCGCTGCCTTGCGCGTGGCTATCGAGCTGTTCGTCTTTGCCTAGAATCGCCGTCAACGCGACCGTCGCCGTTTTCCGCGCTATCCCGCCCACCTTCGCGATTTTGCTTGTCCATGACCTTCACCACTCCCCACACGAAGCATTGTGCGCGACCCGGCGGGTCGCCACTACGCAAGCCGATTGAACACGCCGTCATGAGCCATCGCTAGGACGGCAGGGTCGCCCACGTCCAAAATATCGATCATGAAATAATCGACGCCCAGATCGACAAATGGTTTCATCTGTTCCACGACTTGCGCGGGCGATCCGACGAAGGCATTGTTGGGCGTCCACTTGCCGCCGCTGCGCGCGACCGCTTCATCCATCGACGCGCCGACCGATACGCGCCCGAACCACGTCAAGCGGATGCTGTCTGGATCGCGCCCCACATCGACGCAGTGTGCCTTTAGCGTGTTCACGCACTCGGTATAGCGGTCAATCGCTGCGTCAGAGATGTTCCACCAATCCGCGAACTTCGCCGCGATGCGCATGGTTTTTTTGCCGCCGCCGCCCACAACAATCGGCGGAATCGGGTTCGGCTTCGGCACGAGATACGCATCGCTGACATGATAGTGCGCGCCTTGATACGAAACGCTGCCGTCGGTTTTCCATAGGCGCGTAATGATTTCCAGCGCTTCTTCCAACTGCGCGACTCGTTCCCCCGGCGTGGGGAAGGCATAGCCATAGCCGCGATACTCGTCCTCTTTCCAGCCCGCGCCGATGCCGAGAATCAGCCGTCCACGCGACAAACTTTGAATCGTCGTCGCCATTTTCGCAAGCAGCGCCGGATTGCGGTAGTTCTGACCCGTAACCATCGTCCCAACCTGCATCGTAGGATAGCGCGATGCGGCATAACTGATCAGCGTCCACGCCTCATGCACTGGGGTATCGCCCCAAAATAGATGATCCGTCGCCCACAGACTTTTGAACGACGGTGGCAGTGTGGGCAGCAGCGCATCGAGTCGTTCGAGCAGTTGATCGGCGGGTTCGGGGATCGGTTCAATCGGAATATTAAAGCCAAATTCGACAGCCATTATTTTCCCTTTTCAACGATGGTTTCATCTCATCCGTGCAGCGCCTAGGCGACGCTTCAACCCGTTCATCTATGTACGTCGAACGAGGAGGACGCCAAAATCGAGTAAATATTTCTGGGCGAAGGCGTTCCACATCGTGGTGTTGTTCGTCAAAGCGGCGCGCTCGCGCAGCATCCCGTCGAAATAACCATGAACGTTTTCCATCAGTCGTTGATTCAAGTCTGCGGGCAGCTTGGCAGCATGTTCGGACAGATACGCGCCCCACTGTGTGAGCATCGATTGAATCGCGGGCTGGAGCGCGCTTTCAGGCGGCAGCGGACGCTTCCCTGAAAACAGCAGTTGGCTCGTACAGCCATGTGTTTGAAACCACTGCTGATAGAAGTCAAGCGGATAATAATCGCCAACATCGTAGGCGAAATCGAAGTAGAGGCGATGATAGCTCATGGCGTCGGGGCGGTTGAGTAGCGTGATACCAAATAAATTGAAATGTCCATCTTGGGCTATGGCGGACAAGCTAAACGGATTCGGAATTTCCATGAGCAAAATGCCGCCAGGGTTCAGCAATGTCAAGAGCGTTTCGAGCGCCTTTGGCACATTCAAGACGTGTTCAATGACATCGATCATCGTGATGATATCGAAGCGTCCGAGTCCGGCGACAAACGCATCATCCAATAAGTCGCCATAAACGGCATTTTCGCTTGATGCGCCGAAATCTTGGAGATTCAAGCGGGCGAGTTGAACGCGCTCATTGTCGAGATCGAAGCCGCGCACGTCGAAGCGGCGCTGTGCGAAGGCGACCAGAAAGCCGCCCAGTCCACAGCCGACATCGAGATAGCGACGGGCGTTCTTGGCGGCGTGCGGCAGCAGCATATCCGCCATTGCCGCGCCGCGTTGATTGGCAGTCATCGCATAGTCAAACCACATTGGGAATGGTTCTGGCAGCGCATGGATATCTTTCAATCGATGCAGTTGGGTGCCGTTCGGCAGCGAATAGGGGTCTTCCCAGCGTTTGAGATATGCCGCTGCAAAACGCTTGCCGATTTTATAGCGCGTCGAGATTTCATCGACCAACGACGCGAAGTGATTGCCAAACCGATTGTTCATACAGGCGCTCTCAACGAATCTTCTCATCTGCCCAATGATCGCCCATTGCGCGCTTGCCGACCGCGAGTCCGCTGCCTTCGCTGACCATGCGCGTCACGTCGGCGCGCTGCAAGGCGGCGGGGTTGAGTTCAATACCGAGTCCCACGCCGTCGGGAATACCGAAAGTACCGTCTGTCGGTGTCGGGGCGAAGTTCGACAGGATCGGGAAATAGGTTCGGTAGAAGGCGCGGCAGCTTTCGACGAAGAAGATATTTGGCAGATGCGCCGCCAAGTGCATACACACGGCATGGCAGACGGGACCCGCGACGTTGTGCAGCACGATGGGTAAGCCGAATGCCTCTGCCATGTTGGCAATCTTGCGCGTCTCGCTGATGCCGCCATTCCAGACCGGATCGGTCATGAGGATTTGCGCGACGTGCTTTTCCATCCATTCGCGCAACTGCCAGCGTGTCAGCAGCAGTTCCGAGCCGACGACGGGAATACTCGTGCGCTGCGCGAACGCCTTGATCTCGTCGGCGTAAACCGCGTGCATCACATCTTCGATGAACAGGATGTTATACGGCTCAAGCGCCCGCGCGATCCGCTCAATGCTGGCGCGATTCCAGCGGAAATGACATTCGATGCCAATCTCCATCGCATTCCCGACGGCATCGCGGATTTGGCGGATCGGTGTCAAGCCGTCCTCGATTTGGTCGAGCGTAATGTATTGTCCGAGCGTTGCCGTGCTGTATTTGTCGAAGGGCCAAATTTTCATCGCCTTGATGCCATCCGCCAGCAGGCTTTTCGCCAGCGCACCCGCGTCGGTGTGCCATGCGGCGTAATCGGGATAGTCTCCAAACCCAATGCACGTATTGTATGCAGGTATGCGCTCACGGACGCGCCCGCCGAGTAATTGGTAGAGCGGCGTGTTGAGCGACTTGCCGAGAATATCCCACAGCGCGATTTCGAGCGCGGACAGCGCGCGCGTTTCTGCGCCGCCGTAGCCGTGATAGAGGATATTGTCCATCACGAAGTGCCACAGCCCCTCGATATCGAGCGCGTTCTGTCCCAAGACGAGCGGCGCAATCGTGCCATGCAGCGCGCCGCGCGAACCGGGAATTTTATCGACCGTCTCGCCAATGCCGACGATGCCTGAGTCAGTGTGGACGCGGACGATCATCAGGCGGGAATATTCTGTCCAAGTGAACGATTCGATGGCGGTGATATTCATACGATTTTGACCGTGTTGTGCAAGGTGCCGATTCCTTCGATATGGATGCTGATTTCATCTTCTGCTGCCAGCGTGAACTCGTTTGGCGGGACGATGCCCGTTCCTGTGAGCAAGATTGTGCCATGCGGAAACGACAGCGCGCGCCCAAGATGCTCGACCAGATCGCGCGGCGTGCGCACAATCCGCGCTGTGGACACTTCACCCGCGAACACGGGTTGCCCGCCGCGCGTAATGGTGATGTGAATGGTTGTGTCGAGCCACGACTCTGACGGCTGAATCAAGATGCCGGGTCCTAACGCGCACGATGCGGTATACATTTTCGCTTGCGGCAGGTACAGCGGGTTCGCGCCCTCGATATCGCGGCTGCTCATGTCGTTGCCGACCGTGAAGCCGACGATTTCTAGCGCCGGATTGATGACGAGTGCCAACTCTGGTTCGGGGACTGACCACGACGCATCGCGCCGAATCCCCACCCGGTCGAACATGCCGACCACATCGCGCCCGCGCGCCTTGAAGAATAATTCTGGACGTTCTGCACCGTAGACGCGCGCATAGACATCGCCGCCGTCGATGGATTCTTCTTGGCGTGCGTTGCGGCTGCGCTCATACGTCACGCCTGCCGCCCATACATCTTGCTCGTCGATGGGGGGCAGCCAATGAGGGTGATTCGGATCGAGATCGCTCTTTAGCGACGCGACGGGCAGTGTATTCGCACTCTGCGCAATCAATCCGCGCATCTCGTCCAACAAACTCGCCGTCGCGCCAATGCTGTAACGCAACCAGCCGCCCAATGTGGAGAAGCGGTCGCTGATATTGTAGATCGTCTCGCCGTCAATCAACCCCAACTGCGCGCCGCTGTCGGGATCGAAGTATCGAATCAAAATCATATCGGCAAACTCCATGTGACCAAGCCGCGTTCATTTCGTTCAGTCGTGAGCAGACCGCGCCCGGTCAAGCTAACGAGGTTGCCGAGCATCCCATAGCTGAAATCTTGATGGACAGGCGGTGTCCATGTCGCCACAGCGGGGCTAATGCGTTCAATCGCATCGCGCAACGTGAACGCCGCGCCCGCGTGCGCCAAATTCATCAGCTTGTGTTCGATGAGGACGCAGAAATCGCGGCTCTCGCGCAAGAACGCGCCGACGTCGCCCGCGCCGCGCTGCACGCGCCAATGGGCAGGGGACATGATTTCAATGTCCATCGCTGCAAGGCGCGCAATCGTCGCCAGATAGGTATCGACTTGACAGTAGGTTGGCGGCATGGTGGGCGTCCAATCGTCCGCGAGGATCGCCGTCCAAATCGCCGCTTCGCCCGAAATCAACGTCTTGCTGCGTGGATCGTAGACGACCAGATGCCCAAAACTGTGACCGGGCGCGTGAATGACTTCGATGTACCAATCGGGACTCAGATAAAAGCGTTCGCCGCCTTCCAGCGTCAGATCGATGGGTGCGCTCAGGCAGTCGGCGCGGATGTCCGCTTTGCCCGCGTCACCATAGCCGATATCGTGATCCTGCTCGAACTGCGCATAGCGTCCGAGAATCAATGCTTCCGTATCTTCGATCCAAGTGCGATCCAAATTGTGACACAGCAAAATCGCGTTCGGCGCATGGCGTTTCATCGGCGCGTTCCCGCCCTGATGATCCACGTCCGAATGGCTGATCAAGATATAGTTCAAGGTTGCGGGATCGAAGCCGATGCTGTGCATATACGGCACGATATCGGCGTCAGGGTTGCCCGCACAGCCCGTATCGATCAGCATGGAGGCGTGTGATCCGATTAGCAGATGCACGTAGACCATCCGATTCGCGCCGAATGTCGCTTTGATCCGATGAATGCCGGGTGCAATTTCCATGTAATAAATCCTTTGCATCTTAATCTTGAGGCTGTTCGCCTTTGACGCTCAAGCCACCATCGACCGTATAGTTCGCGCCTGTGACAAAGCTCGAATCGTCGGAGGCGAGAAAGACAAAGACGTTGGCAACTTCTTCAATCGTACCGACGCGCCCAATGGGGTGCATCATATCGAATTCTTGGCGGATGCGCGTCGGATCGGACTGCGCCGCGACGAAATTGTGCAGCATTGGCGAGTCGATGGTGCCGGGCGCAACGGCGTTCACGCGAATCCCGTCACGCGCGTAATCGGTGGACATAGCGCGGGCGAGGGCGATCAGCGCGCCCTTCGTGGCAGAATACGCAGCGATACCCGGCAAGCCCAGCATCCCCGTCACGCTCGACATGTGGATGATGCTCCCGCGTCCCAACTTCAACATGCCGGGAATGACCGCGCGGCTGACCAAATATGTCCCCTTCAGGTTGACCGCGAGGCAGCGATCAAAATCGGCTGGACTGGTTTCGTGCAAGCGTCCAGAGGGCATGACGGCGGCATTGTTGACCAGCACATCACAAACGCCGAAGCGCAGTCCGAGCTTGGCGACCGCTTCATCGACTTGGCGCGCGTCGGTAACATCGCACGGTAGGGCGACGGCTTGCCCCCCTGCCGCCTCGATTTCCTCAACGACGGTTTCTGGTTGGATGTGCGCGAGATCGATGACGCCGACCTGTGCGCCCTCGGCGGCGAACTTGAGGGCGATGCCGCGTCCGATGCCGCGCGCCGCGCCCGTAACTAAGGCAATTTTTCCGCGTAAACGCATTCTTGATCCTATAAAGACTGAACGACTCACTCAAATTGAGTTATACCATATTGTGTGGCGCGAGCCGACATTTTGAATAGAGAGGACGATATGACAACTGTGACGCTTTCAGAAATTGCTTTACCCGATTTTGGTCTGCCGACGGTCGAGCCGACGATCCCGGCTGACGTCTATACGCGGCGCATCCACGCTGCGCGCGAACGGGCTGCTCATGCCGGTCTCGACGCGCTGATCGTCTACGGCGACCGCGAACACAGCGCGAACATGGCGTATTTGACCGCTTATGATCCGCGTTTTGAAGAAGCCTTGTTCATCCTCGTTCCGGGTCGGACGCCGACGTTGATGGTAGGGAACGAGGGTATGGCATATTCCTATATTTGTCCTGTCCCGATTGATCGTGTGTTGTATCAACCGCTGAGCCTCGTCAGCCAGCCGCGCGAGTCGAGCCAACCACTCGCCGTAATCTTGGCAGATGCGGGCTTGCGCGCCGGAATGCGCATCGGCGTCGCGGGCTGGAAGTATTACACTGCCATCGAAGCGGACGCGCCGGAAACGTGGATCGAAGCGCCCGCGTATCTTGTCGATACGCTGCGCACATTGGGTATGACGGCGGTCAATGCGTCGGCGCTGTTCATGCACCCCTCAGACGGCTTGCGCGCGGTCAACGAGGTCGAGCAGTTGGCGCGCTTCGAGTTCATGGCGACCTACAGTTCGCAGAGCGTGCGCGATGTGATTTTTGGCGTGCAGCCGGGCATGACGGAATTTGAAGTGATCCAATTGATGCGCCTGAACGGCTTGGAACTTTCCGCGCACATCGTTATGAACAGCGGCGATAAGACCCGTTTCGGCTTGTCGAGCGCGTCGCTGCGAAAAATTGCGCGCGGCGAACCGATCTTCGCCAATTTGGCGCTGTGGGGCGCGAACACGGCGCGCGGCGGATTTTTGGTCGAAGCGGCGGCGGAACTGCCCGCAACCATCCGCGATTATGTCGAAAAGTTGATCGCGCCGTACTTCGCGGCGGTTGCAGACTGGTATGAACACATTGGCATCGGCGTGGCGGGCGGCGCTTTGCACGCGATCATTCAGCGACATCTGGACGATCCGTTCTTTGGCGTCACGCTGAATCCGGGACACTTGATCCACATTGATGAGTGGATGAGTTCCCCGATCTACGCTGGATCGACCGAGACGCTGCGTTCCGGCATGGCAATTCAAGTTGACGTGATTCCCGCGACGGGGACAGATTATTTCACCAGCAACATCGAGGACGGAATCGCATTGGCGGATGCCGATTTGCGTGCTGCCTTTGAACAAGGCTACCCCGAAGCATGGGCGCGCATCCAAAAACGGCGCGCTTTCATGCAAGATGCGCTCGGAATCCGGCTGAAACCAGAAGTCTTGCCGTTCTCGAACTTGCCCGCGTATTTGCCGCCATTTTGGTTGTCGCCGCGTATGGCGATGAAAAAGGACTGATGTTTACCGCTCAAGTAACCCTGGATATATAAACGAGAAAAGATTTTCACCGCAGCGAATACAGAGGAGACAGAGGTGAAAAATATGATCTTCTTTCTTTTCTCTGCGTTGCTCTGCGTCCGCTGCGGTGAATATTGCTTTTTTCAAGCGTATTGACCGCTATCGACAGAGGCACAGCATCACGAAACGCGCTGTGCTTCTGTCGATGATGTTTTTTCGCGCGTCCGAATCATCGACACCAGCACGCCCGCGACAATGCACGCGCTGCCGATCCATAATCCGGCGGTCATCGCTTGTCCGAGCAGAATCACGCCGAGCAGCGTCCCGACGAGCGGTTGTGCGAAGAAGAACAGCGACGCCACAGACGCATTGACCAGCGCGAACGCGCGATTCCACATCCACATCGCCGCTGCCGTCGAGACGACGCCCAGATACAGCACACCCAAAATCGTCCCGCCGTCGATCTGTCCGATGGGACGATCTTGGAGTTCGAGCGCCGCCGCTGGCACGGTCAGGAACAGTCCGCCGATCAGCGCGTAGACGCTGACCACGAGCGTATCATGCGCCGTGCTGACCTTGCGCACGAGGACGGAATACAGCCCCCACGTGAGCGCAGCGACGGCGAGCGCCATATCCCCGAAGAACGTTTGCGATGAAAAATCAGCATTGGCGGGGTCGATGATCACGACGACGCCAATGCTCGCCAGTGTGACCGCCGCGATCCGCAGCGGCGTCAGCCGTTCGCGCAAGATCAGCGCCGCGAACAGCAGAATGAACGCGGGCGACGCGCTGGTGATCAGCGCGCCATTGACCGCCGTCGATTTATCCGTGCCGACGAACTGAGCGCCAACGCTGATGCCGAACCCGATCACGCCGACGCCAAGCAAACGCAGCAGATCGCGCCGCGTGAGGGGCGCGTTGTTCGCTTGCCGACGCAGGATTGTGCCGAGAATGGCGACCGCCATCGATAGGCGGATCGTGAGTAAGGTGAAAGGGGGAATGGTTCGCAGAACGATATCGGAAACGACGTACATGCCGCCCCAAATCGCTGCCGCGCCCAAGCCGTAGATTGCGCCGCGCATCGCTAATGACATTGACCGCCTTTGTGAGAAATGATTAAAGAAGCAACGACTTGCCACAAAAATACGCCAATTCTTGCTGGATGCAATATCCAAATATTGCCTTGTTTCGGGTGCGGACGTTATAATTACATGAAAGGGTTGTGAAGTTTGGTCATAAACGCGGCGGAAATCCTATCAAGTTCCGCCGACGAAGAATGAACATAACCCGGTATGGTTGTATTCGGATTGGCAGATTGTAGTGAAAGGGTTTTTGAATGCGTAAAGTTCGTTTCATTCTATTGTTTGCGGTCTTGGCTGTTGCGTTGACCGCTGGCGTGGCGGGCGCACAAGATTCGATGGTGATCAAGATCGCGTCGCAAACGCCGCTGTCGGGTCCCCAGTCGGTGTTGGGCATCAGTATGCGCAATGCCGTCGAGTTGGCGATTGAGCAGTTGTCGGGTCCGCTCACGGAAATGGGCTACAGCATCGAATATGTGCCGTATGATGACCAAGCGACGGCGGATATCGGCGTCTCGAACGCTCAGTTGATCGTCAATGATCCCGCGATTCTCGGCGTGATCGGTCATTTGAACAGCGGCGTCGCCATCCCGTCGTCGGAAGTCTACAACGACAACGATTTGGTGATGGTCTCGCCCGCGAACACCAACCCGCTCGTAACGGATCGCGCTTATCCGACGGTCAATCGCATCTGCGGTCGTGACGACCTCCAAGGACCCACGGCAGCGCGCTTCGCCAGCGAAGAATTGGGCGTGCAGACGGTCTACATTCTGCACGATACCACCGCTTACGGACAGGGCTACGCCGAATTCTTCCGTCAAGAAGCCGAAGCTCTAGGCTTGACCATTCAGGGTTTTGAGGGCACGGAAGAAGCCGCCAATTTCGAAGGCATTCTGCAACCGATTCTCGCGCAAGAGCCAGAGCTGATCCTGTTCGGCGGCATCTACAGCCAGACGGGTATTTTCATTCGCCAAGCGCGCGATGCGGGCTATGAGGGCTTCTTCCTCGGTGGCGACGGCTTCGACTCGTCGGAATTTGCAGAACTGGCGGGCGATGCGGGCGTTGGCACGTATTACACGTCGGTCGCGGCTCCGGCGACAGTTTACCCAGATGCAGCACAGTTCATCGAAGATTACACCGCCATGTTCGACGAGGCACCGCAGCCATTTGCGGCGCAGTCATATGACTCGACGGCGATCCTGTTGGCGGGCATCGAAGCAGCGGTAGAAGCCGCTGGCGAAATGCCGACCCGTGCGGCAGTTGCCGAAGCGGTACGCGCGACGGAAGAATTCGATGGCATCACCGCCACCTACACGTTTGACGACAACGGCGATCCCGAAGTCGGTCTGTACTACGTGATCGAAGTTGCCTCCGCCGATCCGCTGGAATGGAGCAACAACGAAGTGCTGTCTACGCTTGGTCTGCCGTCGCCACTGCTGGCAGCGATGGAAGCGGGCGCGTAACGATATAGGGCGTTCCGTCGAACGCCTGTCGTGTCTGTACGAAGTGGGGGCGTTCAAGTGAACGCCCCTACGATTTGTTGTATCAGTTGCCCTTGTTTCATTCTTGGAAAGGCATCGACGGAATCTATGAGTTCCAATACGTTAACGACGCCCGGCGCTGCCCCTGGCGCGGTGTCGCCCTCATTTTTAGGTGGGCTGCGCCGCAGTTGGTTCTATCGCTTCATCTTGTTTCCGATTGGACAGATGATCGTTTTCATCGCTGGCGCGTCGATCTTGCTGACGGTGCTGGCATATATATTGGCGTTTTTCGTCCCCGTACCGCGTGAAGGCATCATCCTCGCGGATCAAATCTCAAAGCAACTGCCCGGCATGATCATCAGCGGGATCAGCATTGGTTTCGTCTATTCGATGATTGCGCTCGGTTATACGCTGGTCTATGGGGTACTTAAATTTATCAATTTCGCTCACAGCGAAATTTTCATGGTCGGATCGGTCGTTGGCTTCGAGGTCATGACGCGCATTGCTGCTGCGACATCATTGGGCGCGTGGAATCCGGTCTTGTTGATCCTCGTGATCGTCGTTTCGGGGATGCTCGTCAGCGGGACGTTAGCAGTGATTGTGGAGCGCGTCGCCTATCGTCCTCTGCGTGGCGCACCCCGTCTCGTGCCGTTGATCACCGCGATTGGCGTGTCGTTCGTGTTGATCGATGGTACGCGCGCGTTAATGGCGATCACGCGCAACGATTTCAATTTGACGTATCCGATCAACGGTGAAGAAACGAGCTGGCTGACGACACCCATCAATATCGTAATCAACGGCGCGGCAGTTGGCGGGACAAACATCGGTGGTACGGTTTACGAGACGATTACGGCAGATGGCGTCGAATATGACTCCTTCTACGTCGATGAAGTGCTGTTCGATCAATTTTATCTCGGCGGCTTGACGCTCGGCGGCAACGACATGCGCGCCAATCAGATCGGCGTCGTCCTCGCGGGAACGGAAATTCCCGCTGATGGCACTGTGCCGGAAACCGAACGTCCAACCGAAACGCTCGTCGCTGGACAGGCATTGCGTGAGGTTCAGCGCGTCGCCAACGTCGTCAACGTGCGGATCACCTCGATCATCATTGTGATCAGCGCCGTCTTGATGCTGTTGGCGCTCAATTTCTTCGTCAATGGCACGAAATTGGGACGCGGCATTCGCGCGGTGGCGCAAGATCAGGCGACCGCGGGCTTGATGGGTGTGAATGTCAACCGCATGATCTCGCTGACGTTTTTCATCGGTGGGGCGTTCGGCGGGGCAGCGGGCGCACTCTATGGCTTGAACGTTGGCACGGTGACGCCTTACATTGGTTTCATTCCCGGCTTGAAAGCGTTCACAGCCGCGGTCTTGGGTGGGATCGGCAATGTTACGGGCGCGCTGTTGGGCGGGCTGACGTTGGGACTGATCGAGTCGTTCCTCAATGGCGTGTTGGTTTACTTCCCGGCGTTGGGACAGCGTTATACCGATGTGTTCGCGTTCTCCGTATTGATCTTGATCCTGATCTTCCGCCCCAGCGGGCTTTTAGGTGAGCGTGTGGATGAGAAGGTTTAATCATGACGACTCAAACGGCTGCGCCGCAAACGGGCGCATGGGCGACCTTCAAAGCATGGTTGGCGCGACCTGCCATCGCGGGCGCGATTGTCGTGGGCTACGTGATCCTGTCGATTGGATTGGTTGTGACGCTGAATCGCGGGAGTTTGTGGTACCCATTGGCGAACATCTGCGCGTTCCCCCTGTTGGTGATCGCGCCGATTGTCGTGCTGGGGTCGCCGCTGCCCGGACGACTGAAACTGAGCATCATTCTCGGCTTGATCATTGTGATCTTGCCCGTGATCGGCGTATTCAACACGTCATATCTCGAATTGGCGATCCAAATCTCGATCTTTGCCGGACTCGCGCTCGGGCTGAACGTCGTGATTGGGTTCGCGGGCTTGCTCGATCTCGGCTATATCGCGTTCTTCGCTGTTGGCGCGTACTTGTGGGCGATGTTCACGTCGCCGGCTGAGACGATCTTCCAGATCAACGGTTGGCTCGTGCCAGATTGGGCGTTCTTCATCTTCATCCTGCTCGCGGTTGGGGCGGCGGGGCTGGTCGGGATTTTGCTCGGTCTGCCCGTGCTGCGTTTGCGCGGTGACTATTTGGCGATTGTCACGCTCGGATTCGGCGAGATGATCCGTATCTTGGCACGTAACGCCGACCAGCCGATCAACCTGACCAACGGCGCACAAGGGTTACACAACATTGGGCGTCCGCCGCTGCCCGGTTTCGCCGTCGATTTCACCAATGGGGTGGCGGGCGCGTTTGGAATCACGCTCAACAATCCTGATACGGTCGCACGACAGTTGATGTTCTACTTTCTGAGCATTGGACTGTTGTTCATCGTTATTTTGGTGGCGCGACGGCTCGAAAACTCTGCAATTGGGCGCGCGTGGACTGCGATCCGCGAGGATGAAACGGCGGCGATTGCGATGGGCGTGCCGTTAGTACGCATGAAATTGTTGGCGTTTGCGACGGGCGCATCGTTCGCAGGCGCGATTGGCGTGCTGTATGCGGCGAAGCAAACGTTCATCGATCCAAGCAGCTTCGTCTTGATCCAGTCGATTACGATCTTGGCGATGGTCATTGTCGGCGGCATGGGCGGTATTCGCGGCGTGATTTTGGGCGCGATGGTGATCACCCTGCTCGATTTGCACATCCTCGCCAATCTCTCGCTGCAATTGAACGCGCTGCGCAATATCGATTTCGTGATCCCGATCCTCAATTTTCACATCCGCGACTGGCCTTCACAGTTGGAGCCAAGCAAGTATCAGCCGTTCGTGTTTGGCTTGATCCTTGTCTTAATGATGATCTTCCGTCCGGCGGGGCTGCTGCCCGAACCACGCCGAAAGATGGAACTGTTGGCGGAGAAGATCGATCCCACTGCACCGATTACGGGTGAGGTCAAAGCCGTGCCGACTCGCGCGCCGTCGGGTGATTGAAGGAGCCAAAAATGTTATTGAATGTGCAAAATCTCGTCAAATCGTTCGGTGGAATCGCCGCCGTGCGCGATATCAGCGTCGGTATCGAAGATGGCAGCATCAGCTCGATCATCGGGCCCAACGGTGCGGGTAAGACGACGCTGTTCAATCTGCTGACCGGCATCTACAAGCCGGACAAGGGTGCAATCACGTTCGATGGGCAGTCACTGCTCGGTTTGCGCCCCGATCAGGTCAACAAAGCGGGCGTCGCGCGCACGTTCCAAACGATCCGCTTGTTCGCTGGCATGACCGTACTCGAAAACGTGATGGTCGGCACGCATTCGCGCTTGGAATTGTCCCTATGGAAGACACTGTTCCGCACGCCGTCGTTTCGCAAGCAAGAACAGTTTGTCCGCGAACGCGCCAGCGATCTGCTCCGCTTTGTGGGCTTGGGCGGGCGCGGCGACGAAATCAGCCGCAATCTGCCCTATGGCGATCAACGGCGTATCGAGATCGCGCGCGCATTGGCAAGTTCGCCCAAGTTGATTTTGCTCGATGAGCCGACGGCGGGCATGAACCCCAACGAAAGCGATGCGGCGACGGCGTTGTTCCGGCGCGTGCGCGATGAATTGGGCATCACCGTCGTGCTGATCGAACACGATATGCGCGTCGTCATGGAAATCAGCGAACACATCACGGTACTGGACTACGGACAGAAGATCGCCGAAGGCAGCCCCGCCGAGATACGAAGCAACACGCGCGTGATCGAGGCATATTTAGGACGACGCGCGGTCGAGACGAAAGAAGGCACGCATGGCACTGCTTGAACTCGAAGGCTTGCACACGTATTACGGGCATATCCACGCGCTGAAAGGCATTAATCTCAAGGTCGAGCAGGGCGAGATCGTGACGCTGGTCGGCGCGAACGGCGCGGGCAAAAGCACGACCCTGCGCACGATTAGCTGCATGACGCGCGCGCGGCGCGGCAAAGTCATATTGAATGGTAAAGAGATTACAGCGATGAAGCCGCACGAAATCGCCGCGCTCGGTATTGGGCATGTGCCGGAAGGTCGGCGGATTTTCCCGCAGTTGACCGTCCGCGAGAACTTGGAAATGGGCGGTTGGAACGTCAACGACCGTGTGGTGTTCGCGGAACGCATGGAACGCGCATTCGCGTTGTTCCCACGCTTACGAGAACGGGTAACGCAGAAGGGCGGGACTCTCAGCGGTGGCGAACAGCAGATGTTAGCGATTGGGCGGGCGCTGATGAGTGCGCCGACCGTCTTGCTGCTGGACGAGCCGTCAATGGGGCTGGCACCCGTGCTGGTCGAGCAGATTTTCGAGATCATCCAGCGCATTAACGTTGAGAATAAGACGACCATTCTACTCGTCGAGCAGAATGCGCTGATGGCGTTGGAAGTCGCGCATCGCGGTTATGTGCTGCAAACGGGCGAGGTCGTGTTGACCGATAACGCCGCTGCGCTGATGAGCAACGAGATGGTCAAGAAAGTCTACTTAGGCGAGAATTGATGCGTTTACGATGATGTGTGCGCTCAAAACATTCATCCGCGAGTCGCCGCTGAAGCCCGCGTATATGTGGGCAGCGAACCGCTGGCGTGGCGTGAAACGGTTATTCGCCTATCCCGACACCGCTGCCGTTGGTCGCGTCGATTATGACGATTATTGGGATAAGAAAGCGTCGTCCGGTTTAGGCATGCTCTCACCGTGGCGCTTGAAGCGGGCAAAAGTCTTCGCGTCATTGGTCGCCGCGGGGGATCATGTGCTTGATCTCGGTGTGGGGGATGGCGCGCTGCTCCGCTACATCATCGATCAGTGCGGCGTCCAAGGATTCGGGCTGGATGTCTCGCCAAAAGCCGTTGAATTTTGCCGCGCCAACGGTTTGGATGTGCGGCTGGCGGACATCAACAAGCCAGTCGCTGTCTATATGCGTGAGCAGTTCGGTGACGCGATGTTCGACTACATCATCTTGTCGGAAATCATCGAACATCTGCCTGATCCAGAATCGATGCTGCGCGATTTGCAACCGTTCGTCCGCAAAGGGTTCATCGTATCGATCCCGAACACGGGTTTTCATCAACATCGACTGCGGCTGTTGTTCGGCAAGTTTCCGCTGCAATGGGTGGTCACGCCCGGCGAACATCTGCGTTATTGGACGCGCGCTGATTTTCACTGGTGGGCGCGCCAATTGGGCTATCACATCGCGCGCGAAGTGCCGTATCAGGGGACGCCGCTGTTGAAAAGCGCACTACCGGGCTTGTTCGCGGCGGCTTTCGTCTTTGAATTGCATGTGCTGCGCGATTCGCACTAGCGGCGCATACGCGGATCGCTGAGATCGCGCAAGCCGTCCCCGATGAAATTGAACGCGATCACCAATGTGGAGATCGCCAAGCCCGGAAACAGCCACGTCCACCATTGATCGAATAGGTCAATCCCCGTCGAGACCATGCGCCCCCACTCGGGCGACGTTGGTTCAGCGCCCAAGCCGAGAAAACTTAGCCCTGCGAACGTCAAAATCGCGTTGCCGATATCGACCGTCGTCATGACGAGGGCGGGTGCGATGCAGTTGGGCAAAATCACGCGCCACAGAATGTACGATCCGGGCGCGCCGATGCAGCGGGCTGACTCGATGAACTCTTTTGACTTCATCGACAGCACCAGTCCGCGCATCAAGCGCGCATAGGGGGGCCACCACACGACCACGAGCGCGATGATGGCATTCTTCATGTCGGGTCCGAGCGCCGCTGTGACCGCCATCGCTAGGATGATCGTCGGAAACGCCATGAACAACTCGGTCACGCGCATGAGCGCCTCGTCCCAAGCGCCACCGGCATAACCCGCAATCGCGCCAACGGTGATGCCGATCACACTGCCGATCACGATCACCAAAATTCCGGCGGGGATGGTGATGCGTCCCCCATACATCACGCGCGAGAACACATCGCGTCCAAGTTCGTCTGTCCCCCACGGATGCAGCTCGCCCGGCGGCTGGACACGGTTGGGGATGTCTTGTGCCAGCGGCGCATAGGGCGCGATTTGCGGCGCAAACACAGCCGCCAGCACCCAAAACGCGATGACCACTGTGCCGATGACGACCAGCGGAAAGCGGCGCGCGAAACCCGCGAAGGCGCTGCGCCTAGCTCGCGCGGATGCGCGGATCGATGAAGTAGTAGAGGACATCGACAACCAGATTCACGATCAAGTAAATGAACGCGATCAACAGGCTGACGCCCATGATCGCGGGGAAGTCTTGTGAGGTAGACGCGCGAAACATATAGCGCCCGATGCCCGGAAAGGCAAAAATCGATTCGGTGAGTACCGCGCCGGAGAGCAGATTGCCATACGACAAGCCGATTACGGTGACAATCGGCATCCAAGCGTTCGCCAGCGCGTGCTTGAGAACGACAACTCGTTCGCGCAGCCCCTTCGCGCGCGCGGTACGCAGATAATCCATGCCGAGAATGTCGAGCAGGGACGAGCGCGTAACGCGGCTGATCAGCCCCGCCATGTAGATGCCCAACACCAAGCCGGGCAAGATTAAATGGGAGAGCGCATTCCAAAACGTATCCCATCGTCCGGCGATCAAGCTGTCGATGGTGAAGAAGCCAGTTACGAACGGCGGATCGCTCATGCGCACATTCAGTCGTCCGGGTCCCGGCACGAGTCCGAGTTCCAGATGAAAGATCGTCAGCCCGATTAACGCCAGCACGAACACGGGAAAGCTGATGCCGATCAAGCTCAGCGTGCGCGCGATGAAATCGATGGGTTTATTGTGCCACACTGCCGAGACGATGCCTGTCACCAGTCCAATCAACACGCCGAAAAACGTGGCAACCGTTGCCAGTTCAATCGTGGCGGGCAAGAAGCGCGCGATATCGTCCGCGATGGGCTGGCGCGTCTTGATCGACACGCCGAGATCGCCTTGCAGTAGATTGCCGAGATAGGTCAAGTACTGCTCGACGGGTGATTTGTCCAAACCCCACTTGGCGCGGAACGCGGCGACCAATTCCGCATTATTCAGTTGGCTTTGCGGCAGATTGGCGTTGATCGGGTCAGCGGGAACGGCGTTGGCAATCAGGAACGAAACCAGCGTGATCCCCAGCAGCAGCGGCAGCGCCACGATCAAACGGCGTAACACGTAGATGGATAGGGACATAGGTGTATTCCA
Organism: Anaerolineae bacterium; assembly: GCA_034437055.1. GTDB lineage: Bacteria > Chloroflexota > Anaerolineae > Aggregatilineales > Phototrophicaceae > Flexifilum. The sequence goes on from DAOTUQ010000139.1 coordinate 17,951, forward strand.
TGCGGGTCATTGTAGTGACATAACGTGCCATGCGCGAAAACATGATCGAGTGGGGCGTTCGCTTGAACGCCCCACTCGATTGATGTGATTGGATGCGAAACTACATTGTGCGGTTCAACAGCGACAGGTCAAGCAGCCACTGCGGATGCCACAGGTAGCCGCCAATGTCAGCGCGGAACGCTGTTTGGACATTGGGTTGCAAGAACGGCGCGAAGGGTCCCGATTGTTGCAGCGCCTCTTGGATCGCGGTGAAGACTTCGACACGTCCAGCCGGATCCGTTTCGGTTTGGGCGCGTTCGACCAGCGCCACCAGTTCAGGATCAGCGTTCTCGCTCGTCCAGCGCGTGCGCTCACCGCCGACTTTGCCATTCGGTGCGAACGACAGCACATCGATGGGATCGAGGAAGTCGGGACCCCAGAACCAATAGGCGAATCCCTGATTGCCCGCGCGGTATTGTTCGAGCGACACTTGCAGTTCGCCTGGATTGAGTGTGACGACGATGCCGACTTCCGCCAAGTCCGCTTGAATCTTCTGCGCGTTGGTCTCCATGTTCACGCCTTGAAACGAGAAGATCGGGTAGTCGAGTGTCACCTCGAAGCCATCGGGATAACCCGCTTCGGTCAACAGTTCGCGCGCGCGAACTAGATCGCGGACGAACGCTTGATCCGCGCCCAGCGCGGTCGCCTGTCCAATCGCCATGGGCGATGCGGGCGTGACGCCGCCCCACAGCGCGGCATAGCCGGCGTAGTCGAGCGCGTAGCGGACGGCAAGCTGCACCGTCGGGTTGGACATGGGTCCGCCGATTTCGGTATCCGCGTTCATCAGCAGGAAGTGAACGATGTTGCCCGCGCCGCGATAGATCGTCAGATCGGAATTGCCTTCCAAGTCCGCGATCTGATCCGACGTGAGATCGAGTGCGATGTCGATTTCGCCCGATTCCAGCGCGACTTTTTGCGTGGCGGCTTCGGGGATGTTGGTGATGATGATGCGGTCGAAATACGGCGCATCGCCCCAGTAATTTTCGTTGCGGACGAGGACGGTTTCGACTTGAAAGTCCCACGATTCGAGGACATATGGACCCGAACCCGCCGATGTGCTGTTCAAATAGGACTCGGCAGTGTCATCGGTTTCACCCGTGCCGCCATTTGCCATGACTTCATCGGCATTGGTGACAGCGAAAACGTTGCTGGTCAGGTTCGCCAAGAACGCCGGATTGACGACGGCGAGCGTGATCACGACTGTAGTGGCATCCGACGCTTCGACCGACACGATATCGGCAGCGAGGAATGACGGCGTTCCCTGCACATTTTTCAAGCGATTGAATGAGTAGACAACATCATCGGCGGTCATCGCATCGCCGTTGGCGAACATGACGCCTTCGCGCAGCATGAAGGTGTAGGTCAAGCTATCATCCGAAACTGACCACTCAGTCGCCAAGCGCGGATCGATGGATGAGGCATCGGCATCGGGGAAGGTGACGAGCGTATCGTAGGTGACTTGGTTGATGATACTGGTGGTTTGTGTATACCCGTGCGCCGGATCGAGCGAATCGGTGGCTTCGGCGTGTCCGACGACCAAAATGGCTTCGTCCTGCGCGCCAGCGATGCCGACGGTCAACAACGCCAAGATGAGCGCGACGCTCAACAACAGTCGTTTCATCGTTCCTGTACTCCCAATGTCATTAAAAGGTGTGGGGTGGTGAATATTACAGATTTTAACGTGTTCGCTGTAATCGTCAAGCGATTGGCATGATGGATTAGATTGGATTCTGGCGTGGAGTGCGGCGGCGCGTTATGGTTGTGTCCATCAGCCTACATTACAATTCAGGACAATGCTCATGACAGCTTATTTGGAACGACTGCGACGCTTTCAATCGCTGCTCGATGCGGATGTCGCCTTTTTCTCCACTTCCTCCGACCTCGAATATCTAACGGGCGTCCCACGCGATATTCCTAACTTCGGACGCACGATCCATCCCGGCGCATGGCTAGAGGGCGTGTGGATCGCGCCGAACAAGCCCGCCGTGCTGACGCTGCCGCGCATGTCGGCGGAGTTCGGCGGAATGGGCGAGAACGCGGAGATTGAAGTGCGCGTATTGGGCGATTGGGACGATCCTTCGGCGCTCGTGCGCGATATTCTGGTCGGCTTCGGGCTGCCCGCCAATCCGCGCATCGCCATTGGCGAGACGGCAGAGGCGGAAACGGCGATCCACTTGCAGCACATTGTCCCGGACGCGCATTTTGTCTCTGCGACGGCGATTCTGCGTCAACTGCGTGTGGTGAAGTCCGCCGAAGAAATCGAGACGATGCGTGTGGCAGGTGCGATCACAGAGGCAGCCTTCGCGGAAGTACTCAAGCAGCTCAAGATTGGCATGACCGAACTCGATATCATCGCGGAAGTGGACTATCAGATGAAGCGGCACGGTTCGCTTGGGGCGACCTTCACCACATCGCTCTACAATTCGGGTCCGAATCATCCGCTGCTGCACGGAAAACGCCTTGAATCGTGGAAACGACCGATCATGGCGAACACATCGGTCTTGTTCGATTTCGGCGCGAGCCACGACGGGCTGTGCTACGACTATGGGCGCACCGTGTCATTCGGCGCGCCGAGCGCAGAACAACAGCGCGTCTATGACCTGATCATGGCGTCGCAGCGCGCGGGGATTGCCGCGCTCAAGGCGGGCGCAGCGACCTGTGAACAAGTGGATGCGGTCGCGCGTGGGGTGATCGCGGACGCGGGCTACGGTGCGGCGTTCCGTCATCGGTTGGGACACGGTATCGGTTGGGATGTGCATGAGCCGCCGTTCTTGACCAAAGGGAGCGATATCGTGCTGCAAGAGGGGATGATGTTCACCATCGAGCCGAGTATCATGCAGGACAACAGCTTTTCGGCGCGTGTCGAAGATGTGGTTGTGGCACGTCCCGGCGGCGGCGAACCGCTCACGAACGGCTATCAGTCGCTCATTGTCGTGGAGTAAGCGAGATGCGCCAAAATATTTCATCCGGCACGCCGTGGGAAGCCATTGTCGGTTACTCGCGTGCTGTGCGGGTCGGGAATCAGGTGTTCGTATCGGGTACGACTGCCAGCGATGAGCATGGAAATGTGATTGGCGTTGGTGATCCTTACGAACAAGCGATGTATATCTTGCAGAAGATTGAACGCGCGCTGCACGAGGCGGGCGCGACCATGGCGGATGTCGTGCGCACGCGGATTTTCGTTGTCAACATTGATGATTGGCAGAAGATTGGACACGCGCATGTCCAATTCTTCGCGGGGGTGCGTCCGGTGAACTCGATGGTCGAGATCAGCCGCTTGGTCAACCCCGATCATCTGCTCGAAATCGAAGTCGATGCCGTGATCGGCGCGGGATCGTAGGGGCGCGCCGCTGGTACGCCCGATCTTGGACATAAATTGAAATTCAGCCTGCGTTTCAACAACGATTTGCCCGTCGCGGACTACATCCGCTTGGCGCAAGCCGCCGAGTCTGCCGGATTCGATCAATTTTGGGTCAGCCACGATTTATTCATGCGTGGTGCATTTGTGATCCTGACCGCGATTGCTGCGCATACCTCCAAAATCGAAATCGGGACGTGCGTGGTCAATCCGTATAGCATGAACCCCGCCGAAATCGCCATGCACGCTGCCGCACTGGATGAATACTGCGGCGGACGCTTCAATCTCGGCATTTCGGCGGGCGCGGGCGATTTTCTCGGCTGGATCGGTATCGAGCAGGACAAACCGTTGACTGCGACGCTCGAAGCCATCCGCGCGATCAATACGCTGCTGTCCGGCGAACCCGCCGCGCTGGACGGACAATGCTTACACTGGACGAATGAGGCGTATTTGCGCTTCACGCCGCGCCGCCGGATTCCCATTTATCTCGGCGCGATGAGTCCGAATATGCTGCGCGCCGTTGGGGAAATCGCGGATGGTGGGCTGCCGCTGTTGTTTCCACCGGAACATTACGAGACGGTCATGCCGTATATCCGCGAAGGCGTGGCGAAGGCTGGGCGCGATCTCGCGGCGGTGGATGTGGCGGCGTGCATCTGGTGTTCGCTGGCAGATGACCGCACCGCCGCTGAAGATGTGTTGCGCGGCAAGATCGCATATTATGGACATACGCTCAGTCCGCTGATTCTGGCGCGTTTGGGCGTGGATCGCACCGAGTTCGACCCGATTCAGCAGGCGATCATGGTCGAACGCGACGAAGCGAAGGCGAAAGCGTTGGTCACGGACGCGATGCTGCAAATCGGCATCGTCGGCACAACGCGCGACGTGATCGCACGCCTGGAAAAATTGGTGAGCATGGGCGCGCAGCATTTGAGTTTTGGACCTCCGTTGGGCGTCGATCCGCTGGCGGCGATTGCGGCATTGGGGCGCGACGTGCTGCCTCACTTTCGGGGCAAAGGCGCATGAAATTCGACTTGTACGATCTGCGCGTCACGGTTGAACGCATCGAAGGGCGCTCTGTCTGCGGCTTGCAGCCCGGCGATTATTTTGAACTCACGGAAAGCAACCGCTTACGCATACCAGCGGATAAACACTTCTGCATCTACGCGCTGTCCGCCGTCTTGCCACTCTTGGCGGCGAAACAGCGCGAATTGAGCGCGGGCGATTGGATGGCGTCCGACTCGCTGATCGCGTGTCCCGACCCGGACGAACGGTTGATCATGCGCGTCGAGCGCATCGGCAAGCGGACGCTAGAGAGTGACGATCTGACATGACCCGCGAAGTCAGCATCGCCTTTCAGACCGACAAGACACCCGCGCGCTATATCGCGCTGGCAAAACAGGTCGCCCAGTACGATTTTGACACGGTGAGTGTCTACTGCGATGCGCCGTATCATCCGAGCTTCACGCCGCTGGCGCTGATGGCACCCCATCTTCCGCGCGCGCGGATCGGCGCGGCAGCCGTTGCTCCGGCACGCATCCATCCCATCGACATGGCGGCGGAGATCGCGCTGTTGTCGGGCATGGCGGCGGGCGGCGTGTATTTGGGCATCGCGCGCGGGGCGTGGTTGGCGGATCACGGCATCCACGAGTCGAAAACGCCGATTCAAGCGATCCGCGAAGCCGTCGCCATCGTGCGTTATCTGCTGTCCGGCGCATTGGGCGGCTACGATGGGGATGTCTATACGCTTGCGCCGCACGTTCGTGCGCCGTATCCGCTGCCGGACGCGCCGATTCCGATCATGATTGGCTCGTGGGGGGCGAAGTTATGCGGATTGGCGGGTGAAATCGCGGATGAAGTCAAAGTCGGCGGCTCTGCCAATCCCGATGTTGTCGCCGTAATCGCCTCATACATCACAGCGGGCGAACGGGCGGCGGGGCGTGTGCAGGGGACGGTCGGCGTCTGTCTGGGCGCGGTCACGGTCGTGGATGTGGATCGAGAGGCGGCGCGGGCGTTGGCGCGGCGCAAGGTGGCGCTGTATCTGCCCGTATGCGCGCCGCTCGATCCGACGATCAGCGTTGATCCTGACCTGATGGCGCGCGTGCAAGCGCACGTCAACGCGGGCGACGAGGACGCCGCCGCGCGGCTGATCAGCGATGATTTGCTCGAAAAGTTCGCGTTCGCGGGTGATCCGAACGACATCATCCGTCAAGCGGAGGCGATCTTCGCGGCGGGCGCGCGGCGCGTCGAATTTGGGACGCCACATGGCACACCGTCGGAGAATGGAATCGATTTGTTGGGTAAAATCGTGGCTCCAGCCTTAAAGCAAAAATAATCCATCCAGAGATGCAGAGGCACAAAGAGAAAAACATGAGCCACTTGTTTGACCCGCTCACTATTCGCAGTGTGACACTGCGTAACCGGATTGGCGTCTCGCCCATGTGCCAATATAGCTGCGAAAACGGCATGGCGACCGATTGGCATCTCGTCCATCTGGGATCGCGCGCGGTTGGCGGCGCGGCGCTGGTGATCACGGAGGGGACGGCGGTCGAGGCGCGCGGGCGGATCGCGCGCGAGGATTTGGGCATTTGGAACGATGCGCACATCGAGCCGTTGGCACGGATTACGGCATTCATGCGCACGCACGGCGCAGTACCCGGTATCCAATTGGCGCACGCCGGACGTAAAGCCAGCACCTATCGCCCGTGGGACACGCGGCGCGGTGTCGTGCCGGAAAGCGATGGCGGCTGGGCGGTCGTCGCGCCGAGTGCGATCCCGTTCTCGGACAGTTATGGCTTGCCCCATGAACTGACGCCCGTGCAGATCGCTGGAATCATCGACTCGTTCAAAACGGCGGCGGCACGCGCGTATAAGGCGGGTTTCCAGTGGATCGAAGTTCACGCCGCGCATGGGTATCTGATCCACGAATTTCTGTCCCCGCTCTCGAATACGCGCACGGATAGCTATGGCGGGAGCTTCGAGAATCGCACACGGCTGATGATCAAAATCGTTCGCGCGATCCGCGAGGTGTGGGCAGAGTCGCTGCCATTGACGGTGCGCTTATCGTGTACCGATTGGGTAGACGGCGGTTGGAACATTGACGAAACGGTTCAACTCGCCAAACTGCTCAAGCATGAGGGCGTCGATCTGATCGATTGTAGTTCCGGCGGCTTATCTTCCGCGCAGAAAATCCCGACGGGTGCGGGTTATCAAGTCCCATTTGCGGAGCGCGTGCGCCGCGAAGCGAACGTCGCCACCGCCGCCGTTGGACTGATCACCGCGCCCGCGCACGCCGACGAGATCATCCGTAACGAGCGCGCCGACATGGTGTATTTGGCGCGCGAACTACTGCGCGATCCGTACTGGGCGACGCACGCTGCGGTCGCACTCGGACACCAAGACGCGATGAACGTACCTTCGCAGTATTTGCGTGGCTATTGATCCCCACTTCCTAAATCAGTGTTACACTTTGCGCTTTGTACCGAATTGCACAAGAGGGGGAGCGATTGAAAACGGCGCTGTTCGTGTGGGGCGGCTGGGAAGGACATCAGCCGCAAGCGTGCGCGGAATTGTTCGCAGGGCTGATGCGCGATGCAGGCTATGAGGTCGAAGTTACGAACGATCTGAATGCGTTCGCGGATGCCGAAAAACTGGCGCCGCTCGATCTGATTGTGCCAGTTGTGACGATGAGTACGATCACACCAGAGCAGGAAAAGGGTCTGTTGGCGGCGGTACATGCTGGTGTCGGAATTGGCGGCTGGCATGGCGGCATGGGCGACTCGTTCCGTAACAACACCGAATATCAATTCATGGTCGGCGGACAATGGGTCGCGCATCCCGGCAACATCATCGATTACCGCGTGAACATCACCGTTCAGGACGATCCGATCACCGATGGGATCGCGGATTTTGCCATGCACTCGGAGCAGTATTATATGCACACCGATCCGGCGAATCGCGTGCTGGCGACGACAACCTTCACGGGCGATCATGCCGCTTGGATTGCAGGCGCGGTTGTTCCTGTCGTCTGGACGAAAGCATATGGGGCGGGGCGGGTGTTCTACTGTTCGTTGGGGCATCAAGTGGCAGATTTCGATGTGCCGGAGGCGCGTGAGATCGTCCGGCGCGGCTTATTGTGGGCGACAAGGTGAGCAACATGGCAGAACTCGTCAAAGTTGGGGTGATCGGCTGCGGCAATATCAGCGGGATTTATTTGCAAAATGGCAGCCGGTTTGGACATACCGAGATCGTCGCGTGTGCGGATATGGTGATCGAGCGCGCCGAGGCGAAAGCGGCGGAATATGGGATCAAGGCATACAGCGTCGAGCAACTGCTGGCTGATCCCGACATCGAGATCGTGATCAATCTGACGATTCCGGCGGCGCACGGCGATATTGCGTTGAAGGCGTTGGCGGCGGGCAAGCACATTTACAACGAGAAGCCGCTGGCGATCCGCCGCGAAGATGCGCAAGCGATGCTGGCGTTGGGGCGCGAGAAAAACCTGCGCGTGGGCGGCGCGCCGGATACGTTTTTGGGCGCGGGGCTGCAAACGTGCCGCAAGTTGATCGATGAGGGTGCGATTGGCACGCCCATCGCGGCGACGGCGTTCATGATCAGTCACGGACCCGAAAGCTGGCATCCTGACCCAGAATTTTTCTACAAAGTGGGCGCGGGTCCCGTGTTCGACATGGCACCGTACTACCTCACGGCGCTGACTACGCTTATCGGGGGCGTGAAAGCGGTCACGGCAGCTACTCGTATCAGTTTTCCCGAACGCCTGATCACCAGCCAGCCGAAATATGGACAGCGGATCGTGGTGGATGTGCCGACGCACGTCAGCGCGTCGTTGGAGTTGGATAATGGTGGCGGCGTGTGCCTCGCCACGATGATCATGACCTTCGACGTGTGGGCGGCAGCGCTGCCACGCATCGAAATTTATGGTTCGGAAGGCACGTTGAGCGTTCCCGATCCCAATACCTTTGGCGGGCCCGTCCGGCTGTTCCGTGCCGGTACCCACGAAGGCGAAGATGTCGAGTTAATCGCGGGCTATCCACAGAACAGTCGCGGCTTGGGCGTCGCGGACATGGGACGCGCCATCCGCGCGGGCGGATCGCATCGTGCGGATGGTGGGCTGACGTATCACGTCTTGGATGCGATGCACGCGCTGCATGAATCGGGCGAACGCGGCGCGCGCGTAACGCTGGACAGCGGCGTTGAACGCCCGGTACAGTTGGATGTAAGTGAATTTATCGCCTGATAAAACGGACGGGCGTTCTCTGTGAACGCCCATCTTTCACTTAGGAATTGACTTTTGCCACAAACAGGTTCAAGAGTTTGGTTGCCCGAGTCGGGTTGTCGGTGAAAAACGTGCCTTGATTGGACGGATCGAGTAAATCGTTAAAGCCTTCAAGCGAATGCGTCTCGACTTCATGGAGATTCTTGAAGCCCATGCTCCATTCATGAAATGCGCGCGCTTCGATTTGCTCGCGTGCCACCAGTAGGACTTTGCCATGGCGGCTGTCTTGGCGGATTTTGTTGTAAATGATGTTCACGTCGGATTCTTCGCCTTCGAGTGCCTGAATGAAGTATCCCCCGCCGTAAAGCAGCATTCCGGTGATATTTCTTTCGGTGTTGTTACTACGAGCGGATTTCAGAATATCGATTAAATCATTGTCAGTCATCGGGCGCGATTCGCTGCTAACGTAGGTCAACGCAATGAGCGGCATTGTATGTCTCCTGAGTCGCTACCAAACAATCATCACAAGACATTATACATAGTTACGCTGCTTTGATTCAATTGTAATAATCGTAAAGGCTTGATTAAGCGTTTGTCGAAACTCAACACAAAAACAGGTACACTTGCTCGTCATGGGACGATGCAACACCTGACCACCAAAGGATGTTGAAAATGGCACTGCGCGTTACGGTTTGGAACGAAGGACGGCACGAGAAGAAAAATGCCGCCATTGGGGCTATTTACCCCGATGGAATGCACGGGGCAATCGCTGCGGGGCTGCGCGCTGAGGGCTTCGATGTGCGCACGGCGACGCAAGATGAACCGGAACATGGCTTGACCGAAGCGGTCTTGAACGAGACTGACGTTCTGACGTGGTGGGGACACCTCGCGCATGAGGAAGTCGATGATGCGATTGTCGCGCGCGTGCATCAGCGTGTGTTGGAGGGCATGGGGATCATCATTCTGCACTCTGCGCATTTCTCGAAGATTTTCAAGCGGCTGATGGGGACGACCTGCAATCTGAAATGGCGCGAAATCGGTGAAAAAGAGCGCGTCTGGGTCGTCAACCCGGCGCATCCTATCGCGGAAGGGCTGCCGGATCACTTCGAGATTCCGGCGTCGGAGATGTACGGGGAACCGTTCGGCATCCCCGAACCTGACAGCCTTGTCACCGTGAGTTGGTATGCAGGCGGCGAAGTGTTCCGTTCGGGCTGCTGCTACTATCGCGGACAGGGCAAGCTGTTCTACTTCAGCCCCGGACACGAGACGTACCCGATCTACAAGCATCCGATGGTGATGAAAGTGATTGCCAACGGAGTCCGTTGGGCAGCGCCGACGCCGAACACACCGAAAATCACCGTCGAGAATCGTCCGCAGCCGCTCGAAGATATCAAGCCGGAGTAGGTATGGAAGCAGCGGAATTGCAAGCCGCCCTCGACTTCGCGGCAGACGCGGTATGGCGCGCGGGGCGGCTGACGCTTGGCTATTTTCAGACCGGCATCGCCGTCGAGCGCAAAGGCGATAACAGCCCCGTTACGGCGGCGGATAAAGCGTCTGAGAAGCTGTTTCGGGAGTTGATCGCGCGCGCCTATCCTGATGATGGCATCATCGGGGAGGAATTTGGCGAACAGCCGGGTCGTTCCGGGCGAACGTGGATCATTGATCCCATCGACGGGACAAAATCGTTCGTCTGCGGGGTGCCGTTGTATGGCTGCTTGCTTGGATTGAGCGACGGGACGAGTCCGCTGGTTGGCGCGGCGTACTATCCGGCGCTCGATGAGTTGATCTATGCCGGGCAGGGCTTGGGCGCGTGGTGGAACGGACGCCGCGCCAGTGTCTCGAAAGTGGACAAATTGTCCGATGCGGTCTTGCTATCGAGCGAGTACAAACAGACGTTTGAAGCGCGGCTGCCCTTGTTTCATCGGCTCGTGGACGCGACCTATATCCAGCGGACATGGGGCGACTCGTATGGCTATTTGCTCGTAGCGACGGGGCGCGCGGACATCATGATCGACCCGCTCATGTGGTTGTGGGACTGTGCGCCGTTCCAAGTCATTCTCGAAGAAGCGGGCGGCACGTTCACCGATTGGAAGGGCAAGCCCACGATTTACGCGAGCGAGTCGGTGGCGACCAATGGCGTGTTGTTCAATGCGGTGATGGGATTGATCAACGAATGACAATCGTGACGCGCGAACAGTGGACAGCATGGTATAAAGCGGCGCGCCCACGCACGCTGACGGCGACGTATGTCCCGCTCGGCGTGGCGGCGGCGGTGGCGCTGCGCGATGGGGTGTTCGAGCCTGTCCGGTTCGCGCTATCGTTGAGCGCGGCGCTCTTGCTGCAAATCGCCGCGAATCTGATCAACGAATATTTTGATTTCAAGCGCGGCGCGGAAGATTTGAAGCAAGCCGGACAAGGGATGATCCTCAAGTCCGGCTTGCTCACGCCGCGTCAAGTGCTGATCGGCGCGGTGGTTACGCTCGTGGCGGGCGCGCTAATCGGGCTGTTCCTGCTGACGCAGAGCGGTTGGCTCTTGTTGTGGATCGGACTTGGCGGCGTGTTCGTGGTGGTGACGTACACGGCGGGCCCCTTTCCACTGGCGTATAACGGTTTGGGCGAAGTCGCTGTATTCATCTTCATGGGCCCCTTGATGGTACTTGGCGCTTATTATGTGATGGCGCGCGAATTCGCGTGGACGCCCGTGCTGGCGGGCATTCCGATTGGCTTCATGGTCGCGGCGATCCTGCACGCCAACAATGTCCGCGACATGGACGCGGATCGCGCCGTCAACAAGCGCACGTTGGCGCTGCTGTTGGGGTTGCGCGCGGCGCGCATCGAATACATTGTGCTGGTCGGCGGCGCGTATGTCGCGGTCATCGCGCTGATCCTCGCGGGGATCATGCCGATCACGGCGCTGCTGGTCGGTGTGACGCTGCCCGAAGCGGCGCGGCTGATTCGTATCATCACGACCAGCCGCGATACGATGCTGCTGCACCAAGCGCAGGGGCGGACGGCGAAGCTGCATGGACAGTTTGGGCTGTGGTTGGTAGTCGGGTGGGGAATCGGGTTGGTGTTGGCGCGGTTGAGTGTTGCGGTGTAGCCAATGCCTTTATGCCGATTTTCTTTTGTCGATTCTAGAATAACCTGAGTTTTGGATCGCTTCACCTCACCCCCCAACCCCCTCTCCATGCAATGGAGAGGGGGTTGGGGGGTGAGGTGAACGCTTTAGAGCCTATCCAAGCCCGTGATTAGCGCGACCTTGTTGGAGCGTCGATTCGACATGTGTGCATCCATTTGACGAAGGACACAAAGGCAAGAAGAAATGTTCTTCTCCCTTTGTCTCCCTCGCGGATCATTTAGTTTTGCGCCTCACGCAGCATTCGCAGCGTCGTTTCTGCCAGCACCGCCGCGCCGACCTTGAACGACCCTTCATCGAGATCGAACAGTGGATTGTGATGCGGGCGATCCACGTCGTCTTTCTTCGCGCCGAGCAGGAACATCGCGCCCGGTGCGGCGCGCGTCATAAAGCTAAAATCTTCGCCGCCCATCGACGGTTCGTCATTAATCAAGACATCGCTGCCGATGATGTCCGTTGCGACCGTCCGAATCATGTCCGTCACACCGATATCGTTCAGGATCGATGGGCAGCCTTTTTCGATGCGCAGCGCGTAATCGCCGCCAAGCGCGCGCGCCACGCCGAGCGCCATCTCGACTTCGCGCCACAAGCCTTCGCGCGTCTCGTCGTCGTAGCTGCGGAGCGTGCCGCTGAGCGTGACCTCATTCGGAATGACGTTCTCGGCGATGCCGCCGTGTACCGAGCCGATGGTCGCAATCATGGGGCGTACCGGGCTGATTCGCCGCGCGCGGATGCCATGAAAAGCGTTGATGAACTGTGCGAGGATGAAGATCGGATCGACGCCCGTGTGCGGCGACGCAGCATGACAGCCTTTGCCGATGATCGTGGCGAAGAAGTTATCGACTGCCGCCGATGTGTGACCGGACTCGATGGCAATTTTGCCCGCGGGAAGTTCGCTGGCAACGTGCAGCGCGATCACGCGATCCACGCCGTTCATGATGCCCTCGTCCATCATCCGCTGCGCGCCGCTTTTGCCCTCGTCATCCGCCGCTTCTTCGCACGGTTGGAAGAACAAGCGGATTTGCCCGGCGGGGCGGTCGGGCATGTCGGTCAGCATCCGCGCGACGCCCAACAGGATTGCAGTGTGCGCGTCGTGTCCGCAAGCGTGCATCACGCCTGCGTTCTCGGACGCATATGAAACGGCGTTCGCCTCGATAATCGGCAGCGCGTCCATATCTGCGCGGATGCCGACGACGGGACCCCCATCGCCAATCACGCCGACAACGCCCGTCTTGCCCACGCCCGTTGTGACTTCGATCCCCATACCGCGCAAAACTTCGGCAACGATGCCGGCGGTCCGAAATTCGCGGAATCCCAGTTCGGGATGGCGGTGAAAATCGCGCCGCCAGTCGATGATTTGCGGTTCAAGTGCTGCTGCCCGCTCCAAAGTGTGATCCACAATGCCGCTCCGATACGCTAGAATATTTCTGTGAACCGGATTATAACGCTCCCTTCTATTTTAAGGATATCCCACATGACAATCGATACTTGCGGGCGCGCGCCGTCCGTAGATCAGGCGGACGCATGAACGCGCTGCGTGATTTGTTTTTGCTCGACCCGAACGTCGTCTTTTTGAATCATGGCTCGTTCGGCGCGTGTCCGAAACCCGTATTCGAGGCGTATCAAGCGTGGCAGTTGGAACTTGAACGGCAGCCAGTCGCGTTTTTGGGGCGGCGCTTCGATGCGCTGATGGACGCGGCGCGCGAACCGCTGGCGGTGTATTTGAACACGGCGCGCGATAATCTTGTCTACGTGCAAAACGCGACGACAGGCGTCAATATCGTGGCGCGGTCGCTCGACTGGCAGCCCGGCGACGAAATCTTGACGACGGATCACGAATACGGCGCGTGCAATTTCACATGGGAAGAAATGTGCGCGCGGACGGGCGCACGCTACGTCAAAGTTGCGATGCCGCTCCCAGTGACCACGCACGCCGATTTCGTTGAGCGGTTGTGGGCGGGTGTCACGCCGCGCACGAAGTTGATCTATCTCAGCCACATCACGTCGCCAACGGGGCTGATCTTCCCAGTCGCGGAAGTCTGCCGCCGCGCGCGCGCCGCTGGAATTATGACTCTGGTCGATGGCGCGCACGCGCCCGGACACATCCCCATCGATTTGACCGCGATTGATGCGGATTTCTACACGGGTAACTTTCACAAATGGCTGTGTGCGCCAAAAGGCTCGGCATTCTTGTTTGCACGCCCGGAACAGCAAGCGGCGTTGTTGCCGCCGACAATAAGTTGGGGCTGGACGGAAACGCGCACGTTCGTAACCGCGCATCAACCGCAGGGAACGCGCGATCCAGCCGCCTATTTGACGGTTCCAAATGCGATCCAATTCCAGCGCGATTACGATTGGGACAGCGTGCGGGCGTCATGCTATGCGCTGATCCGCGAGACGCGCGAACGGCTGATGGCGGTCACGGAACTCGACCCGATCATGCCCGATGGCGAAGGTTGGATCGGACAAATGGTCGCGCATCCGATCCCTGTTCAGGTGGAGGATGCGTTAGCGTTCAAGACACGGTTGTATGATGAATACCGCGTCGAAGCGCCGATTGTCGTATGGGGCGGGCGCGTGTTCATTCGTATTTCGGTACAGGGCTATAACACGCGCGCGGACATCGATCATCTGATCAGCGCGCTGACTTCGATGCTGCATTGATATCAAGTTTTCGCTAGGGGTAGGCATGATTCAAGTCTTGGATTTGATCGTTCGGATTGTGCTGTTTTTGCTCGGTCTGAATGTCGTTATCTTCACCATACTCTCCGCCGTTCGGACGTTTGTGCTGCCGCGCGCTGTTAATGTTCCGCTGACGCGCTTTGTGGCGCGCGGTGTGCGCACGATCTTCGATCTGCGAATGCGCCTGAGTAAAGTCTATTCGTATGAGGATCGAGATCGCATCATGGCGATGTACGCGCCTGTCATGCTGCTTTCGATTCCGGTCGCGTGGCTGATTTTGGTGATGCTTGGCTATACGCTGATGTATTATGCAATTGGCTTGCCGACCATTCATGAAGCTTTTCGCCTGAGCGGATCATCACTGCTCACATTGGGCTTTTTCGTCTCGGATGGTCCGCCGCTGCTGCTCGAATTTTCAGAAGCGATGGTTGGCATGATCTTGACCGCGCTCTTGATTGGGTATCTCCCGACAATGTACAGCGCGTTTTCGCAGCGCGAAACGTTGGTGAGCAAGCTGTCGGTGCGCGCGGGAACGCCGCCTTCCGCCGTCGAAATGTTGGCGCGCATCCATCGTCAGCGCGGGTTGGACTCCGTACCCGATCTGCTGGCGGAGTGGGAAAATTGGTTCGTTATCGTCGAAGAGACGCATACATCGCTGTCGGCGTTGGTGTTCTTCCGTTCACCCAAGCCGGATCAGTCTTGGATAACGGCGGCGGGCGTGATTCTGGACACGGCGTCGCTGTATCTGTCCACCGTCGATCATCAGCCCAATGTCGTGCAAGTGCCGCTGACGATTCGCGCGGGATTCATGGCACTGCGCCACATCGCTACATTCTTTCGCATCCCATATAACAGCGAACCGAAACCCGGCGATCCAATTAGTATCTCGCGCCAAGAATTTGATGCGGCATACAACGAATTGGTCGCGCAGGGCGTGCCAGTCAAAGCTGATCGTGAACAGGCGTGGAAAGATTTCGCTGGCTGGCGTGTGAATTACGATGTGCCTCTGTTGGCACTGGCGGCGTTGACGATGGCACCCTATGCATCGTGGGTGTCGGATCGCTCGCTGCCGACCCCTGTGCGCCAACGACTGCGCGTCGGCAACGGGAACGGTAAACCGTAGCGGGCATGGCGCGCCATATCCCTACGGTCAAATCGATCAAGGGGCGTGCCAGCGGCACGCCCCAACGGATTTATCGAATAGCGCCGTAAAACCCCATGCCTTCAGGCATGGGGTTTTACGGCGTCGGTCTTGTGTGAAATAGGGTATAAAAGGGGGAGTTTGATGTGCGGGGTACGAGACGTAAACATCCGACCTCGATCATCATACCGTCATATCGCAATACCGTAGTTAACCTCAAACACAGCGGGGCATCGCGGTGCTACAAGAGCGGTCGTCAGACCTCCTTCGGGATGCAGCCGTGTTGACGGTAGAAGCCCCACGCCTTTAGGCGTGGGGCGTATGTCACTCGACGTTTCCATCCAATGTAACAAAGACCGCTGTCGTGTACGCGGGGATGGTGAATGTCCCCGTCGGCACGTCGAAAGTCGAATCGCGCACGATTGGATCAACCGATGTCACTTGAATTTGGTGCAGCGCCAACGGTGTCGTCGCCAGTTCGCTGACCGTGATGGTCTGCATTTCCGGCGTGGCGTTGAATACGACGACGGCGGCGGCATAGGTCGGATCGATATTCTCCCCGACTGTATCGCTGAGGTGCATGACGATCACGCCGGGAATCTGTTCCGCACCCGTGTTGTAGAACGTCAGTCGATCCATCACATCTTGTGCGGTACGCAGTCGGAACAGGGGCGAACTTCGGCGAAGCGCCAGCATTTCGCGGAAATGATCAGCGGCGTCGAGGATTTCAACGCGCGTCGGACGCAAATCGGGATTGCCGAGCAGCGGCGTCAAAATCTCATAGCGATCCTGATTTTTGTCCGACGGCGGCAAGCCCGCGCCCCAATTGTTCCATGTGTAGCTGAAATCGAGCCGATTGAACCAGTCGCCGCTGTTATAGCTGTCGCGGTCGCCGGACTTCGAGCGCAAGATATCGTCGCCCGCATGGAAGAATGGCACGCCTTGCGACAACGCCACCACGCTGACCGCCAGATTGTTCATGCGGACGCGATCTGCCATGGTCGTCGCTTCGGGGGCTTTCAACTGGATGATATCGAACAGCGTTTCGTTGTCATGCGCCGACGCATAGACGATGTGTTCTTGCGGATCGAGCGTATAGCCGGTTGGCTGTCCGTTGTATTCTACGTCCGCGCCCGTCACCGCTTCGCCCGACGCGCCGATGAAGGTGTAATCGCGCAAGTTGCCCGCCAAACCGACGCGAATGTGATCGCTCAACAACAGCAGTCGTGCCAACTGGTCTGCTTCCGTACCGGGCGTGATGCCGTTGGGATCGGTATACAAGCCGTTGGCGAAGCCTTGTTCTTGCAGCCCACCGAACGGATTGCCGCCGCGTACTGCGTCGCGCAAGCGATCGTTGAAGGTGCCGATGCCCGTCCCCGCCATGTTCAACTGCGTCGCATTGACGCCGCGCGCACCGTCCGCGACTTCACCGAAGTTCCAGCCTTCGCCGTAAACGTAGATTTGCGAACCAGCGACGCCATTTTCAGCGATGGTGAGCGCATCGAGCGCGGCGCGCACATGCTGCATGTTCTCGACCATGTGGTGTCCCATCAGGTCGAAGCGGAAGCCATCGACGCGATAGACCGTCGCCCATGTCACCAGCGAATCGATCATCAGCTTTTCCATCATCCGATGTTCAGTCGCCGTATTTTGGCAGCAAGTGGACGTTTCGATGCGTCCCTGATCGTTCAAGCGGTGATAGTAGCCCGGTACAATTCGGTCAAGGACAGAGCGCTCATTGTTGCCAGCGGCGTTTGTGTGGTTGTAGACCACGTCCATCACCACGCGCAGACCCGATTCGTTAAGCGCCTGCACCATCTGGCGGAATTCGAGGATGCGCTGCGCGCCGTCGGGGTTACTCGCGTAACTGCCCTCCGGCACGGTGTAATGATAGGGATCGTAGCCCCAGTTGAAGCCGTCGAGTTCACGGATCGGCGCGAGGAGCGCCTGTTGTTCGTCGCTGTCCGGCGGTAGGGCAGCGAGCGCAGCGTAATCGGGGACTTGGCGCTGCGCTTCGTCCTCGTTGATGGTGGCGATATCAAACGCGGGCAAGAGATGGATATGCGTCAAACCCGCTTCTGCCAGCGCGCGCAGATGGCGCATCCCGTTCGAGTCGGTATCCGAGAACGCGAGAAACCTGCCGCGATGTTCTGGCGGGACGGTTTCATCGAAAATGCTGAAATCGCGGACGTGCAGTTCATATAGGACAATATCTTCGGGTGCTTCGAGTGCGGGCTTTTGTGCATCGCCCCACATTGTCGCCAGATCGCGTAGATCAAAGATTTGACTGCGCGTGCTGTTCATCGACAAGCTGATCGAATACGGATCAGTGACCAGATTCGTCACAACTGCGCGTTCCGACGGCATATAGACGGTGACTTCGTACTGATAGTACATTCCCGTCCAATCGGGCGATCCGGCGGCGCTCCAGACGCCCGTTGCGGCGTCGTAGTCCATCGACACGATGTCGCTTGCGTCGGAAGTGCTATCCGCGAACAGATGCAGCGCGACGGTTTGCGCGGTCGGCGCCCATAAATGCAGCGAGGGTGCGTCGTCAGCGTAAACCACACCCAGATCCGGCGATTGGCGCCTCTTACCGCGCCCACGTCCTAGCGAGGGTGCGTCGTCAGCGTAAACCACACCCAGATCGCCATCGTAGGCGTAGAGGTCATCCAGCGCGCCGGGAATTTGCAGCGCGGTCGCGTCTTGCAGAATGCCCTGATTGTAGGTGGACTGAATAGCAAGCTGTCCACGCAAAATCTCAGGGACGTTCCCCAGATCATCTTCAGCGATTTTCAGTGTGGTGAAGTCGGCAAGGTGGGGGAACTGCGCGATTTGCTCGTCAGACAGTCCGGCACGATTCGCGCGCAGCGTGATGTAATCACCGCCTGTAATGCCCTCGTCCGTCAGTTCGAGCGTGCCGTTGGCGCTGTAATATAAACGGTACTCCGCGCCGGGAATGCGTGCAATATTCCACGCGACCGTATCCGCCGACACCCAATGCGCCGCTGCGAACAATAAGTTGCCGACAGCGGGACCCGCTGCGCCGCCAACGGTGATATTGATCTGATTGTCTGCTGAATTATAGGTCACGAGTACCTCGCTGTTGTCCTCGCCCACGCTGAACAGGATATCCGCGCCATCACGCGCGCCGTTGGCGCCATAATTTTCGCCCCAATTCTCATTGATGGCGACTTTGCCTTCATAAACGCCCGCGGGGAGCGCGCTGGTACGGAACTCATACACGCCGTCTGCATCCGGGTCTTGCAGCAGGGAACGCAAACAGTCCGGCTGCCAATCGCCTGGACAGCCGATCTCGCTCTGGAAGCTGCCCGGCACGGTGGCGATGATCGCATTCACACCGTCGTTGACCCAATGCGTATTCGGATCGTAGATGAACTTGACCGTCGCATCTTCTGCCAAGACGAGCGCGATATCCGCGCCGTTAAGTTCGCCGCCCGCGCCATAGTTCACGTCCCAAGTGCCGTTCAGCGCGATCTTGTATTCGTAGCTGCCCGCTGGAAGGTCGAACGTGCCGATCCATTTGTCATCGGCTTCATCGTAAGTCAAAAATGTGCTTTCGCATTCCGGCTGCCAATCGCCCGGACAGCCAAGAACACCCTGAATCGTCCCCGCGACCGTCACACTCTGCGGGGCATCCTGCGCCCAGACCACCGCTGTGAGCAAAAACATCACAAGGGCGAACAACGACCATAAACGTACTTTTTTCACAATTTCATCTCCAGCCAAAACGGATTTCTTGCCTCAACCTCCATTATGCGGGTTGAAATAGCTTTTGCAACTCTCGTGATGCGCGGTTAAGCTTCATCGGATAAAGTGAACGCGGCATTGCTTGTGCGACACCTATTATCGAAGGGGAAATATCATGTTGACAACAAAACTGCTCCACCCGGAAATTTTGGAGGCGTTGGCTGGATCGGGACACGGCGGGGGTGTGCTGATCGCAGACGGTAACTATCCATTTTCGACGCGCGCGTTCCCGGCGGCGAAGCGCGTTTATCTCAACTTCACGCCCGGCAAGCTGAACGTCATCGACGTATTGGACGTGATCAAAGGCGCGATTCCCGTTGAGGCGGCGCACGTCATGGCGACGAACACAGGCGACGAAGCGCCGATTGTGGCGGAATTTCGCGCGCTGCTGCCGGATGTGCCGTTCGAGAAGCATGATCGCTTCGCCTTTTACGATTTGGCGCGCGGCAATGATACATGTCTCGTGATTGCGACGGGCGAACAGCGCGTTTACGCCAATATTTACCTCGTGATTGGGGTCGTTAAAGCGTAACCGGAGCAAACCAGAGAGATTTTAACGCAAAGAACGCGGAGATGCAGAGAAAAATCTGAAAAAGCTTTGCGCGCGCTGCATCGCTGTTTATCGCTGCGTTAAAATCTTTTTCGCCTCATTCAGGGTGTTAAGCTGAATGGCTCGCTGTCATTCGTGCCTAGTGCCGTGTGCATGTCCAACTCGATATCGCGCATATCAACCAACGCGCTCCCCCATGCGCCAAAAACGTGCAATTGGTTTCGATGCCGTCGTCGTAGCGCAGATTGGCTCCAATTCTAGCGAAAAAGCCGAACCGAGTTAAGATTGTCGTCACAAAATGGGTTTGATGGAAAAAGGGAAGGTTTCATTCATGGCTTATTCGATTCCAACGTCCGCCGCGCCGCCAAAAGTCGCGCCGAATACGGCTATCCTCGTCGCCAGCGGCGATCTGCGCTTGTCCGCCAACCAAGCATGTTGGGCGGCACAGTCCGCGATGGAAAGCAAGGTGATCGCGGCGTTCGCGGGTGCGGGCGTCACGGTCATGCGCGGACACGCTTACAACGCCGCGGAACAGCACGGCTTCATCAGTAGTCAGCGGATGGGCATGGACGTTTTTCGAGGCATCGATCCAGACGCGCCGCTGATTGTCGCAGAGGCGGTCTGGCAGTACAGCCATCATGTTCTTGCGGGCTTACGGGCGCATCGCGGCAAGATTCTGACGGTCGCCAATTGGTCGGGACAGTGGCCCGGACTAGTGGGGATGTTGAATCTCAACGGGTCGCTGACGAAAGCGGGCGTGGACTACAGCACCCTGTGGAGCGAAGATTTTGCGGACGACTATTTCTTGAACGGGATTCGCCAGTGGATCACGACGGGGAAGATCGCCCATGATAGCAGCCACGTTCGCGGGTTAGACGCGAGTCGACTCCCCGCGGATGAAGCGCGCCTCGGTGAAGCATTAGCGGCACAGCTTCGACACGACAAGGCGATTTTGGGCGTGTTCGACGAGGGTTGCATGGGCATGTATAACGCGATCATCGATGATGAATTGCTCAACCCCACGGGCATCTACAAGGAACGCCTGAGCCAATCGGCGCTGGTTGCCGGAATGCGCGTTGTGTCGGACGCCGAAGCACGCGCAGTCTATGCGTGGCTGTTGGCGCGCGGTATGACGTTCGTTCTTGGCGCAAATCCCGACACCGATTTGACGGAAAATCAGGTCTTGGAACAATGTAAGATGTACATCGCCGCAGTACGGATCGCGGCGGGATTCGGCTGCGATGCCATCGGCATCCAGTATCAGCAGGGCTTGAAAGACATGGCACCGGCGTCCGATCTGGTCGAAGGGTTGCTGAACAACGTGGAACGTCCACCTGTGTATGATGCGACGACGGGCGCGGAGTTGTTCGCAGGGCGTGCGCTGCCGCATTTCAACGAAGTGGACGAGGGCGCGGCGGTCGATGCGCTGGTCACGAATCGGGTGTGGACAAGCATGGGGTTCGATCCGGCGACGACGCTGCACGATCTCCGTTGGGGCGCGCCCTACGGCGACGATTATGTGTGGGTGTTCCTGATTTCGGGTGCGGCACCGCCGTCGCATTTCATCGGGGGCTACAGCGGCGCATCCAGCGAACGCCAACCGCCGATGTACTTCCGGCTCGGTGGTGGGACGCTGAAGGGGATCAGCAAGCCGGGCGAACTGGTGTGGAGCCGGGTCTACGTCGAGGGCGGCGTACTGCACGCCGATATCGGGCGGGCGCACGTCGTGGAACTGCCGCGCGAAGAAACTGAACGCCGATGGGCGCTCTCGACGCCACAGTGGCCCATTATGCACGCGGTCTTGCACGGCGTGACGCGCGATCAAATGATGGCGAAGCATAAGGCGAATCACATTCAAGTCGCGTATGCGCCGACGGCGGATGATGCGGATAAGGCGCTGGCGGCGAAGGCGGCGATGTTCGCAGCGATGGGGCTGCATGTGCATATTTGTGGCACGGTGAAGGTGGGCTGACATGGCAGACAAACCACGTATTTGCATGGTCGGCAGCAGCAATATCGATTTGATCTCGCGCGTGCCGCGTTTGCCGATGCCCGGCGAGACGCTGATCGGGTCGACGTTTCAAATGGGTTTTGGCGGCAAGGGCGCGAATCAAGCGGTCATGGCGGCGAAACTTGGCGCACAAGTCAGCGTTGTGACCAAGTTGGGGCGTGATATTTTCGGGGACGACACGCTTAAAAATTATCAGAAGTTTGGGATCGATACCACTTATCTTCTGTTCGATGAGACGCGCTTTTCCGGCGTCGCTCCAATTGCCGTCGATGAGAAGACCGGACAGAATTCAATCATCATCGTTCCGGGCGCGAACAACGGCTTGTCGCCCGCCGACGTGCGAATGGCTGCGCCCGCGATCCACGCTGCGCAAATCTTAATCTGTCAGCTTGAAATTCCGCTGGAGACGACGTTGGAGGCATTTCGGGTGGCGAAAGAAGGGGAGGGCGTGACGACGATCCTCAATCCAGCGCCTGCCGCGACGCTGTCCGACGAACTGATCGCGTTGAGCGATATCATCGCGCCCAACGAGGTCGAAGCCGCGATGCTGACGAAACTGCCGACAGATACCGACGATCTCGCCGTGAAAGCGGGGCGCGCGCTGCAAAAACGTGGCGCATCCATTGTGGTTATGACGTTGGGCGTGCGCGGGGCGCTGATCTTGGACAAAGATGCCGATCCAGTGTTCGTGGCGGCGCAAAAAGTGCAAGCGGTCGATTCGACGGGGGCGGGCGATGCATTTGTCGGCAGTTTGGCATATTTCTTGGGCGTCGGGCGTGATTTGGCGGATGCCGTCGAACGCGCGTGCGCGATTGCGACGCGCTCGGTGTTGAAAGCGGGAACGCAAATATCATTCCCAATGCGCGCTGAAGTGTTAGAAATTATGGGGGAATAAAAAAAGGCTTGCCAGCGGCAAGCCCTTGAAATGGCAGGCGTCCTACAGAAACGCCCTACTTGATATGTTTTAGCAGAGAGCATGGCGCGCCATGCTCTCTGCTTTCACCGCAGTCCGCAGCCCTTTAACCTTAGTTCTTGCTCGGGCTACCCGCGACGCGCACCGGAATTTGACGCGGTTGCGCTTCGGGCGACTTGGGCAAATTCAGCGTCAGCACGCCGTTCTCGAACGTCGCTTCCACGCCGCTGAGATCGACGGTTTGTGGCAGCCGAATGCTGCGCGTGAACGTGCCGAATGTGCGTTCCAGCATCAACGTGCGGCTGTTTTCGACTGTCGGCTGCGCAATCTCACCCGAAATCGTCAGTACGCCGTCATTCACATTGACCTGGATATTGTCTGCGTTCGCGCCGGGCAGTGCCGCGTAGACAGTGTAGCCCGTGGTGGTTTCGTGAACATCGAGCGCCAAACTGCCGTCGGTCGTCGCGCGAGCAGTGCGCCACTTCTCATCAAAGGCGTGGTCAATGATGCTCTGCATCGCCGCCATTTCACGGAAGGGGTTCCAACGTACCATCGTCGCCATGATCTGCTCTCCTCAATCGCTACCGTTTTGAATAAACGTTACTGATCATCAGGATAGATCGGGCGTGTATGAGGGGTATATACGCTGTGTAAAAGAAGTGTCGGAGAAGATCAGAAGTCTATATGCAGAAAAGGGGGGCATGACGATCATGCCCCGCTTGTAGTCCTTTGGGCGTGCCAGTGGCGCACCCTTATGATTCGTCGTCGTCTTCCAGTTTCTTTTCGCTCGGTGTGCGTCCATACAACTCGGTCAAGTCTGCCAACCGCGCCTTTGCGGAATGTTCGAAGTCGTCCGCTGTCATGCGCCAGCCCCAGTTGCCCGACTCGCGTCCGGGCGTGTTCATGCGGCTGTGTTCGTCCAAGCCGAGCAAATCCTGCATCGGGACCACGGCGGTGTGCGCGACTGACGCTTGCGCGAACCGGATCATCTCCCAATGGGGTTCTTCGACCGGATGCCCGACGAAGCGCGCGATATGGTCTTTCATCGCCGGAGTGGCTTCTTTTTCGTCTTTCCACCAGCCGACGGTCGTATTGTTATCGTGCGTCCCCGAATAGACGACCGAGTTGGGAACGTGGTTGAAGGGGAGGAACGGATTTTCGGCGCTGATCTCACCCCACGCGAATTGTAAGACCTTCATGCCGGGCAAACCCGCGTCGTCACGCATGGCTTCGACTTCGGGCGTGATCACGCCCAAATCTTCCGCGATGATCGGCAAGCCGCCGAGCGCCGCGTTCACGACCTTGAAGAATGCCGAGCCGGGTCCCTTCACCCAGCGCCCATTGCGCGCCGTCGTTTCGCTGGCGGCGACTTCCCAATACGCCTCGAAGCCACGAAAATGATCGATGCGTAGGACATCGACCATCGACAAGATCGCTTTCAGCCGCGCGATCCACCAGCCATAGCCGTCCTTCGCCATCCGATCCCAGCGATAATGGGGGTTGCCCCAACGCTGTCCGTCGGCGGAGAAATAATCCGGTGGGACGCCCGCAATCACGGTCGGATTGCCTTGTTTGTCGAGATAAAACAGTTTCTGGTTGCCCCACACATCGCTGCTGTCGTGCGCTACGAAGATCGGCGCGTCCCCGATGAAGCGGATGCCCATGTTGTTGGCATAGGACTTGAGCGCGAACCACTGCTTGAAGAACTGCCATTGGCGGAAGGCATATTGTTCGACCAGATCGGCGTACTGCGCGTGCGCGGCGGCGATGGCGGCGGGCTGATACAGCGCCAAAGCTGATTCCCATTCGACCCACGGACGCCCCTCATGCACCGTCTTGAGCGTCATGAACAGCGCGAAATCGTCCAGCCACGCGCGGTTGCCGTGACGGAAGGCGCTGAATTCGCGCTCGCTCTTGCCGGGATTCGCTTTGAAGCGCTCATATGCCGTCGCCAGCATCCCATTGTGATAATCGATCACCGTGCCGTAATCGACATGGGTGGCAGAAAATTCGGGCAGCGTCGTGGCGACTTCATCGGGCAGCAGCCAGCCGTCCTCGACCAGTTGATCGATGCTGATCAACAGCGTATTGCCCGCGAACGACGATAACGCTTGATAGGGCGAGTCGCCGTAGCTGGTGGGTCCTAACGGCAGGACTTGCCACAAACTTTGTTTTGCCTCGACCAGATAATCGACAAACCGATACGCCCACTCGCCGAGATCGCCCACGCCGTAGCGTCCCGGCAGCGAGGTGGGATGGAGCAGCACCCCGCTGGCGCGTGTGAAAGCCATAATCGCCTCCGAATTCCCTAATCCGCCAAAAGATATCGTAGAGCATAGCGCCTGTGGCGGCATTGCGCAATCCGCTGTGTGGGTGGGCGCTGACGTGTAATTTGTATCAGCGTGCGGTATTATCGGCGGCTTGGCGCGGGCTGACAAGACAAGGCGGATGATGATGCGCGTGGGACGATGGATCGGGTTGATCGCGGTGGGGCTGCTGCTGGCAGCGGGGACGGCGCGCG
Source organism: Anaerolineae bacterium (assembly GCA_034437055.1). Taxonomy (GTDB): domain Bacteria; phylum Chloroflexota; class Anaerolineae; order Aggregatilineales; family Phototrophicaceae; genus Flexifilum. The sequence continues at coordinate 43,306 of DAOTUQ010000139.1, forward strand.
CTCAAGCGCCCGTCGAAATCACGCTGTTCATCGATGCCGACAGCTTGACGGTTTACGTGCCGAGCAATCAGCTCGCGTCGCTGCAAGACATGGGCTTGCAAGTCGTGATCGGCGACCAGCGCATCAGCTATTTCTTGCAGACCTTCGCCGCGTTCCAAGTGATCCCGTTCACCAGCGTGCCGACGCCGATCTGTCTGCGTTTGGAGCGTGAGAGCGGCGGCGGCGTGCTGGAAGATGCGTGCGCGCCGGGCTATACGCTGGTACAGCGGCGCTCGCCGTCGGATGTGTTCTGGTACGACCCCGCCGAGCAAAACACGCGCACGATCTTGCTGGTGCAGGGCATTCAGTTCGTCAACGTGCTGGCGTTCTGTCCGGCGGGGCAAGTCGTGTGTCCGCTGACCTATCAGCCGCCGACTTTCACGCCCACGCTGACGCCCACGCGCACGCCAACATGGACATTAACACCGACTTTTACCTTAAGCCCCACGTTGACATTGACGCCGACCATCACCCCGACGCCGAGTCCGACGCCGGATATCGCCTCCAGTCTGGTCGCTGTGACGCGCAACGCCGATTGGACGCCGATCATCCAAGACTTCGACGGCGTGCCGATGGCGCTGGTGCCGGTGGGTTGCTTCATGATGGGCAGCACGGACGAGGAAATTTCGGCGCTAACCGCGCAGGATGGGGATTTTTTCAGCGATGAAGCGCCGCAGCATGAAACCTGCATCGATACGCCGTTCTGGATCGATGTGACCGAAGTCACGCAGGCGCAGTTCCGCACCTTCGGCGGCGTGGCGGCGAATGGCAGTCGTTTCAGCGGCGATCAACGTCCCGTCGAGCGCATCACGTGGTTCGAGGCGCGCGCCTACTGCGAAGACCAGCGCGGGATGCGGCTGCCGACGGAAGCCGAATGGGAATTTGCGGCGCGCGGCGTTGATGCGTTAAGCTATCCATGGGGTAACACGTTTGACGGGGCAAATGTCGTCTACAGCAGCAACTCGAACGGTCAGACGGCGGCGGTGGGCAGTCGTCCGGGCGGCGTGTCGTGGGTGGGCGCGCTCGACCTGAGCGGCAACGTGTGGGAATGGGTCAGCACGATTTACGATCAAGGTCGCTTTCCATACCCGTATAATGCTGACGATGGACGCGAGGATATTCAGAGTACTAATAGTGCGCGCGGGCTGCGTGGCGGCTCGTGGAACGATACTAATTTCAACGTCCGCGCGGCGAATCGGCACAGGTTCACGCCTGACAACAGGTACAACAATTTCGGGTTTCGTTGCGTCTCCTCTTAACCTCACCCCCCGACCCCCGCTCCGTAGCGGAGCTGAGGGGGAGAACACTTTGATCGATGCTATTTTTCATCGGTTTGCGTCAAGCCTTCAAGGAACGCATTGACCGTAATAATCGAAATCTTCTCGAACGCCCCTAAATCCAGCAGGTGATGGTCGCCCGATACGATTACAGCGGCTTTGCCACCCAGCGCACACGCCAGCACATGATCGTCCTTCGGATCGGCTTTGATAATCGCTGGCAGTGTTGCAGAAATGACCGAGACAGCTACGTTGCTGTACTTGGCAATCAGATCATCGACGGTTTCATTTTGCGCCTCAAGTCGGGTTTTAAATTTATCGCGCACGATCACTGTTTTGAGTTCAGCGATGAGCGATTCGCTCGTGAGCAGAATGAACTTTTGATCGAGCGCCGCCAGCCAAGCGGAATTGGGCGCACCCGTCCAGAATATGCCTGATACAAGCGTGTTTGTAACGAATACAACGCGCTTCATGCACGCTCACGGCGGGCGGCTTCGATTTCGGCATCAATGTCTTCTTGAGTGAGGGAAGGTTTCATCGCCGTCAGCCGTTCGGTCAGCGTGCGTAAATCGGCAAGCGCGTGACGACGCTCTAGCTCAAAACGCAGCCATTCAATCAGGTTTTCCGCGCGCAGCAGCCCGGCGTCACGCGCTTCCGCCGCCAAATCTGCCGGAACCCGCAGTGTAATTTCAACCGTATCCATATTGATGCTCCATCTTCTCTCTTCATTTTAACATGGCATCGCTTTTAGGTTCTCGCTATAGTTACCCGCGCACACGCACAGGCTTTGCACACGCAAAGGTTCACCATGCCACGACAATTTCTCTCCAACCCATCTGGAGACGACCTCCCGCGCAGCGCCGACGCGATCATTATCGGCGGCGGGCCCACCGGAACGGCGATCCTGTGGGCGCTGGCGCGCGCGCAGCCCGACTTCCGCGCTGTGCTGATCGAACGTGCGCCGCAGCTCGCCGCGGGCAGTTCGACCGCCTCGCTGGAAAATTTCCGCACCTGCTGGCCCGCGCCGTCACAGATGAAGCTGATGACGCGCAGCATCCACATCTTCGAGCAGCACGCTGAATTTTTTGGCGAACGTGGCGCGGCGATCAACGCACGGCGTCACGGCTATCTGTACTGCGGCATCACGGACGCGGATGCGGCGCGCTTGCAGGCGGAAGTCGCCCATTTACACGATATCGGCTTGGCGCACATCGAATATCTCGATACGGATGAAGTTCAAGCTCGGCACGGCTGGCTCGGAGATCGGCTGATCGCGGGCAAGTACGATCCCATCGCGGGCTGGCTCGATTCGCACGCGCTGGTCTACGCCTTCGCCCAGTCCGCGCCGAACGCGCACATTCTGCTCGATGTGCCGGACACGCAGATCGTCGTCGAAGGCGGGCGTGTGCTGGGCGTCCGCACGCCGAATGGGTTTATCGCGTCGCCGCACGTCGTGATCGCGGCAGGGGCGTGGTCGCGGCAAGTGGGGCGGACGGCGGGCGTCGAACTGCCGATCATCATGCGCCCGCGCCAATCGTTCACGACGGGCTGGCGGCATCCCGAATTTCCCGCCGACTCGCCCATGATCATCGGCGCATCGCCGTATCAGCATGTGCGTCCCGAAGCGGGGACGGGCGCGATCTTCGGCTGGGAATACGAGTGGAATACGCGCAAAACGCTGCCCGATCAGCCTGTCTCCGACCATCTGATCGATCCGGTTGATCCGGTCAGCCAGTTCAAAGACCCGCGCTTTCCGTCGCTGGCGCTGGCGGTGTTTGCGCGCCAGTTCGGACACGCCGACAGCATCGGGTTCGCGCATCCGGGCTATCAGCGCAAGCCCGATCATCACGTCGGCTATTACGTCTCGCGCGATGCGACGTGCGCCTATACGACGGATGCGCACGGCGCACGCCATCCATATGACAGCCAGCGCGCGATTATGGATGTGGTGCCGGGCGTGGAGGGGCTGTTCATGTCGGTGGCGCACGTCGGACACGGCATCATGTCCGCGCCCGCGACGGGCGAGATCATGGCGTCGCTGCTGCTGGATCAGCCGCTCCCCGATCCTGATTACGCCGCGTTCAAGCTGAATGTACCATCAGTCGAGTACGATATTGGCGGACTCGGCGCGAGCGAAACGACGACTTCTGCCGTATCCATTGGAGACGCTTCATGATCGAATCAGCAACACTCTTGATATCCTGCCCCGATCAGCGCGGACTCGTCGCTGCCGTGACCGATTTCTTGTTCCAGCACAATGGCAACATCCTCCACTTGGATCAGCACGTCGATACCATCGAAAACGTATTTTTCATGCGCGTGGAATGGGATTTGGACGGCTTCGCGCTGCCGCCGGATGGGATCGCGGCGGCGTTCCAACCCATCGCGGATCGCTTCGCCATGCGTTCCAGCGTGCGCTTCTCGCGCGCTGTGCCGCGCATGGCGCTGTTCGTGTCGAAACAGGGACATTGTTTGTATGACATCCTAGCACGTGTACATTCGGGCGAGTGGCGCGTCCAGATTCCGATCATCGTCAGTAACCATCCCGATATGGGCGATGTGGCATCGAAATTTGGCATCCCGTTTCGCGCGTACAGCGTGAACACGGACAACAAGGCGCAGATCGAACGCGAACAATTGGCGCTATTGGACGAGATCGGCGGTGTCGATTTCATCGTCTTGGCGCGTTATATGCAGATCGTGTCAGCGAATTTCATCGCGCCGTATCCAAACCGAATCATCAACATCCATCATTCGTTTTTGCCCGCGTTCATCGGCGCGAAGCCGTATCATGCGGCAGCGAATCGCGGCGTGAAGATCGTCGGGGCGACCAGCCATTATGTGACCGCCGAACTCGACGCGGGTCCCATCATCGAGCAGGATGTGATCCGCGTGAATCACCGCGACTCGGTGGAAGATTTGATTCGCAAGGGGAAGGACGTGGAGAAATTGGTGTTGGCACGCGCAATTTGGGCGCACATCAACAATCGCGTGTTGGTGTACGGCAACAAAACCGTCGTGTTTGCATGAAAATCGTTTCACGAAGGACACGAAGTTAAATTCATTCTTCGTGTCCTTCGCGGCATGTTTTACCCCTCGATCAGCAGCGATTCTGGGTCTTCGACCAGTTCTTTGACGCGGACGAGGAACTGCACGGCTTCACGCCCGTCCACGATGCGATGATCGTAGCTCAACGCCACGTACATCATCGGACGCGCCACGATTTGATCGTCGATCACGACGGCGCGCGGCTTGATCGCGTGCAAGCCCAAAATGCCGACTTGGGGCGCGTTCAGGATCGGTGTACTCATCATCGAGCCGAAGATGCCGCCGTTGGTGATGGTGAATGTGCCGCCGCGCAGTGCCTCCAGCGCCAGCGATCCGTCACCGACTTGCGCGGCATACGCCTTGATCTGTTTTTCGATCTCCGCGAACGACAGCCGATCCGCGTCGCGCAAGACGGGGACGACCAAGCCTTCTTCCGCGCCAATTGCCACGCCGATATCGTAATAGTGCTTCAGGATCATGTCGTCGCCGCGCAGTTCGGCGTTCAGGCGCGGGAACGCCTTCAGCGCGCCAATCGACGCCTTGACGAAGAACGACGACAAGCCGAGTCCGACGCCGAATTTCTGTTTGAACACCTCTTTGCGTCGTTCACGGAGCGCCTGCACTGCGCTCATGTCGATCTCGTTGAAGGTGGTCAACATCGCGGCGGTGTGTTGTGCCTCGACCAAGCGCGTCGCAATCGTGCGGCGGCGGCGCGACATGCGGATCACCTCGTCGCGTCGTCCATTGTTCGCGGCGGACGCTGCAAGCGGGGTTGGTGATGTCACGGCGCTCGGCGCTGAGTTGGGGCGTTCCGCTGGAACGTCCGCCGCAGGCGCAGCACGCCCCTCAACGAACTTCTGCACGTCGCTTTTGGTCACGCGCGCGCCTGACGGGGGAACTTGCGTCAGATCGACGTGTTCAGCGTCTGCCATGCGCTGTGCAACGGGTGTGGCTTGCGCAACGGGCGTAGTGGACTGTGTTTCTGGCGCGGTGGCAGCGTTTGGAAGCGTCGGAGACGCGGGAGTTTGTTCGATGGCGGGCGCAGGCGGAGCGGCACTTGTTCCGACGCTCCCGGCGGTGATGTCGCCTAATACCTCTCCAATCTTCACGTCCTCGCCGTCCTGGCGAATGATGGTCGCCAGCGTCCCGGCGGTTTGCGCGCCGATTTCGAGATCGACTTTATCGGTTGCCAGCACAACGACGGGTTCGCCAATGGTCACGGCGTCGCCTACTTTTTTTAGCCAGCGCGAGATCGTCGCTTCAACGACGGATTCGCCCAAATCGGGAACAACAATATTCATTGTGTCTCGTCCTTTTTCATCCCGCGCCATCGCGTTCGTGCGCTTGTGTCGTGGTGGGGCTGCCCATCACGGCGGCAATCGGCGCGCTGATGTTCAACGGTTGATCGGCACTCGCATACACTTGATCCAAAATCGCAGCTTGATTGATATTGTGCCATGCCAACGAGCCTTCGGCGGGGCTGGCATTCGGCGTGCGTCCAACGTAGCGCAGCGGCAGCGCGCCAACGATGTCCGCCAACAGCGGACGCGCAAATGTCCACGCACCCATGTTCTCTGGTTCTTCCTGCGCCCAGACGACTTCAGCGGCGTTTGGATAGCCTGCCAGCGCCGCCGCGATCTCCTCCGATGGGAACGGATATAACTGTTCGACCCGAATCAGCGCGATTTCCGTGTGTTGGACGATCTTCTTTTCGGCGTCACCTTTTCGGCGCGGGTCGCTGACCAGATCAGCGTAGAGTTTGCCGCTGCACAACACGACGCGGCGCACGGCATCCGCCCGTTCGCGCGCATCGGCATCATCGATCATCGGATACCAAGCGCCGTTTGCGAGTTCTTCGAGCGAGGACAGAACAAGCGGATTACGCAGCAGGCTTTTTGGCGTAGCGACGATCAGCGGCAGCGGATCGCTCTCCAACAGCAAGGCTTGACGGCGCAAGAGGTGATAATACTGCGCGGCGGTCGTTGGGTTGGCGACACGCAAATTAATGTCCGCCGCCATCTGCAAGAAGCGTTCGATGCGCGCGCTCGAATGATCCGGTCCCGCGCCTTCGTAACCATGTGGAAGCAGCAGCACGAGCGACGGCGTTAAGCCGAACTTGTTGCGCGCCGATACGATGTACTCATCGATGATGGTCTGCGCGCCGTTGATGAAATCGCCGTACTGCGCCTCCCAAATTACGAGGCGGCGCGGCGCTTGCACGTTGTAGCCGTACTCGAAACCGAGCGCGGCGGCTTCGGACAGTGGGCTGTTGTGGACTTCAAATGCCGCCGTCGCCGTTGGGAGCGCCTGAAGGGGGATGAACGGTTTGAAGTTCTCGAAATCGTGGATCACCGCGTGCCGATGGCTGAACGTACCGCGTTCGGCGTCCTGCCCGGTTACGCGGATGGCGATCCCGTCCTCCAAGATGCTGCCCAATGCCAGCGTTTCCGCCGTCGCAAAGTCGATGAACGGTTCACTTGGATTGTCCAAGCCTTTCGCGCGCGGCGCAAGCACGCGCTGTTTGAGGCGCGGATGCGGCGTGAAGCCATCCGGGAGTTTCAGCACATGACCGAACAGCGTCTTGAGCCGCTCGATATCGATGGCGGTCTTGACGCGGCGCGCGGTGCCGGGTATCGGCGGCTGGGGGCGATAATCGAGCAAGTCTTTGGCTGGATCGAGCTGTTCGTAGATCGATTGCATCAATTTGGTATGCTGCTCGACCAGCGCCGCTGGCTCGCTGTCCGCGATCACGCCGCGACTGACCAGCGTATCGCCCCACAGCGCGCGCACAGTCGGATGCCCATCGATGCGTCGATACATGAGCGGCTGGGTGAAGGCGGGTTCGTCGCCTTCGTTGTGTCCGCGCCGCCGATAGCCGATCAGGTCGATCACCACATCCTTTTGAAACTGCTGAATATAGGCGACTGCCAGCCGTGTGACGACGATGCACGCAATCGGATCGTCGGCGTTGACGTGAATCACAGGGATTTTGAAGCCCTTCGCCAAGTCACTGGCGTACAGCGTGCTGCGCGAATCCGCCGTATCAGTCGTAAAGCCGAGTTGATTGTTGGTGATGATATGGATTGTGCCGCCCGTCCAGTAGCCCGGCAGTCGATACAAATTCAGCGTCTCCGCGACGATGCCTTGTCCGGGAAATGCAGCGTCGCCGTGAATCAGGATCGGCTGCGTGATCTGCGGATCGAACGTCGGCGCGCCCGGCTGATCGACGCGCGTTCCGGTGGCGCGCGCCATGCCTTCGACCACTGGATTAACCGCCTCAAGGTGGCTTGGATTGGGCGCAAGCGCGATCACAGCGTCGGCGGGCGAACTGGCGTCCTGAATTGTGCGCCGTGCGCCGAGATGGTATTTGACATCGCCCGTCCAGCCAAGATCATCGTTGATGCGATCTTGCGCTACGGGGTCTTTGAACTCTGCAAGGATATTGACATACGGCTTGCCCAAAATGTGCGTCAGCACGTTCAGCCGTCCACGATGTGCCATGCCCAGCAGGATGCTGCGTTCGCCTGCCGCAATGGACGCGCGGATCGACTCGTCCAAGACGGGGATCAGCATGTCCAAGCCTTCGATGGAAAAGCGATGTTTGCCCGGAAACACCCGATTCAGGAACAACTCGAAGCCTTCGACTTCGGTCAAGCGATGGAGCAGCGCAATCTCATCAATTGGCATCGTGGGCGGCGCATAACGCCCCGATTCGACCGCATCGCGCAGCCATTCGCGTTCTTGTGGATCGCGGATGTGGTCAAAGTCGTAGCCGATAGTGAAAGTGTAGAGCGTATAGAGCGCGTCGATGGCATTGAGCGCATTGGTGTGCTTCTCACCGAGCGCGCCACCGATCAGATTTGCGGGTAATTGACGCAAATCCTCGCGGGTAATGAAATGCGCAGCGGGGTTGAGCGCCGGATCGCCGGGTGGGGGCGAATCGAGCGGATCGAGCAGGGCGGCGGCGTGTCCATATTCGCGGATCGCGGCGGCGTAGTTGACCGCGCCAACAATCACGCGCACATCCAACGGATTGGTGCTTGGCGCTGTGGGTGTGCTGTGGGTGGCTGTTTCGACGGGCAGTGTGGGCGGTGTGTCGTCAGGCGGCGTCCAATCCGCGAAGAAGGCGCGCCAAGTTGCATCGAGCGCGTTGGGATCGCGCTGGTAGCGGTCGTATTGTTCCAAGACATACGCCAAATTGGGCGCGGAAAAATCGTGTCCGGTCATCATAGGGTCTCGGTCGATCTTCCTGTGTAGAATGTTGCTGATGATACCACATCCGCTTTCGGTTGGTTTCAACAATTTGATGCAAGCCGCGCGGGGACGTTATACTACAGTTCTTCCAAGATAGTCACGAGTCGATGGGCGATCTCATGGTCGATGTGGAGATGTTGCGGGCAATCCCGCTGTTCGCGGGGATGAAAGACGATCAGCTTGTTTGGTTGTCAGAGCTGATCGAAATGAAAGAAGTGAAGCCGGGCGAGATGCTCTTGCGCGAAGGGGATACATGGGGCGATTTCTATGTCGTCCTCAGCGGTCAGGTGCAAGTGATCAAAAATGCGGCGGGCGGCGATCATCGCGTGGTGGCGACGGCGGGCGCAGGCGACTTCATGGGCGAAATGTCATTGCTGACGGGCAGCCCGCACAGCGCCAGCGCGCGCGCGACCCAGCCGACGATATTGGTCAAAGTCGATCCCGATACCTTTTCGGGCATGATCACGTCATGTTCATCCGTCGCGGCGATCTTGCTGCGCACGCTGGCGGAGCGCACGAAGAAAAATGAAGCCTCCGCGCGCCAAGATGAGAAAATGGCGGCACTCGGTACGCTCTCGGCGGGTTTCGCCCATCAACTGAACAATCCGGCGTCAGCGGCGACGCGCGCAGCGTCCCAGATGCGCAAAACGCTGACGCAGATCAACGGTTATGCGATGAAGTTCATGTATATGCAAATTGATGACTCGGTGGTCGATTTCATCGCGGCATTTCAGCGCAAAGTAATCGAGCAAGCTTCGCTACCGCACTATCTCGAACCGCTGGTGCAAAGTGATCTCGAAGAGGCGATGAGTACATGGATGGATTCTCACGGTTTAGAAGATGCGTGGCGTATCGCGCCCACCTTCGTCGCGGCGGGGCTGACCGTCGAGCAGTTGAACGAAGTCACCGCGCGGCTCGATGATGAAATGCTCTGTGATCTGCTGTTGTGGATCGAGGGAACCCTGGCGGGGATCGGTTTGCTGCGCAGCATCGAGCAGAGTACGATCCGTATCTCCGAGTTGATTGGCTCGATCAAGGGCTACTCGTACATGGATCAAGCGCCGCTGCAAGAAGTCGATGTCCACGAAGGGATCGAAAACACGTTGGCGGTTTTGGGCTACAAAATGACCGATTACATCCGCATTATCCGCTTGTATGATACCAAACTGCCGCGCATCCTCGCCTATGGGGGCGAACTCAATCAAGTGTGGACGAACGTCCTCGATAATGCGATTGATGCGCTGGGCGGTAAGGGTGAAATCATGATTTCAACGTGGCGCGATGGCGATGGGATCGTGGTTGAGATGGCGGATAACGGCGCGGGCATTCCGTTGAACGTCGTCTCGCGCATTTGGGAACCGTTCTTCACCACGAAAGACCCCGCGACGCATCCGGGCTTGGGCTTGGAGGTCGTCTGGCGCTTGGTCAAGGCGCATCGTGGGGAGATTAGCGTCAAGTCGCAGGCGGGCGATACGCGCTTCACGGTGCGTTTGCCACTGCGTTTTTCCGACTCGCCGTATTGAGAGAAGACAAAGGATTATCATGTTTGCGAGTACTCCGTGCAGCCACCGCGATCAGATCGCGGATGTGACGCCGAACACGAAGGGCTGCGAAGAATGTATGAAAACCGGTGATCGTTGGGTGCATCTGCGCATGTGCATGACGTGTGGGCATGTCGGTTGCTGCGACAGCTCGAAGAACAAGCACGCGACGAAGCATTTCCACGAGTCGGGACACGCGATCATGAAGTCGATTGAGCGGGGCGACGAATGGGTCTGGTGTTTCATCGATAAAACGTTCGTTGAGGCGGCAGAGTAGGTATACGGGCGAGGCACGCCTCGCCCTGTGTTCAAAACGGGCGTGCCAGCGGCGCGCCCCATCCCTACGCCGTCAGCGTCACCTTGAGCAGCCCGCGCGGGCGATCCGGATCGATGCGTTTTGCCAGCGCCAATCCGAGCGCGAATAACTGTCCCGGCACGACGGCGACAATCGGCGAGAGCCATTCCGGGATGCCGACGGGCAGCGGGAGCGGCGTTTGCGCCAGACGGAGCGCGTCTTGATTAGCGGAGATCACGATCAAATCTGCGCCGCGCTCAACGCTCAATTTTTGCGCGAATGCCGTTAGTTCAGCTTCGAGCGCGCCCTCCGGCACGACGGCGATCACCGGGAAACCTTGTTCCACCAACGCAATGGGCCCATGCAAAAAATCCGCCGACGAGTACGGCTCTGCCATGACATACGTCAGTTCCTTCAGCTTGAGGGCGATCTCGTAAGCCGTCGCGTAGTTGTAACCGCGACTGGCGACGACGCCGTACTGCATATACGTATAGCGTTCGGCGGCGTGGATGATTGAGTCGGCGCTGTTCGTGATCTCGCTCACCCAATCGGGGACGAGCGCCAGCGCATCAATCAGGCGATCTGTTTGTGCCAGCGCGTCCGCCAGCATCGCCATCGCCATCAGCGACGTGGTGTAGCTCTTGGTCGCGCCGACTGCGAGTTCGGGATTCGCGTGCAAATAGATGGTATAGTCGGCGGCACGCGCCAGCGGCGAGTCGGGCGCGTTGGTGACGGCGAGCGTGAGTGCGCCTTGTCGGCGTCCTTCTTCGATTACGGTAACAATATCGGGTGACTGTCCCGACTGCGAGATCGCAATCACGAGTGCGTCATGCAAGCGCGGCGGCTTGCCGTAAATCGTGAACGTCGAAGGGGTAGCGAGTGCGGCTTGTAAACCGTTGAACGTACTGAACAAATATTGGCTATAACGCGCGGCGTTGTCGGATGTGCCGCGCGCGGTGATGACGACGAACTTGGGCGCGACGTCGCGGATGGCTTGGGCGACCCGAGCGATTTTTTCACGTTCGTTCGTAAGTAAACGACGCAGCGCGTCGGGTTGCTCCAAAATTTCGGTCTCTAATTGGGTGGTCATGAGTCGCCCTTCTTCGGCGCGATACGCTTCTGAACCTTAATCGTGCTTGATTGTACGCTGTTGAAAGGATTACGCTACTGTGTTCATCGGAATCGACGGCGGCGGCAGCACGGTTCGCGTCGTCATTGTCCAGACCGATTTGACCATCATCGGGCAGAGTCGCGGCGGCAGCGTCAACCCGAACAGCACCGGACGGGATCATGCTGCACGCACATTACAAGATGCGACCCGCGCGGCGCTGGCGGATGCTGGAGTCGCTAGGGATGCCATCACAGCAGTGGGTGCGGGGGTAGCCGGGACGAACAATCCGACGCTGGGGGCGTGGTTGCGTGAAACATTGTCCTCCGCCTTGCCGAATGTCCCACTTTACACGACGCACGATATCGAAACCGCGCTGATTGGCGCGCACGGTGAACGGCGCGGCGTGATCGTCGTCGCGGGGACGGGCAGCGCGGCGTTCGGCGTAAATGATGTGGGTGAGTCGCTGCTTGTCGGAGGGTGGGGCTATTTGTTGGGGGACGAGGGCAGTGGGGCGTGGATCGGACTGCAAGCGTTGAAGGCAGTAATTGAACATCATCAAGGTGGGAGGGAAACGCAATTAACGGCACGAATTTTCGATTTATTGCAAATCAGCGCCGCGCGTGAATTGATCGATATCATTTATCAGCCCGGCGTCCCCGTCGCGCCGCGCCTCGCCCGCTTCGCGCCGTTGGTGTTGGAATTGGCGCAAGCGGATACGGTTGCCGCGAACATCATTGATCTGGCGGTGGGATGGTTGGCTGATCTGGTTACGTTGTTGAGCGAGCGGTTGAAACTGACAACGCCAGCGATTGCCTTTGGCGGCGGGCTGTTGAGTGAACCCAATGCGCTCAGTTTGCAACTGCAAAAGAAAATCGACCTACCTGCATTTCCCCAAGCCAAATATCCGCCTGAAATCGGCGCGGCACGCTACGCGATGGAACAGATGAGGACACAGCTATGAACAATTTGCTCACCGAAGGGCGCAATCCGCGCAGTGTGGCAATCGATCAACGCGCGACGTTGGATATTTTGCAGATCATCAACGATGAGGATGCGACCGTCGCCGTCGTTGTGCGCACCGCGCTGCCAGAGATCGCGCGCGTTGTCGATGGCGCGGTCGAGCGGATTCGCGCAGGCGGGCGGCTGATCTATGTGGGTGCTGGAACCAGCGGGCGGCTTGCCGTGTTGGATGCGGTCGAATGCGTGCCAACGTACAGTGTGCCGCCGACGTTGGTAATCGCGCTATTGGCGGGCGGCGATGCGGCGCTGACGCACAGCATCGAAGGCGCGGAGGACGATGCTGATGCGGGACGCACTGACTTGTTGGCACGGTCGGTTACGGCGCAAGATACCGTGATTGGCATCGCCGCCAGCGGACGCACGCCCTATGTGGTCGGTGCGCTCCATGCTGCTAACGAGATCGGCGCGCTGACAGCGGCGATCTCGTGCAGCGCGCCCGCGCCAATCTTGGAAATCGCGCAGATCAAGATCGCCGCGTTGGTTGGCGCGGAAGTCGTATCGGGATCGACGCGGATGAAAGCGGGGACGGCGCAAAAGTTGATCCTGAACATGATCAGCACGACGACCATGATTCGACTTGGCAAGGTCTACGACAATTTGATGATCGATGTCAAGCCGAGCAACGACAAGCTCAATGTGCGCGCGCGCCGCATCGTCTCGGAGGTCGCGGGCGTGGACGATGCGCACGCGGGTGAGCTGTTGGTGCATTCAAACAATGAGGTCAAAACGGCGGTCGTAGTGGCGCTGTTGGGTGTGACGCCTGAAGAAGCGCGCACACGGTTAGCGGTGGCGGATGGCGTACTGCGTTCGGTGATTGAAAACAAGTCGAGCGCATCGTGAGTGCGCTCTATGACAGCGCCTCTGACTGCTGCTCGATATGGAGCCAATGATTGACCGCAGCACGGAGTTGATCCATTGTGAATGGCTTACTCAAAACGCCGTTCATGCCTGCCGCGAGATAGCGGTTGCGTTCATCGGGCATGACGCTGGCGGTCACGGCGAGGATTGGCGTGGCAGCGTTCGGTTGGTCAGAGGCACGAATATGCTGTGTCGTCTCAAGTCCGTCCATCAGTGGCATATGCACGTCCATCAAGATCAGATCGTATTGACGTTGAGCGCAAAATGTCAGCGCCGTTTCGCCGTTCTCTGCCTCATCGACCATCACGTCCAGCGTCGTTAGCACGCCCGCCATGAATTGGCGATTGATCGGGTTGTCTTCAACGAGCAAAATTCGGCGGTGATCGTCGTCTTGGCGTCTTGGCAGCGCCGATGATGGAGAGCGTGGTGTCAATGCGAATTGGAGGCGATCCTCGCTCGGTTTCAGCCGTAATTCGGGTCTGGGGGCGTGACTGTTTTGTGCTTGCGTCGGTAATTTGAGTTCAAAGGCGAAGATGCTGCCCTCGCCAAGCCTGCTTTCAACGTTGATTTCGCCGTCCATCATGCGAATGAGCTGACGCGCAATCGCTAATCCCAAGCCCGTGCCGCCATAGCGTCGCGTTGTTGAACTGTCGCCTTGTACGAAACTCTCGAAGATGCGCTCTATCTGATCGGCGGCGATGCCAATTCCTGTATCGCTGATCTCGAAGCGCAATCGAACATCGTCTGCGCCGCACTCAATCATCTTTACCCGCAGTTCGACGCTGCCCTCGTGTGTGAACTTTACTGCATTTCCCGCTAAATTGATCAGCACTTGCCGGAGGCGGAGCGGATCACTATAGACCACCGCTGGCACATCGTCGTCGATTTGTAAGCGAAAATCCAGATTGGCACGTGACCGCTGCGGCAGGAGCATCGCCTTGATTTCGGCGCACAACGCCCTCACATCGACAGCGCGCGATTCCAGCTCCAACCGTCCCGACTCAAGTTTCGAGAAATCGAGGATGTCATCCAAAATGTGCAGTAGTTTGCCTGCGCTGTCCGAGCCGATGGCGACGAGTTCGCGTTGAAGGTCATCCATTTCGGTTTCGCGCAAAAGCTCCAACATCCCGATCACGCCCGTCATGGGCGTGCGTATTTCGTGGCTGACATTCGAAACGAACTCGGTGCGCTGGCGCAGCGATTTGATGGTCGCCTCGCGCGCTTCTGTCAAGGCGTGTGCCGCTGTGCGCATCTCCGTATCGAGTGTCACGAACACGCCATCCAGATTTGATAACACGCCTTGTAAATGGCGATTGGTCGCCGCGTGCTGTTCTGCCAATTTGCGATAGGCGGCTGCGTTGGCGGTGATGGTGGTGCGCCGTTTGTTTTCAAGCGCGTCGCGGTTGCGCATGAAGACCAACTGCAAAATGGACATCACGCAGATGAACAGGAAGGCATAGGCAAAATCGAGTTGATACGTATGTGGGATGAACAGACTGGCGATCAAACCGGCGATGAGATTGCCTACCATCAACCGCAGGGTAAAGCGAAACGGCATCAGAATGCCCGATATCAGTACGGAAAAGACCAGAAATCGATAGGCGAAGGTCGCATCCGACGGGTTGATCAAGCTCACACTATAGACCAACACCATACTGCTGAAAATCAAAACTGCCGCGCCCGCGTGATAATAGCGTGTGCGGCTCAGTCCATAGGCAATCGTTGTGACGACCAATTCGATCAACGCGACGATCAAAATATCGTCTTGAACGCGTGCCGAGTCGATCATGAAGGGAATAGTGAGGTAAAGGGCGATGACCGAAAGTGTCGCCAACAGCACCGATGCGATCAATCGCGCGATATAGCGTTGATCTTCGCCCTCAATCGATGGATGTGGCTCGGTCAGGCGGTTCATGATCTGATTGAAGTACACGCGCATTTTGTCCCGGCGACTCAGTCACTGCTCTTCGACGCATTTGTCGGCGTACACGCCAGTGCATCCACGTTCCGACGATTCCTTGTGGGAACACCAGCACCACACCGATGAAGATCAAGCCTAAAATCAGCCCCCAACTATCGGAGATACTGATCGTTGTCGTGCCAATCGTCACCACTTGCTCGCGCAAAATCGTATCGAGCAGATGCAGGCTTGCCGCACCCAATACGGGACCCACGAACGTCCCCGCGCCGCCGATGATCGTCATGAGCAGGGGATCAACCGTGAAGCCCACTGACAGCAGTTCGGGTCCGACTTTCTTATTGAGAATGACTTGTAGGATTCCCGCTAGCGCCGCCAACATGCCGCCGATCAAGATGGCGATGAGCTTGTACGTCAACGGATTATACCCGATTGCGCCCGCGCGATCTTCATTTTCGCGGATCGCTTTGAAGACCGCGCCCGTCGGGGAATTGACCAAGCGTCGAATGAAGACGAATGTCAGCGCGAAGATGGCTAAGACGATGTAATAGAAGGTCAAGCGGCTTTGCGTTGGATCGAGCCATGTCGGAAGATCGGTAATAGCGAAGCCGTCCTCTGCGCGCGTTAATTGCAAGCGTCCGAAGTAAATGAAGACCATTTCGGCAATTGCCAGCGTGAAGATCGCAAAATAAACGCCGCGCAACCGCAGCGACACCAGCCCAATTCCCAGACCAATCAGCGCCGCTGTCGCCAATCCCCCGACTGCACCGACGATCAGCGCCAAGCCCGTCGGCAAGTCGGTAAATTCGAGCGCCAAGCCGACGATGTAGCCACCCAAGCCGAAGAACAGCGCATGTCCAAATGAGATCACGCCTGTGAAGCCGAAGATCAAGTTGTAGCTCATGGCGAGGATCGCCAACAAGTAGACTTCGATCAACACGGCTTGCCAGCGCACGGACTCGCCGCGCATAATCATTCGGTCGCCGCGCGGAACCCCTGTGGGACTGCTGTCTGTCAGCGCGCCAACGATGAATGGGAACGCGATCAACACGGCGAGGATGAGCAGCAGCAGCCATTGACGCTCTCGTTTGATCATCGGCGTTCTCCGAATAAGCCGCTTGGACGCAGCAGCAGCACGAGGATGAGCAGCAGCATCGGCGTCATGCTTGACCAGACCGGCTGATTGAGGTATTCGGATGAAAACGTGGCGACGACGGCGATTGCCAATCCAACGAGGACGCTGCCCGCCGCCGTGCCGACATAGCTGCCCATCCCGCCCAAGACGACGACGGCGATGGCTGCCAGCAGAAAGTTACTGCCCATGCCGATGGACGCACCGAGGAAGGGGGCGGCAATCGCGCCGCCGAACGCGGCAATCGCACAGCCAAACGTGAAAACGAGCGTGAACACAGCGCGCACATTGATTCCGAGTGCTTCGACCATCGCGCTGTCCTCGACGCCTGCGCGGATGATGATGCCAATGCGCGTGCGCTGCAACAACAGCGCAATCGATACGATCAAGACGATGCCGATGGCGATTACGAACAACCGATAGGTACTGAACTGCTGTCCCAACAGCGTGAAGTAACCTTCGCGCACGCCGAACAGCACCGTCCAACTGTAGGGCGTCGTGTTCCAGATGAAACGCACCGCTTCAATCATAACCAGCGACACGCCAAAAGTGAGGACAAGTTGGAAGATCGGACGCGCGTACAGTGGGCGCAGCAAGCCGCGCTCCAACGCCGCACCAATGAGTCCGCCGACGATGACGGCAGCGATCACGGCAACGATGAAGCGGATATCGGTGTTGGGGATCGTGTTCGTCAGGTCGATCAGCCCGCCGGGATGATGCACGTCGAAGGCGACATACGCGCCGATCATGAAGAAGCCACCTTGCGCGAAGTTCAGCACATCCATCAAGCCGAACACGATGGACAGTCCCGACGCCACAAGGAACAACAGCATTCCTTGAAACAAGCCCGATAGCACCGTGATCCCGAACGTGCCGGGATTGTTCGACGTGACGAAGCTGAAAATTAACAGCCCAACGATCATGGAAATGACAATGCCCCACGATCCGCCCGTCTTGCGGAACTGTGCCATCACGCCACCCCCAGATAGCGCTGGATCAGCGCGCTGTCGCGGACAAGATCGGGCATCGCACCGGATAAGACGCTGCGTCCGTCGTCGATGATGGTATACAAGTGCGCCAATTTACTTGCCATGCGGAAATTCTGCTCCACCAATAAAATCGTCGTTTGCGCAGACAGGGTTTCAATCGCGCGCATCAGTTGTTCGATGATCACGGGTGCGAGTCCCTCGCTCGGCTCATCGATCAACAGCAAGCGGTTGTCCGGCACGAGCGCGCGCGCAATCGCCAACATTTGCTGCTGTCCGCCGCTGAGGTTGCCGCCCGACAGCGTGATCAGCCGCTTCAGATCAGGGAACAGATCGAAGATCAAATCGCCGCGTTTGCGCAAGTCGCCGGATTTGCGTTCTGCGATCTCCAAATTCTCGCGCACGCTCAATTCTTTGAAGATCGCGCGGTGTTCTGGCACGTAGCCGATGCCCATTTGTGCGATGGTGTAGGGGCGTTTGCCGACCAACGACGCGCCCTCGAATTGGATTGTCCCCTCGCGCGGCGGTGTCATGCCCATGATGCTCTTGAGCGTCGTCGTCTTGCCCGCGCCGTTGCGTCCAAGCAGGACACTGATGCTGCCGCGCGGCACGCTGACCGAGACGCCTTCGAGGATGTGGAACTGTCCGATAAAGGTGGTGATATCGCGGACAATCAAGATCGGTTCAGCCATGCGACGTTCCGTCCGCATTATCGATGCCAAAATCGCCATAGAGTTCGCCCAAATACACACTCTGCACGGTCTTGTTGGCGGCAATCTCGCGCGGCGCTCCCTCTGCGAGGACATTCCCTAAGTTCATGACGGTGATCCGATCCGAGACATTCATGACGACGCTCATATTGTGTTCGACCATGACAATCGTTTTGTCGCCCGATTTTTGGATCGCTGCGATGATACGGATGAGTTCCGGCACTTGTTCGGATGCCATACCCGCCGTCGGCTCATCCAATAACAGCAGTTCGGCGTTGGCAGCCAGCAGAATCGCCAATTCCAGTTTGCGCTTGCCGCCATGCGGGAGTGCATTGGCGGGGAGCGCGGCGGCGTCGGTCAGCCCGACGAGTTCCAGCACTTCTCGCGCACGGCGGATGAACGTGTCGTAGCGCGTGGCGGGGCGCAGGATGTGAAAATTGGTGTTGCTCAACGCTTGCGCCGACAGTCGCACATTTTCCAAGACCGATAAGTTGGGAAAGATATTGGTGATCTGAAACGAGCGCCCAATGCCCAGTCGCGCCCGCTGATAGACGGGGAGCGTAGTGATATCGCGCCCGTTATAAATCACGCGCCCCTTGGTAGGGCGATACTTGCCCGTGAGCAAGTTAAAAAAGGTCGTCTTGCCCGCTCCGTTGGGCCCGATGATCGAGTGCAGCGTGCCACGTTCAATCCGCACGCTGACGCCCGCGACGGCAGTCAATCCGCCGAACTGTTTGACCAAATCATGGGTTTCAAGAATGATGTTGTTCATAAAAGATTTGAACCACAGCGGCGCGGAAGCCCAGACAAGGAGGTTCTCTGCGCTTTCGCGCCGCTGTGGTGAAATATCCTTATTCGCTCAACGTTGCCAAGAATGCTTCATCCAGCGCGCAGCGTTCTTGCAGGGCTTCGGGCAGCAAGCACGGCGGGATGATCTCGTTGGCGGGGACTTCCGCCAGCAGTTCGTAGAAATTCTGATCCGCATCGTCCAAGTTGGTCAACTGCGCCACATACATCGGCACGAGCGCCTGATGATCCGACGGACGGATTGCATAAGTACCCTTGGGTCCCTCAAAGACCAAACCTTCCAACGCGGGGATCATCGATTCGGGCAGGGTATCGCCGCCGGTTGCTTCGAGTCCCGCGACAATGGCTTGCGCGGTGGCGAAGCTGCATTCGGTGAACAAGTCTGGCACATCGTTGAAAATGGCGCGGTGATTTTCCACGAGCCAATCGTTGATGGCGTTGTCGGGGAACGAGTAGTGATAGACGATCCACGACACATTGCCGATGTTGCTCGGATCGCTCAGGGCGACGATATCATTGGAGTTGAACGCCGCGACGATGTTCATCTGCTCGCGCACGCCCAATTCATCCAACTGCTGAAACAGCGTCACCGAGCTGTCGCCCGCCCAAATCGGCAGCACAGCGTCCGCGCCGCTGTCCAAAACCTGCTGAATGTACGGTGTGAAATCGGTCGTCTCCAGTGGGGCGTAGATTGGATCGCCCACGAAGGTGATGCCCGCGCTCGCCAGCACAGAGGCTGCGCCCGCCGACGCGCGCCCGAAGTCATTGTCGATGGCGAGGATCACGAACTTGGTCGCGCCGACTTCTTGCGCATAGGGCGCATACGCCAAGAAATCTTGGAACGTGTTGCGGCAGACGCGGAACGTATTGACGTTGAAGTTCGTCCCTGTGATCGCAGGCGACGCGGCGGGCGTGGCAAACACCAACACGTCGTAATCGACCGCGATCTGCTGTACACCCGTCATGACGCCGGACGACGGCGCGCCGACGAGGATTTCGACGCCTTCTTGCTCGATCAGTTCGCGCGCTTGGCTCGATGCCGTATCGGGGTTGCTGCCATTATCGCGCACGATCACTTCGACTGGACGCCCCGCGACCGTGACCGCTGCCAACGCCGCATCGATGCTCTCGTATTCTGACGGTTCGACGCCAGCGGCGTAAAGCAAACCCAACTTGAAGCCCTGTTCCTGCTCGAAGCCGTAAATCGTCAGCGGGCCCGACTGATCGGTCAGCAAGCCAATTTTGAGCGGTTCGCCATCTTGCGCACCAACCACGCCAACGCCTAATGCGAGGCAAAGCGCCAATAAAACGAGGTTCCGAAACATTTGCTTCTCCCTTTAATGGAACAAACGAATTTCTAGACTCACGCGGTTGCGTGTAATCATCTTGAAAGTTTTAGCCGCCGATAAACGCATGGAAAGCGCGGTTGAATTCATCGGGTTTCTCGATGTAGGGGGTATGCCCAGTCTCGTCGATCACGACTTCTTGATATTGACCGCCCGCCGCTGTGTATTTTTCCAAGACGGCGCGCGTCTGTCCGACCATCGGCTGCGAGGGATAGATCGCCGCGCCCGGATAGCCCGGAACGACGCCAAGCGCGCCTAACGTGCCAATATCGAACAACGATGTATCCGAGATGATCTGGTCGTGGCTGCCGCGCACCCATAAAACTGACGGCTTCGGGCTGATGGTGTACAGCCGCTCGACATGCCGATTGTATTTGGGTGAGAGTCCGTTGGAGGGGCCCGAAGTGCCGGGCGCGACGTTGGGCCAGTTGGGAGAAGCGACAAAATCGCCGGGATAATCTTCTGCGCCGACGTGGGCGGACAGCAGCGACGACAGCAAATCTTCTTCGCGCGGCGGGACAAACGGTGGCTTCCAGTAGAATTGATTCATGACGATGCGCGGTGAAGATTGTGGATTGTCGCTGCTGCGGTCGCCGTCTTTCATCCGCCCGGCAAAGACCGCATTGACCACACCGCCACCCGATCCAGCGAAATCATCGTAACAGGGCGTGCCGTCGAGGTCTTTTGTCCCGCCATAGCCATAGGGTGAACCGGGACACACAAGCGTCGCCGTCAAGAAACGGGTCGGATGATCCATCAGCATTTGCCAAATGACCGATCCGCCGAGCGAATGCCCGACGATATGTGCCTGTGTAATGCCTAGATGATCAAGGAGGGCAGCGGCATCATCGCTCAAATCTGCCATGCCGCGCGTCGCGTCGATCTTGGCGGCAGGATCAGCGTCGCCATACGCGCGCTGATCCGGCGCTAGGGCGCGAAAGCCCGTCGGGAGCGCCAGCATGGTTGCTTCCCAATAGGTGGCGGATGAAGCATTCCCGTGCAGGAATAGAACCGGGACGCCATTTGCAGCGCCGCACGACAGCAAGCGGGTGCGAATACGTGGTGTGACGACGGTTTCGGTATGAATACCGGTTAGGGTTGGGACAGGCATACGAAAAATCCTTTTTTTCAGAGAAACCAATTTGTAACCAATAATCGGCTTTCAGCCAACATGATTCTAACGGTGTTCTGTAGGCAGCATCATGTCTTTTCTCGGCATTTGTCACAAACCTGGCAAGAATCGTCCGGTTCGCTCCATATAGTTCGCATAGTCAGGAAAAACCGACAATAATTGCCGTTCTTCATAGCGCGATTTAACGGCAAAGAAGGGGATGAATGCCAAGGCAATCAGCGCCGCGATGATCGCGCCATGCGCAATCGCAGCGCCCACCGCTGCGATCATCACGCCTGTATAAATCGGATGGCGGACAATTCCATAAAATCCTGCCTCCACGAGTTTTGCGCCTGTTGTCGGGATCGGGACAGCGTTGGGAAATGTTCCCGCTGCGATCCGAAACTGTAAAATCGCCGCAAAGCCAATCCCAACACCGATGATCGCCATTAGCGATCCGACAATCAAGGTTAGTGGGGTGTTCGCCATCGGGGACAGCAGCAGCGCCGCTGCAAAGGCGACGAACAAGATGAATTGGACGATCACGAATAGCTGTGCACGGTTCATTTTATCCCCACCGGACGCAAATTGCGCTCCATGTATAGCCTGTCCCCGCGCCCGCCAAGACGATCAGATCGCCGGGATGAATTTTGTCTGCTGCCAATCCGAGTTCGAGCGCCAACGCTTGATCGACGCTTTGAACGTGTCCATAATCTTCCAAGTAGACGGATTGATCGGGGGTCAATCCAACGGCGGCGAGAATGTCGAGGTAAAACGAACGTTTCATGTGCGTAATACCCAAGAACGCCACATCTTGAAGCGCAGCGCCACTACGTTCGACCGCTTCGCGGATCACTTTGACGAAATTCCCCATCGAGACCGCGCCCAAGCGATCTGCCATGTAGGCGGTATCGGTCACATCAAGCCGTCCGCGCAGATCCCCAATCGCTTCATCGCCATTGAGCGCATCAGGTTCGCGCGTCAAAATCACGGCTTCCGACAAACTGCCGTCCGTGATCGCCGCCGCGCCGAGAATGAGATTGACCGACGCAGCCCGTTCCAGTAGGATTGCGCCGCCGCCTGCGCCGAAGTTGAACATGAAGCGCGCGCGCGCGTTGCTCAAGCTGACGAGTTCGTTCTCCCGGCTGCCCGCCGCTAACAGGACGTAACGCAGCCGCTCATCCACCATCATCATCGCTTTCGCAGTGTTAAGCGCAATCGGTGCGCCCGCGCAAAGCGCGTACATCTCGAAGGCGTAAGCGTTGACTGCGCCGAGATTGTGTTGAATCTTGGCGGCGGCATTCCAGACCAGATGATCTTTGTGTTCGCTGCCGTGCGAGATCACCACCGCGATCTGTTCGGGCGCGACGCCCGCGCGTAACAGTGCCTTGTGTGCGGCGTGGGTTGCCATGGTCACGACTGTATCTTCGGGCGCGGCGATGTGGCGCTGGCGAATGCCCATCTTCTCGATCAGCACCTTTTCGGGGATGTTCGTCCGTGCCACGAGATCGGCGGCAGTTTCGACAGCAGCGGGGAAATACGTGCCAATTCCGGCAATGCCGATTTGAATCTCAGCCATGAAAAGCCTCGCGTTGATAGACGACTTCACCTTGAACGATGGTCATATGAACGTTGATCGACGCATCAACCAACACCAAATCCGGAATTTTGCCCACTTCGATGCTGCCACGCTCGGATGAGCCAATCGCGCGCGCGGCGTTCAAACTCGTCGCTTGCCAGATGCGCTCCAGCGGTTCGCCCGTTGCCGCCATAAAATTCGCCACCGCACGATCAAATGTGAGGGTGCTGCCCGCAAGCGTGCCATCGGGCAACCGTGCCACTCCTTCCTTGATCGTGATCACCCGATCATCGATGGGATACTCACCGTCGGGCATTCCCGCGCCGCGAATCGCGTCTGTGATCAACATCACGCCGTCCGCGCCTTTCGCCAGCCAAATTAGTTTCATCACCGCAGGATGAACATGAATGTTGTCCGCGATCAGTTCGCAGCGAAGTTCCGGCATGGTCAGCGCCGCGCCGACCGTGCCGGGTTCGCGGTGGTGGAGTCCGGTCATGGCGTTGAACGTATGTGTCGTCTGTGTCACGCCCATGTCAACGGCGCGCTGCATCTGTTCGTAGGTGGCGGCGGTATGCGCGGCGGAGACGGTGATCCCACGTTTCACGCATTCGCGGATGAGCCAATGATTCTCCTCGAATTCGGGTGCGAGCGCCAAAAGGGGAATGGTAGCGGTATTCAGTAAATTCATCGCTTCTTCGCGTTGAGCGCGGCGGATGTGCGTTGTATTCTGTGCGCCACCGCGTGCGGGATTGAGATAAGGTCCCTCCACATGCGCACCGAGCAAACGTGCGCCGGCAGCCTCGTGCGGATGCTCGACGCCATATTCGTAAGCTGCTTGGATGGTTTGGAGGGCGCGAATGATGCGCGGATGGCTGTCTGTCCACGTTGTCGCCAGAAATCCGGTCACGCCGTGCTGCGCGTAGAATTTCGACATCGCTTTCAGTCCTTCGGGTGTCGCATCCATCGCCTCGTGACCCGCGCCGCCATGCACATGCAGATCGATGAAGCCGGGTATCAGTGTCAAGCCCTGCGCATCAATGATATCCTTGTATTCGTTGTCAGGCGGTTCACCGATGCCGAATGCTTGAATGAAATACGCATCGAACCACAGCCAGCCACGTTCAATAATGCGCATGGGTGTGATGATGCGTACATTTTTGATTAACATGTAAATCATGTTGTCGTCCTTTCCAAATCGAGTCTAGCGCATTCGCAGCGTTTCCCGCTAGGATCATCGTCATATGGACGAAAGGCAAGCACGCTTGTTACGCGCGTTACTGGTTTTTGGTACACGACCCGAAGCAGTCAAGATGGCGCGCTTGGCGCAGTTGATGCGCGCTGATCCGCGCCTTGATCCGATTGTGTGCATTACAGCGCAGCATCGCCAGATGTTGGATCAAGTCTTGGACTGGTTCAAGCTGACGCCTGATATCGACTTAAATTTGATGCAACCCGATCAATCGCTGGCAGACTTGACCGCGCGTGCGCTCTCTGCGGTCTCGCGCGTGCTTGCTGATACGCGCCCCGATATTGTGCTGGTGCAGGGCGACACGACGACAGTCATGACGGCAGCGTTGGCGGCGTTTTATGCGCGTGTCCCCGTTGGACACATCGAGGCGGGCTTACGCACCTATGATAACGCGAATCCGTTCCCTGAAGAAGCGAATCGGCGATTGACGAGCGTCTTGGCAGCCTATCATTTCGCGCCGACACAGCGCGCGCTGGATACGTTGATTGGAGAGC
This sequence comes from Anaerolineae bacterium, assembly GCA_034437055.1. Lineage (GTDB taxonomy): Bacteria > Chloroflexota > Anaerolineae > Aggregatilineales > Phototrophicaceae > Flexifilum. The sequence continues at coordinate 68,081 of DAOTUQ010000139.1, forward strand.
GCGGAATCGATCCCGCGCGTGTCTATCTCACAGGGAACACCGTTGTGGATGCGCTGCATTGGACGCGCAACCAGCCGCATACGCTGAATCTCGATATCCCGTTCAACGCCGACGAAAAGCTGATCTTGGTCACGGCGCATCGGCGCGAAAGTTTCGGCGCAGAGTTCGCTGGGATGTGCGGCGCGCTCCGCCGCATCGTCGAGCGCAATCCGTCAGTGCGGTTGGTGTATCCCGTACATCTCAATCCGAATGTGCGCAAGCCCGTGTACGAGATTTTGGGCGGTGTCGAGCGTGTCCATCTGATCGATCCGCTGTCGTATCCCGACTTGGTGCATTTGATGGCGCGCGCGTGGCTGGTGCTGACGGACAGCGGCGGCATCCAAGAAGAAGCGCCGTCGCTCGGCAAACCCGCGTTGGTCATGCGGCGCACGACGGAACGCCCCGAAGCCATCGAAGCGGGCGTTGCCAAGCTCGTCGGCACGGATGGAGAGACCATCCTAGCGGCGGTTGAAACGCTGCTGCACGACGAAATCGCGTATCGCGCGATGGCGAACGCCGTCTCGCCGTTCGGAGATGGGAGCGCATCGGAACGCATCATCGATATTCTTTTGCGCGAATTTCGTCAATGAATCCGATTCGTCACCGTCTACAGAAGTTCTATCGCGCGGTTGTGCCATTTGAGTGGCGCATCGCCTTCCGCGATTGGCGGCGTGTTCGCGGCGCGGCGCGGCGTCCAACCTCTGCCTACGTCGATGAACTGCGCGCGATTGTGGCGGCTGCGCCCGCGGCGCGCGGCGTGATCGCCTTCCCGCCGGGCTTCGGTTGGACGACTGGACTGTTTCAGCGTCCGCATCATCTCGCGCATGAATTGGCGCGCCTCGGTTACATCGTCTTATTCATGGATTACACCGAGCGCGGCGCGGCGACGGGCTTTCAGCAGGTCGAAGATCAATTGTATATTGCGGTGCTGCCATCGGGCGTCCAGCGCGCGGTATTTGGGGTTTTGGATCGCGCCGTCGTGCTGACGACGACCTATCAATATCCACATCTATCGGTGTTCCGCGATCCGATCCTCATCTACGATGTACTTGATCATCTCGCTGTGTTCACCGAACTGCATCCACTGGAAAGTTTGAAGAAGTGGCACGCTGATTTGCTTCAACGCGCCGATATGGTCGTTTGTACATCAGATATCTTGTTGCGCGAAACGCACGCCCTGCGCGCGGACGCGATTCTGTGTCCGAATGGCGTCAACATCGACCATTTTGCACAGTTTGGCGCGCCCCCAGACGCGATGCGTCCAATTTTGGCGGAAGGCAAGCCGATCATTGGCTACTATGGCACCTTGGCGCGCTGGGTCGATTACGATCTGATCCGCCAGAGTGCCGCAGCGCTGCCCGACTGCAATTTTGTGCTGATTGGACCGGACGCCGACGGGACATTTGCCGAATCGGGCTTGCGAAGTTTGGATAATGTGCGCTGGATCGACGTGGTGCCGTATAGCGATCTGCCTGCGTATCTAGTATGTTTCGACGTGGCGACGATTCCGTTCGTCGTCAGCGATTTGACAGCGGCAGTATCGCCCGTGAAATTATTTGAGTACATGGCGGGCGCGCGTCCGATTGTGTCGATGTCGCTGCCCGAATGCCGCAAATATCCGGTTGTCGCCGTCGCAGAATCCGCCGAAGAATACATTCGGCTGCTGCGGCGCGCGCTGACTCTGCGACCTGATAGGGATCACGCGGCGGCACTGCTGGCGACAGCGCGCGACAATACATGGGCGGCGCGCGCGGCAGTCATTGCGGCGGCGATTGTTCACGCTTCCAATGGGGCAGCGCGCACAAGCAATGTCCAGCGAGCGAGGGCGTAGCGTTCCGCGAATGTTGACCCATCGAGTGCGCCCGCTTGATAAGCGTTGTAATCGCGGATCAAGCGTCCGATCTGGGTTGATCGTCGGATTTGAGCGGCGAATTGGCGAGCGATGGGGGCAGTGTGTGGCACATGCGCCTTTATCGCCGTGTCAGATTGAAAATTGTCAATTGCTGACTCGATGATGGAAATGTATGCGGGGAAAAACGGTGAATCGATGCGTTCGACATCACAGTCAGCGCGCTCAATTTGACGCGCATAGTATTCTAGCGGTGGTGTCTGGGAGTCGATGTTGGCAATCGCATCAGGGTTTAGCGCATCGAACACCAGCACGCCGCCCGCTGCCAATCGAGACAGCGCATGACGTAACGCACGCGCGGGATCGTGGACGATGCCCATGACCCCGAACATCGTCACGAAATCGAACGTCCCCAACGAGGCGACGAAATTGGCGTCGAGGATGTCGCCGTGCGTGACGGCGTTCAATCGTCCAACGTCGTGCGCGTTGGCGCGCGCCAAGTTCACATTGTCAGCATCTCCATCGAATCCAACTGCCTCGAAGCCGCGCCGCGCAAACGCCCTTAATGTGCCACCAATACCACAGTCGATATCGAGGATGCGCCGTGCGCCGAGCGGCAGATAAGGCATTAGCCAATCAGCATTTGCTTCACCCATGTCGTTAGTGGACATGGCGTCGATGAACCAATTGGAGTATTGAGGCGGCAGATGCAAAAAATCTTCTACCGACGTCATCGCATCGGGCGTTGGCAGTGTGTCTGCGCTTTCATAGCGGGCGAGATACGCCGCCGCGAATCGTCGTCCCACGCCATAGCGCGCGACGATTTCATCGATGATGTGGTTTAGGGCGTCGCCATAGCGAGCAGAAATTTGCGCGCTCATGATCTGTCGTCGCTGAATGATTCGCGGACGGCGGGACGCCGAAAGCGTGCGCGTAGATCGCGCAGTTGCGCGCGCAAGAGGGCGACTTGAGCGCGTTTACGCATCAGCATGTCCAACCATGCGATGGGCGTGCGGCGGCTGAGGCTTGGATCGAAATTGACGTGGCGCAGCATATAGAATGTGGCGCGGATGCCTGATTCCATTGGGATCACGAGATCGCGTTGTAACCCATATTGGCTCAGATGTCCCGCCAGCAGCGTTCGTCGGAGATGCTTGATGGTGAAACGCTCTGGATCGACATCATGCCGCACGCGCGCAGTGGGTTGGACGCCGACGCTGTAGCCAAGCCGCGCGATCATCGCCGCCGCCGCGATTTCTTCACCGCCGCCAAAATCGTCCCCTTTGCGCCCGTAGCGCGTCCGAAAGCCGCCTGCGCGCAAGAGCGCATCGCGCCGCGCCGTCCAATTCGCGCCCCATGGATATTCGTACCATGCGTTTGCGCGCATGTAAACTGCGTGCGCGCCGACGAAGTGGCTCCAGTATTTCTCCAAGCCGGGTGCCAGCGCTTTTGGGCGGCGGCGGGGTACGGACAGCACAATATAGCCGCCGACGACGCCCGCATCAGGATTTTGGTCATACGCACTCAAGATGTGTTCCAGCCAATTGGGTTCGGCAATTGCGTCGTCGTCGATGAAGCAGATAATTTCGCCGCGTGCGGCAGCAATGCCCACATTGCGCGCGGCGGACAAGCCCGGAATCGGACAGACGACCAAGCGTAAGCGATCCGCGTCGCTGTCGTAATCTTGCGCGCGAATTTGTGCCAGAGACGCGGCGAGCTGATTGTGGGCTGGATTGTTGTTGACGACGATCACTTCGTAATCGGCTGCGGGAATGGTTTGGCGTGCAACGGAGCGGATCGCGTTGACGAGGCGTTGATTGAAGCGATGCGTACAAATGATGATCGTTGCGCGGCGCGTGGACGGTGGTGGTTGCTCGATCAGCGTTTCGATCTGGGCGAGATGATGCGACTTTGCGCGAATATCGAGTAGATGGAACAGCGCCGCTGTGTCTTTTGCCGCCATCCAGCCTTGATGGGGCTTATCGAGCATGGGCAGCGGCGTTTGGAAATCACCGATGACGATGGCGCAATCCCACGCTGTGCTGATCGATGCGGGAAGCGTGGACGCACCGGACACAACGAGCGCGCGCACTATCCATGCTGGCAGATCAGGTGGCTCGATAGGCGTGGTCGCATCCACGACGACGCGGACATAAATCAATGGTGTCCACACAGGAGGCACTTGATCCAGCGGATATTCGTTAGACTTGACAAAATGTCCCGCCGCTGCAATGCGCGCTTGCAAGCCAATGTCGTCGCCATCTACAAGCCAAATGAGCGGTGACAACAGGAAATCGCGTCGGAAATCCTCAAAGACCATCAGGCGTTCGCGGCTGCGCGTGATGCCAAGTTCTTTATCCTTCGCTGTGAGTGATTGCTCGTGAAAGCGGTAGTCGTAGATCGGGGCGTCGAAATCGGCATGACGCAGGATGCCAATGGCGTTGATCCGCATCCAATAATCGTAATCTTCGGTTGTAAAGCGGTGACGACTGTAATCGCCAATCAGATACGCGATCCGACTGCGATACATGAACGCCGCGCCGATATAGTTGTTCGCCCAGACGTTGAGTTCATCGGGCGCATCGGGCAAATAGACGTGTTCGCTGCCTGCCGGACGCTGATAGCCACGGTACCAATTCGATCCACGCAAATAGCTGCCGTCGTCCGCAATGATATCCATGTTGGCGTAGATCATGTCCCAACTTGGGTGGCGCTGAAGCGATTCGACCATTTGCTGCAAAAAGTCGGGTTTCATACGGTTGTCGCAGCTTGTCCATGTCAAAAATTCGCCGCGTGCCATCTGAAACCCGCGCGAGAGGGTGCGTGGAATCTTACGATTTTCCTGATGGACGACCCGAATCCGCGCATCCCGTTGGGCATAGGCGTCGGCAATCGCGCCGGTCTCATCTTTTGAGCCATCGTTAATGATGATCAATTCAAAATGGGGGTATGTCTGGTTCAGTACGGTATCAATCGCTTCCGCGATCATGTCCGCGCCATTGTAGGCGGGCAGTACGACTGTGACCAAACCCGGTTCGCCCGGCGCACGGATGCCATCCAGTGCCGAGCCATACAACGCCATCCGCGCCCGCTTGTATCGCTCGAAAGCGAACGCATACCAGTTCATCTGACGTTCGGTGCGCGTGCGCTTTAACGCCAACCGCACGCGCAGCGGCACAGCGATATGATACGTCTTGCGCGCCAAATACGTCGGGGGGTTGTGCATAAATGCGCGCATGTCGGGGCTGTGTTGGCGCAGTGACCGGAACAAAAGCCGCGCTTGCAGCGGGATGACCAGATGATAGAGCGTGCGCACGCTCATTTTCGCCGCGCGAATCGGATTGCGCAGCAGCACCTGTATGAAGCTGAGTGCGCCCATGACCGGATTAGCGGCGATATCGCGGCGCAAATGCGCGATGTATGCATTGGACTCGCTCAAATGTCGTGCTGTCACAGCGAGATCGGCTTGTTGTGTGATCAACTGGGCTGTGATGGCGGTGTTTTCGTTTTTTAACGCGCTAATATCGTTCGCAAGCTGCGAATAGTCGCTTTCGATGCGGTCGATGTGCGCCATGAGCGTATCTTTTTGCACATACAACGCGCTCATCTGCATTTGAGTCCCGTCGATCTGGGTCTTGAGCGCGTTGGCTTGTGCGGTGAGGGCGCGGATTTCCACTTCAGCGTCAGGTGCGCGCGTTGGTACGATTTCCGTATTGGTGAGCGAAGCGAGCGCATGGTGAACCAGCGTCAACACCTCGCGGTCGCGCTCGACCAACAGAGCAATCGCACGCTGAATTTCTGCGTGTTCGTCCAGCAGCAAATCGTCGGAACGTACAAGATAACGCCGCAATGCAGTTTTCAGCAGTCGATTTTCGTCCGTATCGCTTTCAGCAATGGATGCGCTTTCGGCAATCTGTGCAGATAGGGCTTGCAGATCGCGCCGCGCCGTTTGGGCGGCGATTTCGGCATGGGCGCTGACGAGTTGGCGCAGTTCATCACGACGATCCGTGGCGGTGCGCAGGGATTGGGCGAGCGATGCAGCGTCGAGCGTCGTGACATCGTGCGCAAATTCACCGAGTCCCAAATCGGTGAGCGCGTTGGCGACTTTGGGATCATAGATCAAGCCGACCGATGGCACGCCCACGATGGACGCCAACAAGATCGCGTGCAAGCGCATCCCCAAAATGAGGTCGCATGTTCCCAAAATATCGATCATGGCGTGCGGGGTAGGCGCGATGGCGATCAAGCGGGCGCGCGCACTCTGGCGCATTTGATCCAAGACGATCTGGGCGATTCGCGCGTCGTCGGTCAAGACGCCTTCGGATTCTTGATATGCTTGAAAGGGGATGAAGATGATTTCGGCGTCCACCTCGTCCAAGAGGCGATCCAGCGCGGCGGCGACGGCGGCTGTCCAGACGATGGGATCAACATTGACATCCCAAGGTCGGAGCGCCACGCCAAGTCGGAATGTGGTCTTATCCATCAGGCGAATGGAACGCATCAGATCGGCGGCGCGCTCGGCTGGCGCGGGTCGCAGCGCGAAGGCGGCATCGGCAGTTTTTTCAATCCGCGTCATATCGACGCCGAGACTCGCCACCAGCGCCAACGATTCTGACTCGCGGACGGATGTGTGGACGGCGCGCGCGAATGCCAGCCGCGCCAGCATTCGTCCATCATCGGTCGTAAGGGGACCCACACCCATCGCGTGAATATACAGCGGCTTGTCCAACAGCGCCGCCAACAGCGGGAACGTGCCGAAAAACGCCATGCCACGATGCGTCGGCATGAGCAGCGTCTCCATCGGCACACCCCAATAATCTTGGAACAAGCCGCCGCCGCCCAAGATGATCGCGTCCGCGCGCTCGACTGCATCGACCAACGCCCCAATATTGTCCCAGCGTACTGCATCGACTCCATGCTGTTCTTGGGTGGCGCGCGGATTACCAGAGACGACGCAACAGATATGATCGGCATTTAAGCCATCGAGCATGGCGGTTAGGATCGCTTCATCGCCAAGATTGCCGAAGCCATAATAACCCGCGATCAGCACATTTTTTCTGCGCGTAAGGATTGGCAGGTCGGATGTAAATGAAGCTGTTTGGGCTATGCGTGTCGCTGTATCCATCATCAGGGGATAGTAATGTCCAGCGGCGAGATTGTGCAGTCCATCGGGGAAACGCGCGAGGGGAACACCATCTATCGTCTCGATAGGCGCGGGATTGATGCCCAGGCAGTGACCGTTGAATGCGATCCATGTCCGCGCCGCAATGTCCCAGTCCCAAGGCGTGCGGAGGGCGGCGCGGCGGATGCGCGCAGCAGTGGGTTCATCAGCGTTCAGTTGGCGGATTACGGCGGCAGCACGGTCGTGCGTTTCGGGCGCTTCATGCGGTGTATAGAGTAGATAACCGTCAATGCCATTTTGGATCGCTTCGGGAAAGCTGCTGCCCGCGCACGCCAACACAATGATACCCGCGCGTTTTGCCTCTTGCACGGCGATGCTAAAGCCTTCTTCCATCGCTTGCAGCGCCAAACAGAAACCGTATTCAAATAAGCGCGGGATCAGATCGCGTTGTCCGGTCAGTCCCATGAAGCGCACGCCTGGCTCATCAATCTGTGTTTGGTTGTCGCGTCCCCACAGTGCGTTACCGCCATATACGTCGAGATGATAGTGTTCGTCGTGCGCGCGCAGGCGGCGCAAGACTTGGATCGCGGCGTCGAGTCCTTTGCTCGGATGCCCGGTATAGACCAGTGCATACGGATCGCGTGCGGGCGGATGTGCTTCGACGGAGGCGAAACGAAGCTGATGCAATCCGTGATGGACGACGAAAATTTTGTCCTCCGAGATGTTCCAGCGCTTCACCGCCACATCGCGCAGAAAATTGCTGGCAACGACGAAATAATTGGGCTGGATGACGTCAATTGCTTCTGGACGGGGCGATCCCATGCTCCAAAGCAAGCGCAATTTCGCGTTAATCGACACCTTTGCGAGGGACGCAAACGATAAATCGCCGCCTGTCGAACAGGCGATCAAGATGTCGCAGTTGATGGATTGCAATTCAGCGAGTGGGATGTAGTCCACGTCGTCAATCGTCGTTCGCGCCGCGCAGTTGACATACGCTTCGACGCGCTGTCCGAGTCGCGCCAACGCCGTCAAGAGCGCGATCCGCGCGGTGATGCCGCCGCCGACGCCGCGTGCATCGGGCGTGCTGCCATCATAAACATCGCCGCGATCTGGCGATACCAACACGATGTGCTGGTTCATGTCTGGTCGATCCGACATGCGTAGTTCACCTTTTTCGGTGTATCGAGATGGTGACAGACTATAGCGACGGCGCGCACATTTGAACAGCCCATGCTTGATCTGCACAAAAGGACGGTTATGCTTAAAGAAACACGAAAACATATCATCATGAGGGCAGTTCCCTTGAAGCGATGGAAATTCTTGCTGATCGCGGTCGTGATCGCGGCGCTTAATGTCACTGTCGGCGCATCCGTTCTGCTGACGATGACCAGCGGAGCGTTGGAGGCACAGCGCGCTAGGGCGTGCGATCCAAGCGCCTTTGCCGCATTGGAAGCGAATTATGTGAGCGTCGCTGTTGCGCGCGATGCCGGGACGCTGACCGACGCGCGTGCGTTCGATCTGGCGCGCGGATCGCTGTTGGAGGCGATCCAAATCTGTTACGTGGGTATCGATGTCGATAAAGTGACTTACGGCGATGATCTCATCTATCTGAACGATGCGCGCTTCGTGCTGTTCGGGTCGAAGTGGGGCGCGAATTCGCCTTACAACGTCAACAATCCGCCCGTTACCGCTGGCGGTGTCGTCACTTATAGTTTTATGGCAAGCGGTGTCAGCTTGGGTCCCTTGGAGCAGAGCGGCGGCGTGCCAAAAACGAACGTTGCTATCACCAGCTTGCCCGGCTATGAGGCGTGCTTCTTAGGCGAGATTCGCGGCGCGTTTGCGGAGTGGGAAGCGGTTGCCAACATCGATTTTGTCGAAATTGCGGACAGCGGCGTATCCATCGAGACAGCGGGCGCACAGGGGCATATCCGCATCGGCGCGCACTCGTTTGATGGCGCATCGGGCGTGCTGGCTCATGCCTTCTTCCCGCCGCCAAACGGTTCGCTCGTCTCCGCGCCCGGTGATCTGCACTTCGACATCGCTGAGAATTGGAAATGCACGCCCGGCGCGGGTCAGCACGATATCGGCATCGTGGCGCTGCATGAGATCGGACACAGCATCGGCTTGCTGCATGAGCCGACGACGCTGGCGGTCATGAATCCGACGTACAACAGCGCGTTGACGGGCTTAGAACCGGATGATGTCGCGGGCGCGGTCTCGATCTACGGCTCGAATCCGACGACTACGCTCCCGCCGCTGTTGGCGATCAGCTTCACACCGTCGGCGGTCGAACAGAACTTGGTGAGCGGCGGGGCGATGCAGATCGTCGTCACCAATCCGAACAGTACGACCGCGCTCACGGGAATCGTGGTCGATCTTCCGCTGCCAACGGGAATTGAAAGCGTCCCCGCGACGCTGGCACATAACTGCACAGGCGCGACGCCCAATGTCACGGCGACGGTGCTGCGCTTGGAAAACTTCGCGCTCGGCACAGTCGATCAATGCAGTTTGACGATCAAAATCACGGGGACGGGTTTCGGCACATTCCAAAATGTGGCGACGGCGACCGCGAACGAGACGGGAGCGACGGCGGGACAATCCGCTACGACGGCGCTGCGCGTGATTCAGCCCGCAACGGGCGCATACTGTGCTACGACGCACGATCCAACGTGGACAGGCGCGCTTGCGATCCCCGACGCGGTGGGGAGTGTTGCCAGCACAATTATTGTGCCGGACAGCGGCGTGCTGGCAGATTTGGACGTGCGCGTGAATATCACGCACACCTATGTTGGCGATCTCGATGTGACGCTGACGCACAATGGCATACCGATCCGGTTGCTCGACAGTCCAAATAACGCGGGCGGCATTTGCAGCGGCAACAATGTGTTCATTGCCTTCGATGATGAAGCGAGTGGTTCGGCACAATTAAGCTGTACGAACAGCACAACGGTGGATGCCTATACGGCGGGCGCGGTCTACCGTCCAGCGCAAGTATTGTCAGGGTTCGATGATCAGAGTGTCAGCGGCAATTGGGAACTGCGCGTCAGCGATGCAGTGAATACGGATGTGGGGCATCTGGTCAACTGGTGTCTGCGTCCGACGATCCGTGTTCCGGCGCGCGTCGTCTTTAGCGCACAGCCGACGACGACGATTGCGGGCAGCGCGATCAATGGCGCGACGGGTGTCCAAGTGCGCTTGCAGACCGCCGACGGGAATAATGTCGATGATAGCGGCGTGCCGGTCACGCTGGCACTGGTCGATAATCCGGCGGGTGGCATCTTGTCCGGCACGTTGATTGCGAATACTGTCAATGGGGTAGCGACGTTCACTGGCTTGAGCATCAACCAATTCGACGATGATCATCAGTTGATCGCCACATCACCCGCATTGGAGAGCGCCACGAGTTTGCCGTTTGAGATCGCGCCCGCGCCGAATTTGAACTTGCTGCGCAACGGCGCATTCAACAATGAGATGGCGTTCTGGGGCGTGTACGCGACGCCGAACCCCGATGATATTCAATTCCAAGTCGTCAATGGAGTCTTTCAATACTTCCGCACGCTCGACGCGACCAGCGCGGTCGTGCTGCAAAACACGGGCGTGCCGTTAGCGGGCAATATCCCGCTTCAAGCCCAGTTTCAGCTTGGCAATTCGAGCATCATGCGCAAACGTGCGTTGATCATGACCCATCATGCCAACTTCAACGATTTCCAGATTTGTTCGTTCTGGTTGGAGCCGAACACGCCCATGCAAACGTATCAGATGTTCACCAAGACGAATATCGCATGGACAGAGGGCGCGAGTTTATCGATCTATCTGTCGACGGGCGACGAAACGGGTTATGTATTAGTCGATAACGTCAGCCTAATCTATGTGCCGGGTACGCCTGTGGACGAGACGCGCTGTATCGATCCAAACGCGCCCAATATTTCTGGCGATGACAGCGCCAATCTGGTCACGAATGGTGATTTCAGCGCGGGCTTCACGGCGTGGGGGACATTCGGGAGTATCACATCGTCGGTCGATAGCAACGGCGTGCTGAATTTCTTCGGCGCGCCCAATCCGAATGGCGCGGTTGTGCTGCAATATAGTGGACAGCCGATCCCAGACAATCTGCTGATTGAAGCGCGCTTTGCGCTTGGCAATGTCAGCAATCTACGCAAGCGCGCGACCGTGATATTGCATACGCCGACCTTCACCGATCTCCAAGTTTGTACGTTCTGGCTCGAACCGAACACGCCCTTAGCCGAATACATGATCCAGACGTATACGACGCAAGCATGGGACGATGCGACGATTTCGGTCTACGTTTCATCTTTAGACAGTACGCCCGCGTATTTGCTGGACGACGTTTCGTTGAAAATGCGTCCGAGTCTCGGCTTTGTTGGAGGAACAATCTGTTCTTTGCTTGGTTCAGGTGGCGGAGGTGGTACGGGATTGAGCGCGGCAACGATGCCGCAGAGCGTCGCGCCCGCCGACATGCCAACGTTGATGCCGACCGCAACGGCGACGTTCGCTGCACCTGTCGAGCTGCCGATGAGTATACCGACGGATGCGCCGTCGGAAGTCACATCTGGGGAAGGGTTGGTCAGCGAAGGCGGATGAGGCTTACGACTCGGAGGGGCGTGGTACATTACGCCCTTCTGTTCGTATTCTCTGCACGCCGTCCATATACAGCGTCTCTAAGCGCGCCACGTTCGCATCCCAATCGAAGTGCGAGCGCGCATAGGCACGGTTGATCGCGCAGTCTGCGCGCCATGCCGTATCGTCGCGCAGCAGTGTCACGATGTGCGTGGCGAAAGCGTCCGGCGTATCGGCGGTGCGCACGGATGGCGCGGCGATCCCGCGATTGGCGATGGTCGTGGCGACGACGGGACGCCCCGCCGCGAGTCCGTCCATGATCTTGATCAGGTTGCCTGCCGGGACGCGCGTCGGCGCGATCACGACGCGGGCGGCAGCGTGATACGGACGCAAATCTGGCACATAGCCGGTGACGGTCACGCCAGCAAGCGCCGCCAGTTCGCGCACGCGCGCATCCTGGCGCGCGCCGACCAGCCATAATTCGGCGGCGGGGACGTTGGCGCGAATCAGCGGGAAAATAGCGCGCGCGAACCACTGCGCTGCATCGATATTCGCGTCGCGGTCGAATGCGCCGCAGAACAAAATCCGATTCGGCGTCGCTTCGTCGGGCGTCACGTCCAACAGCCGCCGCACATCGCCAACCGAATGCAGCACGAAGCCCTGCAACGTCGGTACATGCGCTTGCAGCACGTCCAAATCGTACTTCGAGCGCGCGATCACCAGATCGGCGGCGGCACAGGATGCCAGTTCATCGGCTTTTCGTCGTGCGGCATCCGCCGGATCGCGCAATCCGCGCGTCGTTTCGTCGGCTTCGACCAGAAAACGCACATCGACCTCATCCAAGACGCGGAACAGCGCGTGCGGACTGGCGGTCAAATAGCGCCCCATCGCCGTCCAAGCGCAATGCAGGACGTCGATCTGATAGCGATCACACCATGCACGCACGACGCGCTCCATCTGCGTCGCCATCCATGCACGCTGCGTTTGGCGGATGATGCGCGCGGTGCTGGACAACAGCGAACGCGGCGCTGGCATCGCTGCGTCCGATGGGCTACTTGTTGAGGCGGACAGCCGCGCTTTCAAGCGCGTTTTGAGCGCGGGGGGCAGCGGATCGCGGACAATGTGCAGCTTTTCAACATACGGCGCAAGTTTTTCGGTGGGGATGGGCGCGGCGGGATCGTCGAACGTCGCCACATAGACTCGATGCCGTGCGCGGAGGGCGTCGATCAAATGCCAATAATCCTGTCCGCCCGCGTGCGGCACATCGGGATAGGGGATATGTTCGGTGACGAACAGGATGTTGAGCGGGGTCACGGCGTTTGTATGGGGGGTGTCAAGAAGCGCGCCTGATACCATGCCCACGTCCGCGCCAAGCCCTCTGCAATATCGACGCGCGGCGCGAAGCCCAAGCGTTCCCGTGCGCGTGTGTTGTCGCAGTAGGTCACAGTTGGCTCGGTGGGCGGCGTCGGCGTCGGGACGCGGATCGCGGTTTTACCGATTAGACGCTCGCAAATGCCGATGAAATCGTCCAACGTGATCGGTGCGCCGCAGCCGAGATTGAAGATCGCGTAGCCCAGCGGTGTGTTTAACGCCGAAATTACGCCATCCAGCACATCATCGATATACGTCCAATCGCGCTTGAGATCGCCATCGAACACCGTGATCGGCGTGTCGTGAACGAGACTGTCGATCACGCGCAAGGGCATCATATCGGGGCGTCCGCCGGGTCCGTAGACGTTGAAGAAGCGCAAAACGGTCACGTTCAGCCCGAACAGTTGATAATATGTATGCGCGAAAATTTCGGCGGCGCGCTTGCTCGCCGGATAGGGCGCGAGCGGTAAATCGGTGGGTTCATCCTCGCGGAATGGGACGCGCGCCGTCTCGCCGTACACCTGCGATGTGGAACTGAGGATGAACGACTCGACGCTGTGTTTACGGGCGGTGTCCATCAGCGCGACGCTGCCGGTTGTGTTCACGTCGGCGTACAGCACGCCGCGCTCGGCGGAATAGCGCACGCCAGACATTGCCGCCATGTGCGCCACGCGGCGAATCGGGTAGGTCGAGAAGATTTCATCCAGCAGCGCGCGGTCGCGGATATCGCCTTCGATCACGACGGCATGATCGCCCAAATCTGCGATGTTCTCGCGTTTGACGGCGACGGGATAATACGGATCGAAGTTATCGAGGATCACGACGGTTTCGCCGTCCGCCAGCAGCCGCCGCGCCAATCGACTGCCGATGAAGCCCGCGCCACCCGTGATGAGCGTGGTCATGGGTGGCTCCCGTTTTTGCGCATCCTCACCTTGCGAAAGCGCGGGTGTCCCATTAAAGTATTCGTTATGCACATCCTTCCATATATGGTTCGTCCGCCCAACGACGCCGAACGCAGCAGCACAATGATGGAATGATAGCGTCCGAACCCGAGTTGTAAAAGGATAAGCTGTGAGCCTCGCTGATAGTCAACCGACCGGAATTGGAACGCAAGTCACACCCCCAGTGCATATGCGCCTTCAACCAACGCGCGGTTGGGTCGCCGTCCGCTTGGGCGAACTGTGGGAATACCGCGAACTGTTGTACTTTCTCATCTGGCGCGATGTCAAAGTGCGCTATAAACAGACGGTCTTAGGGGTGCTGTGGGCGATCATTCAGCCGTTCTTGACGATGGTTGTGTTCAGTTTGTTCTTCGGACGCCTGGCAGAAGTACCGTCGGACGGCGTGCCGTATCCGATCTTCAACTTCGTCGCGCTCGTCCCGTGGACACTGTTCACCAACGGGCTGACCAACTCTGCCAACAGCCTTGTCGGCAGTTCTAATCTGCTCAAGAAAATTTACTTTCCGCGTCTCGTGATTCCGATTTCGAGCGTTCTCTCGGGCGTGGTCGATTTCGCGCTCTCGTTCATCATCCTGATCGGCATGATGCTGTATTTCGGCATCGTCCCGACGGCGAACATTATCTGGCTGCCCGCGCTGATGCTCCTGGCGTTGATCACGTCACTGGCGGTTGGATTGTGGCTGTCGGCGCTTAACGTGCAGTTCCGCGATGTGCGCTACACCATTCCGTTCATCACGCAGCTTTGGATGTTCATCACGCCGATTGTGTATCCGAGCAGCCTGATCGAAGACCCCACGCTGCGCTTGTTGTACAGCCTGAACCCCATGACGGGTGTGGTCGAGGGCTTCCGTTGGGCGCTGTTGGGGACAGACACCGCGCCCGGCGCGATGATCCTCGTCTCGTCGGTGGTGGCGGTGCTGCTGCTGATCAGCGGCTTGTTTTACTTCCGGCGCATGGAGCGCACGTTCGCGGATGTGGTGTAGGGCAACCTCAGCCCACTTACCCCCGCGCCATGTGGAGCGGGGGAACATTCGCTTGAGAATCCAGCGCGGCTAACATTATAATTGCAGTAACTTCTTATTCGCGTTGGAAAAATCGTCCTCATGGCACTCGAACAACCCATTTTGCTGCGCATCGTCACCGTCCTGCTGCCATTCATGAATGATGCGGACGACCGCGAAGCCCAAATTCGCCTCGCGCTCTGGCAGTGTCCCGTCCTCGCTGGCATCCGTTGGACGGGGGCGGCGCGCCCGTTCACTATCAATCTGATTTCGCAGTTGGATATCTATGGCGAATGGCGCGGCACGTCCGCCGTCGTTCGCCTCTTGCAACATTGGCGCGGCGAGGTGGGCGACAATGTGCAGCGCGAGATCGACGCGATCATCGCGGACATGCAGCCGCCACGTGCAGACCTCACCTCCCAACTGCCTGTCCGTACCCGTGAATTGGAGTCGCGCGCCGCCGTTCCAACCAAACCAAGCATCGAATCGCCGCCTGATGCTCCAAGCGGTGCGGCTGCCGCACCCCCGCCGCGCCTGCGCGATCTGCTCGCCCAAGCCGACGATCTGACGCGCGCGGGCGATCACGCCGCTGTCGTCGCGCTGCTGACGCCGTATGCCGCGCATTCGGCGTACTCCGAGACGGCGCGCGATGCCATCAATGACATGATCCAGCACGCGCGTGATAGCGCTGCCCGCGCGGATGCCCAGCGCCGCGCGCAAAACGAACTCGACGAGATCATCTTTCTCGCTGGGCGCGATGCCACGCGCCGACGCGGGATCGCGCGCTGGCGAGCGCTCAAACAGGCACAGCCGACGCTGCCCGTCCCCGCTGAACTGGGGGAGGCGTTGCTGCTGTCCGTCCTGCCCGCGCCGTTCGCGTGGTGCAGCGTGACCGCTGGAACGGTCACATTGGAGGATGCAAGTTCGTCTAATGGGACGAAAGGCGGGATCGTTCCCGTTCCGGCGTTTCGGATCGCCAAGTATCCGACGACGAATGCGCAGTATCAGGCGTTCATCGACGCGGGCGGCTATGCTGACGCGCGCTGGTGGGGCTACAGCGCCGAGGCGCAGGCGTTCTGGGAGCAGAATGGCAAAAAGCCTAAACCGACTGCATTTGACGGTGATGATACGCCGCGCACGAACGTTAGTTGGTTCGAGTCGGTCGCCTTTTGTCTATGGCTAGCGGCGGAGACGGGGTTGAATATCAGTTTGCCGAGCGAAAGTCAGTGGCAGCGGGCTGCGCAGGGCGACGATGGACGCGAATACCCGTGGGGGAACGCTTTCGATCCGAAACGCTGCAATGTGGACGCAAGCGGCTTCGCGCGGACGACGCCCGTCACGAAGTACGATCATCCCCTAGCGCATCCCGAAAGCGGGTGCAGTCCGTTCGGCGTCGCGGATCTGAGCGGCAATGTCTGGGAATGGTGTTTGGATGCGTAGGGGAGCGGTGATATTAACGTAATGAATGGAACAAATGCGCGCGTGCTGCGCGGCGGCTCGTGGGACTTCGATCAGAGCATCGCGCGCGGCGTACCGCGGCTGGGACGACCCGAATGTACGGAACTACCTCTTCGGTTTTCGGCTGTGTTGCCGTCACTATTAATATTTTGTAATCTGAATACTCTGACCTCTGATCGCTGTTGCTCTGTCCCTCCGCGAAGCGGATCAAAATTTTTTCGCGGCGGGTTGTGCGCGTGGCACGGGGCGGTAAACGCGGGTATGGCACGCCATGCCCCTACAACCCGGCGATATCGCGTTCCACCAGCGCCGCCGCGCCGCCAAGCGCGCCCAAGTCCCATGGGCGATACAGCCGCGCGACGGGGACGGCATCCAACAGCGTCGTGCATTGGCGCAGATGGGTGAGCGCGCGCCCGTTGACCGCCAGTAGATCGACGCCGAACGCCGCCGCCAGCTTGCCGACGAACGAATGCTGCATCAGTTCGGGGAACGCTGCGCCGCGACTCAGCCGCGCAATTTCGGCGTGATCGCGCCGTTCCAGCACATACAGTCGTTTGAGCGGCGCGCCGCCGTCCACGAATTGATCCGCCAGCGAACGAAAGCGTTTATCGCCCGCGCCGTTGACGTGCAGCGTTTGCACGCGCGGCAGCCCGTCCGCCGCCACGCCGACGAGTTCGAGCGAATCAGGGTACAGCTTCATCTGCGGGAAGGCGGGGAGCGCGCGCGGCGTGGTGGGATCGGACAGGTCGAGCGCCAGCGTGTCATCCGCGATCACGCGGTGTCCGCGCGCTTCGAGCGCCGCCGCCAGCGTCGATTTGCCCCAGCCGGACCCGCCTAGGAAGGCGACCGCCGCGCCATCGATGGCGACGACGCTGGCATGAAGCAGCAGATAGCCGCGCTGAAACAAGATCAAATTGAGCGCGGTGGTGATCAGGAAGTTGGTTAGCGTGGTGGCATCCAACGTCGGCGCGGGCAGCGCGACCAGTTCGTTCCCCGCGCGCGCGCCGAACTGTCCGAGCGCGCCCGCGTGCAGATAGATCGCATCGGACGAGGGGACGTGCCAGCCGGGTTGGGCGATCACGCGGCGCGGGAACTCATCGGCGGACGCCTCGCGGACGATCACGTCGGGGCTGCCCGATCCGCGCAGCAGCGGCGGCAGTTCCCAATGGGATTGAATGCAGAGTCCGTATGCGGAATAGAGGTCGTTCATGTTCCCCCAAGTGTGCGCCCCGACGCATTGTCGCATAGAAATCGCAAAATCGGTAGGAATGAATCACCCTCACCCCCTCCATACCGGAGAACGGGCTGGGGGGAGGTGCAATGCCGTTTGTCATTCTTCCCCCGCTCAGGTATAGTACGCTGAGGAATGGGCGCTTCGGCGTCCGGTGTTGAACCGATGAGGAGTTGAAAAACATGCGCGCGAAATTCATTGGATTGCTCGTGCTGTTGGTTGGACTGGGCGGGTTCGCGTTTCAGGCGCGTCCGTCGCTGGTGAGCGCCGAACGGCTGCTGCAAGAAACGCCCCGTTTGGAGGGCATCAACATTTACTTCACCGAAGCGGGCGGCGAAGCCAGCCGTTTCGACCGTTCGGACAGCGGTTTGTCGCGCTTGGCGGGTTTGCTGCGCCAGTTGGGCGCGAGCCTCTACACGTTGGAATGGCGCACAGGCTTCCCTTCGGACGCCGACTTGATCATCGTCGCGGGCCCGCAGACGGACTTCGCGCCCGATCAGATCGCGCGCCTGTGGTCGTATGTCAACAACGGCGGCAAACTGCTGTTGTTGGCGAATCCCGTTATCGAGACGCGCAGTTCGGCGCTGCCCGCGACCAGCGGCTTGTTCCAACTGATGTGGGCGGACTTTGGTCTGCGCGCGACTGCCGATTATCTGATCACGGATAACGGCGTCCAAGCGGATGCTGCGCCCGTTGAAGGCGCAACGCCGACGCCAAATCTGGCGCGGATCAGCAACCGCTTCGTCTCCACCAACATCAACACGCAGCACCCGATCACAGTGGGGCTAGAGGGCGAATTGGCGTTCTTTGGCGCGCGTTCGCTCGAAGTCGACTCCGCCATTCAGGGCTTCATCGTGACGCCGCTGGTGTTCGCTGATCCGGCGTTCTACGGCGAGGTTGATTTCGCGCGCTTCGTCCGCGAAGGCGTATTGGAATTTAACATCGGCACGGACACAGCAGCGGGATCGCTGGCGGTATCGGGCGCATTCGATGATCCGCGCACCGGATCGCGCATCGTCTTGGTGGGGGATGCCGATTTCGCGCGGAATGGCTTGGGTTTGCAGACCGCGCCGCGTTATAGCGCCGGTTTCGTACATCCGGCGAATGTGCGCTTCTTGCTCAATGCGGTGACGTGGCTGGTGAATGCTGAATCGGTTGCGCTGGAGTTCCCGACGCCGGGTCCCACCGAAACGGCGACGCTCACACCAACGCCAACGCCGACGCGCACGACGACGCCGCTGCCAACGACCGAATCGACGGAAGAAGTGACCGCGACGCCGACTCCGGGCGCATAACCCGACTCGGGTTGGTGGACGACAGCATGAACAAGCGAATGTTTCGACTCGGCGTCCTGCTGACCATCACGCTGATGGTCTTGGCGTCGAGTTTGGCGCGTGGACAGGAGGGCGAACCGCCCGTCCCATCCGCGCCGCCGTTGGTCGTATTTATTGAGGAAAGTCAACAGTTGGACATGGCGTCGGTGACGACCGAAGGTCCAACGGGTTTGACACAACTGGCGGCGATCTTCCGCAGCTTCGGCGCACAGACCGAGTTCGCGCGCTTGCGCGATCCGCTGCCCGAAAACATCAGCGTGATCGTCTTGGTCAGACCGCGCCGCCCGATTCCGGTTGATTTTCTTGGACGGATTTGGGCGCGAATGCAGCAGGGGGCGAATCTGCTCTTGGCGGTCGATCCGAGCGGGCATATTCGCGGCGGCACGGAGTCGCCAACGGGGGGAATGGCGCGGCTGTTGAACGCGGATTATGGGACGCAGTTGTTTGCCGGACTGCTGATTCAGCCATGGTTCACACAGGAAAGCGTTTCCGCCTTAGAGACGAGTTTCCTGCCCATGCTGCCGTATCCACTAGCGAATCGGGTCAATCAGCCCATTGTCGCTTATGATTTGCCCGTCGTAACATGGGGCGCGCGTCCGGTCGGCGCGGAGTTGTTCGGCATTGACAGCGCCGCCTATCCACTGATCTATGCCAATGTCCCGTTCGCGGAGGCAAATGCGCGCGCGTATGCGCCAATTACCACGCGCGATCCACTCGAAGTCAACTACAACCAAGACGCAACAGGGCGCTTGACCATCGGTGTCATCGGTGAAAACACGCGCACAAACACCCGCGTTGCCCTCTTGGGTGATGGCGAGATGTTGATGAACGGCTATGGCTTGGCGTTGACCCAAACGGCGCAAGGTGTTCAACCGCTGCATCTCGGCAATACGCTGTTGGCGGAGCGGATTGCGGCGTGGTTGCTGGATGTGCCGCCGGAGAACGATCCACCGCTCCCAAGTGGCTTAACGTGGATCGCGGTCGATGGTGAACGGGCTGATTGGGACGATTCGCTCGATGCGCCGACGCTGCAAGGCGAAAGTCCGGTCAATGTCCTGTCGCTGCGTATCCAAACGGCGCGGGCGCTGCGCAATGACTCGTTCATGTATGTCCTGATCGAGAGCGCGGCGACACCAAATCCCGATGCGCAATTGGAATTTCAACTCGACTCGCGCGGCAGCGGCGTGGCGGATACATTGGTTGTCGCCAATGTTGACGGCGTATTCTTGCAGCGCGAGGATGGGACGCGCGAACCGATCTCCGACGCCGCTTACCGCATTGGCAATGTGATCGAAGCGCGGCTCCCGCTGCGTGTGACTGGATTTTCGGGTGCGATTCCGGGCATCTGCTTAACGACGGCGACGCCACTGGCTTTCCCGACACCGCCCGACTGTCTGACGAGCGCGACGCCGATTCGCTTCCGCGAGGAGCGCGATCCGGCGGATGTGCGCGTGTCCGAAAGTACGGGGCTGATGGTCATGACGCGCACCAACGACATTGCCAATGTCCGCGAGGGACCCGACACGACGTTCAACGTCGTCGTTGGCTTGCGCAATGGACGCTTGCTGCGCGCGACGGGGCGTAACACGATAGGCGATTGGGTGCAGGTCGAAACAGCGCGCTATATCGGTTGGATTTCTAACTTCGTCTTTACAGCCAACGGCGATATCATGACCCTCCCCGTAGTCGAAGGCACATAGTTCACAGGATCGGGCAAGCGGGCGCGCCCTACGCGAACATCGCTGCCACCTCGCGCCGGATCACTTTACCCGATGCCGTTTGCGGCAAGGCATCGACAAAGATGATCCGGCGCGGGCGTTTGTATCCGGCGAGATGCTGCTGACAATGCGCGTCGATTTCGTCGGCGGTGGCGTGCGCGTCCGGCTTGATGATGAGTGCCGCCGCCACGATTTGCCCCCATTCGGCGTCTGCCAGTCCGACGACGCACGCATCGGCAATCGCAGGATGCGTGTATAAGACGTTCTCCACTTCCGCTGGATACACATTTTCGCCGCCGCTGATGATCAAGTCGCTGCGCCGCTGCACGATCCACAGATCGCCATCGTCATCGAGATCGCCGAGATCGCCGGTGTGAAACTCATCTTCATCAGTGATATCTGGCTGATCGAGATAACCGAGCATCAGCGTATCGCTTGAAGATGTTTGTATGACGATCTCCCCGATTTGATTGGCTGGAAGCGTGCTGTTATCTTCAGCGACCACTCGGAGGCGTGTTTGGGAGATGGGTTTGCCCACGCTGCCCGGCTTGCGGCGTGCAGCGTCGGGGAGCATAGTTGTGATCTGCGAGGCAGTTTCGGTCATGCCGTAGGTTGGCGCGACGGGCAAGCCCGCGTCAAAGGCGCGCTTGAGCAAATCGGGGGACGCCGCCGCGCCGCCAAGCAGAATGATGCGCAGCGATGATGGGAACGAAACGCCCGCTTCGAGCATCCGGTATAACTGCGTCGGTACGAGCGAAACATGCGTGATTTGATGTTGATGCAGCGCATCGGAGACCCGCTGCGGATCGAAACCGCCTTCATAGAGGACGAGCGTTTGCCCCGCAAGGAACGTCCGATAGACAATCGACAGTCCGCCGACGTGATACAGCGGCAGCGTGAGCAACCAGCGATCCGTTTCTGGCGTTTCGGCGCTCAGTTTCCGATTCGACCAGAGCGCATTCAGCCATAGATTGCTGCGCGTGAGGCGAACGCCTTTCGGTTGTCCGGTTGTCCCCGACGTAAAGAGGATCGCGGCGATGGATTCATCCGTCGTCTCAGGCATGATGGGATCGAAATGCGCTGACCGAAAACCGTTGAAATCGACGGGTCGTGTATTGATGTCGCGGTAGAGGGTTTTCCCTCGTGTTTCGGTTTCAGGTGTGTCAATCAACAGCGTCGGACGCGCGGTCTGAACTTGATATTTCAATTCGTCCAGCGTGAGGCGCGTATTGAGCGGAATCAGCGTCGCGCCCAATTCCAACAGCGCATGGATCAAAAAGACATATTGCGCGCTGTTTGGGCTGAGAACGGCGACACGACTGCCCGCTTTCACATCCCAAGCTGCCAGCCGTGCCGCCATCGTGAAGGCTTTATCGACCAGTTCCTCATACGTCCACATTTTGGATGGCGTGATGAGGGCTGGCTTACCCGGCGCTTCGCGCACGTACCCAAGGCTGTTCAACCAATCGGTCATGGACGCCACGGATATTTACGAAAGGCAGGCTTGCGCTTCTGCACATAGGCGTTACGCCCCTCTTGACCTTCTTCGGTCATGTAGAACAACAGCGTCGCATCGCCCGCCAACTGCTGCAAGCCGGTTTGTCCGTCCACATCGGCGTTCATCGATGCTTTCAGAATGCGAATGGCGAGCGGGCTGTGCTGCATGATTTGTTCTGCCCATGCCACGCCTTCGGCTTCGAGTTCAGCCAGCGGCACGATCTTGTTGACCAAGCCCATATCGAGCGCCTCTTGCGCGCCGTATTGCTTGCACAAGTACCAGATTTCGCGCGCCTTCTTCTGCCCGACGATGCGCGCTAAATAGCTCGATCCATAGCCGCCGTCGAAGCTGCCGACGCGCGGACCCGTCTGCCCGAACACGGCATTGTCCGCCGCAATCGTCAGATCGCAGATCACATGCAGAACGTGTCCGCCGCCAATCGCATAGCCGGGAATGAGCGCGATCACGACCTTTGGGATCGTGCGGATGATGCGCTGCAACCCCAAGACATTCAGGCGATGCACGCCGTCTTTGCCGACATAGCCCGCGTCGCCACGCACTTTTTGATCGCCGCCGGAGCAGAACGCCCATTTGCCATCTTGCGCGGGTCCCTCGCCCGTGAGCAAGATCACGCCGACATCCTGATCATCCCAGATGTGCTGGAAAGCTTCGGTCATTTCGGTGATCGTGTCGGGGCGGAAGGCGTTGCGCACTTCGGGGCGATTGAAGGCAATCCGCGCGATCCCAGATGTTTTTTGATAGGTGATGTCTTCATATTCCTTGACCGTCTGCCAATCCGCCGCCTTGCGGATCAGATTGTTGGTGTCGATTGCGGGGGTGTCCATCGCTGTTGTCTCCTACAGAGTCTTGATCGCATCCAATACACGTTGAGTAATTTCGTTCCGCCGCGCAAGATCATGGATCGCGTCGGTTGGCACTTCGATGATCGTGGATCGGGACTTGACCGTCGTCAATGCCGCGTTGAACGCCTGTCGAAACGACGCCCGATCCGTCGCCTGTGTATAGTCTAAATCATACATCGCGGCGACATGATCGAAGGTCATGCCGTGCGGCGTGCGGAATAATTCGGTATACGGCGGATCGAACTGGGCGACGGGCAGTCGCTGGAAGATGCCGCCGCCGTCGTTGTTGATCACAACGATAATCGCGTTGACATGATTGCGCTTGATCGCCAGCAAGCCATTCATGTCGTGATAGAAGCCGAGATCGCCCGTGACCAAGACGAGCGGCGCATCGAGTCCTGCCGCCGCGCCCAACGCGCTCGACACCATGCCATCGATGCCGCTTGCGCCGCGATTGCCGAACACGCGAATATGTTTTGGGGTAGGGCGCGCGAACTGGTCAAGATGGCGGACGGGGAGGCT
Source organism: Anaerolineae bacterium (assembly GCA_034437055.1). Lineage (GTDB taxonomy): Bacteria > Chloroflexota > Anaerolineae > Aggregatilineales > Phototrophicaceae > Flexifilum. The sequence goes on from DAOTUQ010000139.1 coordinate 91,626, forward strand.
GTTGCCGATGTAAAGCGCCGCGCCATCGGGGAGCAGATCGACTGTATCCGCGACAACCACTCCATCGAAGAAATCACCAGCCAGCTCGCGCGTGATGATATCCCATGTCGCGGACTCGGCAGCGCGGAAATGCTCCGCCCATGCCTCGTCACCAATCGTTGTCTCGGCAGCAACCTGACTGAATATGCGCGCGATCTCGGCGGGATTTGCCCAAATGAATTCATCGATTTGATGATTCGGGTCTTTCCAGATGCCATCGGCGCTGAATGTGATTTGATAGGCATCGCCGTTCATGTTTAGATAGTCGATCAGGGATTGCGAGGTGGGCATCGCGCCGAAACGCAGGATCAAATCCGGTTTATCCCAAGCCGATATGCCGCGCAAAAACGTATCGTAGCCGCCAACGCACGCAGTTTCCATCTCGCGCCAATGGGCATTGTAGCGAATTTGGGAGAGCGGATCGGCTAAGACGGGAAAATGCGCTTGCCCGGCAAACAGCGCCAATTCATTCGCCAACCTGAGATCGACGCTCGATCCGACGATGATGATACCGCGCTGGGCATCTTGCAAGACTTGTATTAGTGCGTCGATTTGATGATCTGTTGGTGCGACCGCGCCGCCACCAATGCGCGTGAACGGCTCGTTGTTTGTCCGCCCGACCCACGCTAGATCGTCGGTCTTATCCGTCGGCACGGGGATCGGTTCAAGCGGCTTGCGGAATGGAAAATTCAGATGCACCGCACCGCGCGGCATTCCGCCGCCGCCATCACTGGTCGCGCCACCGTTCGCCGTCGCATAAGCGCGGCACGCCAGCGTGCGCAAACTGCGAATCGCCAGCGCGGACGGATCGCTTTCGGGCAGCGCCACGTCCACTGACCACAAGACATGATCGCCGTACATTTTGACCTGATCGACGGTCTGATTCGCGCCCGAATCGCGCAGTTCTGGCGGGCGATCTCCGGTCATAATCAACAGCGGCACGCCTGAATAGCGCGCTTCGATGATCGCTGGATAGAAATTCGCTGTCGCCGTGCCGGACGAACACACAACCGCGACCGGGCGATCCGTCGCCAGCGCGTGTCCAAGCGCGAAGAATGCCGCGCTCCGCTCATCGATGATCGAATAGACGCGGATATCGGGGTGTTCTGCGAACGCGATTGCCAGCGGCGTTGAGCGCGAACCGGGCGCGATCACGACGGCGCGCAGACCGGAGCGCGCCAGTTCATCGACCACGATGCTTGTCCAGAGAAAATTACGATTGGGGGGCGTCACCGTTCACCCCCAAGGCGTTAAGCAGCGGCTTGAATTTGAGCGCGGTCTCGTCCCATTCTTTATCGGGGTCGCTGTCCGCGACGATGCCCGCGCCCGCATACAAGCGCGCGCGATCTTCAACGCTGACGGCTGACCGAATGGCGACGGCGAACATGCCATCGCCGTTGGCGTCGATCCAGCCGATGGGAGCGGCATACCAACCCCGATCCGTCGTCTCTAAGCGGCGAATGGCGTCCATCGCGCTTCGCCGCGGCGATCCGCCGAGTGCGGGCGTTGGATGCAGCGCCGCGATGATATCTAATAACGCGGCGTCATCATGCAGCGTCACTTGGATCGGCGTGTATAAATGCTGAATGTTACGCAGGCGCATGATCGTCGGCAGCTCAGGGATGGTCAGTTGGCGCGCGAACGGTTGCAGCAGATCGCGCAGCATGTCCACGACAAGGCTGTGTTCGATACGCTCTTTGGGCGACGCCATCAACGCCGCCGCGAAGGCTTGATCGGCGCTGTCCGACATGCCGCGCGGACGCGATCCCGCCAACGCTGCCGTCTCCAACCGCGCGCCACGTTTCGCTGCCATCACTTCGGGTGTCGCGCCGAAGAACGCATGACCGGGATAGACTTCGACCAAGAAGCGGTAGGCGGTTGGATAATTCGCGTCCAGCGTTTCCAGCGCCAAGATCGGATCGACTGGCGCATCGAATTCAATATCGGCGTAGCGCGACAGCACGACTTTTTCGAGTTCGCCCGCGCGAATGCGGCGCGTCGCATTGGTGATTTGCCCACGCCACGCAGCCCGCGTCAGCGGATACTGGATGGTGTGGGCGTGTGGCGCGTCGTGATCAGCAGTTGCACGTTCGTCGAGCAGCGCGCTCAGGTGATCGAGTTCGTCGTTCAGCCAGTCGATTACGCCGTCGCTGGCTTCGTCGGGCTGTGCGATCTGGCTAATGGTCAGCCATGCGTCGTCCCCGATGCGCGTGTATTGGACGCGCGGGAGCATGAAGTACGCTGATGGGAAGGCTGCCCAGACGCCATCGGCGGCGGCGAAGTCATCGCGGAAGGCGAATCCGCCCACCAAGCGCGGCGCGGCTTCGGATGGTAAATCTAACTGCGCATCCGCGAACAGCGCGTCACTTTGCATTTTGATGCTGGCGAAGCGATCCCGCCCATAGGCGACGATCTCGGTTGCTATACCCCAGCCTGCGAACGCGAGTTCATCGTCGGCGTGCTGCCAATGCACGCGCTGTACGCCGGAAGGCGCAAGCCGCAGCACCGCGAGCGGCGGCATGGCGGTGACACGGCGCGCGACGGCGACCAAACGCGGGCGGTCATCGGCATAGCGGCTAGAAGGATTCATTGTCGTCGGAGTCCAGACTACCATCGTTCTCTCTCCGTTAAATGTCACTTGTAAAGCCAATACTGCGCAGCAGCATCGGGCGCAGCGTGTTCATGATGCGGTCTGCGCCGGGTTCGCCCGTGTAGACCCAGCGGATGATGATTTCGTTGATTGCGCCCATCCACGCATACGCCACTACGTCGGTATCGACGGGCTGCACATCGCCAACGGCTATCGCTTCATCGAGATAGCGTTTGATCAGCGCGGCGAAGCGGTCGTGCAGTTCCATGCGCTTCAACTCGAAGGCTGTCCCCAAGCCGACGGCTTGTACCAGCATGAGTTTCGCTAATGGGCGATACTGTCCGAATACATCCAAGATCGTGCGCAGGGCGATATCGACGCGCGCGATGCCGATTTGTTCGCGCGCAATCGCTTCTTCGGCGCACTTTTCAAGCAGATTGGCGAACTTGTCTACCAGCGCGAAGAACAACGCTTGCTTGTTGGGGAAGTGGAAGTAGATCGCGCCCTTCGAGGTGCTGGATGCGGTGACGATCTCATCGACACTGGTATCGTGATAGCCTTTTTGCGAAAATACATCGAGCGCCGCGTCCAAGATGCGTCCGCGTGTCGCTTCGGGGTCGCGCCCGGTCTCGCGTTCGGCTGTATCGGCTTGTTTCGCGCGCTTGCGGAGGTTCATCGTTGCATTGCTCATCATGAAACCGACTGGTCAGTCTGTAATCGCACGCAAAAAATCGCGCGTCGATTGCAATATTCATCACTATCTGAAAGTTTAATCCTAAATCGAGAATTTGTCTACAGGTTCACATGAAATTCACAGCCAACGACGGTGTGCTGTATCGTGTTCATACAGCGGGTGAAGGCAGACCGCTTGTTGGTTTGCATGGCTTTACCGGAACGGGACGAGGACTGTTGCAATATTTCCCGCTGTTGACGACGGCGCGGCGGATGATTGCCCCCGATTTACTTGGACATGGTGACACTGACGCACCCGACGCGCCCGCGCGCTACCAAATCGAGCGTGCCGCTGCCGACATTGCCGCGCTGATCGATACGCACGCCGACGGACGCGCGGATGTTTTCGGTTACTCGATGGGCGGACGATTGGCGCTGTATCTAGCACTGACCTATCCGAGCCGGGTGCGTTCGCTGATTTTGGAAAGCGCGTCGCCCGGCTTGGAAATGGACGATGAACGCACTGCACGCATCTACAGCGACGATGGATTGGCGGCACGGATCGAACGTGATGGTGTCGCGGCGTTCGTTGAAGATTGGGAACGCTTGTCGCTGTTCGCGTCCCAGTCCGATGCCCGCCGCGCCGCATTGCGCCCCGAACGTCTGGCACAGCGCCCGAACGGACTGGCGAACAGCTTGCGCGGCATGGGGACGGGGATGCAGCCGTCGCTGTGGGATCAATTGCAGCAGCTTTCTATGCCTGTCCTGCTGATCACGGGCGCGCTGGACACCAAATTTAGGGCGATTGCCGCGCAGATGGTCGCTCAAATGCCCCATGCGCAGCACATCGTCATCCCGGACGCCGGACATGCGCCACATCTCGAACAAAATAGTGTATTTCAGTCGGCGCTGGCTGCGTTTTTACAAATAATACATTAGCCCGCTTAAAAGCCACGCCGATTGATCGGCAGTGGATGAAAGCGGTTTCGCCTTCAGCCGTCTTGCTCTTGAAGGTCAGTTCGTTTAGACTCCCCTCGATATGATTTAGCGTCAAGCGTGAGTTTGGCGAACGCCGCCACGCTTGCTGAAGGCGGCGCTGTTCCTGCGGCAGCTACGCGGTTGGGACGGACAGTCTGTCTCGTAAAACCTGCACCGACCAAGCGCGAACTTTTTTTCGGACTGGACGAATCCATGTCGCGTAACGTCGACCCGCCGGCTGGCGAACTCGGTTTGTCGGTTAAGGTCAAGCGTGCCGCAGGAGCTGCGTGGATTGATCTGCTGTAGAGCGTCACGTGATTAAGTTTAATGTTTCCGTTACAATGACGCGCGAACGCGACAGGGGATGAATGATGGCGACAAATATTGAGCAGACCGCAGACCACATTAAGCGCGATGGAATTGTAGCGATCATTCGCGGGGATTATGGCGAAGATGCGATTTTGCAAATGGGCGAAGCGTTGTTAGAAGCGCGAATCGTGCTGGTTGAGGTCACATTGAACACGCGCGGCGCGCTGGAGTCGATCCCGAAACTGCGCAAACAATTTGGCGGGTCGATGGTCGTAGGCGCGGGGACGGTACGCACCGCCGATCAGGTGAAATTGGCACTCGACGCGGGCGCAGAATTTATTGTGTCGCCCAATTTTGATGCGGCAGCCGTGGCGCGCTCGATGGCGCACGATATTTTGCATCTGCCCGGCATCGCCACCCCGACCGAGGCACAGCAAGCCGTCAACGTCGGCTGCCGCATGGTCAAGTTGTTCCCAATCGATGCGCTTGGCGGCGTGGCGTACTTGAAGGCGCTGCGTGCGCCGCTCAACGATGTGGATTTCTTGCCGACGGGCGGGATCGGCGTCGAGAATATCGCGGAGTATGCGCGGGCGGGCGCGGTCGCGGTCGGTATCGGGAGTTCGCTTGTGTCGAAGGATTGGACGGTCGAACTGCTTATAGAGCGCGCGGCGGCGTTGCGGGCAGCATGGGATGGAGCAAAAGCGCATGTCAGTGGATGAGCTTCAGCAGCTTTCGATCTTCTCACATATCGATGTGAGTGAATTGGATTGGGTGCGCGCCAACAGCCGTGTTGTCACCGTTGACAGCGGCGACGTGTTCTTTCGTCAAGATGAACCGATCAGCGGCTTTTACATTGTCCTCGACGGCGAAATGCAAGTCACGCGCTACCAGATGGGGCATGAGATGGTGATGGGGACGACGCCGCGCGGGGTGATGGGCGGCGAAATTCCGATCTTGGATGGCACGCTGATTTCAAGCGTGACATCGACCGCGCTCAGTCCAACGCGGCTGATGGTGTTTGACGTGCCATCGTTTCGGCAGATTTTCGCGTTCGCGCCCACGCTGGGCGCGCGCATCATGGCGACGGCGGCGGAACGGATGGGCAATATCGCCAGTGGACGCCGCCAACAAGAGAAGATGAACGCGCTTGGTAAGCTGGCGTCTGGCTTGGCGCACGAATTGAACAATCCGGCGTCAGCGGCGCGCCGCGCGGCGGTCAGCTTGCGCGGGGTACTGTACGATCTGCAATCGCAAGCGATCCAACTTCCAAACACAGGCTTGAGTGACCTGCAAGTGCGCGAACTGCTGTCGATCCAGCAAGATGCCATTCGGTCAGGCGGGAGCGAACCCCTTAGCCCGCTGGAACACAGCGACCGCGAAAACGCGATTGCGGAATGGCTCGAGGCGAACGGCGTCAACAATGTGTGGAAGATGGCAGCGTCATTCGTGGATGTGGGCGTGACTGCTGATGATTTGGATGCGCTGATCGGCGGACTACGCCTCCAAGACCCGACCACGATGCTGACGTGGTTGTGTACGGCGTTCGGGGTGGCGGGACTCGTGCATGAACTAGAACAATCGACCCGACGCATCTCCGATTTGGTCGAAAAGGTCAAAGGTTACACTTACATGGACGAAGCGCCCATCCAAGAAATTGACCTGCACGCTGGACTCGAAAACACGCTCTCGATGCTGCATACGCGCATCGGAAATCGCATCGTGATCAAGCAGTTCGACAAGACGATCCCCCGTATTTCGGCGCGCGGTTCGGAACTCAATCAAGTGTGGACGAATTTGCTGGATAATGCGATTGAAGCGACAGCGGACGATGGCACTATTCACTTCATCACGCGCAACGAAAATGCGTTTGCGATGATCGAAATTAACGACGACGGCGCGGGCATTTCCGATGAGGTGCAGCAGCGTATGTGGGAACCGTTCTACACGACGAAAGACGCCGCGCAGCATACCGGACTCGGACTCGATATCGTCTTTCGAATCATCACGCAGCATGACGGTACGATGGAGGCGCGCCCTGAACCGGGTAAAACGCGCTTCATCCTCCGGTTGCCAATTAAGGGTGCGGAATAATCAAACACGCGGGCGTGCCGCTGGCACGCCCCTACGAACGGATCGCCTCTAACAGTGCGCGTACTTTCGCTGGATCGACGCGCCCATCGGTCTGCGCCGCGCCGCCGATGTGGACTTCATGCGCCCCTGTGTGATCGACCAGCGTGCGTACTTGATCCAAACGGATAGCGCCGGATACGACAAACTGCATGTCCTTCCCGAAAGTAGCAATCCAATTCCTCAGCCCGTCGCGTCCCTCCCACGCCGTGGCGGCGGGTCCCGATGTGAGGACACGCGGCACGATGCCGACGAGCGCGGCTAATGCTTCATTGGGGTTGGCGCAGGTATCGAGCGCGCGATGCAGGGTGATGGGGATGGGCGCAGCGGCAGCTGCAACGCGGCGAATCAGCGATACATCGAGCATACTGGACGGCGTGTGGGCGCCAAATACAACGCCATCAACGTCGAACGAGGCGAAACGGCGCGTATCTGCCAAGATCATCTCAATGTCGGCATCGGTATAGATGAAATCACGCGCGTGCGGTCGAACCATCACGTTGACCGCGAATGAGGGTGATTGCACGGCGTCTAACACGGCACGCACGAGTTCAATCTCCGGCGTCAGCCCGCCGACGGACAAATCGCGCGACAGCTCGATGCTGTGCGCGCCGCCGTCGCGTGCGGCGAATGCGTCGTCTAGGGTGAGCGCGGCGATTTCGTGTCGAGTCATGGGATAGTTGCTCCGATGCGATGAATGCGCCTCGATGATAGCGAGAAGCGCAAAAGTTAACGACTCTCTCGATTGCTGTGAACGTTTCTAGCGATATGCTGTAATAGGGTGAACAATTGAATGAGGCAGAGATGCGAGCAGCGTTGACAACGAAAACAGCATTGAACGGCACGACCACGAATATACTGGCGCGCTTAACGGACTCGGTGCAGCGCGCAGCGGTGATCGATGCGGATAAGCTGACGCTGATTGTGGCGGCACTAGTCGCGCGCGGTCATGTGCTGCTGGAAGATGTGCCGGGCATTGGCAAGACGCTGGTGGCAAAGGCGTTGGCACGGTCGTTGGAAGGGTCGTTCAAGCGCATCCAATGTACGCCCGACCTGCTGCCGGGTGATGTGACGGGCGGCGCGATCTACAATCAGCGTGAAAGTCGCTTCGAGTTCGTGCCGGGTCCGATCTTCGCCAATGTTGTGCTGGTCGATGAGATCAACCGTGCATCGCCGCGCACACAGTCGAGTTTGTTGGAGAGCATGGCGGAGGGGCAGGTGACGGTTGACGGCGTGACGCGAATGCTAGAACGCCCATTCTTCTTGATCGCCACGCAGAACCCAATTGAAATGGCGGGGACGTTCCCGCTGCCCGAAGCGCAGTTGGATCGCTTTTTGATCGCGCTCAACTTGGGCTATCCGTCCTTCGAGGACGAAATTGGCATCTTGGAGCGCGAAGAACACGCCGATCCGCTCGACAGCGTGCAGCCGGCGCTGACATTGGACGAGGTGATCGCGCTGCAAACAGCCGCGCAAGCGGTCAGCGTCGTTCGGTCACTCAAAGAATACATCGTGACGCTGGCACAGGCGACGCGCGCGCATCCCGATGCAGTGTTGGGCGTCAGTCCGCGCGGAGGCGCGGCATTACAGCGCATGGCGCAAGCGTTGGCGTTGATGCGTGGGCGGACATTCGTCAACGCGGACGATATCAAGTTTGCGGCGCGCGCCGTCATGCCGCACCGTTTGTTGACGCGCGACCGCCTATCCGAGACCGCGCGCGCCGTTGTCGAGAGCGTGATGGGCAAAACGCCCGTCCCTGTGGATCGATGAAAACACTCCGTTTTCAACGTCCGCGTTCGCGCCCGACTTCACGCGCGTGGACAATCGGGATTGGCGCGCTGGTCGTCTATTTCTTTGCCAATCAGACGCAAGTCGGCTGGCTGTACGTCATGGCGGCGCTGTTGGCGGGCGTCGTCGTAGCGGCGTGGTGGATGAATCGCGGATCGCTCAAAGGCATCAGCGGCGCGCGTGCGATTGGCGCGGCGGAACTGTACGAGGGCGATGTGATCGATATCGCCTTGAGGCTGACGCAAACGGGGCGCGTTGGCGCGGCGCAAGTTCGCTTGACGGAACGCTGTCCATTCGCGCCGCCTGACGACCGCGCGTGGGAACTTCCCGTCTTTGTGCCGACCCTCCCGGCGCGTGCCTCCGTCGAACTCGCGTACACTGTTACGGCGGATTTGCGCGGAGTCTATACCTTTCCGCTGCTGCATATCGAGACGCGCGCGCCGTTCGGCTTGTTTGGGACGATCCGAACGCTGGATGTACCGACTCCAACGGTCGTTTACCCGGAAGTGCGGACACTGCGGCAGCTTGCGCTGTTGGATCGTCAACGCGCGCCTGTCCTGCCGCGCCCGTCCGCCGGATTGGGCTATGAGGTAATGGGGGTACGCCCGTATCGCGCGGGCGACTCGCCACGGCACATCCATTGGCGTTCGACCGCGCGCACGGGGCAGTTGATCAGCAAAGAGTTCGCAGACGAGACCAATCCCGGCTTGACGCTGGCATTGGATTGTTTCGCATATCCTTACGCCGATACCATCGGCAAACATACGCCGTTTGAAAGCGCGGTCAAGGTCGCGGCATCGTTGGGCGACTATGCGCGGCGGCGCAATCTGCCGTTGTATTTGGCGGCGAATGGGCTGGCTGCGCCGTCGGGGGCGGTCGCGTGGACGGCGCTGCTCGAATGGCTGGCGCGCGTCCAACCGGAGGGGCATCATGTCGTGTCGAGCGCGTTGGCAGGACGGGCGCTGGCATCGGCGTTCGTCGCATTGATCCTTCCCTATCCAGATCGCGCGATTTTGCCGACGATCCACGATTTGCGGCGGCGCGGCGCGGCGGTGTTGGCAGTTGTCATCGATCCGGCTTCATTTCCCGATGCCATCGCGCTTGATTTATCGGCGGACGCGCTGGCGGGCGACATTGGATCGGATGCAGTCGTTGTGCGCTATGGCGACGATTGGATCGCGGCGCTGGCAGATCGGCGCGAAAGGGTGGGCGCATGACTCAGACGAGCGAGACACGCTATGCGCCAACGTGTGGCGCGCGGATCATGCAAATTGGCTTGATCGGCATGGCGCTGATCTTTATTGGGACGGCGTTCGCCTTTGAACTGTGGATCATGGCGGCGTTCGCCATCCTCGCCGTAATCATGAGCCGCATCTATGGGCGCGGCGGACGGGCAGCGCGCGCGCCCGAAGACTCGGCGCGGCTGCGGGTGATCGCGTTCGCCGCGCAAGTCGTTGGCGCGTTCGCGCTGGCATGGACGACGACGCTGTGGGGCGTATTCATCGTGGCGATTGCGGGACTCGCGCTCGGACATCGCGCCGCATACCTGACGCGCGCCAAGCCGCCGCTGTGGATCAAGCTCGTGGCGTTCGTCGCGCTGCATGGGGCGTTTGGTTGGATGCTGGTGGGGTTGTTCAGCGGACAGCCATATCCCCAAGCGCAAGTGGCGATGTTGGCGATGGCGGCGGTCAGCTTCGCGCTGTTCACGCGGACGAATCTCATATCTGGTCTGTCCATTGGCTTGATCAATCTGTACGTTGCTGCGACGTTGAGCCGCGATCTGACGTTTTTGGCGTTCCTCGTCGGCTATCTCGGTGTGGTGTTGGCGTTCTTGTGGCGTGCGGATAGCGAAGACGGCTTGCGCGATAATCCAGTCGTCTTACGCCCCATCGAAACGGGCGCGCGCCCCGCATGGCGTTTGAATGGGCGCATCGGGCGCTTCGTGTTCGCGCTCCCGTTCGCGGCGGCGCTCGTGTTCCTGATCACGCCGCGTTTTGCCGGACACCCGATCATCCCGCCGATCACGATCAATCTGCCGATCCGGTCGGGGACGACCAGCGAAATCGTTAATCCCGCGCTCCCACTGGTCAAGGTGCAGGGCTGGAGCGACCCCGACGGCGAATATTACTACGGCTTCGATAATCGGCTTGACCTCAGTTATCGCGGTGTCCTCAGCGAGGCGTTGATGATGGTCGTGCGCAGCCCTGCATGGAGCTATTGGCGCAGCCACGCCTACGATTTCTACGATGGGCGCACCTGGACGCAATCGGATACATCAACGCGCGAACGCAAACGATGGGGCGCGTTCTTTAATCTTCAGCAGCGCCGCAATTGGCTGCGCGAAGATTATTTCGTACAGACATTCCAGATCGTACAGCCGATGCCGAATTTGATCTTCACGGGCGGCGATCCGATCCATCTGTATCTTGCCGCCGAGACGATTGTGCTTGATAGCACCGACGGTATTCGCGTTGGACAGGCGCTCGAACCCGGCATGGTCTACTCGGTCATGTCCGTGCGCCAAGATGTGAACGCGGACGAACTGCGCGATGCTGGAACGAATTACCCGTGGGAGTTATGGCGTTACGTTCAACTACCCGATGTCACGACGGAACGCACGCGCCAACTCGCCGCCGAAATCGCGGGCGATCTAGCGACGCCCTACGATCAAGTCGTGGCGATCCGCGATTATCTGCTGGCGACCTATCCGTATGATTACTTTCCGCCGCCGCAAGCGCCGGACACTGAGGCGGTCGATCAATTCTTGTTCGTGGACGAACGCGGCTTGTGCGAACATTTCGTCAGCGCGATGGTCGTGATGCTGCGTTCGTTGAATATCCCGGCGCGCTTGGTGGCGGGCTACGGCAGCGGCGATTACAACGCGCTCACCAATTACTACGAGGTGCGCGCCAGCGACGCCCATGCGTGGGTCGAGGTGTATTTTCCCGGTCACGGTTGGATCCCTTTCGATCCGACGCCGGGTTGGAACGGCTTTCCCGTCACGGGGGAAATTCCGACATGGATATTCTCCGGCGCGCTCGGATCGCTGAATTTACCGTCGCTGCCGTTGGGCGAGATTGCGGCGGCGGGCGGCGCATTGATCGGCGGGATTATGCCGCTGATCGCGTTGGTCGGCGTTGGCGCGTTCGCCGTGTGGCTGATGCGTCGTGTGCGCGTTCGTGCGCGAACTGGAGGGCGTCGTTATACGGTTGGACGTGATCCAGCACGGCGGCACATCTTCGCGGCATATCGACGGGCTATGCGACGTGCGGGCGTCATGCGCGGGGCGTCGCAAGCGGTCGGCGAACATGCGCACGCGAATGCGGCGAACGCGCCCGAGTTGGCGGCGCTGGCAGAATTGGTCGATATTGCGGCGTATCGTCCCGCCGCGCCCGATGCCACGATGGTCGAGCGGGCGAGAGCGTTGGCGAAGAAAAGGTAGGGTTCCGCGGGCGTCCCGACAGGACGCCCGTACATCATGTGACTTTGGTCTCGGAAATCCATGAGTACGAAGTCACGCGGATCAACACGCGATGAAACAGCGATCTTTTACTCAGCACTCCGCTCTGTTTTTAGCGAACCATCAAGTATCCGCCGCCCAACAGCATCGCCGCCGCGATGAGGCGCGTGAGATCGACGGGGCGCATAGGGGTACCGAACCAACCGAAATGGTCGATCACCATTCCGGTGACCAACTGCCCGACGATGATCAGAACGATGCCCGCACCCGCCCCCAAACGTGGAATTGTGTGTGATATGGTCAAGACCAGCAGCAGACCGAACGCGCCCGAACCCAGCATGTAAAGAGGCAGTGCGCGCCATTCACCAATGGTTTCGCCGCCGCGCACGATCACGAGAATGAGCGAAAAGATCGCCCCGCTGACATGGACGATTAAACTGCCGGCTGCGCTGCCAATTCGCTGGCTCATCAAGCCGGTAATGGGGGATTGAATGCCGACTGAAATACCACCGATCAAGCCGATGATGAAGGTCGAAATCGTTTCGAGCATGGCGCGCGCATCCTTTGCATAGCGAGATGGTTTGGGCGATACGCTGCCTAGTGTCTCAGATACATTCGACGCCGGATAGCACCAAATCAGGACGCCGAGTCACGTTCACATCGTCGGCAAGGGCGGCGCTGATCCCATCGGGCGGATTGACGAACACTTCCAGTCGAAGCAAGCCCCATGTGGCGTTCGTGACGCCGCGTAGGATGCGCGGAGTGAGTGGTACGTGGGGTGGGAGCGCGAAATCGCACGCGATTGATCCATAGCGCGCGCCCGCCGCATTGCGCAGCGTGACCGTTGCAGTTTTCGCGTAGTCAGAATCGTTCCCAAGCGCGATTTGGACTTCAAATGGGACGTTCGCGTCCGCGCCATAGTTCAAATTCTGGTAGAAGCTCGCCCAATTCGGCGTATCGGCGGTGTTCAAGCGCAAGAATCGCAGCATTCCGTCGCGTGCCGCCCAACTCAACTGACCGGAGGCGTCCCACCCGGTCAATTCGGCGCTGAAATCGCCATTGCGGACGATGTTTTGTCCCGATGGGGCATTCGCACCATGATATGCTTGCAAAACCGTGCCATACGCCCACGCCGCTACTTCTGAGGGCGCGAAACCGCGAAAGCCGATGTTTTGTTCCGCATACATATAGGGCGCATAGACGCTTTCAAGGCGTTCGCCGTCTCGATCCTGGTCTTTTGTGTCCCGATATGCGGCGATGCCCCACGCTTGTCCAAATTCGACGTGTAAATGCGGATTGGACGAATAGCCTGTGCTGCCTTCGAGCGCGATCACGTCGCCTGCGCTGACGGGTACATTACAGTTAGGGACGCTGAAATCGTTCGAGCAGCCCGATGCGATCCAATCGGGCAGGCTGTCCGCCAAGATATGCCCGTACAATGAATATTCATACGGCGCATGTTCGATCACAATCGTGTTCCAATACCACCACGCGCCTTCGTTGTAGCCGTTGGTCGCTTGGCGGGCGCTGGCGTAGACGATCACACCGTCTTTCGCTGCTGCCACCTCGTTTGAGCTAAGATCGAAATCGATTTGCCCCAAGCCGTGCCGATTAAAACTGCGCGTGACCGTTGCCCACTGTCCGTCCGCCCATGGATAGCGATACGCGCGGATTGCGTCGCGGCTGACGAGCGCGGGATCGGCGTTGGGCTTGTACGGGCGGGCGTCGATCTGTGCCAGCGTGTCTGGCGGGATGCGGCTGTAGATGCTGTTGTACATCGCATCACCGGGCAGATAGACCGTCCACGCGCCGCTATCCAACGTGACGAGCGCCAGATCGATCAAGCCGGGATAGGCATCGCCCGTCGCGCGGTCGATGTTTTCCAAGTAGACGACGCCTCCCGCCTCTAAATCGACCGTGTCTCCGACCGCGCGATAAGTGAACGCGCCGCCTTGTGCCGCGTGCGCATCCAAGCGCGCTGTGATAGCGAGATCGAGCGCGTCTGGCGTTTGTGCGCGAATGGGGGTGAGACCCAGCAGCATCAGCGCCAAAATGATCAACGTCTGCCTCATGCTGGATGGCTCGTCGTTGTTAGATCGAACTGCGGCAGCCAGTGGGCTTGCGCCGTCAGCATTTCACTGACCATTGCACGGATTTGATCAAGGTTACAAACAGCGGCGGTCAGCGGATCGAGCATAACGGCGTGATAGATTGCCTCTGGATCACCTGTCAGCGCCGCCTCAACGATCAATTCTTGAACGTTGATGTTGGTGCGATTGAGCGCGGCAAGCTGCGGCGGGAGCTTGCCAATCGGCGTTGGTTGGATGCCGTTGGCGTCCACCAAACAGGGGACTTCGACGCAGCAACCATCCGGCAGATTGGTGATCAAGCCACGATTCGGCACATTGCCATTGATCACGACTGGATAATTCGTCTCGATGGCTTCGATGATTTGCGATCCGTATTCGTGTGTGCGCATTTCCGGCACGATTGCCCCGTCCGCCGTGAGCATGGCAAAATCGTCCTGAAACTTCTGCAAGCGGTCGATACAATGACGTAGATAGCCGCCCGTGCGTCCGAAGTCGAACCAATGGTCGGCGGGGTTGGTGAAGCGCGGCGCGAGTTGATCCTTCACCATCGCGGCGGACTTGCGGAAATAGGGCAGATACTCGCTGGCGTGTCCGCTCGACTCCGTGACGAAATAGCCGAAGTGCTTCATCAAATCGATGCGCACAGGTTCTTCGCCAATGACTTCTGGGCGCTGGATCGCGTCCCAAATCAGCGGATACACATCATCTTTGCCGCGCCGAAACTCCAAGTAGAATGACTGATGGTTGATGCCCGCGCAGACATAGCGGATTTCGTCGTAGGGCACGCCGATCCAGCCCGCCAACATTTCGCTCGTCCCCTGCACGCTGTGACACAACCCAACATGCGGGCGTCCAGTTGCGGCATCGACCGCCCAGCAATTCGCAGCCATTGGATTGACGTAGTTGAGCAGCAGCGCATCCGGCGCGAGGTTGTCCATGTCACGGCAGAGATTGAGCAGCACCGGAATCGTGCGCAAGGCACGAAATACGCCGCCCGGTCCAAGTGTGTCCCCGACGCATTGTTCGACGCCGTATCGGTGTGGAATGTCGATGTCGAGTTGATAGGCGTCAAGTCCGCCCTGCTGGAACGTTGTAATCACATAGTCGGCGTCGCGCACGGCATCGGCGCGTTCAGTCGTGGCTTCGACACGAGCCGATATGCCGCGACGGTCGATCAATGTTTGCACGACGCGCTGCGCTTGATCCAGCCGGACGGGATCGATATCCATTAGCGCTATGGTACTGTCTTGGAGCGCGGGCGTGAGCAAGATATCGCTGCACAAGTTGCGCGTGAAGACGAGACTTCCCGCGCCAATCAACGTAATTTTCGGCATGTTGTTATCCTATCGATGAAGTTTTTTGATGATAACCGAATTTGAAAGGACGCCACACCGTGACGCCCCTCCGATTGCCTTACTCTGTTGTGCTGCCTTCCGCACTATCGATGGACAGTGTTGGGGTAGGGGTCGCTATAATCGCACCAATTTCGGGTGGCGCGCCAAGTTGTGCATAGGTAAGCGTCGCGGTTGCCTCCAATGTCGGCGGTATTGGCGCGTCGAATGCCGCGATCCCGCTTGGTGATGCGCCGCCGATGTAACATGCTGTACCACCGAGCGCGACGTTGGGCAAGCGTTTCAGCGATACATTATCGATGCGCGCCCATTCAGCACTATCGGCGGTCGAGGCGTAGAACGAGATTGTTGCTGATCTCCATGCTTGTGTCGTGAACGTGCGCATTGTGAACACGGCAAGTGCCGAGTTCGGCGCGAGCCAGAATGTACACGCTTGTAGATCGCTAAAGTCATTGGCGTGCAGCAGGACGGTGATGCGCTTGCGGAAATTGCTGCTGTTGCCGAGACTGAACTGCGCTTGGATCACATCACCGGAAATCATGGGATCGCCGCTGTCTTGCAGGATCACCGCACTGTTGCTCTGCCCATCGGCACGGATGCGTCGGTAATACTCGAACACACCCCGCTCAACGCGATACACCATATCGTCGTCAGTGGTTGGACCTGGACTGGTGAAGAGCCCCCAATTCGTCAATCCGCTGGAGAAAGCGCCGTTGGCGAGTAACTCGGTTGGATCGGATGTCGTGGCGGGCGGCGCGGTTGGATCGGTGCATTGCGTCGAGGTGACACTCATGGTCGGCTGATAGGTCAGCGAAACATCATCGACCTGATACCAGCCGACGCCATCTGCGACCGACGCATAGATCGATACGGTTGCAGGCATCCATGGGATGTTGGTGAACGTTCGCATGACATATTGGCGCAGCGGCGCGTTCGGTTCGAGCCAAAATGTGCAAACCTGTAAATCGCTGAAATCGGCGGCATGTGCCAAGACAGTGACACGCTTGCGGGTGGTGCTCGAATTGCCCAAGCGCATTCGGATTTCGATGGGGGCATTCGATGGAAGCCATGCCAACGTGTTTTGCAGCACAACCGCGCTGGTTGCTGTCGTCTCGCGCAGAAACTCGAAGATGCCGCCTGATAGACGGTATTCCATGTCATCAATCGTTGGTGAGGCGAATACGCCCCAACCGTTCGGTAAATTCGGATTGCCCGTTGATGGTGTGCCGAAATCCCCGTTGACGATGAGTTCAGTTGAAGCCGCTGCCGCTAGATTGATGGTCAAACCGAGTGTAGTGGGTGTGGTAATCGGGATCGCACTTTTGGCACTCACAATGATGTAGTAGCGAATACCCGCGTTCAGCGATACCGACAGCGCCGATGTTGTGCGCAAGCCAGCCGAAACATCGTCGTTGCAGCCAACGCTGTTGAAGCCATTCTGCGCAATGGTATAGATGCCGATACCGGTATCGTAGGCGCTCCCATTGGTGGTCAGCACGACCACTTGATTGTTGGGTGGTACATAGCTATACCAGACACCGTTCGTTTTATTGCCGCTCATACATCCGATTAAGGGGTCACTGCTGATCGTCGCGCCCGCGATATCCTGCGTTGCGCCGAATGGCACTGTAGTGATTTCCGTCGCTGCCGTCCACCAATCGTTGGCAACCAACGGCGGAACGGGTGTTGGCGTCACCGTGACGCTGCTAACACGAAAATTGGCGACGATTGGTGCGGTAAAATTGAGCGTCTTCACTTCGTTGGAAAGGGCATTCCCAGTGGATCTGCCATTGTAATTGAGCGCCGGATCCGACCAAATATTGATCAGTGGACACGGCAGCGTTGGACTTACACAATTGTAGGACATGATGGTACGGAAATAGCCCGGATCGCGGTATCCGAATGAATCGATGCAAGCGCCGAACGTGACGGTATCTTCGACATTATGGGTATTGCCCATAATGTGTCCAAGTTCATGGGCGTAGCCCAACCCCCCGACGATCAGATTCGAGCCGATCATGTTGTAAGCGAATTCGGAAAATGGCGAATTTGGCACGGCGTCGAAGGCAAGCATCTGCCAGCCCACGCCGTTGGGTTGATTGATTTCGACGATGGCGGTGACGACATCAGCGTTCACAGCGTTTCGTGTGATGGGTACATCATCCATGAACCCATCGGGTCCCGTGATGAGCGAACCATCCGAATTGGAATTCGTCACGCGCCGCAAATCTTGATAAGCGTTGCCGGATGCGGTGTAATTCGTCTCGCCAATGTATACCAAGCGTAGTCGCTGACGGACGCCGCTGCGCGCGTAGCTCAAATTGGTGGCAGCAGTCATCGCGTGAATGCCATTGATGATCGCATTCGTCCCGCCGAATGCATCGCGCGATGCAGGGGTGTAGACGACCATGGCATCGATAATCAGTGAAGCGATTGATGGAATACAGGTCGCCCCAAGCTCGGTTTGCTGCCGCTGCGCCGCCGACACGGAACGAGTTAGTACCGCGTCAGTGAGCAATCGTTGTTCGACCGCCAACTGCCGAATCTCAGTAAGTCCGTTATCGGTTGTGGTAATGCGGTACAGCACCCCACTTGCCGAAACGTAGCCTTCGGCGTGACCATTCGCAATGGTCAAGATTGCTTCGCCGTAGGGCTGTCCCTCAATGTCTGCAACCCATGTATAACCGTCACGCGCAAATAGATGCGCTTCACGTCCGCGCGTCCGTGCAACAAAGACCGCATCATCGAATAGATTCAAGGTGACGCGGGTACCTATTCGTGTGGCAAACGAGGACAAGCCGTCCCAGTCAAGCGCAGCGGCGCGCGAGCGCACTGTATCGCCCGCGCGCGGATTGATGCGAACGCTGCTTGGAGCGGGCGAGAATAATTCAGCCGGAAGATCGCTTAATTCGTTCTGTGCATCAGAGGGCAGCGTGTTGGAAAGGGTCAATGTGAAGAGAAATATGCTCAACAATAGCGTAGCGAATATCGCAGCCAGATCTTTTTTCATGATCTTCAATTCTCGGCGCATGGTGGCGTCACATAGACGATAAAGCTAATCATAATGCCGATAGGGTTCACATGATCCGAAAATTTGTAAATTTTTCCGGCTCATGTGAATGGAGAGGGATTTGACTCGATCCCTCTCCGATTGGTGATGAGAAAGTTACTGCCCCTCCGCAGGTGGCTCGACCGGGATTTCTAGCGGCGCGGCGCTCTCAGTCGGCGTTTCGGTTGGCGTCGCTGAAGGCGTCTCAGTCGGCGTTTCGGTTGGTGTTTCTGTGAGTGTTGCCGATGGGACGATCTGCGCCGATCCCTCGCTGACATCGCCCTCCGAACTTGGTGGGAGGGTTGGCGTTGCCGTCATGAGCAGCGGCATTTCCAACGGCGCACCCGGCGGTAGATAGGCGTTCATCGTTGCCGTGGGTTCGAGCGTCGGACGCAGTTCTAGCGGGACGCTCAGCCCATCACGTTCATCGACCAGCACGCCCGCGCCCGGCAAAAAGCACGTCGTGCCTCCGACTGAGAGCGACGGAACCGCGCGCAGTTCCACATTGTCAAGCTGGATTGCGGGTGTGTTGTCCGCTGATGAGACGTAGAACGAGACCGACGCGCCTAAGTTCCAATCGGTGGTTGTATGCGTGCGCATCACATAGGTATCGACGGGCGTGTTCGGTGGTAGCCAGAACGTGCAGACCTGCAAATCTTGGAAGTTGAAATGGTGCAGCAAAATCGTCAGCCGCTTGCGCAGATTGCTGCTGTTGCCGATGTTCGCGCGCAGTTCGAGCGGTGTCCCCGCTGTCAGCGTTGTGACCGATGTATTTTGCAGGAACGATCCGGCGAGCGTCGGATTTTGGCGGTACATATTGACGACGCCAGCATTGAGATTGACGATGATTGCGGAACCCGGCGCGGGATCGTCGAACACCAGCCATGGCGAGACCGTGCCGCCATCGAAGGTGCCATTCGTCAGCAGATTCGCACTCGTATCGCCTGTGGTCGGCAGCGGCGCACTTGGATCGAGGCACTCGGAGCGCGTCTGCATTTGGCTCAAACTAGGGCGATAGGTCATGCTCACGTTGTCAATTTGCAGCGCGGGCAGATTGTCAGCGTTGGACGCGTAGATCGACAGCGAAACGTTGGTCCAGTTCTCGTTGATCTTGCTGCGCAGCACATACGGGCGCAGGGGGGTATTCGCCGGAATCCAGAATGAACACACTTGTAGATCGCTGAAATCGCCATCATGCACGAGGATCACGAAGCGTTTGCGCGCGGCGCTGGTGTTGGCGACTTGGACTTGCGCTTCGATAGGGGAGTTCGCCCACAAGTATTGGAACGTGTTCTGGAAGATCACGCCTTGGGTACTTTCGGTTTGGCGATAGAAGGAGACGACGCCATTGGTGACGCTGACCACTGGATTTTCTGGCAGCCCAAAGACGTTCCATCCGCGCAGCGCATCGCCGGCGCCGCCGACGCTCTCGGTGAAGCTGTTATTGAAAATCATGTTGGCGTTCGGCTCGAACGAGATGTTCTGCCATTCAGTCAAGAAGGCGTCGCGGGCGGCGTTGCTATCCCCATTCACCAGGTTGCTGGCATCGGACTCGAACCCGACGAATTGCCCGTTGTCGGAAATTTCTGGGATGATCGAACCGCCGTTAGTTGCTGTGCCGTCGAACTTGGATGAGATGAGGCGGGTGCGCGCCGTCATGCGGTCGTTGACGTAAATATCTTGGAAACCGTTGTCGTCCGTAGCAGGCGGCATCTGCAAATTGCTGGAGTCCGAGACAAACGCAACATAGCGCCCATCCGCCGATATTGAGGGATAGAAGTTTTGCTGTCCGACTTGCGCCCCATAGGTCGTAAGCGAAACCATGCTGGTCGTATTCGTCGCTGTATCGCGGATGAACACGTCTTTGACGTTGTTCACGTCGGTCGTTAAATTGCTGGCGAGCGACTCGAAAACGATATAGCGCCCGTCGTTCGACATGTCCGGATAGAACGAGTCATCGTTGGCTTGTGCGCCTGCCGTCGAGACGGAAATGCGCGTTGTCGTGCCGTTCGTGCGGTCGCGGACGAAGATATCCGCTTTGCCGTTGGTGTCGTTCGCTACGAGATTTGACGCCAGCGAATAAAAGGCAACATAGCGTCCATCCGCCGAGATGCCGATATGATCGATGGGGACAATGTTCACAATATTAAGGACGGTCTGTCCCGAATCGTTGTTGCCTTCTTGTTCTTCGTTGCCAATCGAGACGCGCTCGGTCATATTGTTCACGGTATCGCGCACGAACACATCGTAGCAGTTCTCGAACTCTGGATCGGTGTCGCGCTGGCAAAAGACGTTGGTATCGGTCGTGATGAAGCCGTTAGCTGTGATGCCGGTAGCCAACATCGCTGCGGACGCCGAGTAGAACGCCACATAGCGTCCATCGGCAGAAATAGTCGAGCCGTCATTGGCTTGTTGACCTTCAAAGCCCGCTGTCGAAATGCTGGCGCGCACGGTCGTCTGATTGACCATATCGCGCACAAAAATATCACGCCACGTATTGTTGTCCGGGCGCAGGGCGTCAAAATTACTCGCTTGTGATGAGAACGACACATAGCGCCCATCAGCCGAAATCGAAGGACGACGCGACCAGCCGCCGCCGATACAGTGATTAATTGGATTGGTCGCGTTATTGCAGCTTGCGTTGGAATAATATCCCTGCTGCTGGCTCGAACTCAGCGAGACGCGCTCAACCGCACACGACTGGCGGTCGTAGCGGAAAACATCCGTCGCTTTGTTCGTGTCGATGCCGCCGACATTTCCGTCAGCTACCAAATCGTCGGCATCCGACTGGAAGGCGATGTAACGCCCATCGGCGGAGACGCTGACGCTGGCGGAATTGGGCGCGGGCGGTGTGCCAGGCGCAGGATAGCCACTGGGATCAACGAGGCTGCCGATCTTGGCAGTTACTGTCGATAGGAAACAAAGATCGGACGTGAATGGACTTTGCACGGCATCGGGCGAGATATCGCCGCGCGCGATCAGCGTAGACAGCAAATCGCCGCCCTGCGGAAGCTCGTCCTGTGCGGCGACACTCCCAACGGAAAGCAGCACAATGATCAAAACGCTCAAGAGTGCGCGTTCGATGTGGAGTCGAGGCAGGGAAGAGGTCAAAATTTGTACGAAACGCAACGGTCTGCTCCTTCGAAATCAAACGGATGATGATCGGCGGCGAAACACGGCGATTGATCCCATTATAGGGGGATCAGCGACGGATCGTGATCGCGGGTTCAGCGCCGACAACCGCTTGTTTCCGAATAGTAACAGCGCGCGCCGCCGTAACATGATTATCATCCGGCGGCGCGACGGCGAAAAACGGGGATTATTCGCGTTGAATTGCCAACATCGTGATGTCGTCGAACTGGACGGCGCTGCCGATCCAGTTGGCGAGGCTGCTCTCGATGCGATCCAACAACGCATTGACGTTCGGCGCGGCAGGATGGAGCAGTTGGATCAAGCCGGGTTCACCGATCAGCTTGCCCGCCGGATTGCGCGCGTCGGTACAGCCGTCGGAGAAAACGAATAAGAAATCGCCGGGATCGAGTTTGGCGCTCTGAATCACGAAATCGGCTTCAGGGAAC
Organism: Anaerolineae bacterium; assembly: GCA_034437055.1. Lineage (GTDB taxonomy): Bacteria > Chloroflexota > Anaerolineae > Aggregatilineales > Phototrophicaceae > Flexifilum. The sequence goes on from DAOTUQ010000139.1 coordinate 113,658, forward strand.
ATCCCAACGGCAGGCCCACTCGGCTCAAGGCGCGCTTTCATCGTGCAGTCGCTGCCGATGATCATGGGGGCGGGGTGTCCGCCGTTGATATACAGCAGTTCGCCCGTGCGTGGATCGAGCATCCCGAAAAACAGCGTGGCGAACATATTCAAATCGAGATGATGTTCAGTGATGTAGTTATTGGTGTTGACCATCGAGGTACGCACCGCGCTGGCAGAGATGTTTTGGCGCGAGATGCGGCTGGTATTGGTGCTGGCGGAACTCAATACATCATCAAACACCGACTCTGCCCAGTTGATGTTGTAGTTTTGCATCGCAAAGGCACGGATCAGGCTGCGCGTCAGCGACATGAACAGCGCCGCACCGACGCCTTTATCGCATACATCACCAAGCATGAAGCCGATGCGTTTGTTCTGCATCATCATCCACACATCGTAGAAGTCGCCCGCAACTTCACGCGCGGGCTGAAAGCGTCCGGCGATGTGCCAACCGGCTACATCTGGCATGGTTTTTGGTAGGAAGTCGAGTTGAATTCGGCGCGCGATCTGAATGTCGTTCTCAATCTTGCTCATCATTTTCTTCTGTTCGATGAGCATATGATTGTTCAGCACGACCGCTGCTTGCGATGCCAGCGATTCTACGACAAGCCGTTGATAATCATCAAAGGCGATGATGTTGCTGTCTTCGTCGAGCGCGTTGATCAATTGCAGCACGCCGATCACGCTGTTGGTGTTATCCTTCAGCGGCACGGTCAGCACCGAGGTCGTGCGATAGTTGTTTTGCATATCGAAAATCTTCGTGCCGGAGAAGTCGAAACCGTCTGCCGTGTAGGCATCATCGATATTGATCGATTTGCCTGTGAGCGCCGAATAGGTGGTGACATTGTGATGATTCGGCTCGCCCGTCGCCTCGTCGTACAGCGGCAGCATCGAAAATGTAACTGAATTGCCACTCGTACCGCCTAAGCGGATACCGAGCGAGTCGGTGATCACGATGGCAAAACGGAGCGTGTTCTCTTCCGTGCGCAAGTACAGCGTGCCAGCATCGGCATTGCAGACGCGCTTCGACTCGATCAAGATGCGTTCCAACAGTCGATCAAAGTCGGTTTCAGTTGAAAGTGCCACGCCCATCGGCAAGATGATCTGTTCAAGCTGCTCGACCAAGTGCTGCGCTTTCGCCATCTGCTGCTGCTGCGCCAGTTCAAGCCGCTGCCGGATGGTAATGTTGCGCACGCGCAGATCGAGCAGCTTGGCGTTGACCGGTCTGCCCAAATAATCGTCCGCGCCTGCCTCCATGCAGCGCAGCATCGCCTCGGCTTCGTCCGCCTTGAACAGGATGATCACCGGAATGCGCATCAACCGTTCATCGGCTTTCATCTGAGCCAAAACATCCTCAATGGAAACGCCTGTTAGCGCGACGCTGGCACAAACCAGATCGAAATCCGCGCTCGACAGCGCATCGAGCGTTTCTTGTCCATCGACGGTGATGTGAACTTGAAAGCCCATCGTTTCGAGCGCGCCGATCAGTTCTGGCGTGTTACTCTCTGGGTCTGCGATGAGCAGTCGATTGATCGATTGAGCCATACCCGTAAACCTCAGTGACTACGATTTGGAGAGAGTAGGACGGATGCAGACAAAACGATTTTGGTTGCGATTGCCTACTCGCACATAGGTAAATTCATCGACGCTTTGGCGTGCCAGCATGATTCCCAATCCGCCAATGCCCCGTTCCTCCAGCGGATCGTCCAAATTGTCCGGCGTCGGAATCGAGAAGGGATCAAACGCGGGCGCGACATCCTCAAGGATCACGGTCAGCGCGCGATCATCGATGGTGGCGGACACATCGAGCGTACCCATGGCGTTCGATTTGCCATAGCCATACAAAATGATGTTGGTGGCGATCTCGTCGGTCGCCAGTTTCAAGCTCTCTAACTTGTGTTTCTCCAACCCCGCTCGTTTGGATACGTCTGCGATGAAAGCGCGCAATGCGCTCAGTGATTCACCGAGTTTATCCGTTTTTCCCGGAAGGTGGAGCGTCGTAATCGGTTCAGACATAACAAACCTGCGTGTTGTGCTATGTAGGATAGGGACAGCGCCGAGAGCAAAATCGCTGCTCTCGGCGAGATGAACCGCTTGGCGGACGCGCGTCGATTAGGCTTCGATTTTGGCAGCGTCGTAGGTATCGAGCATAATCACGCTGTGATGGAAACCTGTATCCTTGATCGGGCTGACGACTTGGGGCTGTGCGCCAACGATGAAGATATCGACTTTTTGTCCCATCTTCTGCTTGGCAAACACGAGCGTGCGCAGCCCGGCGCTCGACATATATTCCAGCGCATCGAGCATCAGCACGAGGCGGCGGACATTTTGTGCGGCGGCTTCTTCGATCCGCGTCTTGAGGGTGGCGGCAACGCTGGCGTCAAGCTCGCCCGATAGGGTGATCTTGCCGATCCCGTTGACCACTTCGAGGGTTGCGTCAAATGCCATGATTCACGCTCCTAATTCTGCGTTTAACGACCGACAAGCACCATCACCGAACGGTCGCCAAGGACAAATCCATCTTGATACATCAATTCTGGTTCGCTGCCCTGAACATGAATGTCGTCCGGTGACGTCATGCCCGTGTTGATCGCCACGCGCCATTTCATGCCGTCCGACAGATGCGGCGGATGGAACCACTGTGTCTGCCAATGCGCGTTCATGGCGACGTAGATATAGTCGTCTTGAATCGTGCCGCCCTTGGCGTGTTTGCCGCAGAGCATGTACGCTAACATCTGGCTGGATGGTGACCAATCCGGTTGCCACGCTTGAATCCCGTGAAAGCTGAGATCGGGGTAGCCGCTGCCGACATAATCGACGTGGCGCATGTGATAACGACTGCGTAACACGGGATGCGCGTGCCGGAACGCGAACAAGCCTTGAAAGAAGTGGAGCAGATCGGCGTTTTTGTCGGTCAATGTCCAATCGAACCAGTTCAGCTTGTTATCGTGGCAGTAGGTGTTGTTGTTGCCGTGCTGTGTGCGTCCGACTTCATCGCCCATCAAAAGCATTGGAATGCCGATGCTGCACAACATGATTGTGGCGGCGTTCTTGACTTGGCGGCGGCGCAGCGCGAGGATGCTGGGATCGTCGGTATCGCCTTCCCAACCGCAGTTCCAACTATTGTTATCGTTCGCACCGTCGTTGTTGTCTTCACCATTCGCCTCATTGTGCTTCTCGTTGTAGGACATCATGTCCATCAGCGTGAAGCCATCGTGCGCCGTGATGAAGTTGATCGATGCCGTGGGACCACGGGTGACATACAGATCGGGCGAACCTTGCACGCGCTGCGCCAAGTCGCTGACCACGCCCGTATCCCCCTTGATGAAGCGGCGTAGGGTATCGCGGAACTTGCCGTTCCATTCCGCCCATCGTCCATATGCCGGGAACGATCCGACTTGATACAGTCCGCCAGCGTCCCATGCTTCTGCCACGAGCTTGCATTTCGCCAGTATGGGGTCGTATGCCAACTGTTCGAGCAGGGGCGGGTTTGCCAGCGGCGCGCCGGATTGATCGCGCCCCAAGATGGCAGCCAAATCGAAGCGGAAGCCGTCGATATGGAACTCTGCCGCCCAATAGCGCAAAGCGTCCAAAACCATGCCGCGCACAATCGGGTTGTTGCAGTTGAGCGTATTGCCCGTGCCGCTGAAGTTGAAATAATAGCCTTCAGGCGTGAGCATATAGTAGGTCTTGTTGTCGATCCCACGAAACGAGATCGTGGGACCCTTTTCGTTGCCTTCGGCGGTGTGATTGAACACGACATCCAGCATGATTTCGATGCCGTTGGCGTGCAGTTCCTTCACCAGCGTCTTGAGTTCGTCAGCGACCAGCGTGCCATCGCGGTCTTTACCCGTCGCCGCGTAACCCGCCTTGGGAGAGAAAAAGCCGACGGTGCTGTAGCCCCAATAGTTCATCAGCAGTTCGCCCGTCAATGGGCTGGGCTTGCTGTGTTCATATTCATCGAACTCGTAAATGGGCATCAGTTCGATGCAGTTGACGCCGAGCGACTTGAGATAGGGGATTTTCTCCAAGACGCCCGCGAACGTGCCACGCATTCCCGCGCTCAAACCCGACGACTCGTCTTTGGTGAAGCCGCGCACATGCGCTTCGTAGATGATCAAATCTTCAATGGGCTTTTCGAGCGGGCGATCCTGCTCCCAGTCGAAGTCGTTCATCACGGGGCGCGCCCGATGTTGATACACGCCGTCCCAATGAGGGGGCGCGCCCCAAACATCGCGCCCTCCAATGGCTTTCGCATACGGATCCATGATGATCTTGGTGCTATCGAAACGATGTCCCGTGACTGGCTCGAAGGGCCCCTCGAAGCGATAACCATACTCGACGTTCTCCGGCTCCAAGCCGAAGACGGTCATGGCATACACGTTGCCAATGCGGAATTCGTCATAGAACGGAATCTCGACCATCGGCTTTGACTCGCCCTTTTTGAACAGGACGAGCGTGCAGGACGTGGCAAAGCTGGAGAAGATCGAGAAATTGATCCCACCCGGCACCGCGGTTGCTCCGAAGGGATTCAGTTGTCCGGGTCGGAGGCTGAAGCCCTCATGTTCGTGAGTGGGGTAAAAATCGATGCGATCCATATTAGACGCCCAATCCCGCTATGCCTTCGTCAATTGTGCTGGCAAAAGTGAACGACTTATGGAAGCCAGTCGCCTTCATCGTGGACAGGATTTCATCGGACAGTCCCACGAGAATCACTTTGCCTTTGTTGGCGGAAATCTGGCGATACAGCAGCAGCATGACGCGCAAGCCCGCGCTCGACATGAAGCCGACGCCGCTCAAATCCAACAGCATCTTGTTGCCCGCTTTTTGCATCGCCAACACTTGTTCTTGCAGGGCGGGGGCAGTGCTGCCATCCACATCCCCCGCCACGGTGAGAATACTCACATCACCCGCGCTGCTCTGAACGATATCCATCATTTGCTCCGTCTGTATTCGGTCTAGCGCGGCGCGATGCGAACCTTGATCTTGACGCGCTCATCGCCCGCCGGAATGTTGACTGTCAAGCCATTGGCGTCAAAGTCCGTGTAGGGCTTGCCATCGATCTCGACCGATTCGATATAAATGGCGTTCGGCGGCAGGATATCCGGCGAGACGCGCAGGATATTGTCGTTGAACCCGTTCGGATACGGCTTGAAGTAGAAGTCCATCGGGCGCTTGAAGATCAACAGATTTTGATAGATCGCCGCCAGATAGCAGAGTTCCATCGAGTGGTAGCCGCTCATCGAGTGGCTGCCCTTCATGCGTTCGTTGCCGAGCAGGTAGGGCAGACCGTTCGCCAAGGTATTGAAGTATACGCCGCCGTCGTCGTGATCGAGGAAATAGGCGTTGTAGTATGCCGCCGACTCGCGCGCCAGCCGCTTGTAGTCCTCATCCTTGAACACACCGTACATGATCAGGTAGGCGAGGATGCCTTGTTCCTGCTGCCACCACGCCTTGCGGTCATGGAAAACGGGACGATGGAACTTTTCGCCGGGTCCGAGCAGACGCTCCACCACATCGTACCAGCCGCCACGTTGGGCATCCATGCCAACTTGCGGCATCAAGCCCGCGATCTTCTTGGCGAAGGCGACATAGCTTTCCTTCGGCATCAAGCCCCACATGCGCGTCAAGTTCCACGCGATCTTGAGGTTATGACCGACGACGCCGCGATTCTGCTGCCAAATATACGTCTCGTCGTGGCTCCAGTCCTCGAAGAACTTTTCCTGTACGAATGGGCTTTTTTCGTAATCAGGGAAATACTTCTCGATGGTGTCGAAGGTATATTCGAGGAACTTGGCGAAACGTTCTTCGCCCGTCGCCAGATACAGATTGATCAGGTAAGCGGGCGCATGATCGCCGATGCTGTTCCAGTTCTTCTTAGCGCGGTTGTGCGCGAGGGATTCAGCGCGCGGGTCGAGCGAGATCGGATCGAGATGCGAGAAATAGCCGCCCTTTTCCTTGTCGAGGTAGTAGGCATCGAACAACTTGACGGTGTAATCGGCATCTTTGTAGATGCGCGGATCGCCCGTTGCGCGGTAGCACTGAATGGGGCCCGCCAGCGCGTAAATCTGCTCGTATGCAGGCAGCGCGTCGTAATCATCGCCAAATTCCGACGCGATCAGTTTCTGTTCCTGATCGCCGTTGACCTGAATGCCATGATACCAGTAGATCAGGTCGGCTTCTTTATCGTAGAAGCGCATATGTTCGCGCAGATATTCGGTGCCGAGTTCGGCGGCTTCGAGGAATTGGTCGTCGCCCGTGATCAGGAATGCGGATGAGAAGCCGTACACCAAACGCGAGATCGTGTCGGTCTCTTGCAGAAAGTCGCCTTTTTTCGCGCCGGCGAGGTGCAAGAACGTGCGATAGTCGCGCCAGTTGATCCCGTCGCCCTGTTTCGTCCAGCCAAACTGCCACTTCATATAGCTGTTGCCAATGGCACGAATCTGATTGATCCACCAGTCTTGTTCTTCGTGACGGTAGACGTTGGTTTCGTTGCCGGGAAAAATGATGGACTTGACTTCAAATTTGGCATCGTCGCCTTCGGGGAAGAAGATGCCATAGGCGAAAATCATCTGACCCGGTGTCAGCAATTGCCCAATCCGCGCGGTCGCGTCTTGATACGGCTCGTTCAAGTTCTGGGTGATACGTGCATAAACCGTCGGTGTCAGTTTGGCAGTGAACTGGCGTCCGTCGGACGTGCTGATGCCGAACGTCATTTCGGCACGGTTGAAGTGAGTGACGTAGCCGGTAATGGTGTCCGAAAAGCTGAAATCAATCTTGTTCACAGCAGGTTTCTCCTTTGTCGCTGCAACTCGTTACTCAAGCGCGGGCGGGTTCGCTTCGTCGACGTAACCCTGGCTGATCTCAATGATATTGCCTTCTGGATCGGATACCCAAACGGTGCGCCATCCGGGAATTGTATCGTCGAAACTGAAGGGTCCTAGCGCGATCTTGGCGTCGTCACCCATCTCTGCCAGCTTCGCATCGACGTTATCGACTTTGAACGCCAGATGGCGCACGCCGGGAAAGGTGTAACCGTCTTTGGCGGGCGCATCGACTGGACGCGCGCCATCGGCGGGGAAGATTTCCAGATAGACGGTATCGAACTTGATGAACACGATTTGTTTACCGTCGCCAATCGGGATCACGCGCGCGCGCTGGAAGCCGAAATGTTTAGCATAGAACTTCTCAACGGCAATCGGATCGGCACAGTTGAGCGCGATGTGCGAAAAGACCATGCTCATCGTCCGCCTTCCTTCTCGTACATCATGTCGATGATCTTGCGTGCGAACAGGTGACAGTGACCGCCTGTGCGCCCCGTAACCAGATCGCCATCCACAACCACATCGTGTTCTGGCGTATAGATCGCGCCCATGTTCTTGATGTCGCCGTACAGATTCGGGTGTCCAATGACTGGACGCCCGCGAATCAGTTCCGGCACGGGCGAGATTAGCCAGAAGCCGTGACAGATGATGCCTTTGATGATGTTCTTGTTGGCGAACGCGCGTTTGATGAACTCGACGGCGGGCGCGAGCTTACTCAGGTCTTCGGTATAGCGCAGACGGTCGCTGACGATGGCAGACGGCACGATGATCGCGCTGTAAGTCGCCAATTCGGCGTCGTCAATTGACTCGAAACTCTCCCGACATTCCATCGGAACGTGCCATTCGTGACCTTTGAAGGTCAGCATTGGCTGCCCCCACAGGCGCGAGAGGAAATGCAGCTCGATCCCCTCTTCAGGAAAGCGATGCTCATAGTAGAAAATCTCTTTTTCGTAGAAGTCGGACTCGATCAAGACGCCGACTTTTTTGCCTTCTAACTTCATCAATCCCCCCTGCGTCGCTATCAGCCCATCAAGTTATACAGCGTCAACACCGAGTAATCCAACAGCAGCGGCAGTCGGAACTCTGGGTAGCGCGCCATGACCTTCGCCTTGAAATCATTGTGATCGGTGGCGCTGTTGAGGATCGCCTCGACCTCGTTGAGGATGTCGATCATCCGTCCGAAACTGGCGTCATCGGTCGGCGCGCCGTGTCCCGGCACAACGAGATCGTAGCCGCGCCCTTGCAGCGAGCGCAGACCCGCGCGCCAACCGTCGAAACAACGAATATCGCGCTTTTCGCCGTGCAGTTCGCCAACGAACGGATACATTTCGTTGTAGATCATGTCTTGCGCCAGCAGCGTGTTCGCCTGCGGCAGTTCAATCACGGTGTTGGTCGCCGCTTCGCCACCTTGAATTTTGGAGAACACGAATTCCACCCCGTCGATCACCTCGCGCCCTTCGTTCAGAACGTTGGTGGGGCGATAGGGCTTGTCAGTGACGGCGCTGCCGAGTTCTTTGTTCTTCAGCCCAACCCAGAAATCACCGGTGTAGTTCAGTTCCGCGATCACCTCTGCAAACGCATACGTCGGCAAATCGTGGAAATGTTCCAATCCCAGCCAGTGATCAGGGTGTCCATGTGTGACGATCACGCGCGTGATGGGCTTACCGAGTCCATCCGCGTAGCTTCGCACCCACTGCGCGTATTTACGCAGATATTGGGCGTCGATCACGATCACGCTGGTGGCGGTCTCGATGATTTGCGTGCGTACGAACTCGCCATCAGCATCGCTCATGAAGCTGTGCAGCGTGAACAGGTCGTTGGTGAACAGATCGATTGTTCCGAACGCATTCAACGGATGGGCAGATGCCATCGTGTCCCCCTGCATGTGGTTGATAGGAGAGCAGAGACGCGCTCCGCTCCCCTATCGAATTGCTTACGCCAAGACTTCGACCAGTTTATCGCCAAACGCGATGGACGACTCGACCGAGAGCGCGGTCACGAACGGCAGATCGACCACGACCACCGGATTTTCGCGGTTCGCCATGTGGTTCGACTCGACTTTGTTGGGGTCGCCAACGGCGTCCTCGACAATTACTTCGAGCGGGAAGGCGAAGCCGGGCGTGATCAAGTCTGTGCCGGGATTGTCAGCCGACGAACCGACCAACTTGTAATCCATGTTGTCTTTGAAGTCCCACTGACGGGGATGTGCGGCGACGTTCTTGCCGTAGATGATACTCTTGTCGTCGCTCTCGCGGCGCGTCCAGACGAAGGCACCGACGGCGTAGCACAGCGCACCCATGATTTTCTGCGATTTGTAGGCTTCGCCCAACAGATCATGCACGTTCGGGTTGCCGACCAGATCGAGCGCCGAGCCGGGTCCGCCGACGATCACAATGGCGTCGTAGTCGGACATTTTGGCGTCTTTAATCTTGATCGGTTCGTCCCATTCGCCGTTGGTCATCAGTTCGCGCGTGCGTTCCACGACTTCTACGGGGTTGACGTTGTAGTTCTGGAACGGATCGATGAATTCGGGATCCATGCTGATCACCAGCGGCAGCGGCTTCAACCCGCGATGTGTCGCCAACGTCAAATCGTGACCTGCTTTGCGCAGTGCATCCCAAGGCGCTTGCAGTTCTTCCGCCCATAGACCGACGTTTGACGCGAGAACCAATACTTTCTTGCCCATGTCGTTTGCTCCTGACTTTACACGCTTATTCGGGAATGGGATCGAAACCGTACACGACGTAATCGACGATCACGGGCTTACCCGTCTCGCTCGACCGCTTGACTTTCCATGTTTGGCTCGCCAAGAACGACAGGCGATCCGCCTTCGCCGCCAGCGGCTTGCGCGTACTGGCTTTCCAGTGGACTTTGACGCCGACTTCGGCGGTCGTGGGGTTCTCAGCGTCGATCTTGAACGTCGTCTCTTGGATAAGGTGGTCTTCGTTGAAGAATGCGGCGGTGCAGTCGTTCCACCACTTCTCGAAGCCTGCCAGCGTATCGACGGTCGAATCGGGGAACACCATGCGCAGATCGCCGCTCGTCGAGACCATCTTCAGCGCATCGATCAGGGGCCAGCTATCGTTGAGCGCGACGAACCAGTCTGTGACCAATTTCGTCAGTTCGCCTTCGGTCAGCGGCGCGGTATCGAGCTTGCGCCAGTGCCGTTCTAAGCCCATGTCGAGTTCGTAACCGAGCAGGAAGAACAGCATTTCCGTCGGCTGATGTTCCTTCATGTGCGCCATGATCTTGCCGATGGTCGCGGGACTCGGCGGCATTTCGCGCGGCATGTCCTTGATGAAGTCGAAGAAGCGTCCGACATACGCTTTTTGCTTGGCGATAGCCTCGTAACCTGTGGGCGATTCGCCGTGTCCGACATAGAACTTGATGTTTTGTCCGGCGAACTCGGTGGACAGCCGATCAAGGATCACCAACCAGTTTTGCGCGTTGCCGTCGCCAAAGAAGGCGTGCGTATCGTTGCAAATCGTGTCGCCCAAGAAAATGTGCTTGACGCCCGCATCTTCGACGATCCACATGCCATCATCGGCGGACTCGGCGGGTCCGAGATTGTGATACGTGAACGTTTTGCCATCGATGGTCAGGGCTTCGCCGTCCGCGACCACGATATTCGGAAACACGCGCACATCGGGGAAGTCGGCTTGCAGATAATACTTGCCGGAGCGCCATTTGAGCGCATCCTCCTGCTTGGCGAAATCGAGCGTGCCTTCGGAGCAGTAGATCGGCAAATCTGCGAACGACACCAAGCCCGTGAAGTGATCCGGGTGTCCGTGCGTGATCAAGACTGCCTTGATCGGCTTGCCCGTCGAGTCGGCGAGTTCGCGCAGCGTCTTGGAGCTGGAGATCGACGACGTGGCATCCACAACGACGACCGAATTGGGCAGTTCGACGACATAGCCATGCACATGACTGGGCAAGGCGGGGAAGGGGCCCTTATGATCGTGAATCTTGAAATCAGGCATATTATCCTCTTTAGAAAGGCTTGGTATCGTGGACGTTTTTGAAATAGGCGATCAAGCCGTCGCGCACTTCAAAGATGTTCACGACATCGACTTCGATGCGTTTGCCGTCCGATCTTTGCACGACGGTCAGATGAGACAGCACCAACGCGCGCTCGCCTTCGACTGCCATGATCCCCGTTGGGACGTTGGCAAAGTACGAATTGGGACCTTCGCTTGGCGCGCTGCCGTCCCCCAACATCAGTTTGCGCAGCGCGGGCAAGCCTTCGATGCGTCCGAACAATTGCTCTTCCATGAGGACGTCCTCATGGAACAAATCCAGCCACGCATCCCATTGTCCCGCACACGCCAGCGCGTAATAGCGCGCGATTACATCGTGGGTCGTTTTCGTCTTTGTCATGCTTGTTCTCCCCCTACAGCTAGTGCAGGCGTGCCAGCGGCGCGCCCCTACGGACGGTACGGGTTTGACAGCGCCAAACCCCTACGATGCTGCGGGCGTGCCAGTGGCGCGCCCCTACGGATACTGATTGCTGATCACCAGATCGACCAAGAACGGACCCGGCGTCTCCAACATTTGTTTGACAGCAGCCTCACACTGATCCGGGTGATCGACGCAGACCGCCGGAACACCCATCGAGCGGGCGAGCGCGGCGAAGTCCACGACCGGATTGTCGAGATCGAACCCCTGCGGGAATTTATGCACCGGAACGCCGACTTGATCTTGCCAGTATTGAACGATGTTCTCTTTCAACAGCATGTAGCTTTGATTGTTGCAGATCACGAACTTCGCGCCGATGTTGTAGCGCGCCGCTGTCCACAACGCTTGGATGGTATACATGCTGCCGCCGTCGCCCGTGAAGCCAATGACGGTTTGATCGGGTCGTGCGAGTTTTAGCCCAAGCGCGCCGGGAATACCGACGCCGAGCGAACCGCCGCGCGTCTGGAAGAAGCTGTCTTTTTCCGTTCGCGGCAGGTGGCGCGTCAGATACGGTGAGGTCGTCAACGCCTCGTCAAAGATGATCGCATCTTGTGGAAGCTGCTGTGCCAGCGCCTCCATGAATGCGACGGGGCGCATCGGCACGTCGCCGCGAATCTGCGCATCGTGCGCAATCTGCTGGGCGTGCTTTTCCTCGTTGGCATGGCGACTGGCGAAGATGCGTGCGAGGGCGGTTTCTTTGTCTCCGCTGGACATGCGCGTGTCAAGTGCCTGATTGATCGCTGCCAAGGTGAGCTTCGGATCCGCAACCAGTCCGAGAGTGACCGGGAAATTCTTGGCGATCTCGTAGGGGTTCAGATCGATATGGACGATCTTTGCATCTTCGTGAAAGACATTGTAGAGATTTGGGTAGACTTCGGGGAAGACATACGTCCCAACGATCAACACAGCGTCAGCTTTCGTCGTGATCTTGCTCGACGACGCGCCAAACATATGCCCCAAATTGCCCTTGTACAGCGGATGCGCGTGGGAAAGGTTGACTTCCGATGAGTCCGCGCCGTAGACCTCTGCGCCGAGCGTCTCCGCAATCAAGCGAAGTTCGTCTTGTGCGCCTGCATAGGCGATCCCGTCGCCCATGATGATGATCGGATGACGGGCGTCACCGAGCAGATCGGCGGCGCGCTGAATCAGCGATGTTTCCGGGACGGTGCGCGTTTCTGGGATCAGCGATGGGAACACCGCTTCTTCGTTCGGCGCGTCCAGCACGTCGGCGGGCAGCGCCACGAATACGGGACCCATTGGCGGTGTGGCTGCTATCTTGATCGCGCGGCGCAGTACGCGCAGCACCGAGTTGGGTTCGACCACCCGTGTTGACCATTTCGTGACCGGGCGCGCCATTGCCACGAGGTCGGCTGCCATCTGCGCATCCATCGCGTCGTACTTAACGCCGGATTCGCCCGCGATAATGACCAGTGGGGCATGTCCGCGATATGCCTGATACATCATGCCAATGCCGTTGCCCAAACCGACGCCGCTATGAAGCTGAACCAGTGTCGGCTTTTTGGTGATGCGCGCATACGCATCCCCAATGGCGATTGGAATGGTCTCTTGCAAGCCCATGATGTACTTGAAATCGGGGAATTGTTCCAACGAGTCCAGAAATCCCTGTTCAACCGTGCCGGGATTGCCGAACATGTGGGTGATGCCATCAGCGAGGAACTGCTCGAAGATAGCGAAACGTCCAGAGCGAACGGGCATACGATCCATCCTTACCCTGTGAATGCGAGTCTGTGCAGTTCAAAACAGCGTCGTGCGCGGCGGCGCGATCTCAGCGACCGCGCCGTCATCGATGACACGACGCGAACTACCAACCCCAGCGGCGCAGTCCGTTTTCCAGCACTTCGATCATCAGTTCACCAACGAGGCGCGAGTCTTGCGTCGAGCGCCCGGTCAGATATGGATAGTCGAGAATGGTGGAGATCGTCTTGCCGACGCCGCCGTGATAACGTCCATCGGGCGCGGTGGCATCGCGGAGGATGTATTCGAGCGGGTAGAAGGGCCAACGGAAGTTATGGTTGATGCCCAACACGCCCGTGCCATCTTTCCAATCGTATTCGACGGCGTGACCAGTAACGTGTTTGCCGGAGATGATGCTGCGACGGTCGTCCCATTCACGCGCAAAGGCGAGAGCGGTTACACAGTAGCATTCGGCGGCGATCAACTTATCTTGCGCGCGGAAGCCCAAGATCAAGTCGTGGATGCGCAGATTGTTGTTGATATCGACCATCGGACCTGAACCACCCGGCATCAGCAGCGCATCGTATTGTTCAAGGTCTTTCCATGCTTCGGCGCGCTTGTTGTAATACGCTTCAAACTCGTGACCGAAGTTGGGCCCATTGAAGTAGGGGCGTTCCGGGAACCACGTCGAGAGATTGATGGGGTTGTCAAGACGGGTGGAGGCGTCGATTTCGCTGGTTTTCTGGGCAAAATATTCGTCAGTGACGACTTTGTGCAGCGGTGGATCGTAGAAGCCGGGTTCCATGCTCGGCGGGAGCGCGCGGGCGCGCTTGCCGAAAGAGGTCACGAAGGTGACTTCATAACCGTGGGCATCGAGGGTTTCGAGAGGTCCTACTAATTCCTCGCCCCAATAGCCGTATTCCGAGAGGGTACACAGAATTTTCTTGGTTGCCATGCAGCAGATCCTCGCTTGATGAGAGTGATATGACCGTCAGTTGTATGTTGAGTCGAATTGTAGATGAGAATTCCCCCAATTCGATCACTATATCGCATGGTCATTTTTTATGCAATCATCCGAAAGGCGGACGGACGGCGGAGACGAGGGATGAAGCCAAAAGGCGGGGGATAATTGGTTGAGTTCGGTTGTTTCTTAATAGCCACTTGGCGATTTTGAGGGGAATTGCGCTGGTAACGGGTCGCCCCTACTTGTTTTTGATTCTCGATCACGTGTTCTTCTCGATCACGAATGATGGCACGACCGATCCGCCGCCAGCGGTGACATTGAGCAGCGTTTCGGATGAGAGCCGCGTGAGGCAGCCGTGAATTTGGCGCCCATAAAAGACATACGGATCAGCGTCTACGAAGCGGTCGCTGATGTTTAGTCGTCCGTCGATCCACGCTGGGAACGGATTCTGCACGCTCTCAACGCGCTCTTGCACGACGTAAGGCGTCGTTTGGCTTTCACGCATCGAGGTATCCCATTGCGCATCGGTGCATTCCCAACCGATACATACCCCTTTGCCGCCGTACTCGTCGTTCGGTTTCAGCACGAATCGATGCCGATTTGCGGTGATGAATGGCACGAGATCGACTTCTGCACCCTCATAATGCGTTTTACGCTCCGCGACGATGCGCGTCCATGGAATGTGCTGTGCGATCACGGCTTGCTGTTCATGAGTGAACAAAAAGGCATTGCGCTCGTCGCTCAGAAAAGCGAAGCTGGCTTTCTTCGCCATCAGTTTGCAGCTCACCGAATTGGTCATGTAGACGGCGTGATCGCGGATCGCGCGTGTAATCGGGTTATCGACGCCTATTTTTTGGACGAGTTCGCTCCACAGGACGCGCTTGTAGATCATATCGACGCGGAAATTGCCGATCCACAGCGAGTCGCCGCGATATTCCAACGCGCGCGGATCCGCGAGGACGGTGCGAATTCCCCCGCGCTCGAAGAAGGCGCGGCACATTTCATGTTCGTTCAGCGTGGGGACATTCTGCCAGTCGATGATGGCGATTTGCGGTTTGTGTTTGCCACCCCACTGTTTATAGCCCCACAAGAGCGCATTCAGCAGTTCGCCCAGCAGACGCATATGCTTGACATGATAACGTTCTTGGAATCGTTTCATGGGCGTGAGTTCGAGGAACGTCTCTGCCAGCACATCCTCGTAGCCCATGCCTGCTGGCGTTTCGGCGTTGTACTCGACATAACGCAATGCGCCTTGTTCGGTGCGGAAGAATGAATCGAGCCGCGAGGTTGTCCATGGGACGACGCCGCCCCGATCCAGCGTATAAAGCTGTTCTTCATACGCTTGCAACGCCAGTTGCTCGCGCAAATCGGCATCTTCCATACAGGCATCATGCGCGCGTTGGAACGCCGCCAGCAAAATATGGGTTTGGCGGCACAGATAATCCCAGTCACTCTTAATGTAGAAATGCGGACGCAGCACGGTGCAGATCGGGCGCTCGCCAAAATAAAGGCTGCGCCGCGTGAGTGTGGCGCGCATCGCCCCGTCGGTATCAGCGGCGGTTTGTTCGTCGAGTAGGCTATGATAGTAATCGACCGCTTCTCTGAGCATGGTCTAGCCTCCTGCTTTCGCTGTGCGTGCCATTTCGCCCCATTGATAGCGCGAGCGCGTTTGCGCGTCGGAGCGCGCGAGGCGGATCGTCATGTCCGCCATATGCGTGATCATCCAATCGAAATGCCCGCGTCCGAGCGAGTTGACATCCATATCCGGCGCGGGATTCATGAAATCGATGGCATAGGGTACGCCGTCCTTGACGGCGAATTCACAGGTGTTCATGTCATAGCCGAAGGCGCGGCAGATCGTTAGGGTGTAGTCGTGCAGCATCGTCGCCATCGGTTCGGAGAAGCCATGTTCGGGATGATAATAACGATTGGTTGGATCGTAGCGCATGACGTGGACTTCATCCTGTCCCAAGCCCATGCAGCGGGCGTATTCGTCCCACTGGATGAACTCTTGCAAGATCATCGTCAACAAGCCGCTGTAGTTGTAGCGATAGATCAATTCGGGCATGGAACGAATGATATAAACGTCGCGCCAGCCGCCGCCGTGCGCATCTTTCAGCACGCACGGAAAGCCGCCAACACTGTTCACAATCGTATCCCATTCGAGCGGAAACATGAGATTGCGCAGACTCTCGTTGTGGACGATGCCCGGCACATAATCTTTGTTCGGCAGCACGATGGTCTTGGGCGACGGCAGTCCGAGCTTGGTGAGCAGCGACGCACCGAAGAATTTGTCGTCCGCCGTCCACATGAATGGATCGTTGATCACTTTCGTCCCTTGCAGCGCGGCATTCTTGAGATAGACGCGGTAGTAGGGGACTTCGTGCGAGATGCGATCCACGATGACGCGGTACGGACACGGCTCATTCATCATCGTGCCGCCGATTTTCATATATTCCGCAATCACGCCTGTTTCTGACGTGCGGCGATTGACTTCTTCGAGGAAGGCGGGTGGGAATGACCATTCGCGTCCGACGAATAATCCGATCTTGATGGGCGTGTTTTCAGACATCATTTTCTCCAAAAATCTAATCGTGACCGTTCAAATAATGCTTGAGCATTCGTTCCCAATATTGCCAATCGTGCTGCCAGCCATCCCATTCGCGCAGGGCGTTGCCAATGCCCTTGCGCCACAGCGCGGCAGAAAAATCGCGCGAACTGGCTGCCAACGGATCGGTGTTGCCCACCACGAGGATGATATCGACATGGCGCAGCGCCGCGAGCCGATGTGCTTCCCATTCGTGTTCGATGAATTGGGTCGGATTGTTGAAATACACCATATCATCGCTGTAGCCGCCCGTGAAGCGTCGAATGTCATACAATCCGCTCAAACCAATCACGCGATCCACTTTGTCGGCGTATTTCAGCCCGAATGATGCCGCATGGAACGCGCCGAAGCTCGCGCCCATCGTCATGAGGAATGGATTGCTGTTCTTGCTCGTTGAGAGCGGCATGACTTCGCTGTAGATATAGTGCAAATATTGATTGTGCCGCCACGCGCGATAGCCGGGATGCGCGCCCCAGTTGTACCAGCTTTCATTGTCCACGCTGTCCACGCAGTACAGTTGCAGCCAACCGCGCTCCAACGGTTCGCGCAGTCCCGCGATCAATCCGCGATCCTCCCACTCGAAGAAGCGTCCGCGCGAGGTAGGGAACACAATGGCGCGCGCGCCCGCGTGTCCGAAAACGAGCAGTTCCATCGTTCGGTCGAGCGACGGGCTGTGCCAGCGGTGATGTTCACGGTGCATGATGTTGTTTGTCCTATCGGGCGTGCATATGGGCGGCGATCTGGACGGCGCGGGCGGGCTGTATGACGCCCGCGCCTTGCCGATAGCCCGGCACCGTCGGTAAAGGTTTAGCGGTAGTGGTCAAGATGGCGCGCACTTCTTCGGGGGTGAGGCGCGGCTCGGCTTCAAGCATCTGCGCGACGACCGACGACACAATCGCGGCGCTCACGGAGGTACCATCGACGTGTTGATGTGCCTTGTCGATCAGCTTGTAGCCATTGATGCGCGCTTGCAGCATATGGTACAGCCGATCATCGGGCTGACGCGCCATCGTCGCATCGATCCCCAAGTCGTTGTAGCCTTTTTGCAGCAGACGTTTTAATGCCTTATCGGGTTCGCGGGTGAGCAGGGGAGCAAGCCAGCGCGCCTCTCGATCCACGAGTGATCCGGGTAAAATGGGCGATGGAATCCACTCAGCGGGCGCGAGGATTTCCGGCTTGTGCGTGCCGTCGGTATCGACGCCGTAATCGTGGTGATAGATCGTCCATTGGGCGCGATCCAGCGTGTTGTTGTCGCTGTAGCCGCCCACGGTAATCGCCCCCGTCGCGCTGGCAGGGGGGACGAGCGAGTCGCGGTTGGAGTTGCCCGCCGCGGCGATCACGACCACCCCGACATTTGCCAGCTTACGTACCATGCGATGAATCGGGTGATCGGGATCGGCGCTGAATTCGTCGCCACCCACCGAAAGATTGACGATGCGGACGTTGTAGTGGTGGCGTGTGTCGTAAACCCATGACAAGCCGCGCAAGATGTCGGCTTCTTTGACGCCGCCGCGTGGATTGCTCACTTTGACGAGGACGATTTGCGCTTCGCTGGCGATGCCCCGATAGCGCCCGTTCGAGGTGCGCCCGTCGCCGCACGCGATGACGCTGGTCATTTGCCCATGCCAACTCAGATCGCTGCTCTCCATAACGCGCGGCTGTTCGATCACATGCTTGGTGGTGGCATCGGCGTGAACCAAGACGCGCGCGCCGAGATCGGGGTGCATATAGAAGCCCGCGTCCACGAACGCGATCACGACGCCGCGTCCCGCATATTCGATAGGCGCGCTCACGCGCTCTGGCGTGGAGAGCAGGGCGGTCTTGCCCGGTTTGGCATATGGATAGTTGGGGTTAAAGGTCGGGAACATGGATCGTGAGTTAACCCGCCTGTCCAGTGCGTGTTACGCCCACGGGCGCGGCGACCGCCAGAAAATCGCGCCCGAAACGAACGGTGTAATCGGTGAGCAGCGTCTCGACGCGCGCCGGATCGGGTGAGACGACGATCATAGCGGCGTGGAAGGGTTTATCGGCTTTCCAGACGATCTCCGGGTCGTTGTACGCCGATAGATCGGGGTATTGTTGCCCCGCGAGGCAGACGATCAAGCCGCCGTAATTCTTGCGCACTTTTGGGATTTTGTATTTCTGATCGCGCAGCAGGGCGACTTCGAGATTGCCCCATTCGCGCCATAGATTCACGCCCAATGTATGTTCCAGCAAATCGGAGATGAATGCACCACCGACGCGCCCCGCCGCCTCCAAGAAGTAGAACTTACCATCGGCGCTGCTCTTGATAAATTCGATGTGCGTCGCCCCATTGACCATGCCGAGCGCGTCGATCACATCTTCGTTGAAGCCTTTGAGCGCCTTCGCATCGTCGCTGGTGCGCTCCAACGTGCGCGTGGCGAACACCCCGCCGCCTTGATACACATCCATCGGCGGCTTGAAGTATTTTTGTGCGCTGGTGAAGGCGACTTTTTTGTTCACGACGAGCGAATCGACGTGATAGACCTCGCCGGGAATGTATTTCTCCAACAGATAAAACGATTGCGCATCGCCCAATTCATCCAACTTGCGCCAGACGCGCTCGCTGTCGTCCATCTTGGCGACGCCCATTGAGCCGGCTTCCGTGCGCGGTTTCAGGACATAAGGTGCTGGCACGCGCTCGAAGAAGGCGCGCAAGTCATCGTAGTTGAGGATTTGTATGAAGTCGGGGACGAGAATGCCACTTCGCTGCGCGATTTCGCGCATCGTGAGCTTGTCGCGGAACTGGCGCGCAGGCGTGACGCGCGTTCCCGGTAAGCGCATGTGTTCGCGCAGTTGGGCGACGATCTCGACTTCAAATTCGTCGATGGGCATGATGTAATCGATCCGCTGCCCACGCGCGATGTAGCTCACTGTGTGAATCACATCTTGATAGCGGCGCAGATCGGGTAAATAGTAGGTTTCATCGATGGCTTCGCGGGGCCACGGCTCATTGCGCAGCGACTCTTCCGTGAGCAGGATCACTTTGCAGCCCTCTTTCTTAAGGGCGCGCATGAGTTCGTCGCCTTTGTAGGCGCTGGATATCAAGACAAAGGTCAAGGGGCGTGGTTCAGACACCGCTGCGACTCCATCATGTTAAGATAGGGAGTGAATTGCCTACCATCTTACCGCAAAAGTCGCATAACGAAAAATGCCGGGATCGCAATGATTCCCGGCATTCTATTGGTCAAACGAGACATAGGATGAGGGATTGCCAGCGGCAAACCCCGACAGACTAGGCGGGGGTGGTCTCCAATGTCGCGTTTTCAGCTACGCCGTCCGCGCCGAAGAAGTCTTGTTCGGCGTCCTCGAACATCTCGCGCCGGAACTGTTTGGTGTACAGATCATAATAATGACCGCCCAAGCGCAAGAGTTCCGCGTGCGTGCCGTTCTCGATGATGCGCCCCGCATCGATCACGAGGATGCGATCCGCGCGCTTGATCGTGGAAAGGCGATGCGCGATCACGAAGCTGGTGCGCTCCTGCATCAGGCGTTCCATTCCGCGCTGGATCAGTGCCTCGGTGAGGGTGTCGATAGAACTGGTTGCTTCGTCCATGACGAGCAGTTCAGGTTCGGACAGTACCGCCCGCGCCAAGCTGATCAACTGCTTCTGTCCCACCGAGAGCAAGATACCACCTTCGCCCACTTCGGCATCGTAGCCTTTGTCGAGCGCCATGATGAATTCGTCCGCGCCCGCGACTTTCGCCGCTTCGACCACGGCAGCGTCCGTTGCGTTTAAGCGCCCATAACGGATGTTTTCGCGGATTGTGCCGCTGAACAGATGCGGTGTTTGCAGCACGACGCCGATGCGCGATTGGATCGCGTCCAGCGTGAACGACAGGTAATCGCGTCCACCAATCGTGATCGCGCCGCGTTTCGGCTCGTAGAAGCGGCAGAGCAGGTTGACAATCGTACTCTTGCCGCTGCCCGTCGCGCCCACGAGGGCGATCATCTCACCGCTTTTGACCGTCAGGTTGAAGTCGGTCAGCACGGGCTTGTTCTCGTCGTAGTAGAACGTCACGTTGTCGAAGTGGATATCGCCGCTGAGCGTGCCGGGATCGACCGCATCCTTGCGATTCACGATTTCCGGCTTGGTGTCCAACAGCGAGAACGAGCGTTCCGCTGATGCGATAGCGTGCTGCATCGACGCATAGACGCGCGCCATATCCTGAATGGGCCAAATCATGAATGTGATGTAGGTGATGAATGCCTGAATGCCGCCCAACGAGATGCCGCCCGCCGTATACTGCCAGCCGCCGTACAGGGCGATCCCGCCGACCGCGAATGCCGCGATCAATTGGACAGAAGGCAGGAACAGCGCCGAAAACCACGCCGCTTTATAGTTCGAGCGGTACAGCCTGGCAGTCTTTTCGCGGAATTCGCGCAAATTCTCATCTTGGCGACCGAGTGACTGAATCACGCGCGCGCCGTTCAGCGTTTCGTTATAGCTTGCCGTGACCAACGAATTGGTCTTGCGTGACTCGCGGTATTCCATCAAGATGCGCTGCTTGAACCACGCCGCGATATACAACAGCACAGGGACGATCAACGCGACGATCAGCGTCAACTGCCAATTGATCGTCGCCATGAAGAACAGCGCCGTCGCAATGTTCAGTATCGCCCACACCGTATCGAGCAAGCCCCACGTCACCAAGTCCGCGATCCGCTCTGAGTCCGACATCACGCGCGACATCATCCAGCCAACGGGTGTCCGGTCGTAATAGGACAGCGACAATTTCTGCAAGTGGCTGAACAACTGTTTGCGCAGCCCGTAACGGATATGTTCGCCCAAAATCCCGGCACAGTAGATGAAGATGAACACGCACACAACTTGGACGACGATCAGCGCGCCGTAGGTGACAACCAATTCGACCAAGCGTGTCGGGTTGCGTCCCAAAATGCCTTGATCGATGATCATGCGCCCGATATACGTGAATACCGATTCCATCAGCGAGACGATGGCGACGGCGATCAAGAACGTGATTGTCAGCCGTTTATGGGCTTTGAGCTGCTTGCCGATGCGCAGCAGCGTCCCACCATTGAACTGTGAGGTAAATTCCTCTTCCTCGAAGTTAAAGTCCGACACGGTTCAATTCCCTTTCGAGTTCGAGTTCAATCTGTGCTTGCATTTCATAAATTTGCCGATACACGCCGCCCTGTGTCATCAGGTGATCGTGCGTGCCACGCTCAATGATGCGCCCCTTGTCCATGACAAGGATCAAATCTGCGATCATCACGCTCTGAATGCGATGGGCGATCAGGAATGTCGTTCGTCCTTCCATCAAGCCCAACAGCGCCTCGCGGATTTGCGATTCGGTCTCCGTATCGACTGCCGATGTCGCGTCGTCCAAAATCAAGATGCGCGGATTCTTGAGCAGGGTTCGCGCCAGCGCCATGCGCTGTTTTTGCCCGCCGGATAGGGTAACGCCTTTTTCACCGACGAGTGTACCGTAGCCGTTGGGGAAGGAGACGATGGTATCGTGCAGCGCCGCCGCTTTCGCCGCCGCTTCGATCTCGGCGTCCGTGACGGTGCGCCCAGACCCAAAGGCGATATTGTCGCGGATGCTGCGCGAGAACAAGAACGGCTGTTGTTCCACGATCCCGATGTGCTGACGCAAGAACCAGCGCGGATATTGGTTCAATTCGATGCCGTCGAGTTTGATGCTCCCCTGTGTATATTCGTAGAAACGGGGCAGCAGGTTCACGAGTGACGTTTTGCCCGACCCGGTTGAACCCAAAAGCGCGACCGTTTGACCTGGTTTGATCTCGAAATCGATGTCTCTCAACACAGCGTCGCCGGTGCGATAGGCAAAGGTCACCTCTTTGAATGTGAACTCGCCGCGCAATGTTTTAACGGGTGGCGGTACATCGAAGCCCAAATCTTCCCGATCCGCCTTGATCACTTCCGAGATGCGCTTGTACGACACCATGCCTGTTGCCATCTGCACGATCAGGCGTCCCAATTCGCGGATGGGGAAGATGATGTAGATCACCAAGCCCGCATACGCCATGTACGTCCCAATCGAGATTTCGCCGCTGATCGCCAACAACGCGCCGACGAAGAAGCCGAAGAGCATTTGCGTCGCGGTCATGATGTCGGTCAGGGGCCAGAAGAACGTGTGCATCAGCAGCAGACGCCGACCGCGCTTGAAGCGGTTCAGGTTATCATGCTCGAATTTGGTTTCCTCGAAGTCTTGGCGCGCGAATGCTTTGACCACGCGCACACCCGTCAAGCTCTCTTGCAGCGTTGTCGTCAGCTTCGACTCTTCGTCTTGCATCAAGTCGAAGGCGGTGGAGGCGCGTCGGAAGAAGAAAATCGATGTGGCAACGACGACCGGGATCACAATCACCGATAACAGCCCCAACTGCCAATGCAGCGTCATCACCGCCAGTAAGTTGACGAAAAACAGCAGCAAGATGCGCCCTACGCCCGTCGCCTGTTCAGAGAAGAACCGTTGGATCGACTCTACATCCGATGTGGCACGCTGAATCAGATCGCCCGTCTTGGCGCTGTCGTGATAGGTGTAGGGGAGGCGCTGGATGTGATCGAACAAGAAATCGCGCAGCCGAACCCCCATGCTTTCCGCCACTTGCGCCGCCAGCCTGCCGCTCAAGAACGCGAAAAAGCCTTGAAAGAGCGCCAATCCGATAAAGCCGAGCGCGATGGCAAGTAAGCTGAGTGGAAGATCGTCTACCGACTGCGTGAGAACGTTGTCGGTCAAGTGACCCACAAGCAAGAATTTCGCTGTGTTGAACAATGCCATCAGCGCCAGTGCCAAAATCGCGCCGACGTACATCAGACGATAGCCGCGCACGAGCCGCCACAGCCCTGAAAACCCATTCTTGGCAAGCGTCGGTTTCAGATCGACGACTGGCGATGATACTGATTGTACGTGTGTTTGAACAGACAAGATGAAACTCCAGATACAAGTATTTATTCACCTATCCATGGGATTAAGCTCAAAATCCACAAATTTGAACCCAAGAAACACATAATGAACCCAATAGGACTGGGGCAAAATGCGGTCTGCACGGGTAGGTGAATAA
>DAOTUQ010000140.1:0-10077 GCA_034437055.1 Anaerolineae bacterium
ATTACAGTATAGCATCATGCCAGCCCCAACCGCCGCCGCACGCCTGGCAGCGCCGCCCGCGCCGCCCGCCCACGATGGCTGATGGCGTGCTTTTCGTCCGGCGGCAGCGCGCCGATGCTCACCGAGTGTCCGTCCGCGACGAACACCGGATCGTAGCCGAAGCCGTGAAACGCCTTCGCGTCCGGCGCGCGCGCGACGCGCCCTTCGACCACGCCGCGCCCATATTCGACCGCGCCCGTTTTGGGATCGACGACGGCGACGACGCAGACGAAGCGCGCGGTTCGCTTTTCATCGGGGACGCCTTCCAATTCGCGCAGCAGTTTCTCGTAACGCTGCTGATCCGTCGCGCCCGCGCCCGCATAGCGCGCCGAATACACGCCCGGACGCCCGTCGAGCGCGTCTACATCGATGCCGCTGTCGTCCGCCAGCGCGATCAGCCCGGATTTTTCGGCATAGGTTTGCGCTTTATGCAGCGCATTTTCTTCGTAGGTGGCATACGGCTCGTCCACATCGAAGGTCGCCAGCCCGACATCGCGCAAATTTTTCAGCGTGACGCCCGCTGTGACCAGTTCAGCGAGTAAATCGGCATATTCGCGGACTTTGCCCGCGTTGGTCGTCCCAATCAGTAAATCGGTCATGTGGGAATGGTCTCCAGGAGGGGTTGTAAGCGTTCTAAAGCGGCATCGAGCGATAGCGCGGCGTCCGGTTCGTGCGTCGTCGTCTCCAGATCGACGCCCGCGCGCGCCGCTTCGAGGACAGCCAGCATCCGCCGCGCGATCCGCGCTTGATCGGCGGCGCTGTAACGCTTGAAATGCGTGGGGAGCGCGGCGTAGTTAGCTTCTTTGCGAATACCATAGCGCATCGTTGTCAAGGTCATTTGATAGGGTGCATCGAAGTCGAACAAGATTCGTTCGCTGCCACTTAAAGGGATCGTCACGTTCGGAATTGCCTCGTCCACATGAAATTCATTGATCGACGCGAAGCCTTCACGGCGATTGGGGCGCGGATCGATCACAATGATGCGATAGGGGCGGGTTTGCGCCGCATGACGATCTTGATAACGATTCAGATAGCCCAACGTCGGCGGCGACTCGTGTAGATAATCCAACTCAACGAAAACAATGCCCGCATCGACTAGATTGGCGCGCTTCTGCAGATACGTTTCGGTATCCCGGTTCGGGTGTTTATTGGTTGGGGAGAGCAGTTCAATCCACGCAATCGGCGGTTGAGCGGTGTCGTCGGGATAAATAGCCACCGCGCTGTACGGTTCATCATCCACAGGCTGTGCGTCGATTTCCGCAGTCATAATTGGAATCACAACGCCCGTCAACAGCGTTGGATCGCCACCACCAGCCAGCAGTGGTCGATTTGGATGCAGATCGTCGATCCGAATGTCGGCTCGTGGGTATTTCGGACGATCATCAACCCGCCGAACCTGCAATGACTTTTCTAAATCTGCCTGATAACCTAATGGTTCGAGTACGTTTTGAAGGGCAATCGCCAAAAATATGAGCTGTGCAGCGTGAAAACCCTCCCAACCTGATTCACCCTGCCAAAAGCTGTGCAGATGGGCGTTGATGCCGCGATACTGATTTTTGACCGACTTCACTGGCATGATTCCATCCCCGCCGCGCGCGAACAGATATGCGTATTATAACCTGAGTTTCGGATAGGTATTTTGCGTGACTTTACGGTTCACCTCACCCCCCCAACCCCCTCTCCACGCAGTCGAGAGGGGGTTGGGGGTGAGATGAAGCTATCCGAAACTCAGGTTACTATACGTTAGATTGCACCGCGCGCCCGCAGAGTGGCAATCGCGGCGGCGTTCATGCCCAATCGTTCGCGCAAGATCGCGTCGGTGTGCTGTCCCAGCAGCGGCGGCGGCAGCCGGATCGCGGGCGGCGTGCCATCGAACTGTACCGGATTGCCCAACAGCGTCGCCGCGATGCCGTTCAAGTCGATTTCGTGGAGCAAGCCGCGCGACTCGACGTGCGGATCGGCAAGAATTTGCGGGAGCGTGTTGATTTCGCCCGCTGGCACACCCATCGCCAACAAGTCCGCGACCCAAGCGGCGGCGGGGCGCGCGGCGAACGCGGCATCCAACAGCGGGATCAGCGCGGCGCGGTGCTGGACGCGCGCCGGATTGGTGGCGAAGCGCGGATCGTCCGCCCATTCGGGGCGTCCAACCAGAGCGCAGACGATCCGAAATTGGCGATCATTGCCAACCGCGAGTGTGAACTCGCCGTCCGCCGCGCGGAATGCCTGATAGGGGACGATGTTGGTGTGCGCATTGCCATAACGTTTCGGCGCGTCGCCGCTGACCAGCGCGTTCGATGCGACGTTGACCAGCGCGGCGATTGCCGTGTCCAACAGCGCGATATCGACGTGCTGTCCGCGTCCGCTGCGTTCCGCGCCGCGCAATGCCGCCAAGAGCGCCGACGACGCGAACAAGCCCGCGATCACGTCGCAGATTGCCACGCCGACTTTGATCGGCGCGCCGTCGGTTTCGCCCGTGATCGACATCAGTCCGCTCTGCGCTTGAATCACGAAATCGTAGCCGGGACGCTCCCGATACAGTCCAGTTTGCCCGTAGCCCGTCACGCTGCCGTAGACCAGCGCCGGATTGAGCGCGCGCACATCGTCGTAACCCAAGCCGAATGCCGCCATGCCGCCGGGCTTGAAGTTCTCGACCACGATTTGCGACTGTGCCGCCAGTTCGCGGGCGATGGCTTGACCGTCGGGGGATTTGAGATTGAGCGTGAGCGAGCGTTTGTTGCGATTCGCGGACAGAAAATACGCGCTCATCCCGTTTGGGAGCGCGGGCGGACGCCATTGGCGCGTTTCGTCGCCGCCGTCGGGCGACTCGACCTTGATCACGTCCGCGCCCATGTCCGCCAGCAGCATCGTGCAGAAAGGACCCGCCAGCACGCGCGTGAAATCGAGGATCGTGACGCCGGATAGGGGGAGGGGGTGAGTATCGTTCATGCGGCTATTTTAACGCAGAGAGCGCCGCGATGCAGCGAGAAAAAGATTTAACGCAGAGGCGCAGAGGCGCAGAGAAATGCACAGGGAAGACAAAGGAAGGTTCGCTTTTGGGTTACAATGATTGTGATGATGGGAGCAAAATCATGACGCAGTTGATGGAACGTGCGTTGGCAGCGATTACCAAACTTCCCGAAACCGAACAAGACGCATTCGCCGCCTGGATTTTGGACGAACTGGCGTCGGAGCAGCGTTGGGCAGATTTATTCGCTCGTTCACAAGCTGTCTTGGCACAGATGGCAGATGAGGCATTGGCAGAACATCACGCGGGTAAAACGCAACCCTTCGATATCGATGCGCTGTGAAATCGTTCACGCCGGAACGATTTTGGAAGTTGTATCGCGCGCTGCCGAATGATGTACGAAAACAAGCGCAAGTGGCTTATCGACAGTTCGAGCAAAATCCTGCGCATCCCGGACTCCAATTTAAGAAAGTCCACGCTAAAAGCCGATCTATTCGGCGCGTATCGACGCGAATTTTCGCGCGCTCGGCGTTGTGGAGCGCGATGAGATCGTTTGGTTTTGGATCGGCGCACACGACGACTATGAACGAATTTTGGCGCGGCTTTGATAGTCACAATGCCGCGCCAAATTTCTGAAGCGTTTCAGCTCCCAACCGTCACGCTGAAATCGCCGTCCGTGTTGCCGTCCGCGCCGCCAAGCCGCTGCACGACGATGAAATAGGTTGCGCCGTCGTCCGCCGTGAAGGTCAGCGGATTGGACGCATTGCCCGCAAATGTGACGCCCACTTCGCTCAAGAGGTTGTAATCCTGATCCAAGAGTTGCAGCGCCGGACGCAGCGTCCCAGAGGCGCGCGCCGCGCTGACAGTGACCGCTCCACCGTCGCCCACAAAGCGGAACGCGACGCGCGGATCAGACGCCGTGATCGTCCCATTGCCTGTCTCACCCCGCCGAATATCGCCGCCTGCGATTACGTCGGACGGGAACGGCACGATATCCGGCGCTTCTTGCGGGATGCCCGTGACCGTCAGCGTGAATGCGCCTTCGGTCGTGCCGTCGAATACGCCCTCGCGCGAGGCGTAGATGGTGTAGCAGCCGTTGGCGGGGATGATGAAATTGGAGATGTTGGACAATCCTGGATCGGTCGAGTCGTCGAACGCCAAGACGCCGCCCGCGCCGTCGAGCAAGCCCAAGTATGTATCCAGATCGCCGCTGAGTCGCCTCATGTCGATGCTAACGCTGTTGCCTTGCAGCGCCGCGAACTGATAAGCGATGATGGGCGCTGCTCCGCCGACCGATCCGGTTTGCGGCACATTGTTCAGCACGCTGACGGCGCTGGCATCAAGCGGATTGGGCGTTGGGCATTGGGGGAGCGGATCGCCGCAGGCGAGCGGGTCGGGACGGACGCCGCCCGCGCCGGAGAGAAACAACTCATATGCGCTGATGGCGGAATAATTTCCCTCAACAACAAGTGCGAATTGTGTAGAGTCTGCTAAAACAACGTTTGTCAGTATAGTTTGATTTGAATTAACGCTATAATTCTGTGTTATTGCAGACCACGCCCTATTTTCATATAGATACCATACTCTTAAAACATGAGCGTCATTTTGAAGCTCAAAACCATCAACTCCTCTTAATCTCACATTTATTGTTTGTCCGAGTGTGCCTGAGAAATACCACACTTCACTTCGATCTTGACTGCTGACATGCCCTTGTACAATTTCACCGTCATAAATCCAACTATGTCGTTCGTATTCACCCCCGGTTACTCGACGCGACGATATTTGTTCCAAAGTCAGCCGATATGCGCCGCCTGAATTCCCACTCCGTTCTCCCGCGCGCGTTGCCGTAATTGTGTATGCGCCATCGCTCGGTGGAATAAACGTCATTTGCACAATCTGTCGTCCATCCATTATATTGATCGACCCCGATACCACGCGCTGTCCCGTCGTCTCGTCCGTCACATACACGAACGGATCGAGCGAACCACCCAGCACTTCGAGCCGGATTTGCACGCCGGTGTCCGTTCGCCCGACGAAGCGCCACTGCTGCGCGTATTCGGCGTCGGTGATCGTGCCTTGCACGGCGGCGCGGCTGTCGGGGTTGATCGAATGCCAGTCGTAGCAAATCACGTCCGACTGTGATTGAGCGCGAGCCGCATCGTGGACGAATGTGGAGGTAGCAGCGATAATCAGTGAAGCGACGAGGACAATGAGCGAACGACGATGAATGATTTTCATCCGTATATATCTCCTTAGCTTGATGGTGAACAGAAGATAACGCGGCAACGGAAAAATGCAAGAGCTTTTCCTTGTATCCAAATCCCCTTTTTCGCCACGAATCTTTGTCCACATTCACCAATTGGCGAAACCCCGCCCCCATCGTTACAATACAGCCTCAACATTCCGAAACATCGCTTTGTTCAAACGAGACAAATTCGACCCATTCATGGCAACCATCCGACAATCGCTCCCTGCGCCCGCCACCCCATCCCCGCCCAACTTCAACGGCGTGCGCCGGATCGCCGGGACGCTGGCGCTGCTGTTGGTGATCGCGCTCCTGTGGGAGGGCGGCAAAGCGTTCGGGCGCGCCAACGATTATGCGCTGAACATCGGCGGGGTGACGCTCGACTTATCGATCTTCAACGATGAACAGCTCCCCCACTTGGGCGCGATTGCGGCGGCGTTCAGCGAACCCGCCGGACGCAACGCCCCCCCGTTGTACGAATTTCTCGCGCGGCAGGCGGCGTTCACGTTGTGGGAAGCGGTACGCGGCTTCGCCATCGGCGCGCTGATCGGCTTCGCGCTGGCGCTGCTGTTCACGTATTCGGCGCTGTTGCAGCGCGGCTGTCTGCCGTTCGTGGTCGCGTCGCAGACGGTGCCGATTTTGGCGATTGCGCCGATGGTTGTCATTTGGATGAGCCGCGCCGACGCGAAAGCATGGGCTGTCCCCGTGATCGCGGCGTTCCTGACCTTCTTCCCGGTCGTGATTTACACGCTGCGCGGCTTGACCAGCGTCGCGCCCACCGCCGTCGAATTGATGGACACCTACGCCGCCAGCCGCGCGCAAGTGCTGTTCAAGCTGCGCTTGCCCAACGCGCTCCCGCACATTTTCACGGCGCTCAAGCTGTCAGCGACTGCCAGCGTCGTCGGCGCGATCATCGGGGAACTGCCAAGCGGCAGCCAATCCGGCTTGGGGATCGCCGTGCTGGATTTCGCGCGCTATTACAATCAGTCGCCGCCGCGCCTGTGGGCGACGATTGTGGTGGCGGGCATGTTAGGCATCGCGTTTTTCGGCGCGGTTGCGCTGGCAGAGCGGATCATCGTGCGCTGGAAATCTGAAACCAGTGAATGATAACCTCACCCCTAAATCCCCTCTCCGAATCGGAGAGGGGATTTAGGGGTGAGGTTGATGGAAGGAAATCATGACCGCTATTATCTCGATTCAACATTTGAACAAAACCTATCGCAGCAAGGACGGTGCCTCCGTCCACGCGCTCGACGATATCAACCTCGATATCGCGCGCGGCGAGTTTGTCTCGCTGATCGGGCCCTCTGGCTGTGGCAAAAGCACGCTCTTGCGCATCATCGCGGATTTGATCCAGCCGTCCGGCGGCGCGATCACGGTCAACGGCAAGCCCGCCAAGAAGGCGCGCACGGATCGCGATTATGGCTTCGTCTTTCAAGCGCCGACGCTCTACGATTGGCGGACGGTGCTGAAAAACGTCGAACTGCCGCTCGAAATCATGAAGCATCACAAGGCGGAGCGCGAAGCCCGCGCCCGCGCCATGCTGCAACTGGTCGAACTGAGCGAGTTCGCGGACAAGTACCCGTGGCAGCTTTCGGGTGGGATGCAGCAGCGCGTCAGCATCGCGCGGGCGCTGGCATTTCAGCCGGGCATCTTGCTGATGGATGAGCCGTTCGGTGCGCTCGACGAAATGACGCGCGAACGCATGAACAACGAGCTGCTGCGCATCTGGTCGAGCTTGCCCGATATGACCGTGATTTTCGTGACGCACAGCATCAGCGAAGCCGTCTACTTGTCGGATCGCGTCGTGGTGATGTCGCCGCGCCCGGGACGCATCGCGGAAATCATCGATATCGATATGCCGCGCCCGCGTGGGACGGAGACGCGCGATCTGGATGCGTTCTTCCACTACAGCAGTCATCTGCGCCACAGCTTGCGCGAGGGCATCGCTCAACATGAGTGAAGTGAGTTCGTCCGCCGCATCTGGCGATCTGCGTCCGCCGCGCGCAACCGTCGATCTGACGCTCGAAGCGTTCGCCCGCCCTGGCGCGGCGCGAAACGATGCGCCCTTCGGCGGACGCACGCTCGGACGCGATCTGCTGGCGCTGATCGCGCTGTTTCTGGCGCTGGCAGCCTTCCAAGTCCAAAATCCGCTGCTGTTGTACGACACTACGTTCGGGAGCGCGTTCCGCAACGCGACGTTGCAACCCGTCTTGGCGCTCGGCTTGGCGCTGACGGCGGGGTTGTTGATATTTATCAATTTCAACCCCAAAGACCGTCGGAGCGACCCGCTGGGTCGCCCATCGCCCCGACAGGTGATTGCGTCGCTCATTCTAATGCTTTACGTCGCCTACATCCTCGCCGCCGTGCTGTTCGGCTTCAACCTATCCGGCGCGCTGACGGGCGTCGAGCAAGCCGCCTTCACGGCGCGTCTGACCGACACAGCACCCCGCGACGCGCTCCAAACGGCGCTCAATCTCAGCTTTGTCCTGATCTATCCCACGCTGATGAGCATCATCGTCCTGTGGCAGCCGTGGCGACGCCTCCCGATCTACGCCGCCGCGATCCGTGCCAACGCCGCGCCGCTGCTGGTGGCGCTGTTGGTACTCGCGCTGTGGGAGGGGCTGATCGTCGTGCTGAACATTCAGGCGTTCTTGCTGCCGCGTCCGTCGGTGATTGCTGCCCGCCTCGCGGAGCTGTATCCGCGCTTGCTCTCGGCGGGCTGGAACACCTTCCAAAATGCGTTCTGGGGCTTCGCCATCGGATCGGGCTTGGGGATCGTCGCGGGCTTCGCAGCGGCGCGCTTCGTCGGCTTCAGCCGCGCGTTGTTACCGTTGGCAATTGCGATCAACGCCGTGCCGATCATCGCGCTCGCGCCGATCATGAACCGCTGGTTTGGCGAACTCAATTCGGCGTCCAAGATTGCGATTGTCGCGCTGATGACGTTCTTCCCGGCGATGGTCAGCACGATCAAGGGCTTGACCAGCGTCGATCCGCTGTCACTCGAACTGATGAAATCCTACGCCGCCGGACAGCTTGCCACCTTCATCAAGCTCCGGCTGCCTTCGGCGCTGCCATACATCTTCTCCGCGCTGAAAGTGGCGACGACCTTGAGCATGATCGGCGCGATTGTCGGCGAGTATTTTGGCGGCAGCACCGCCGGACTCGGCTATCGCATCCGCGACGATGCGGGCTTGTTCAAATATCCCGAAGCCTGGGCGGCGATTTTCGTGGCGTCGGCGTTTGGGATATTATTCTATATCGTGGTTTCAAGCGTGGAACGCGCACTCATGCCGTGGCATGTCTCGTTCCGCGAGCAATAAGTCCAGTGATGAGGAATGAGTCATGAGTAACGGGGCAAAACCGCCGATGCGCTCATCACGCATTCCTCATCGCTCATCACTGTCCTTTAAGGAGGTTTGCAATGCGTAAACTGGTCGTTCTACTTTGTGTCGTTGCGTTGGCAGCATTGGCAATCACGCCCGTCGTCGCGCAGGAACTCACGCCCGTGAGCGTGGTTCTCAAATGGGTGCCGCAAGCACAGTTCGCCGGCTATTATGCCGCTCAAGTGTTGGGCTTTTATGAGAACATTGGCTTGGACGTAGAGATCATCGCGGCAGGCGTCGATATCAACCCGCAGCAGTTGGTCGCGTCGGGCGAAGCCGAGTTCGGCACGGATTGGATGGGCAATATCCTGGCGACGCGCGAGACGGGCGTCGATGTGGTCAACATCGCGCAAATCTATCAGCGTTCCGGGATGCGCCAGATTACGTGGGCGGACACCGAACTGACCGCCTTCGACCAGTTGGGCGGTAAGGTCGTTGGCGTGTGGTGCTGCGGCAATCAGTACCCGACGTTCGCGGCGCTGACGAAAGCCGGCTTCGATGTGGAGAACCCCGACGACGTGACCATCGCGCAGCAGGCGTTCGACATGAATGCGTTCCTCGCGCGCGAAATTGACGCCGCCAGCGCCATGACCTACAACGAATTGGCGCAGGTTCTTGAAGTGGTGAGTGCCGACGGCGAGTTCCCCGTCAACACGCTGGACAATCTGAACATCCTCGACTTCAACGAATATGGCACGGCGATGCTGGAAGATGGCATCTTCGCGCGCGCGGAATGGCTGGCAGAAGAAGGCAATGAAGAAATCGCCATCAAATTCCTGTACGCGACGTTCAACGGGTGGGTGTACTGCCGCGACTTCGCCGCCGATTGCGTCGATTTCGTGCTGGCAGCGGGTCCGACGCTGGGCGCGGGACACCAAGTTTGGCAGTTGAATGAAGTCAATAAGCTGGTTTGGCCCTCGCCCAACGGTATCGGCATTATGGATGCGGCGGCGTTCGACGTGACGGCGCAGATCGCGCTCGATTACGGCATCATCAGCGAAGCGGTCGATCCGGCGGCAGTCTATCGCACGGACTTGGCGCAAGCGGCGCTCGACCGTTTGATCGTGGACTATGACGGCATGGACTTCAACGGCGTGACCTATGAAGCGCCGCTGGTGGAGATCACGCCCAACGGCGAGTAAAGACCGGACTGCGGGGAAAGGACTGCGGGCTGATTAAAAAGCCCGTATCTACTGCGTCAGTAGAACGTCCAAACCCATTGCAACGATTCGTCCACCAAGAAAATAAATCCACCTACAAACCTCACCCCCCGACCCCCTCTCCGGTACGGAGAGGGGGAGAGGACACCTTTTCAAGAACCTGACCCCCTGACCCCCTCTCTACGCAGTGGAGAGGGGGAACACAAGGCGGAAACTCCCCCTCTCCACGCAGTGGAGAGGGGGCTGGGGGGTGAGGTGAATCAGGGAGAAAACCAAACATGT
>DAOTUQ010000141.1:0-29944 GCA_034437055.1 Anaerolineae bacterium
GACCACTTTGTAGTGGATTTTGGTCGTGATCTTCGTGCCACGAAGTTCTTTATGGACATCTAAGGCTTATATAGGGTCATAACCCAGTGAAGATACCGCGATGGCTGAGTAGTTACCACCTCACCCCTAAATCCCCTCTCCACTGCGTGGAGAGGGGACTTTCATATCCATCGTGACCTGTCCTGCCCCCCTTCTCCACAGCGTGGAGAGGGGGTTGGGGGGTGAGGTGAACGGTTTAGAGCCTATCCAAAACTCAAGTTAGCATACACTCATTTACGGCATTGCACGGCGCGACCCCTCACGGCGCGGGCGTGATACGCAGCGCGGGCGCGAATCCCCATGCGCTGTCGGGCAGCGTCACGACCAGCGCATCGCCGTCTTGTGTCCACGCCAGCGGCGCGGCGTGTCCCAATAGCTGCACGTGCGCACCGCCGGCGGCGCGCACGCCTTCCAACGTCAGCGTCCCGGCGGGCGTCCCCAACGGGATCGCGTACAGCGCGTCGTCGGTGCGCGTGAAGCGGACGGACAGCCCCTCGCGCGTCGCCCCTTCCGCGCGCGTATATGGGCGCGTGCCGAAGATCGCGTCGCCGTTCACGTCGAGCCACGCGCCGAGCTTGAGTAGGCGATCCACTTGCAGCGCGGGGATCGAACCATCAGCGGCGGGTCCGACGCCCAACAACAGATTGCCATTCTTGCTCACAATATCGATCAACATGGCGATCAGCTTATCGGGCGCGATGTAGTCGTCTTCGCCCTCGACCTCGTTGTAGCCGAACGAATGCCCGATCCCGCGCACGCACTCCCATTTATACGGCGGAATGTGATCGTAGGATGTGTATTCCGGCGTGCGGAAGTCGAAATGCGGCGGTTCGGGCGACAAAATTAGCGTGTCATCGACGGGCTGATCCTGCTTGAGCGTCTGCGCGAAGCGGTCGTTGATCACGCCGTCTGGCACGTTGTTGTAGTAGTACGCCATCAAGTCGGGCAGCAGCGGATCGACGGGATAGCCAATATCGCCCCACATGATCGACGGCTGATAGCGGTCGATCAGTTCGCGCCAATGCGCTTGGCAGCGGGCGACAAACTCCGGGTCTTGCGGGATGCTGCTAAACACATCTGGGAAATCGGTCAGCACCTTCTCGTTGTAGACCCAATCCATGCCCGCGCAGTAGTACAAGCCGGGCGCGATCCCGACGGCGCGCATCGCATCGGCATACAGCCCGACGAGATCGCGGCTGGCGTGATACGGATGCGGAATTTTCGTCGTGACGAACTGGGTATCCCACAGCGCGAAGGTGTCGCAGTGTTTGGCGATCAGCACGGCGTAGCGCGCACCCGCGCGTTTGAACAGATCGCCCCATTCGCTCGGCTGCCATTTTTCCGACTCGCGGTTGAAGATCGGCGCGAAGTCGCTATACGGGAAATCGTCGCCATACGTCTCACGGTGATGCGCTTGTGCCGGACTGCCCTCGACGCGGATCGTGTTCAGATACCATTCGGCGTAGGGATTGTGCAAAAATTGCGCTTGCCAGCCATCGCGCGCGACGATCTCGTTCAGATCGCCCTTGACCTCTGCCCACGCGGGGACGGAATACAGCCCCCATGTGATCATGATGCCGAGCTTGGCATCGTCGAACCAGGTGGGGAGGGGATGCGTGCGCAGGGAGTCGTAATTGGGTTCGTAAGTCATGCTGATCTCCATGTTTCCCTACACCGACGTGGGCGCGGGCTGAATTTCGAGCGTGTGGGCGGCGTCCGGCTTGATGCCGGGCGGCAGAGTCACCGTCAAGTTGTCGCCGTCTTGCGTCCATGTCAGCGGCGCGGCGTGTCCCAACAGGCGCACGGTCGTGCCATCGGCGGCGCGCAGCCCGACCACGCTCAGATTGCTCTCGGCGGGCGTCCCCATCAGGATCGCGTAAGCCGTGTCACCCTTGCGCGTGAAGCGCACGCCCAAATCGGCGGTGGTCGTGCCTTCGGCGCGCGTATACGGGCGCGTGCCGAAGATCGCCGCGCCGTTCACGTCCAGCCACGCGCCCAAGGCGTCGAGGCGTTCCACCTGCATCGCGGGGATCGTACCGTCCGCCATGGGACCCACATCCAACAAGAGATTGCCGTTTTTGCTCACGATATCCGCGAACATGCGGATCAGCACGTCGCTCGCTAGATAATCGCTTTCGCCCTCGTTCTGGTTGTATCCGAACGAATGCCCGATGCCGCGCGTCGCCTCCCACTTGTGCGGCAGGATTTCTTTGTACGAGCCGTATTCCGGCGTGGTGTAATCGCTGTGCGCCGACGGTGGGGGCCCGATGGGTTCGCCCGGTTTGGGGATGCGTTCTTCGGCTGGCACGGTCTGCGACCAGCGGTCATTGACCAGTCCATCCGGCACGGCGTTGTAGTAATCCGCGAACAGCTTGATCGGGTCAGCGCCCGCCGGATAGCCGATATCGTTCCACAAGATCGACGGCTGATAGCGTTCGATCAATTCGCGGAAGTGAAAATCGGCGTACTCGACAAATTCTGGCGTCTGCACAATCGTGCTGTACACGTCGATGAAGTTGCGAACGGGGCGCTGCTCGAACGACCAATCCAGCCCGCCCGAATAATACAAGCCCATGCGCATCCC
This sequence comes from Anaerolineae bacterium, assembly GCA_034437055.1. GTDB lineage: Bacteria > Chloroflexota > Anaerolineae > Aggregatilineales > Phototrophicaceae > Flexifilum. Next base: position 2,624 of record DAOTUQ010000141.1, read on the forward strand.
GTGCGCGCGGACGGCGTCCGTCAGTTCGCCCACCAGATCGCGCGTGGTGGCATAGCCGGCTGGCTTTTTCGGGCTGGTGCGCGCGCTGTTCCAGAGCAAGAAGCCGTCATGATGCTTGGTCGTCAGCACAGCATAGCCCGCATGGGCGCGCTTGAATAAGGCAGCCCATGTATCGGGATTCCAGTTGGCGACGGCTTGGTTGAACTGTGGCGCGAAGTCGTCATAGCTGAAGTTGTTGCCATAGGTGTCGAGATGATGGCGGCGCGTCGGGGTGTCGCCGTTGCGAAAGCTGTTCAGATACCATTCGGCGTAGGGATTGTTGGCGAACATCGCCTCCCACCCCTTCTCCGCCACCTGCTGATCGATATCGCCGCCGTGTGGCGCCCATGCGGGGACAGAGTACAGCCCCCAATGGATGAAGATGCCCAATTTGGCATCATGAAACCAGTCCGGCACTTGATGTTGACGCACGGAGTCGAGAGTCGGTTCAAACGGCATGGTCTGCTCCCTTTTTTTGGCTATATTCCCAGATTGACTTCACCCCCAACGCGGGGCAAACGCATCAAGATACGAGGTCTCAATTGACACGCTCACCTCACCCCCCAGCCCCCTCTCCATTGCATAGCTGAGGGGAGGACATGTTTGGTTTTCTCCCTGATTCACCTCACCCCCCAGCCCCCTCTCTACGCAGTGGAGAGGGGGAGTTTCCGCCTTGTGTTCCCCCTCTCTACGCAGTGGAGAGGGGGTCAGGGGGTGAGGTTCTTGAAAAGGTGTCCTCGCCTCAGCCATGGCATGGAGAGAGGGCTTTCAAACCCGTTGTGACCTGTCCTGCTCCCCCTCTCCACAGCGTGGAGAGGGGGTGAGGTGAATGATATCATTGTATCTGCGTGCGTTTGCCCTAGGGTCAGGGGGTGAGATGAGCTATTCGATCACGATCATACTGTGGATGTGCAGTTCTGGCGCGCGCACGCTCACGATGCCATCTGCGTAGTACCATTCCAACGACGCATTTTCCGGTTGTGCGCTCACGCGGCGCGGCGCTTTGTCCGCACGGACGCGCACGACGATGTTATTGACGGGCGTCAGTTCATCGTTGTGTACCATCTGCGCCGTGCGTTTTTGCACGAAATAATTGAGCAGATGCACGATCTGGCGGTCGCCCTGCTGCTGCAACGACAGTTCGACGTGCAGCGGCTTGTCGGCGCTCAAACGGCGCGCGGCGCGCGGGATGGCGATGTCCAGCAGCCGCGTGAGCAGCAGCCGCGTCAGATAATGCCCCTCGTTGCGATAGCCCGCGAACGGATCGACGGCGACATACAGCGCGCGTCCCTTGCCCACATTGCGCAGCGTGATCCCCGCGCCCAGTGGCTCACGCGCGGGCGGCATCGCGCCGAACACCGTGTAATGCTGCCAATGGGCTTCGTCTTGGATGCCGTCGCGCCACACGTCCGCGCCCGGCGGCAGCAAATCCGCCAAGACAGTGACGCCCGCCGACGGCGTGATGTTGACCGCCGTCCCCCACACTTGCAGCGGGATCGTCGGCAGCGTCGTCCCGGCGCGCAGGTCGTCGCCTAATTTGAAGTAGTGGATCGGAGACGGATGATCGCCGTTGACCGTCACGCCGAGCAAATCGTACAGCCGCGTATGCGCGCGCGGGCGGTACTGTTCGTCCCAGCGTCCGCTGCGTCCGGTCACGATCAGCGCGCCGCCGTTTTCGACGTAACCGTACAGCGCATCGATGGTCGCGTCCTCAAGCAGGCATTGTTCCGCAATCAGCACGGCGCTCTGTTCGCTCAAGGTCTCGCGCAGGGTCGCTTCATCGTAAATCAAACACTGCGCGCCCTGCTCGATCAGCGCCAGATGCGCGCCCTCGACGCGATCCGTCCGCGCGCCTGCGCCGCCCGCGCCGATTTGACCGTTGAGGGCGCGCCCGGCGTTGATGCCATTGCCGATGGGTCCAAAGATTTGTGAGACGCTGCTGGCAAGGATCGCAACATCGGGCGTCATGCGCGCATCCTGTACGAAGGCTTCGCGCGCCTTCACGAAATCGTATGCCTCGCCCAAGCGCGTATAAACTTCCGATTCGAGCGTGCCATCGGGGTACGGCTGATCCGCAAAGAAGCACGACGCGCCAACGGCGAGTTTCGTCGCAAATTCCAATTTGAAATCGAGCGTCGAACGCAACTGCCATTCGCCCCACTTGTGAAAGCGTTCATTCATGAAATCGAAGGGGACGCCCGTCGTCGCTTGATAGCGCCCGTCGCGGCTGAGGACGACCTCATGATTGCCGCCGAAGAACACCGGATCGCACGACAGAAAATCCAAGCCCAGTTCGCGCGGTTGCAGCCAGCGCACGAACTTGCCCGCTTCGATCAACGGAAACGGGCGCACCCAGCGTCCGACATTGTTATCGGTCACGAGGATATCGGGCTTGACCGCGCGCGCCGCCGCCGTGATTTTGCCCAAATACGCCATCAACTGCCCCATACACCACATGCGCCACGCGATCCAGACCGGATCATCGTCGCCCGTCAAGTCCGACATGCCCGTGAACTGGGGGATGAACGGATTGCCGAACCCCCACGACAGCACGCCCGCATCGCGCACTGGACGCGCGGGAAACTGCGTCGGCAGTTCGTAACCCGTCGCGGCGCGGAACTGCGCTTTGCAATTGTCGCAGTAGCACAGCGTCTCGACCAGCCATGTCCCGCCGTCCAACCAGATCGCGTCGAAGTCGAAGCGCGTGATGATGTTCTGCATCAGCGGGATGTAATATTCATCGATGAACGGCGACGAGGCGCAAATGTGCGAGGCGTCGTATTGCAACCACGCCGCCGCTGTCATGCGCCCGTCTTGGTCGCGGACGTACCAATCGGGGTGCTGTTCGCTGAGATGAACGTTGCCATAGACGTTGATGTACGCCATCGTGCGGATGCCTTCCGCCTTGAGCGCCGCCACCATGTATTCGGTGTAATTTTGCGCCAAGCCGGGATGCGTCTTGCCAACGTTCACGCCCGTCTGCGGCTCAAAGAAGCAGAAGCCGTGATGATCGTAAGTGAATAATTCGACGAGCTGCACGCCTGCCTCGCGGAACATGCGCGCTTGCCGCTGGGCTTCGTCGCGCGTGAACGCCGCTGCAACGCCCGTCATCCAAGGCGGCTGATGATAATCCAAGTGTAATTTGCGCGGGAGCGCGCCGTACCAATTGGTTGTAGTGGTCATATTTATCCTTGAGCGTACTGAGTACTAAGTAACCTGAGTTTTGGATCGCTTCACCTCACCCCCCAACCCCCTCTCCACAGCGTGGAGAAGGGGTTGGGGGGTGAGGTGAATGATACATTGTATCTGCGTGCGTTTGCCCTACGCCAAGCCCCGACATTATGCCAACAGACGGGCAGCGTAGGGGCAAAGGCACGCCCGCGCCCGCTGCGTCTCCACCAGCGCACGCCCCGACGCCAATGGACATGCTAGCGGGCTTGCCGCTGGCAAACCCCTACGCTCCGTGCCGGTTTTTCACTCAGCACTGCTTTTAATTTACCTGACCGCGCCTGTTGTCATGCCCTTGGTGATCTGCCGCTGGAACAAGAGGAAGAACAGCAGCGTTGGCAGCGTCGCAATCGTGAACGCCGCGAATGTCGTACTCCATTCGACGCTGTACTGTCCGCGAAACGCCAAGATGCCCGCCGACAGCGTGCGCATGTCTTGGCGGTTCATCAGGATGAAGCCGAACAGCAGTTCCGACCAAATGCCGACCACGTTCACAATCGACAAGCCCGCCAGCGCCCCGCGCGAGATTGGAATCACGATGCGGAAGAACGCGCCGAGCTTGCTGCATCCGTCCAACAGCGCCGCTTCTTCCAGTTCGTGCGGGAACGAGATGAAATACGAGCGCATGATCGTGATCGTGAAGGGCAGCCAGAAGGCGGTATAGAGCAGGATCAAGCCCAGATAGTTATTGCGCAGCCCGAAGCTGCCCATCATGTGAAAGACCGGAATCAGCGTCGCGTGGACTGGGATCGCCAGCGCCCACAACAGCGAACGCCGCATCAGCCCGCCGCCGGGAAACTCGAAGCGCGCCAACGCATAGCCCGCCAGCGCGCCCGTGACCGTCAGCAGAACCAGCGTCCCGCTTGTGACGACCACACTGTTGAAGAAGTAGCGCCCGATGGGGACTTCGGCTTGTCCGCCCGACCACGCGCGGGCGAAGCTGCCAAAATTGAAATTGGTCGGCAGCCCCCAGATATCGCGCATGATTTCGGCATCGGTTTTGACCGATTGCAGGAACATGAACAGGATCGGGAAAATTTCGACCACCGCCCATCCGATCAGGAAGGCGTACAGGAACAACAACGCTGGATTCATCGCTTTCCAAAACGGCGCGGGCGCTTTTTCGGGTTGGGCGCTCGTCCGCGCGCGGGTGAGAACAGCCATAATGTAATGTAAACCTCGCTAAAGTGATGAGTACCGAAGACTGAGTGCTGAGAAAAAGCGCGCTTCTAACCTTGCGGCATCGGATTTGAACGATGTAGCGCACGGCTCATGCCTTTTAAGTCGTCAGCCCTCAGCACTTGCTTCTAGTACTCGACATGCTCCGGGCGGAAGATGCGCAAATACACGTTGGATAGCACGAAGATGATCACGAACATGATCACCGCAATCGCGGAGCCATAGCCGAACTCGGTGAAGCGGAACGCCGTGCGATACAAATAGACCGCCAGCACGTTGGTCGCTTCGCCGGGACCGCCGCCCGTCATTGTCCAGACGATATCGAAAACTTTGAACGAGAAGATGAGCTGTAGGAGGATGATCGTCATGGTGACGTTGCTGATCAGCGGCATGATGATTTTCGTCGCGCGCTGCTGCCACGTCACGCCGTCAAGCGTGGCAGAGTCGTGAATCTCCTGCGGGATGTTCTCCATCGCCGCCAAGAAGATGATCATCGGGAAGCCCGCATACTGCCAGATCGTGACGATGATCAGCGACACCATCGCAAACACCGGATCGCCCAACCACACGGGCGGATTTTCGACGCCGAGCGCCTTGAGCAGCAGATTGACCGCGCCGAACGTCGGATCGAGCAGCTTCTCCCACAGCAACCCGACGACCGTCCCCGACACCATCACGGGCAGGAAGTACGCAACTTTGAAGATGCGCCAGCCGCGCACCTGCCGCTCGATGCTGAGTGCCAGCAGAAAGCCGAGGGTCACTGTCCCCGTCGTGGTGAAGATGCTGAAGATGATGTTGTTGCCGATGGCGAGGTAGAGGATTTTGTCTTGCAACAGCCGCTCGAAGTTCTCCAGCCCGACATACACGCGCGGCGCGATGCCGTTCCACTCGTAGAAGCTGAGCAGCAAACTCTGGACGATGGGGTAGACCAGAAACAACCCCATCAAGATGAAAGCGGGCGCGAGAAAGATATACGCGATGGCATTTTTGCGGATTTGCGTCCCCAACTGACCGAACTTCCCGGTCAATCCCGCTGTAGGGGCGCGCGATCTCAATCCCTCAGGGCGGATCAGCGTATCGGTCATGATCAATCCTTCAAAAAATCAATTGTTGGGGAATGCAACCGGCGCGGAACGGATGGAGAAACAGGATTTAAATTGACAGGTTGAGTAGGGGCATAGCGTGCCATGCCCTATATGTAACCTGAGTTTCGGATAGACCCCGACCCCTCTCCTCGCTTGCGTGGGAGAAGGGGTGAGGGGACAAAAAGCTATCCAAAACTGAGGTTATGTAGGTTTGGCACGCCAAACCCCTACATCATGCCAATGTTCTTCCGGTTCGCCATGACAACGCGCTCAAAACGGCTGTAGGGGCGCGGCACGCCCCTACATTTTTTATGATTTAGCGGGTGCGGTGACGTTCCGCCAGCGCCTCGATGGATTGTCCGACTTCTTCGACGCCGATGCGCCCGCCGAGCAGGTCTTGCCACAGGATATGGCTCTGCTCCGCCATGTTCGCCGGAACGGGGTCATCCCAACCGGTCGTCGTGCCGAGCGTCGGCAGCATCGCGTACATTTCCGCGACTTGGGGCCCAATCGCCGTGATTTCTTCGGCGGGGATATCGGTGCGCGACGGGACGATGCCCGCGCCACCGATTTGCGCAATCACTTGTTCGGGGGAATTCATGAACGCCACGAACTGCTTGGCGATATCGACATTCGGTGTCCCGGCGGGAACCATGATGCCGTCGCCCGCGTACAGCAGGAACTTCGCGCCGTTCGCCTCATCGACTTGCGGATAGAGCATCCAACCGAAGTCGATATTCGGCGCTTCGTTGTAGAGGATCGGCGCGGTCGGCGCCCACGATCCGTCTTGGTACATTGCGGCGCGTTCTTGCACGAACAGCGCGCGCCCTTCGGCATAGCTGCGTCCCAAGAAGCCTTCCGCAAAGACGCCGTTGTTGGCGTAATCCAACAGCAATTGATTGGCGGTCGTCCACGGTGGTTCGGTGTAGCGCGTGAGCGGTTCGCTGCCCGGACGCCAGTTGAACAGCAGATCGACGAGCTGTTCGTTCGTGGCGACGCGCGACAAGATCGCGTCGTGCGTATGTCCGACGATCCAGCCCTCTTTGCCGCCGATGGTCAGCGGTTCGTAGCCCGCCGCGCGCAGTCGATTGCACGCATCATATAACTCTTCATTCGATGTGAAGTACGGACGATCAGCCGGCGGCGCTTCGATGCCGACTTCCGCGAAGATCGCCTTGTTGTAATAAATCTGCGGATACCACACGACGCCGCCGCAGACCGCATATTTGTTGCCATCCGGCTGTGTGTAGAGCGTGAGCGTGGACTCTGGCATCACATCGTTCCAGCCTTCGCTCTCGTACAGATCGTTCAGCGGCTCCAAAAAGCCGTTGTTGGCGATATCCTGATACTGGCGTCCATCCACCCAATACCACGCCACATCCGGGCGATCATCCGACGCGACGATCTGCGGGAAGGTTGGCTTGTATTCCGTCTCCGCGCCGCCCGCCACGTTCAGGACGACGTTGATATCGGGGTTGACCGCCATGAAATTATCTGCGACGAGCTGCATGCGCGTGGCTTGGTTGCCGGGAATGGTGGTGATGGTGAGGGTGCGCTGTTGGGCGCGCGCGATGATGTTGATGCTGCCAAAACGCTCACTGCGGAGGCTGAATGCGCCCGCAGCGACAGCGGCTGCCGCGCCCTTCAAGAAACTGCGACGACTAAGTTTGGACATGGAAAATCTCCTTACAACAAATGGCGATATGCTCGCACAACTTTTTCTTTCAAGGGTAGTCTACCGTATAAATTATAATCTGTCGAATCGCGGGCAGCGGAAACTGAACACGCGCTTGAAGGACGGTCGATGCCAAATTTTATGCGTATTATCAATGGATAAAACGTCATGCGGGTGACAAGGTGTCCTCTCCCCCTCTCCGTACCGGAAAGGGGGTCGGGGGGTGAGGTCTTTATCCTGAACTTCCTTCTTGCTTGTATTTAGCCCTACCCTTGCACCAGCTCCATCTTTTGCAGTTCGTCCATCAGCGCGTTGAATTCAGGGATGCTCAACTGCTGCTTGGCGTCGCTCATGGCGACGGGGGGATTCGGGTGGACTTCGACCATCAAGCCGTCTGCGCCCGATGCCTTCGCCACGCGCGCCAACGGCTTGGCGATATCGCGGCGTCCCGCGCTGTGCGAAATGTCCACGACAATCGGCAGATGCGATTCCAGCTTCATGACCGCGACGCCGCCGATATCAAGCGTGTTGCGCGTCGATTTCTCGAACGTGCGGATGCCGCGCTCGATCAAAATCACGTTCGGGTTGCCGCCGCTGACGATGTATTCCGCCGCGTACATGAATTCTTCCAGCGTCGCCGCCAGCCCGCGCTTGAGGATCACGGGTTTGTTGACCTTGCCGACCGCGCGCAGCAAGAAGCTGTTTTGCATGTTGCGCGCGCCGACCCACAGCACATCGACGTATTCCAAGAACATCGGGATTTGGCTCTGATCCATGATCTCGCTGATCACGAACATCCCGTACTTGTCCGCGACTTGGCGCGCGATCTTCAAGCCGTCCTCACCGAGTCCCTGAAATTCATACGGGGAGGTGCGCGGTTTGTACGCCATGCCGCGCATCAGCTTGACGCCGCGTGCCGCCAGCGCCGCCCCCACTTCATCCATTTGCTCGAACGACTCGACGGCGCACGATCCGGCGATGATTTGGAAGCCGCCATCCCCGATGCGCGTCACCCCATCGGGCATGGTGATGATGGTACGCTCATCGGCGTTCTTGCGCTGCACTTTGATTTTCGCGCGGGCTTGTTTTTCTTCGAGGTCGAGCGAGGCGCGGAAGATTTCGCGGAACAGCGCCTTGATCGTGTCGTTGCTGAAGGGCCCGTTATTCGCCATCTCCAAGACTTGCAGCATTTGCGCCTCGCGCGCCGGATCGTAATGCCCGACGCCCAACTGCGTGTGAATCTTGCCGATATCGCTGACGACACGGGCGCGCCGGCTCAACAGTTCCAACAACTGCATGTTAATTTCGTCGATTTGCTCGCGTAGTTCGCGGACGCGATCTTCTGACATCTGGTTTTCCCCCTAAATCGAGTAATGAGTCATGAGCGATGAGGAAAAACTGTAAAAAATTCCTCAAGGTTCTTTGTGCAGCACGCATGACTGTTCGTGGCTTCTTTAACGAAACAGAGCAATTATAATCGCGCAGGGGCATGTTTGCCTACGCGCGGGTTGGACGGCGTTCGGCACAGCACACCGTCATGCGACGGCGAGGCACGCGCGCAAACGAAACGAAAGCGATGCGAGCATACAAAATGAAGTTTCGTCCGACAAGGGCGCGAAAATACAACGAATCGATGGTGGCGTGTAAAGCCGCGGCGGCGCGCCCGTTACGCTTCGCCATCCGCGTCTGCTTCGTCCTGAAACCGCGCCTTGCTGGCGTCGGCATCGATCTTCTCTGCGCCCACGCCGCGCCGCACGATGAAATGATCCAAGTCGCGCGCGACGAGGGTGTTGGGAAAGATGCGCCGCGCCTCGCCCGCGATGTCGCTCTCGCGGTAGCGGCGCGAAACATGCGTCAGCAGCAGCGAACGCACGCCCGTTTCCGCCGCCAGCGTCGCGGCGCGCGCTGCCGTCAAATGTCCGTAGTGGCGCGCGGTGTCGGCGTCCTGCTCCAAAAACGTCGCCTCAATCACCAGCACATCCGCGCCCGCGACGATGCTTTTCACATTGTCCACGCGCCCGATGTCGCCAATCGTGACCAGCTTCGCGCCCTCGACCGTTTCTCCAAGCACCATCGCTGGCGTGACGACGCTCCCGTCTGCCAGTGTGATCGACTCGCCGCCGACCAACCGCCCGCGTTCGGGTCCCGCTGGCACACCCAACGCCTGTGCCTGTTCCACGAGGAACGGACGCCGCGATTTCTCTTGAAAGACGAAGCCGAACGAGCTGTAACCGCGATGCGTGACCGGAAACGCGGTGACGGTAAAGTCTTTGAACGCCAGCAGCGGATCGCGCTGGACGGTGTGTAGATTGATCAATTCAATCGGCAGCGGCGGTTCGCCATACAGCACCACATCGAACAACAGTGTACGCACGCGCTGGATCGCTGCTTCGCCGCCCCAAATCGTGATCGAATCGAGGCTGGTTTCCCACTGGGTGAAGGTCGAAATCAAGCCGCCCAAGCCCAGAATGTGATCGAGATGTTCGTGCGTGAGCAGGATGCGATTCAGGCGCTTGAAGCCGACGCCGCTGCGCAAGATTTGGCGCTGCGTACCTTCGCCACAGTCGATGAGAAAGCGCGCTTCACCCGCGAGGATCACTTGCGCGGGCAAGCCCCGATGGATCGATGGCGCGGACGCCGATGTACCGAGAAAGACGATTTCAAACATGCAGTTATTCTAGCGGAGAATGCGCGCATCGGTAGGGGCGTTAGATCGATGTGGAACCAGCAAGATTCACGGCAAAACAGGCACCGCAGAGAAAAAACGAAGGATCACAGCTTTCCTTTCTGCGTCCCTTGCGCTCGCTGCGGTGAAACGCCCTTATCGCTATTCGACGCGGAAATCGCCGATGAACAGGCGCGCTCCACGCGGCGCGCTCGTCGCCGGATCGAACACGTCGAGCCGCCGCTGATCGTCGCCATGAAAGCCGCCAATCGAGATCAGATACGTTCCGGCGGGCAGCGTGAACGGCAGTTGGATGAAGCCGATCTGGATGAACACATCGCGCGGCTGCAATGCCGCTGGAATCACGCTAATCGCGTCCGACTGGGCGACCGGCGCAGCGCCGGGATCGCCCAAAATGTGCGTGAACAAGATCAGATCGGACGGCACAACACCATCGACGCGCCAATAGGTCACGACGGGGACAATATCGCCGGGACGCTGGACGGCGTTCCATGCACGTTCGTAGCCCAAAAAGGTTACGTTTTCGCCAAAGCGGATCGGCGGCGCGCTCAACGGCTCAACGCCGGGCGCTTCGGGCGCGAACGCGATGGGCGCGGTCGTGGTGAAGGCGCCGATCCGATCTGCCAGCGTCGCCGCCGTGCCATCCAAGCCGAATACCACGTCGGGCGGCAGATCGCCGTCGCTCAGTGCGGCGTCCTGATCGATCCAGCCGCGCAAAATCGGCGTGACGCGCTGTGCGCCGCCCGCTTGCGGCACGATGATCTGTCCGCGTTCACCGCCGTCGGGGAGGATCAACGCCGCGCCACAGTCGGCATAGCGGATCGTATAGCGCGCCGTCGCGGTCGGTCGGTGCATCATCAGCGCGATCAACTGCGCGTCGCTCAGGCGCGCGGCGGACGATGGCGGACGCAAGTTCGACTCGCAGATGACCGTCGGCGTTGTCTCGACGGTACGATCCAAATGCCGCGCGATCTGCCCCAAGCGCGCATTGTTGACCTCGCGCACGACGGCGTTGGCGGGATAGACAATCAGCAAGTCACGTCCCGTCCAACCGACATTGAACGCCAACAAGCCGACCAAGCCCACGACGCCCGCGCGCAGCCGCGCCTTGTACGGGACGCTGTTGATCAGCGTGGTCACGCCCAAGCCGAACAGCAGCGCCAAGATCGGCAGCACCCCCGCGAAGCGCGCAAAATCGGGGCTGTCCGGCGCGATTAAGCCGATGGGCAGCAGCAGCGCCAGCGCGATCAACAACAGCAGACAGCGCGGCTGCCGTCCGAAGCGCAGTGCGGTCAAGATACCGACGAGGATCACGATGCCGCTGATCAGATCGAACATCGGGCGCGCGGGCAGATTGAAATGTGGACTGCTGTCCCCGACGAAGATCAACCCGCCGAGCGCATTAATCACCGACTCGACCGTCCAGCCGCCGTTGAAGATTCGGCGCGCACCGCTGAGTGTCGGCTGTCCCAACGTGGCAATCAGGTACGGCATCCCGACGACGATCAGCACGACCAGCGCGAACCACGTATAACTGAGCGTGCGGCGCGAGAGCGGGCGGCGTCCCGGCAAGCGGCGCGCCACGATCACGAACGCGATGAAGATCAGCGCCATGAGCGCCGTCGGGTACGCCACCGGATGCAGATAGAAGCCCAGTCCCAACAGCAAGCCCAACGCCGCGAACGGGATCGTTTTCGGCTCGTGGCGCGTGCGCAGCCCATAGACCGGGAGCGAACGCGCGAGGGCGAGTAACGTTGCGGTGATGAACAGCGGTACGAACGCCTCGGCGCTGATCGAGCGCGCCAGCAGCGCCGGGAACATGCCCAACGCCATCAGCCCTGCCGCTGCCAGCGCCGCCAACGCGCCAAACATGCGCTTGCCGACGGCGTAGAGCAGCGCGACGGACAGCATCCCAGCGAAGATCGCCGCGATCCGATAACCCGTTACGCCGACGCCGAGCAAGCTGGAGACTGCCGCAATCAGGGTAGCGGGCAGCCCCTCGTGTCCGACCCCATCGACGCTGTAATAGACTTCGATGCGCCCCGCGCGCGCCGTCTCGATCAGGCGAATCTCGGTGATCTCGTCGGGATGCAATCCGGGCGGGAGCGATGTGACGCTCGCCATCCGCCAGACCGCCGCGAACAAGAACAGGATCACGACCAAGAGATAACTGAGACGGTCAGACAATGAAGTTTCCTTTTTGTGATGAGAACGCCCGCCGCTTCAAAAGCATCCCAGCAGGACGCCCGTACCCATCGATTGGGTGCGATCTCGCCGCCGACCAAGAGTTCACGCGCGTCGCTCTAGGACACCCTTACATCGATTGGGTGCTGTTTCGTTACGCCATCAGCACTGCTTTTCAGATCGCCGTCGCCCACGCTGTGAACGCCAACGTCAGCGCGCCCAACACCACATTGAGCCATGTCAGCCGTGCCTCGCGCTGGCGCAAGCGCGCGATATCTGCCGTCGCCAGTGTTTGCGCCGCCGGATTGCCGCGCGCTTGCAGCAACCGCGCGCGCTCCAAGGCTGGAATCACCGCATATTGCAGCGACAGCCCGCACAAAAACATCCCGCCGACGGCAACGTGCTTGAGCAAGATCGCGCGGCTCCAATCATTCGTGAATTGTAACACACCGTCATATTGTTCATCACCCGCCATCTGGATCAAGCCCGTGACAACCAAGACGACCAGCGCGAAGTTGGTCAACGGGAAGAAACGCCGCCGAATTTCGCTCAACAGCGCCTCCAGCGTCGGGCTATCGCCGCCCACGCGCCGCGCCGCCGGGACGACCAGCAGCGCCAGCGCCGCCAACCCGCCGACCCAAACCATCGTGGCGATCAGGTGAAAAAAGTAGCTAATCGCAAGGATCGACGGGGACAAATCCCATAGCCTCCGCGCTGTCTGGGGCGCGCGCCGGAATCACACGGTCGCCACAGAATTTCGCCATATTTGCCAGATCGAAATAGCTCTGCGTGGTCGCCCCGTTCGGGCGCGTGATGCTCCACCACAATTCTTCGTCGTTCGCCGTCCAATCGGGATCAGCGATGTAGATCATCGACATCAGCCCGACCCACGGCTGCCAATGTTCGGCAGCATAGCGGTACGCCTCGACCAGATAACGCGCTTGCGTCAAATCATCGACGGCGAACCATGAATAGTCCGGGTGAATTTGATCCGTCGTCCAACCCAACTCCAAGATCGCCACCTGCCGCGCGGCGTCACCGTTGCGGATCATGATTTGGCGCATATCCTCGACGCGCCGGAAGGTGAAAAAACGCTGTCCGCCCATCTGCTGCGCTTCATCCGGGCTGACGTGTGGCGGCTGATTGTAACCCGGCGCGTTCAGTCCGACGACATCGATATGGCGCGTGAAGTCGGCATCGTACAAGGCTTGCAAGTACACATCATCGGGCGTGGTCGTCGCATCCCATGTCCCCGTCGGCGCGAGTCCAGCGGAGATCAGGATCGCGTCTGGGTCAACCCGCCGAATCGCGCTGCTGCACGCCGCCAACAAGCCGACATAGCCCGCCGCGTCGGGCGTCGCCCCGCCCCATTCGCGCCCCAAGTTCGGCTCATTCCAGATTTGGTACGCCGCGATCCGCCCGCGATAACGTTCTGCCAGCGCGCCGCAAAAATCGGCGTAGTCCGCCAGATTGTCGGGCGGCGTGTCGTGAATATCGGCGGACGCGCTCCGGTTGGCGGACGAAAATGCCCACGGCGGCGCGTCGGACAAACGGGCGACCACCCGCAGATCGCGCCGTTCAAATTCATCGAGCAGCGCATCAGCGCGCGTAAAGTTGAATTGATCGTCGACGGGTTCGATATCTTCCCACGCGAAAGTTTGCTTGACGTGGCTGAACACCATCAGCCGCACCCAATCGAGATCGCGCCCCGCGAAGCCGTGATCCCACCACAAGAACGCCTGAATGCCATAGGTCAGCGACGTGAACGGCGGATCGGTGACGGCAAACGCCATAAACGGATCGGCGTCCGATTGGGGGACGGAGAGCATCATCAGGAGAAAAATCAATAACCTCACGCCCCTGCCCCCAGTCCGTACCAGAGAGGGGAGAATCGCGTGTTGGAGACTCCCCCTCTCCACATGCAGCGGCGGTTGGGGGGAGCGATCTGTCATTCGGCTTGGCACATGCGGTGAATCACGACTCATTCACGCGCGCCTCATACGCCCGATTCCAATCGCGCACGGCGTCGAACACGGGGCGAAAGACGAAATTGGGCCCGATGATCGAATAGGCGACGTTATCATTGTTCGCCGCCCAGCCAGCTTGCGCGCCGTAGTTGAGATTCCACAGGATCGCCAACTGTACCGTGTCCCAATCCAACATCGATTGAATGGCGGTCACGGTGAAATCGCGCTGTTCTTCCAGCGTGTTATCGTTGGCGAACTCGAAGCCCTGTGGAATGCCGGACAAGCCTTCGGCGCTGGGCCAGCCGAACTCGGTCACGCACAATTTTTGCGTCCCGCCCGCCAGCGCGATTTTGCTGGCAACCGTTTGCAGCGTACTGCGAAAGCTCCAACTGTGATGGGGATTGTCGAAGGGGCCCCGATACGTCGCGGAGGGATCGTTTGGCACGGCATCCCATGTATATTCTGGGCTGAGGTTGATGCCGTTATGATGCGCGCCCACGCAGTCGGTGTAATTGAGCATCCCGGCGGCGATCAATTGATCCATGTACACGAAATCATCCCACGCCGCTACACCATCGCTGAGTCCGGTCGGCGCGAGTGCGCCGCTGATGACGATCACGTTTGGATCGACCGCCTTGATCGCGGTGTGGGTCACGCGCAGCAGTTCAACGTAATCGGCGGCGCGCAAGCCATCGATGGATGTCCATTCGCGGTCGAGATTCTGCTCGTTCCAGACTTCGATGGCGTGGATCATGCCGGGATAGCGGCGCAAGAGCGCGGACACGAAATTGGCGTAGGTTTGCGGATCGGCGGGGGGCCCGTGTCGGTCGAGGTTCACGCCATCTTCGCGCGCCCAATCCGGCGCGGTCACGATAGACGCGAGGACGCGCAGCCCGCGGGCTTGTGCGGCAGGCAGGAAGGTATCGGGGATGAACCAGTCGAAGGTATCGGGCGCGGTCTCGATATCCTCCCAGCGCACTTGGAATTTGACCCAATTCACGTCCAATTGGTTCGCCGCCACGTCCATCCACTGCCCCATGTTGTCGTAGCTGACTTGGACTTGCACGCCCAATTGAAAGCGCCGCTCATCGACCGGGAGCAGCGTGGGATTCGGGGCGATGGGCGCGCTAGCGCCCGTGTCGGCGGCGCCCGAACCGCCCGCGCGCGCTTGCGTCGCCAGCGGCACGCCGCCGAACGGATCGGGTGTTCCCGTAGCGACTTGCGCGATCAAGGGGACGGTTTCGACAGTTTGCGTCTGCTTGGCGGCGGCGTCGATGGCTTGCGCTGTCGCCGTGATCGCAGCGAACTGCGCTTGTGCCGTCCCGCGCACTTCCGTCGCTTGGATCAGCGCCGCATTGGCGGTCGCCGCGCGCGGATCGAGCGCGGTGATGCGCGTCTCGGCGGGCAGCGCCACATCGCGCATGTTCGCGCCGCGCGCCGCCAGCGGATCGACGGCATCATAGGTCATGTAAATGGCGATGAAGGTTGCCGCCGCTAACGCAATGGTCAGCCCCGTCCAAATCACGACGAAACTGCGCACTTGTTTACGAAACCGAGTTCTTGTGGTCGTTGCCATCGGATTGATCCTCATCTTGCGTACTTAAGGCACCTGAGTTTTGGCTAGCTTCACCTCGACCCCCAACCCCCTCAGCCATTGCATGGCTGAGGGGAGGACATGTTTGGTTTTCTCCCTGATTCACCTCACCCCCCAGCCCCCTCTCTACGCAGTGGAGAGGGGGCTGGGGGGTGAGGTTCTTGAAAAGGTGTCCTCGCCTCAGCCATTGCATGGAGGGGGCTTTCAAACCCGTTGTGACCTGTCCTGCTCCCCCTCGCCACAGCGTGGAGAGGGGGTTGGGGGGTGAGGTGAACGGTTTAGAGCCGATCCAAAACTCAGGTTAAGGTCGTGGCTTGCCGCTGGCACGCCCCTACAACGACACGAACCAGCGCGCGCTTGCGTTCACTCAACCCTCAGCACTCAGTCTTATCTTTTAAGCCCGCGCCGCGCTGCGTCCAACCAGCGACCAGACATAGCCCTTGCCCGGCGCGAACAAGAATGCCAGCGCGAACAGCACCGTCAGCGTTAGCACGACTGCCGCGCTCGGCGCGATGCCCAGATGCCACGCCACCAACATCCCGATCACGCCGCCGCCCGCGCCGATCACCGCCGCCCACAGCATCATCGCGTTCAAGCGGTGGACAAACAAGCGCGCCGTCGCGGCGGGCGTGACCAACAGCGCCGCCACCAGCGCGACACCGACGGCTTGCAAGCTGATCACGACGGTGAGCGCCAGCGCCACCAGCAGCAGCGTCCGCAGGCGCTCGCCGGGCAGTTTGAGCGTCTGTGCAAGCGTCGGATCGAACGAGACCAGCAGCAGTTCCTTGTAGAATGCCAGTATCAGCCCGACGACGACCGCGCCAACCACGCCAATCAACAGCAGATCGTCGCTGCTGACCGCGAGGATATTGCCAATCAGGATGTGCGTCAAGTCGGTACGGAAATTTTGCGCCTTCGAGATGATGCCGATGCCCAACGCCAACGCCCCCGCGAACACCACGCCAATCGCGGTGTCCTCGCGCAGTCTGCCGCCGCGCGTCAGCCAGCCGATGCCGAGTGCCGACAGCACGCCCGCCACCACGCCGCCGACGAGTACCCATTGGCTGTTGCCGCCCGTCGCTATGTACGCGACCGCCACGCCCGGCAGAATGGTGTGCGCCATCGCGTCGCCCAAGAACGCCATGCCGCGCGTCACCACGAACGCGCCGACCACGCCGCTAACCACGCCGATCAGCACGACCGCCAGCGTCGCCCGCTGCATAAAGCCGAGCGCGAAGGGTTCGATCAACAAGCGGTAGAGAAAATCATTTTCCATGTGCATGTCCGCTCTCACGAAGGATCGATGATACCATATCGTGGCGCGGCGTGGGGCGCGCTCAAACACCGCAAGGAGTCGCCGCGTGGGCTGAATATTCCGACTGAAAAACCGGTGATCGTCGCGCGCTGACAGGCGAAGGCACAATCTAGCGCCCGTTGCTTCACTGATGAATTACGATTTCATAATCGCTCGACTCCATTTTTACGCCCCGCTTATCTAACCTTAAAGCTTTCGTCATTCAATTTTTCTAAATTATTCGTTATAATACGTAATATAACGCAGCCGAATCACATCGTGAAAGCTTGAGAAAAAATGCCGTATACACTCAAATGGCTTGTCGCCAATCGCATCCTTCACCTGTATGTATCAAGCGACGTACCAATACAGATGTGGGGGGAGATACAAGCGGCGATCTATACGCATGTCGCCGAGGGGATGGCATCTGTGCATTTGATCGTTGAGGCGGAACTTAACCCCAATGTGAAGACTATCAGTGATATCAAAAACCTATCTGGCTTGCGTCCGATTGTTCATCCCAACATGGGTTGGATAATGATTTTGCAGCGCAACATTATGGTACGTTTGTTCGCCACGGTTGCACTGCAATTATACTCGCCACAAGTAAACTACGAGATGGTGTCGGACTACGATCACGCAGTTGCCGCGCTCAAACACCGCGACGAATCGCTGCGCGCGCTGCACATCCCTAAAATCATGCCCGAAAACGCTATGACCCTGTAATCGGGCCCGGCGTTGGCGCGATGGGCGTCGGTTGAATTTCGTCCGCATTCCCCTCAAACGACGTGACCACAATGATCGGCGTCGATGAAGGGGCGATGGCGAATTCGGGCGTCTGCGTGATGAATCCGGCAGGGGGGCGGGTTGGAATGCCGCCCGGTACGCGCGGCGTGGGGATGCTTGGTGATGGCGCGAAGGTCGGGAGCGTCTGTCCCGGCTGCAAGACATCCGTCCCAAACGGATAGTTGAGTTCGGCGCGGCGGTTCAGTTCAGCGCGGAGCGCGCCAAAATCGTCGGCGGGGATCGGATCAAAGAAGATATGCGGCGCGAACTGTGCCATTTCCACGCCCAAGGCGGGCATCAGATCGCGGTATGCCAGCGCCGTCAGCGCGACCGTCTCGACCGTCGGGATGAAGTACAGCAGCCGGGTATTGGTGATCACCGTTGGGCGAAAGCGATCCCAATACTGGCGCGCGGCGTCGAACAGCCATTCCGCGCCCAAATTGGGTGCGAGCAGCAGAAAATGGTAGCGGGGATAGGCGAATTGCATCAGAAGCCAACACGACTACGTGCTGAGGACTGCGTGCCGAGTAAAAGATCGGACAGGTGACGTTGATCGCGCATTTTAATCGGTTTTCCCCTGTTTTTCAGCACGCAGTCCTGCCCTTCTCATTTCTGCGATTTGGGATCGAACGCATCGCGCAAGCCATCCCCGATGATGTACAGGCACAACACCGTCACGAAGATCATCAAGCCGGGTGTGAACAGCAGATGGGGCCCCCGTCGGAACATATCTTGCGCGTTGGAGAGCATATTGCCCCACGTCGCTTCGGGCGGCAGCACGCCCAAGCCCAGAAAGCTGATGGTTGACTCCGCGAGGATCAAGCCGCCAATCGAACTCGCCAGCGAAATGACCGTGATGCTGAAGAGATTGGGCAAGATGTGAACGAACATGATCCGCAGCGTCGAAGCGCCCATCGCACGCGCGCTCAAGATGTAATCCATACTGCGTAAGCGCAGCGTTTGCCCGCGCATCAACCGCGTGGGACCCGTCCACCCGATCAGCGAGACGACCAGCACCAGCGTCGTGGCGGACGGCGTGAGGACAGATGCAATGAGTACCAGCAGGAACAGCGACGGGATCGAATCCACCGTCGTGACAACCCAGCCGATGAAATCATCGAACGCGCCGCCCAGATAGCCCGCCGCCATGCCGAAGAATGTCCCAATCGAGAGCGCGATGACCGCGCCGAAGAAGCCAATTCCCAACGAGACGCGCCCCGCAACCATCAAGCGCGCCAGTTGATCGCGCCCCAGATTGTCGGTGCCGAGCAGATGTCCCGGCGCGCCAATGCCTTGAAAGCGAATGCTGGGATCAGTGGTGTTGGGGTCAAGTCCGAGTAGGTTGGTGAACAGCGGCGCGCCGACCGCGGCGATGCTCAAAATCAAGAGGATCGCCATTGCCGTCAACGTCAGATAATCGCGCCGCAGCAGCCGCAACCCGCGCGCGAACTGCGATTCGCTGCGGACGTGGCGTCCTTCCGCGATCAATTCAATCGGAGATACTTGTTCGAGGGTCGCCATGTCTACCTACCTACTCCAAGCTGATGCGCGGATCGATAATGCCGTACAGAATGTCGGATATCAAATAGCCAAAAATGGTGGCGAGCGCCGCGTAAATCGTGACTGCCATGACCACGGGATAATCGCGCTGCGTCACGGCGGCAATCGCTGTCCGCCCGACGCCGGGCCAACTGAAGATGGTTTCGGTTACAACCGCGCCGCCGAGTACGCCCGTGAGCGAGGGGCCCAAAAAGGTCGCAATCGGGATCAGCGCGTTGCGTGCCGCGTGCCGAAACCAAACCGCGCGATCCTTCAAGCCCTTCGATTTCGCCGTGCGGATATAATCTTCGCCCACCACATCGAGCATCGACGCGCGCGTGAAGCGCGAATAGCCCGCGATCAACCCCGTCGAGAGGACGAAGGTCGGCAAAATCATGTATTGCAACCGTAAGTAGGCGGGGGGACAGCTGTCGTCCATCGTCACGGCACAGCGCCCTTGCAGCGGCAGCCAATCGAGCGTGACACCGAAGAACAAGATCAGCATCAAGCCGAGCCAAAAGACCGGAATCGCATCGAACACCACCGCCAGCACGCGCGTGAGGTTGTCGAACCAACCGCGATGGCGTACCGCCGCCACAATGCCGATCACGATCCCGATGGTGGTGCCGATGATCAGCGACGAAACGCCCAGTTCCAGCGTCGCGGGCAAGCGTTCGATCAACACATCCAAGACCGGACGCCGCGCCGTGAACGACGTGCCAAAGTCGCCGCGCAGCACGCCGCGCTTTTCGCCGGGCGGTTCGGGGATGCCGTCACCATCAACATCGAGCGGAATCAGGATCGATGTATCCGCCACGCCGTCGCCGTCGGTATCGCGGCGCATCCAGTCGTCACCCGTCAGCCAGCGTAAATACTGGATGTACCACGGGTCATTGACACCCAAACGCGCGCCCAACGCCTGCCGTTCAGCCGCTGAGAGGCGCGGATTGAAATACAGCGCATTGACGGGTCCGCCGGGAGCGGCGGTCATGAGCAGATACGACAAGATCGTGATCCCGAACATAACCGGGATCGACTGGATCAATCGGCGTGTGATGTAGCGGATCATAGGGGGAAACCTTTGCAAAACGAATTTTTGATCAGAAAGAAACCTTACCCCCAACCCGCTACTCCATTGATGGAGAGTGGCAGATCGTAGGGTTCCCCGCTCCATCAATGTGAAGAGGGGACGAGGGGGTAAGGTGAAGTATTTAGCTAGGCAAATACGCCCATGCGGTGATGTTGTGCGTCAGACCACCCGTCACGCCGGGAATGTAATTGACGTTTTCGAGGTCGCCGCGATAGACGGTTGGCACAATGCTGGTGTTGACCCAATACATCGGCAGTTCATCATGCAGGATTTGCTGAATTTCATCGTACAGCACCTTGCGCTCCGCCTGATCGCAGCCGGGCAGGACGCGCGCCTGCTCGAACAATTCGGTCACGCGCGGATTGCTGTAGGAACCGGGATTGAAGCCCGCACCCACCACATCGCCCAGCGGCGTGAACAGATCGCGTTGTTCGTTCGGATTACCGTTGTCGAAACCGCCGAAGAACAGCATGATGGCGTCGAAGTTCTGTCCGTCGAATTTCTCCAGCATCGTCTGGAATTCGAGGATATCAAGCGTCATATCGAAGCCGGTGGCGGCGAGTTGATCTTGCATCAGTACCGCGCTCGATTCGACCGACGTATTGCCGCTGAAGCTGGTCAGCGCGAACGAGAGGGTCGTGCCGGGTTCGGCATACAACGCATCTTCGGTTGCGACACGCGGCGTGGTGGGGTCGTTGTCATCGTCCACGAAGCCCGCTTCGTCCAACAGCGCCATCGCGGCTTCGGGATCATATGCCCACGGGGACAGCGTGTCGTTGTGCGCCCATGATGCTTCCAAAATTGGGCTGGCGACCGGGATGCCCGATCCGTTGAACGCGCCTTCGTTCAGCGCGGCATGATCGATGCTCAGGGCAAACGCCTGACGAACGCGAACATCACCGAAGATCGGGTGATTGCCTTGATCGATGGGCGCGCCGCTTTCATCTTCGGCATTCTGAGGATTGAGCGGATCCGCGACATTGAAGCTGATGAACTGCCAGCCCGACGCGGGACCTTCGATCAAGTTGACTTCGCCCGCTGCTGCCAAATCTTTCAATTCGGCTTCGCGGTCTTCCGGCACGCTGTCGATGATCGTCAGATTGCCGGCGAGGAATTCCTCGACGACGAGCGTCTGATCTGCCAGTTGGCGTTGGATGTAGCCCTGCGGAATGACATAGCCGAACTCGGTATCGGGAAATTCCTGATTCGGGGTCAAGGTAACTTGTTCGCCCGTGCGGAAGTTCGAGAACTCGAATTCGCCCGCTGTGACCGTCGGGTTGGTGTTGAACTCGCTCTCATTGATCGCGGCATAATCCGTGCCAAACAGTTCGTTGAAGACATGCGCCGGAACGGGCGGGATGTCGTCAATCGTGCTGAGTGCGGAGCAGTCCGCCGCCGTGAAGGTCACGACCACGGTCTGCGCATCGGGTGCTTCGACGCTGGCGACGCTCGACACGCTGCCGATCAGCGGGGAGTCGAGTGCGCCACTGGCGAGCGCATCATAGGCATACAGGAAGTCCGCCGACGTAATCGGTGTGCCGTCTGTCCAGGTATAATCGTCGCGCAGCGTGAAGGTGTAAACCGTGCCATCATCGCTAATCGTCCACGAATCGACGATTTGATCCGGCGCGCCAGCATCGTAGCCGCCCGTCTCGACATTGATTTTCAAGAAATTGGGCCAAATGAAGCGCGCGATATCCCCCGAGGGACCATCGCTGATCAACAAGGGGTTAAAATTGGTCGGGTCGCCGCCGAAATTGGGCCACACGATGGGTGCACCTTCGCCCGCACCGAGCGTCTCTTGCGCGGACGCAGGAAGCGCCAACAACGCCACGAGCAGAAGCGCCAATAAGCCTACAACACGTTTCATCGATTACTCTCCAAAATTGAATTGAACATTGCACTGAGTGTAACACGCGCGAACGCGCATGAAGGTTCAGTCTATCATCAAGCGAACGGGGATAAAATGGTCTACAACGGGCAGATTGATACCGAAAAGGATGAATTGGCATGGACTTGATACCCTATCCGCTGCTGATGCAGCCCGCCTTCCATTCGCGCGTGTGGGGCGGGCGCAAGCTGACGGCGCTGCTGAATAAGTCGCTGCCTGACGACGGCACACCCTACGGCGAATCGTGGGAGATTCACGACAGCGCGACGATTGCCAACGGTGCCTATGCCGGACGGACACTGGGCGACGTGGCGTGCGCATTTGGGGCAGACATGCTCGGCGCAGGCGTCGATCCGGCGCTTGGCGTGCCGCTTTTAGCGAAATTCTTGGACGCCGAAGCGTGGTTGTCGGTGCAGGTGCATCCGAACGACGCGCAAGCGGGACAGTTGGAAGGCGAACCGCGCGGCAAAACCGAAGCGTGGATCGTGCTGCACGCCGAAGCGGGCGCGCAGTTGGTCATTGGCGTGCAGCCCGGCACGGACGCCGCCGCGATGGCGCACGCGATCCGCGCGGATCGGCTGTCCGATATCCTCGTCTACCAAACGGTGACGCGCGGCGATGTGCTGTTCATGCCCGCCAACACGATTCATGCGCTGGGACCCGGCATCGTGATCTACGAAATCCAACAGTCGTCGGATATCACCTATCGGCTGCACGATTGGGGGCGCGTCGGGCTGGACGGACAACCGCGCGCGCTGCACATCGATAAGGGGGTGGCGGTATCGAACACGGCGGCGCTGCCGACGATCACGCACATCGATTGGGACACACCCGGCGACTATGGGGTGATCGAGAGCGAATTTTTCAACACGACGCTGCATTCCCTGCCTGCGGATGGGGATGGACATGCCAGCGGCGCGACCCTACAGACCGAGGGGCGTCCGCATCTGCTGTCGTGTATCGAAGGCGTGGTGGTGATCGAAACGGAACGGCGTTTCACGCTGCCCAAGGGGCAATCGGCGTTTCTTCCAGCGGCGCTCGGCGCGTACACGATCAAAGCAGGAACCGACGGCGCGAAACTGCTGCGCGCGTGGTGAGTCAGGGGCTGATCGACAGCCAAAAAACGACTTCAAACGCACCCACCTCTCCACTTGGAGAGGTGTCTCTTGTAGAGGGGTTGGGCGGTGAGGTTACGTTTGAAGTCGTTTTCGGTTGATCATTAGGGAACGGGAATACCCGCGTCGCTCTCGTTGCGCAAGAAGCCCGCTTCGGCTTGTACCCAACCGACGACGGTCACGCCATTGCACGGCGCTTCGATCTTGAACCAACTGGCTTCAGTGGCGTCCTTGCCGATCACCGGATAGTTGATGCCGCCCGGCACGGTGCAGATCACCGACGCGCCCGGCGACGGCACAGTGCGCAGCAGATTGTCCACGCCCAAAATGAAGTACGGTTCGCCCAATGCGCCGCGCGTCTCGATGACGTTCAAATCGCTGGCATCGCCGCGTAGAATGATAAATTCGCCCTTGACCCAACCGCGCACGCCGCCGACTTGGACGTACCACCACAAGGAATCAGCTTGCTCTGCGCCGTTGGTGCCGAGCAGGATCAGCGTCGTGCCGCCGTCCACGATGGCGATGCGCGCGTAGCGTACTGCGTCGCCCGTGCGCACATTGAGATTATCGATGTTGACGATGCCATAGGCGGCGTTGGCTTCTGCCACGCCGGGCGCGTTGACCGGACGGGGGAGGTTGTTCGGGTCATTGGCGACGGCTTCTGCCGCGCTCCCGCCGGGCAGCGTCGCACAATTCGCGGTGTTGGTGTACAGCGTTTGCGCCGCCAGCCCACGCCCGCCCAAGCTGATCACCGTCAGCGTCAGCGGATTGGCGCGCGCCCGCAGCGGATAGCGATAGCGCGATCCTGCCTCGAAATCGTAGCGCCCGCCGACGGGGACTTCGATCACCAAATCGTAAATCAGTTCGCCGCGCCCGTCGCTCACGCGGACGACGAACGATTCGCTCCGGCGTCCCGTGTTATCCCGTTCGCCGTTGAGCGTTCCGCCCGCAGCGTCATAGGCGGTACAGTCTGGCGTCAATACGAGATTGCGCGCGCCCGCCGATACGCTGACCACCGTAAACAGCAGCGTCAGCAGCATCCCCAAAAGCAGCAGCCCTTTTTTCATGCGCTATCATCCTTTTTTGAAATTAAAGATCACCGCGCGATAGGGCGTGTCATGGCGCGCTATCGCCTTTGCTTTTATTGTCGCTCAAAATCGTCATCTTGCGCCACTGGACTTTAGCTTCACATCAGGGCTAGCGCATCGACATTCTGATTTCGCTCACCAAAGACCAGCATAAACCACAGCGGCACAGAGGTGGGGGCTGAGGTGAAATTTCACTGCATGACGGGCAAAGTCAGATAATCCGCTGGCACGAACAGCGATCCTTCGGTCGTGCCTTCGGGGACGCTGCTGCGCAGACGCTGATCGAGTTCCCCCGCTGTGATGTTCTCCGCAAAATACGCGCCAAACGCGGCGGACACCTGCCGAACGTGTGCCGCCGATTCGTGGACAAATTCCAGTCGATAATCGCGGATGCCGCTCGCCATCATCTGATCGAGGTGGCGACTGGCGACCTGTGCCTCTGCGCCGAAAACCGTGTTGCGGCAGCCCACGTCCGCCATCACGGGATGGCTGCGCCCTTGGTCGTCGCGCAGGGCGACCTTGTGCCGTTCGCACGGATGCCCACAGTCCAGATGGCTCGTCCCATTCGACAAGAAGCGGCAAAAGACGCAGTGTTCCGTGTGGAAAACGGGCAAATGATGATAAGCGATCACCTCGAAGCGTTCGCCGCCCAGCGACCGCGCCAGCGCGCCGATCTGCTCGGCGTTCAGGTCATGCGTCGGCGTGATCGCCTCGATGCCGAGCTTGAAAAACTGGTCGGCGGACAGTTGATTCGCCACGTTCAAGCTAAAATCCCCGATCAACGGGTGTTGATGCCGTCCTTGCAGCGCCTCCAACAGCCCACCGGAGCGCACGAGAATCGGACAGTCCAAGCGCAGTAGAAAATTGACGACGCGCTGTTCTTGCGGCTTCAGCACGCGCGGACTGGCGACGCGCGGCGTGATTCCGGCGGCGCGGATTTGCTCGACGGCGGGACGCAAGCCGTACAATTCGAGATAATCGAGCGTGATGGATGCGGGCTTGAGATCGAGCGCGGCGTCGAGTTGTTCGGGCGTGCGCACAAGCAGATGCAACCGCGCGGGAAGCGATGAACCTGTTTCGCGCGGACGGACGACGGCGGACAGCGCATCGTCGAGCGCGCGCAGCGCATCAGCGGTGCTGTTGGCGCGCGGCTGCGTTTGTTGGCGCACGAGTTCCTCGACGGCGGCTTGGCGCAAGCGGTTGAGCAGCGAACTGGGGATGAATGGATCGCCCGCCAATTCTGCCGTCAGCCCATCGAGCCGATACGCTGTGCTGCCCAAGCGATCCAACTGCTGATGCAGCGTTTCGGCGGTCACACCCCGATTGTTGGCGCGCGCCAGCGGTTCATCGGCTTGGACGTGGGCGCTGATTTCAGGATGTTTCGTCACTGTCCACGTCAATTGCAGCGGTTCGCCCGCTTTCGCCACGACGCGCACGCTGACCGCTTGCTTGTGGATGGGGGTATTGGCATGGGTGAACGGTTTCGCGGCTTTGTCCACGTTGACATCGTGCGTCCGCCACACCCAATCGCCGGGACGGATGCGATCAAAGTCAAGCGCACCGTTCGCAAACTGAAGTTCCAACCGCCTGTCCACGGGCTTGACCTCATACAGCCGCCCGCCTTCCTCATCGATTTGTGGGCTGCGCCAATCGGCGGCATCGAACACGATCCCATCGCCCGCTTTGAGCGGTGCGACACCCTGCACATCCGTTGGCTCGATCAGCACGCGATCCGCCTCAACGCGCGTCACGCGCCCGCACAAGACCCCGCGATGGCGCGGCGAACGCCCAGACACGACCGCTTGATGATCCGTCCCCCCGATGAAGAACGCGCCCAAGCCGCGCGAGTAGACCTGTTCGATGGCGATTTCGTCCTGTGCCGTGATCGGACTTGGACGCCCATCCCACGCGGCATCGACCGCGCGGCGATAGGCATTGGTCGTCAGCGCGACGTAGTTTTCATCTTTATAGCGCCCCTCGATCTTGAGCGTCGAAATGCCAAGCTCGACAATTTCGGGGACTTGATGCAGCGCGAACAGATCGCCGGGCGACAGGAGATAGCGCGCGTCGCCCAACGGCTTGAGCTGATCATCGACCATCAATTCATACGGCAACCGGCACGCTTGCGCGCACTTGCCCCGATTCGCGCTTCGCCCGCCCCACGCTTCCGACGAGAAACATTGACCGGAGTACGAGACGCACAGCGCGCCATGCACGAAAATTTCCAGTTCGCAGTCGGTCTGTGCGCGGATCGCGCGGATATCTTGCAGCGCCAGTTCACGCGCCAGCACGACGCGGCGCACGCCGAAGCGCTGCGCCAACGCGATGCCTTCCGCGCTGGTGATGCTCATCTGCGTGCTGCCATGAATATCGACATCGGGCGCGATTTGATGCGCCAACTGTGCCATGCCGACATCCTGTACGATCAGCGCATCTGCGCCCGCTGCCGCGATCTGTTCAATCGTCTGAACGGCTTCGCGCAGTTCATGATCGAAGATCAGCGTATTGAACGCGACATAGCCTTTGACGCCGCGCGCGTGCAGCGTCCGCATAACATCGGGCAGTTCGGTCAGCGTGAAGCCAACTTTCGCGCGGGCGGTGAAGTGTTTGAGTCCGAAGTAGACGGCATCCGCACCCGCTTCGATAGCGGCGTGAAGCTGCGGGAAATAGCCAACGGGGCTGAGAATTTCTGGTTTAATCTGCATCATGCGTCTATCATATCTGAAAAGCGCCGTAAAATCCCTGCCTTCAGGCATGGGGATATAAGGCGTCGGTCTTGTGTTTTTGCTGCTGAACTAGGGTATGATCGGGGGAGGTTGAGGATGCGGAAACACCCCCAACCAACTCCCGACGTAGGAGCGTCGAAAGCATGAGCGATTCT
>DAOTUQ010000142.1:0-19823 GCA_034437055.1 Anaerolineae bacterium
GACCACTTTGTAGTGGATTTTGGTCGTGATCTTCGTGCCACGAAGTTCTTTATGGACATCTAAGGCTTATATAGGGTCATAACCCAGTGAAGATACCGCGATGGCTGAGTAGTTACCAAGCTTTTTACTTTACTCCTCCCCAACCCCCTCTCCACATGGAAAAGGGGCTGGGGGTGAGGTTGCGTTTGAAAAATTATTTACCCAACCTGAGATCACGTCTACACCTTTGCGATCCCTGCTTTGAAATCATTTCACCGAAAGCGCGGGGCAACCTGTTCCGCGAACAAGCGCATCCCATCGGCGCGCGGCGCATCCATGAACCACAGCAGAAAATGGCTGATCCCCATTTCGACATACTGCTGAATCCGCGCCGCCACTTCGTCCGGCGTGCCGATGAGCCATTGATCCGCCCACACGCGCGGATAGTCGTCGGTCTCGCCGCGCAAGAACGCGCCGATCTCGTCGCTCATCTGCGCGGGAACGTTCAGCGATCCGCTGGCGGGCGCATCTAACGCGATCATGGCGTTCAACGCCGCGCGAAGCGCCGCCCGATCTGGCGCAATCAAGATTTGCGTCTCGTAGGTGCGTTCGATCTCCGCCGGATCGCGCCCGATATCACGGCACGCTGCATCCAGCGCAGCCAAGCGGCGGCGCAGCTCGTCCGACGACACGGGGACGCTGTTCCAGCCGTCGCCGTATTTCGCGCACGCCGCGAACGTCAGTGGATGCGCCTCGCCAAACCAGATCGGCGGCGCTGGTGTGCCATCGCGTCGATGCTGAAACGGCGGCGGCGTGCAAATCGCGTTCTTGACGTAATAGTAATCGCCGTTGAACGTCAGCGGCGCGTCTGGTGTAGCGCGCCACAACGCCAATTGCAGTTCTAACCCTTCGATGAAATCCGCCATGCGCACTTCAACATCGACAGGAAAATTCAGCCCATAGGCGGCATGTTCGCTCATGCGCGTTCCGGTGTCCGCGAAGTAGATGAAGCGCCCGCCTGCGATTTGATCGAGCGTGGCGATCATCTTGGCGTGGACGGCGGGATGCCGGAAGAAATGCCCCTGATGGATGATGCCGAGTTTAGCGCGCTTGGTCGCGCCCGCCAGCGCCGCCAGCGTCGTCCAGCCTTCGAGGATCGCCTCGTCCTTGCCGAGCATCAGATGATCCGCCACCCAGATCGAGTCGAAGCCGAGTTCATCCGCCTGCATTCCAACGCGCATGGTGGTCACAGCATCGAGTTCGGCATAGTTCGGCGTGCGGAACAGCGCCGACCCGGGATATGCGAAGATTGGGACACAGTAGCCAAATTGAGTCATGTCAGCCTCACCTCTCCGCCGTTAATCGACACGATATTTAATCGGTTCGCCGCGCAGCGCGTACAAAACATTGAGCCAGATGCCAAGCGAATCGCGGACGTGCGTCCATGAACCTTGCCATGCCGAATGCGAGGTGAGCGCGACGTTGTACGACAAATCCTCGTGGAGCGCGTGCAGCGGATCATCAGCGGGCAGCGGTTCTTCGTACATCACATCGAGTCCTGCGCCGCCAATGCGCCGCGCTTGCAGCGCCTCGACCAACGCGGGTTGATCGACTAATTTCCCACGCGCCGTGTTCACAAACAGCGCCGTCGGCTTCATCATACCGATTTCGCGCGCGCCGATGATCTTGTGCGTCTGCTCGTTGAGCGCCAACTGCACACTGACAATATCCGAACCCGACCACAGTTCATCCCAATCGACATATTCCACATCCATCGATTTTTCAAGATCGGGAAAGCGGACAATATCCCAATAGCGGACTTTCATCCCGAACGCCGCCGCGTAACGCGCCATCGGACGGGCGATCTCGCCAAATCCGCACAGCCCCAACGTCTGATCGGCGGCGATTTGCAAGCGCAAGCTGTGCGCCGCGCCCCAACCCTCCTCAACATACGCACGATTTTGTATGTGCAAACGCTGACGCTGCATACTCTTGAGATGATTGAGGATCAGCGCCCAATTGTGTTCCGCCACGACCAGATAATTGACCAACGGCGTCGCCGTCGCCGGAATACCGAGTTCACGCGCCGCCTCGACGGGCATCCCGCGCGCGTCCAGTCCGAGATGCTGCACGAGCTTGAGATTTTTCCCGCGCAAGAGAACTTCCGCCGGAAGATTGACCTTGTGCAAGTTCAAGAAATCCGCGTCTGCGATGTGATGTTCAACATCCGCCAACGATTGACACTCGATCAGTTCGACATCGTAATCCGCGAACAATTCTTCGAAGGTTGGCGCAGCATCCAACGCAGCGAAATCGTCCGCGCGCAGCTTCTCGCGCCAATCCTCGCTGTGTATCCGCTGCAAACGCACGCCCCAGAGGACATTGCCCACGCTGTCCCACACCAAAATTTTGACCATCGTTCAACCTTATTCTGTGTGACACGGGCGTGCCAGCGGCGCACCCCTACAGGTGATGTAAATGCAGCGTGTGCCAGCGCCCCAACAGGTCATGTTGGATGCGTCGCCGCCCACGCGCGTTTGAATGTCCGTTTGCCGTTGTTCAGCACGGCAATCGGGTCGTCTTCGCCGGGAGTCGTGCGCAGTTCCATCGACAGAATCGGTGTCGTCCCCAAGCTATCGCGCGCCAAGCCGAAATAATCGATCTCCTCCAACGCTTCGAGGAAGTCGATCACTTCAGGCAAGTCATTGCGCCCCTGCGGATGCCCGAAACGCGGATGAAAATCGCCGTACAGCGGCGACTCGTGATAATCGAGGACACAGTTGCCAATGTGCGCGTGGATGATGTGCTGCTGTGCCGTTTGCAGCGCCTCACGCGGCGTCTCATTGATCAAAGGGAGATGGCTCAGGTCGATGGTCAGTCCGAAGTTTTGCGCATCGACGTATTCCGCCAGTTGCACCGCTTCGGCGGTGGGACCGATCAGCCGCTTTTTCTCGATATCGCGGTCGAAGTTCTCCAACGAGAGGAACAGCAGCCGCTTTTTCGAGCGCGCGGCGGCGTAATCGCACAATTCGCGGATATCGTCCACCAGTCGATCCATGACGGCGGCGCGGTTCGCTTCGCCCGGATCGAGCGGGCTGGCGATCATCGCAATCGGCGCGCTGAACGCGATGGCTTCATCGATCAGCGGCTTCATCCGTGCCATCGCCGCCGCCCGCGCACCATCATCGAGGCTGCCGAGTTCCAACTTTTCGATGATGATCGGCAGAATCGGCAGGTACACGACTTGCAGCGCCGACGACGCCAACAGATCGCGCGTTTGGCGCAGTACCAGCGGGTCTTTCGGCGGCGCGATCTCGACCGCACCAAAATCGGAGTCGCCTACAATCGTGCGCAGCGTCTCGACGATGGGACCCTCGCCGTTGCGACATTCGAGCCAAATCAGCGGATGCACCACGCCGAAATCGACCTGATCGATCCAATTCATGCGCCGCCCTCCATGCTCGCTTCGTAGGCGCGCGCCGCGCCGCTCAACAGCTCATCGGCATTGACCGGACGCCCGATGATGCCCGACTCCAAGAAGCCGAATGCCAGTGCCAACGAGCGCAAGCCCATCGCGCCCGTGACCTCTGGTTCGCGGTCATGCGTGATCGCATCGCAAAAATCGGCTTGCTCGATGCCGAGCAGATTAGCATCAATGTCCGCCCACGCCAAATCGTAGCTCGTCAGGCGTTCGCTTCCGAACAGCGCCGCCGTCACCGCGTCCAAATGGAAATCGGGGACGAGCGCCAACACATCCGCGATTTCGACATCTTTCCCGTTTTGACGCTGGACGAGTTTGAGCGGTTTGCCCGTGCGATCCGCCGGAATGTCGAGCGATCCGCCCGTGCCATAGATCGCGCGCTTGAAGTAGCCATCGCCGCGCCCTGCCATGCTCAACAGCCAATTTGCCAGCGCGCCGCTGCTAAAGCGTGCCACACCGACGGACAAATCTTCGGCGTCGGCGGGATGCCGCGCGCCGTTCGCGTCGATGCGTTCCGCGTCCACGACGGCGTTCATGCCAAAGACCGAGTCAATATCGCCCAACAAGTATTCGAGAATGTCGGTGTAATGCACGCCCATATCGACGGTGATCCCGCCCTTATCCTTGCGATGCCGCCACGGCGTGATAATCACGCTCTCGCCCGATCCTGATGAGGCTTGCACCGCAAGGAACGGACGCCCAATCGCGCCCACATCGATCAGTGCGCGCGCCAGGCGGTTGATCGGGTCACGCCGATAATTCTCCGCCACCGCGAGTTTGCGCCCCGCCAAACGTGCCGCTTCGACCAAGCGCGCGCCCTCGCGGACGGTCAGCGTGATCGGTTTCTCCGCCATGATGTGCAATCCAGCGTCGAGCGCAGCGAGTCCGATATCCGTATGCGTTTCCGGCGTCGTTGTGATGATGATACCGTCGAGCTTGAGCGCGCGTACCATCGTGCCAAAATCGTTGAACGTTTGTGGACGCACGCCGAGTAACTCATGTGCCACATCTGCCGCCGCATCCGCGCTGGCGGGGAACACGTCGCAGACTGCCGCCAGATCGAACGCCATTTGTCCGGCAGCTTTCAGCTTGCCCATGCCCTTGATATGGCGGCGTCCCATACCGCCGCAGCCGACGAGCGCCAATGCCAGCGTCATGAGCCAACCTTTTCGGTGAGCGCGAGCGAATAGCCGAGCGATTGGACGTAATCAGCGTTGATTTGCGCGCTCGTGGCGGGCGCTACGTCGCTGCGGCTGTTCTCTACCACGACCCAACCTGTGAAGCCCATTTCATCGAGCGCCGCGAAGCACGCCGGAAAATCGATCCCGATGCTGCCGCGTCCCAGTTCGACGAATTTCCCCTGCGCCCAATCTTTCACATGGACATAGCCGAGTCGTTCGCGGTACTTGCGTAGTTGGGCTACCGGGTCTTCATCCACAAGCGCGATGTGCGACGCATCGAGGCATAACACCATCTTTTGCGTGCGATCCAGCAGGATATCGATCTCATCGCCCGTCTCGATGGTACAGCCCGTGTGCGGATGATACGCGACACCCACGCCCCAATCTGCGCCAAACACTGCCAATTCTTCGCAGCCGCGCGCGAGGTTCGTGTATTCGTCATCCGTCGGTGGGCGATAGCGCAGCCGCGTGCCGCCGACCAAACCGTACATCGTCGCGCCCATGCGTCCGGCGTATTCGATCCGCCGCTTGTGCATCGTAATGCTCTCAGCACTAACCGGGACTTCCAGCCCGCCGAAAGAGGTAGCGACCTGCAAACCGCCGAGCAGCCCGCGTAAATGCTCGAACGTCCCCATCCAGTCGAGCGCGTGATCGAATAACTCAACCGCGCCCCAACCCGCCGCGCGAATTTCGGCGAACGCTGCCGCCAAATCCGTCTTGGTTCCCCAATTGATCGTACTGTATGCAAATGGTAGCGTCATGCTGTCCTCTTAAATGCAGGAAAGTTGAAAGACTGAGAACTGAGCAAAAGCGCAGCCCTTCGCCCCTCACACGGCAAAGCGTAAGGTCGTCGCGTCGGTCATAATGTCACACCCCCGGCGATTCGTGCGCGTCAAGGACACGAATCCCCAATTCCGCCGCGATCTGATGGAACAGCCGTCCGACTTCCGGCATGTCCTCAGAGGGCGCGCCCTCGACAATCGCCGGATAATCAGGATTGAGCGCCTCCATCCGCCGGAACAGCGTGCGAAAGTCCATGCGCCCACGTCCGGGCGTGCCGTCTTGCAGATGAACGGCGAGTTTGTTCTCGACCCAAATATCCTTCGCGTGGCAGCTTGAGATGTGCTGTCCAAGCGTATTGAAATGCCGCTCGACTGCCGCGCCTGTGTCGAAAATCTCGTGCAGCGCGATCCAATTCGCAGAGTCATAGTCGCTCTTGACCCACGCCGAATCGACTTCATCGAGAATTTCAGCCGTGATCGCCGCCGATGCCAGCGTGACCAGTTGATGCCCCTCAACGCACAACAGCACGCCCGCATCTTGTGCTGCGGACGCGCATTCCTTCAGCGACGTGACCAACTGGCGGCGCGCCGCTGCCGTCCAATTGTCGGGATGCGGAAACCATACACCCTCCGCGCTCATCGATCCGGGTCCCGTATCGATGCCGCGCGCCCCCAACCAGCCCGCCAACCGCAGCGCCGCTTGCAGCGTGCGCACCGATTCCGCGCGCGCTGTCTCATCTGAGGTAATCAAGTTCTGCCAGTAGCCCGTCACCTGAAACAGGCGCATATTCTCATCCGCCAGCAGCGAACGCACCCGTTCCGCTTGCGCGCGCGGCGTCGTGTGGGGATCGTTGGCGCGAAAGCGCGTGAAAATGCCAGAGAAACCCTCTGCACGCGCGCGCCGCAGCGTCGCAGCGTCCAAATCATTCATGTCGTCCGGCAGATACGCGCCGGACATGCCAAACCGCATTATTCCACCTCGTATTCAGGTTCGGTGCCATGCGCTGTATACGGATCGGTGATGATCATCGAAATGAACATCAGCGGCTCGAAACCCGCGTTTCCAATCTGATGCGGCGTCGTCGCCGGGATGTGCAAATACTGATTCGCCGTCAGCGTCCCCGATAGGCGATTACTGTGGACTTGTGCCGCCCCGCTCACGATGTAGATGATGCGCTCTTGCAGTTCCAACAGGCGCGCGGGTTCGCTTTCGTTGGGTTGCAGCGTCATCTTTTCGCATTGGAATTGCGCATCCGACGGGAGCGGATCGTCCGTGTAGACGTTGGCATACGGCGCGTCGCCCTCGTACATATCGGGCGTGAAATCTTTGGTGTGGAAGCGACTATATTTGTGGTTCGGCGCGACCGCGACGAAGAAGCAGACCGGATCATCGCCCTTGAACCAATAATTGTGATACTTGTTTGGCGGCATGATAATGAAATCGCCGGCTGTATAGACGCGCTTCGTCCCGCCGATCTCGATTTCGAGCGAGCCTTGCGCCAGAAAGCCAATCTCGCTGGCATCAATATGACAGTGTGGCACGGGACCCAGCGGATCGTTGACAAACCAGTTTGCATCTGGCGTCCAGCCCAATGAACGCCCACGACAGCGTTCCGCCCAGATCAACGGCTGCTTCATCCACGCTTGAATGTCGATTTTTTCCATATTAACCCTTCAATCCGCTGGTGACGAACCCTTGTACAATATACCGCTGGGCGAAGATGAACAGCATGATCATCGGAATGACCATCAGTGACGAGATCGCCATGATGTAATCCGTCCGCGTGATGAACAACCCTTGAAACATATTCAAGCCGAGCGCCAACGTGTAATTCTTGGGCGACGTGAGATAAATCAACGGACCCAAGAAGTCGTTCCAGATTTGCAGCGTCGTCAACAGCGCCACCGTCACCATCACCGGGCGCGAGATCGGCAAATAGATTCTGAGCCAAATCGTGAAATGTCCCGCGCCATCGATGATCGCGGCTTCATCCAAGTCGCGCGGAATCTGCATAAAGAATTGGCGGATCAGGAAAATATTGAGCGCCCCCCCGCCGAACCACGCCGGGACAATCAGCGGTAGGAAGGTATCGAGCCAACCGAGTCGAAAGAACAGAATATACAGTGGAATCAGCGTCACTTGCGGCGGCAGCATGACCGACGCCAGCACCGCCACAAACCATGTATTCCGTCCCGGAAATTTCAGCCGGGCGAAGCCATACGCACACAGCGACGACGTGAGCAGCACGCCGGGCAGCGTAAAGACGAGGATCAAGATCGTATTGCGCGTCCACAAGGGAAAATCAGTATTCTGATAATTCCACGCTGCGCTGTAATTCTCTGGCAGCCATTGCGTCGGCAGGAATGTCGGCGGATAGCTGTTGATTTCGTTGAATGATTTGAACGATGTGCTAACCATCACGATCAGCGGCAGGATGAACACGCTCGATCCAATCAGCAGCAGCCCATAGACGATGATTTTGCCCGTCCATTGACGCTGTTTGCCCGCACGGTCGTCCCGATCTTGCAGCAAACCGGAGGGTTGTGCTGTTACGACGCTGGTCATGATTTCGCCTCGTTCTCGTAATAGACCCACAGCGACGAACTGCGGAAGATGAACAGTGTCAAGACGATGATGATGGCGAACATCACCCACGCCATCGCACTCGCATAGCCCATTTCTAACCACTCGAAGGCTTTTTCGTACAGATTCAAATTGTAGAAATAGGTCGCGCGCGCGGGTCCACCCTGCGTCATGATGAACGCGGGGACGAAGAACTGAAACGCGCCGATCACGCTGGTGACGATGTTGAAAAAGATCGTCGGTGTCAGCATCGGAATCGTGACGAACCAAAATCGCTGAAGCGCGCTCCCACCGTCGATCTTGGCGGCTTCGTGCAGTTCTTCGGGGATGTTTTGTAAACCCGCCACATAGATGATTGTGGAGACCGCCCCACCCCACACGCTGATGATCACCATCGAAAATAGCGCCCAATCGGGCGATCCAAGCCAATTCGGACCTTGGATACCCACCGCATCAAACACGGCATTGATGGGTCCGAACTCTTTGTTGAACAGATAGCGCCACAACAGCGCCGATGCCACATACGGGACGACAATCGGAAGATAGAACAGCGTGCGGAAAATCGGCAGCCCACGCACGTTTTGCGTTAGCAAGACCGCCAAACCGAGACTGAACGTCTGACCAATGACGATAAACATGCCGGCGTAGCGGAGCGTAACGCTCAAAGACCCTGCGAAGCGGCGATCCTCGGTGAACAATTCGATATAATTTTGCAGCCCGATAAACGTCGGCACATTGACAATTTTATAGTCCGTCAAGCTGTAGTAAGCCGACGCGATCATGGGTCCAAGTGTCCAAATCAGCAGACCCAACACCACGGGGAGAATGAACAGGTAGCCTCGCGCGGTATCGCGCCAGAAATTTGGGTTGCGCCGTCGGATAGGAACGATCCCTTCGCCGGGCGAACGTGTGACAGCAGCCATCGCTTGGTACTCCAGAAAAGCGACTCCCCGCCGCCACACGGGTTTCAAGCGGGGGGGAGTCGTCAAAACACAGGATGGTGATGAAGCGGGGCTAGTCTAGCCGTCCAAGCACGATTGGATGTTATCGTTGGCGAACGTAAACGCATCCGTCACCGAAGACATGCCCAAAATGACTGATTCCAGCGCTTCCTTGATTTCTTGGCTGATCTGTCCAGCGTACAAGCTGCCGCACTCGCCGGGGAAATACGTCGGCAGAATACCGTTGGCGCCATTTTCGATGAACGCTGTGATGTTTTCTGGCGGACCAGCCAGATCAACAACCGCCGGGTCTTCACGCAGGGAGCGCAGCAGCGGTGTTCCCGCGTAATTAGAAGCGATGATCAACTGAACTTCGGGTGACGCCAGTGACTTCACCAAGTCCCACGCCAATTCGGGATTTTGCGAGTTGGCAGAGACCGCAAATCCATACGTTCCCATGCCCGTGAACTTCCCTTCGGGCAGGGTCGGAATGACCTGGACATCCCACGCGAACGGTTGGGGATCGAGCGCACGCATCGCGGACATATAGCCGGGAATGAACAGAAAGCTCGCACAACTACCAACTATGAAGCATTCGCCACCTGCATCGAAGTCGGGCGGTTGTGCAATATCGTGTTCCGTCCATAAGGCGGTATAGGCTTCCATCGCTGCGATTGTTTCTGGAGAACTCAACAGCACCGTCTGTCCATCGTCTGACAAAATCTGCCCGCCGTAACCCTCAATCCACGGGACGTAATACGCCCACCATTGATACGAATCGCGTCCGCCACCCATCGACAAGCAGTAATTTTCGCTTGTCTCGCGGATGATCCGGCACGAGGCGATATAATCGTCCCATGTCCAGTCCGCTTGCGGGAGCGGTGCGCCGGCAGCTTCGAACATATCGATGTTGTAGTACATCGTCACCACGTCGTAGGACGACGGGATCATGTACAAACCTTCGCCACTGATCCGGCTCAATCCAAGTAAATTGTCGTAAATATCGGTCAGGTCGAATGACTCGTCGGCAGCGGCAAGCGGCGCCATATCGAGTACGATTCCGCTTTGCACGAACGGCACGACGTACAAGTCCGCCAAGAACACCACATCGGGCAACGTGCCTGCCGCGGCTTGGGTGGTGTAGGTGGAGACCAAATCTGCGCCCGGAATGTATTCGATCTGAACGTCAACATCCGGGTGCAGCTCCTCGAAAGCGTTGACCAGCAACTGATTGACCACATCAATTGCCGGATCATTGATGGTGCCGAAGCGGATGACGGTGGGCGCGTCTTGCGCGGTGGCGAATCCAACGCTCAAAACGGCGACGACGATTAAAGCGAGAACAACTTTTTTCAACATGGCAATCTCTCCAAACTTGTTTAGTTGCACAACCTATGATAAAACATAAATTATAATTGATCAACTGATTCCAATGGGAATTTTCAAGGATGTGCGCCATGCTACAACCACTTTCCCCCATTGAGGGCAACCTCAAAACTTTATCGGCGCAGGTTCACGAGCGGATCCGAGATGCAATCCTCAAGCGCGCGCTTAAGCCCGGCGAACGCATTGACCAGAACCAATTGGCGGATAATCTGGGCGTCAGCATTGTTCCTGTGCGCGAGGCGCTCAAGCGGTTGGAGGTCGAAGGGCTGGTTTCGATTCTGCCCCGACGCGGCGCGTTCGTGACCGAGATTTCGCTGGCGCAGATGGACGATTTATACGACGCACGCGCCCTGATTGAGGGCGAGACGGTGTATCGCGCGGTCGAACACATGACCGATGCCGACTTCGTTATGATGCAGGGCATCATCGCCCAAATGCGCGGCATGACCAGCGCGGGCGATGTGAGCGGCTTCTTGGCGCTCAATCAACATTTCCATCTGCACATCTACAGCGCGCTGAATAATCAACACCTGATCCAAATCATCCAGAACTTGTTGGATCGCAGCGAACTATACCGCTATCGCTATATGTTCGTGACGCGCGATGTCAATGTTATCCACGAGGAACACGAGCTCATCCTCGCCGCGTGCCGCCGCCGTGATGCTGTCGCAGCGCGCACTGCTGCTGTGCTGCACATTCAGCACGCCCAACGCGCGATCCATGCCTATGTGCAAGGCGATATGGATTAAGCCATTTTTACCAGGGTCTGTCTGCAACCTCTAAAACCTCACCCCCTTCTCCGTACCGGCTGAGGGGAGGACACCCTTTCAAGAACCTCACCCCCTGACCCCCTCTCCACTGCGTGGAGAGGGGGCTGGGGGGTGAGGTGAATCAGGGAGAAAACCAAACATGTCCTCCCCTCAGCCGCTGCGTAGAGCGGGGGAGCGAAGCGCAGCGGGGGTGAGGTCGAACAAAACAAGCGAAAATCGAGTTTGCAGACACGCTCTAGCGCTGCATCCACCAATTTGCCCATGACGTGCCACAGTGATGGACTATAATTGCACCGATGAGCTTGAGGATTCCATCGTCATGAGTCTGCGCACCATATTCAAATTCATTCAACAGACGTTCGCCAAATGGAACGCCAGCAGCGCGCCGCGTTTGGCGGCGTCGATTGCCTATTTCACGGCATTTTCGCTCGCGCCAGTCTTGGTGTTCGCTACTGCCATTGCCGGCGCGATTTTTAGCGAGGCGACGGTACGCTACGAGGTGATCCGCCAAGTGCGCGAGACGATTGGCGATACAGCCGGCGATCTCGTGTCGGGCATGATCCAAAGCGCGACACGCCCCAATGAAGGCATCATCTCATCCGTATTGAGCCTCTTTGCGCTGCTGTTGGGGGCGATTGGCGCGTTCGAGCAGCTTCAGCTCGCGCTCGATACAATCTGGAATGTGAAGCCGCCGCCCAACACGACAGCACGCGCTAGCATCCTGCGCCTGCTGCGCGATAAACTGCTCAATTTCGGCATGTTGATCATCATCGGCTTTTTTCTGATCGTGTCGCTGGTGATTAGCACGGTCACAACCGCCGTCACCTCCACGCTGTTGGTCAACGTCGATGGCGCGGGGACGCTGCTGCAATGGCTCAATCTCGGCGTGGGGTCGCTGATCATCGCGGCGCTGTTCGCACTGATATATCGTGTCATGCCGCATACGAAAGTATACTGGCATGATGCGCTGGTTGGCGGCGCGGTCACGGCGGTGCTGTTCACACTCGGACGCTTCGCGCTCAGCTTGTATCTCACGCGCAGCACGGTCACGTCGGCGTATGGCGCGGCGGGTTCGCTGGTGTTGATCTTGCTGTGGATTTACTATTCGGCACAAATCGTGCTGTTGGGCGCGGCGTTCACCTTCGTTTATGGCGCAGCCCGCGAACAGCGCCGTCTCGATGCGCTCGGCAAACCAAAAATCCGCCGTCCATTGTCGATCAAGTCACCGCGCGCCGTCGGACGCTTCATCCGCGAATATATTCGACTGCCGAGACCAAATCGCAAACCGGCGATCCGCGCAACCGAGTTTGCCGCACCGAAGAAACCGCGCCGCCCATCATCCTATTTATGGGGAGTCGGCGTGTTTGCTGCGGGCGTCGCCGCCAGCTTATTTCGCACGCGCGAACGTCGGGCGAAGCACGAGATCACCCAAAAGGACGAATCGTAGGCGTGTGCCGCTGGCAGCCTGTATAAAGTGTCCTGACGACGCCAATCCATTCATTGCATCTTACGAACTCATCAGTTTGCTCTCGACCGCCAGCGCGACGGCTTGCGTCCGGCTGATCGTGCCGAGCTTACTCAAAATGTTGCTAACATGATTTTTCACCGTCGAACTGCTGATCACCAGTTCCTCCGCGATCTCGCGGTTGCTCAATCCACGAATCATCAGTGTCAACACCTCGCGCTCACGTTCCGTCAGATCGTGACCAAGCATCGGCGGGCGCGTTGTGGCGCGGATCAACGCTTGCGCGGCTTCGGGTGATAACGTCGATTGTTCATTGCGCGCCCGTTGAATTGCCGCTGCCAATTCTTCGCCAGAGACATTTTTGAGCAAGTAGCCAATCGCGCCCGCCTTCAGCGCCGCTTGGACATTTTGTTCCTCGCTGAAACTGGTCAGCACGATCACTTGTGTGGTCGGAGAAATCTCACGGATGATCTTGGTCGCCGTTACGCCATCCATGCGCGGCATAATCATGTCCATCAGTACCACATCGACATCATCGTAGCGGCAGACATCGACGGCAGCCTGACCATCTCGTACATCGCTCACAACTTCGATTTCGGGGAAGTTTTCCAATAAGACCATCAACCCTTTGCGCACCATATCATGATCATCGACAATCAACAGGCGTACTTTTTCGCGTTTTTCCATGATTTCATCCTCTACGTTGCTCTCTTTTTCCACACGACTTGCACTTGTGTTCCCTCGCCAAGGCGGGTGGAGATCGCCAAAGACGCGCCAATTCCCTCAGCACGTTCGCGCATGATACCCAAGCCAAAACTCGTCGGATCGAGCGTTAACGAGTCAAAGCCCTCCCCATCATCGGCAATCGACATATCGATACGATCTGGCAAATCGCGCACCGTGATTGCAACATTCGTTGCGCTCGCGTGTTTAATCACATTGTTGAGCGTCTCTTGGACGATTCGGTAAAGTGCAATTTGCACTTCTGGCGGCAGCATCGGCACGTCATCGACCACGAGATCGAGCTCAAAATTTTGGCGTCCCTGCATCGGCAATAAAAACTGTTCCAACAATTGTTTGAAGCCCAATATGGTCAGCGCTGTTGGGCGCAGTTCCAGCAACAGTACCCGCATCTCTGCCAGGGCTAACGTTGTTAGTTCGTGGGCTTGTTCCATCAGCTCACGTGCGCGCAGTGGATTGATGTCCCATTGACGCAGCGACGCCTCCCCAATGGTGCGACAAGTGAACAAGGTCTGACTGACCGAATCGTGCAATTCGCGCGCCAACCGCTGCCGCTCTTCCAGCGCCGCGAGTTCACGTTCGGTCTGGCGCAGTTCGATATCGATGCGCAGGCGCTCAATCGCGTAGCGGATCGCGCGGGTGAGCAGTTTGCCATCGGCTTCTCCCTTGATGAGATAATCTTGTGCGCCCATCTGCACGGCTTGGACGCCCAAATTGATGTCGTCCGATCCCGTCAAAACAACAATCGGCACTTGCGACGAATGCTCATGGACATGATGCAGCGTATCAATACCATAACTATCTGGCAGCGATAAATCAAGCAGGATCGCATCCGGCTGCTTCGCTTCGAGCGCCATCAACGCATCGCTCAAGGTCGCTACTGCATCGAGTTTGAAACGGGCGCCTTCTGACGACAACAGCATTTCGCGGATCAAGCGTAAATCGCCGTGATTGTCCTCGACCAGCAAAACATGAATTACCGCGTCGGTTATTAACCAAGCATTCGGGCGCTGGGGGCGTTGGGCTGAAGTCATTTGGATGTCCACGGTCATTTGTCTCACCAACTATTCGGGTGGCAGTTTGACAATGCTGAACCAAAAATTCTCGATATTCTGCACGATAGCGATAAAGCGCCGCATATCGACAGGCTTGGTGATATAGCAGTTGGCATGGAGATTGTAGCTGGCGAGAATATCGCTTTCATCCTCAGAGGTGGTCAATACAACGACTGGAATGCGTTTCAAATTATCGTCCTGCTTGATCTCTTCCAAGACTTCGCGTCCATTTTTGCGGGGCAAGTTGAGATCGAGCAAAATAATATCTGGGCGCGGCGCCGTATCGTATTTCCCTTCGTTACGCAAAAATTCCAGCGCTTCAACGCCGTCCGCCACGACGTAAAGCGAGTTCTTCAGCTTCATATCCTTCAACGCTTCGCGCGTGAGCCGCACGTCGCCCAGGTTGTCCTCAACGAGCAGAATTTCAATCACTGTTGCCATCATTGGTATCATCTTCTAGTCCAACTCCGTCTCCCAATGGGAGCGTAAAATAAAATGTCGTTCCCTGATCTGGTGTGGACTCGACCCAAATTCGACCTCGATGATTTTCTACGACTTTTTTGCAGATCGCCAGTCCAATCCCAGTGCCGGGATATTGGTCTTTCGTGTGCAAGCGTTGGAAAATCACGAAGAGGCGTTCGATGTATTGCTGATCAATCCCGATGCCGTTGTCCTCTACGAAAAATTCCCACTCGCGCCGCAGTCGCTTTGCCCCGATGCGCACAACCGGCGGTTTATCGCGTCGGAATTTGATCGCATTGCTGATCAAATTCTGAAACAACTGTATCAACTGCCCCTGGTTACCATACAAAGTCGGCAGTGCCGCGCTTGTTACTTGCGCACCCGCGTCCTCGATGCTCAATTCCAAATTAGCAAGCGCGCGATCCAGCACCCGTTCCAGCGCCACAGTTTTGAAATCATCCCGCTTGCGCTGCACCCGTGAGTACATCAACAAGTCGGTGATCAGTACCTTCATTCGTGCCGCGCCATCGACCGCAAAGTGCAGAAATTCTAAACCCTCCGGGTCAAATTTGTCGCCATAGCGCCCTTCGATCAATTGCAAATAGCTTGTCACCATGCGCAATGGCTCTTGCAAGTCATGCGATGCGACGTAAGCGAACTGTTCCAGTTCTTCGTTGGAACGGCGCAGATTGGCGGAATACTCCGCCAGCGCCTCTTCATACTGTTTACGCTCGCTGATGTCCATAATTACACCATAGACGGCACTTGGTCCGTCGGATTTGTGCTCAATCGAGGTGTGCGTCTCGACATGGACGGTATGTCCATTTTTAGCAACAAAACGCATTTGCATCGACCCAGCAATACCCCGTGTAAAAATCTCGGTCGCGCGTTGTACAGCAATATCCCAATCATCAGGATGGGTAACCCGGTGCCAAAAGTCAGGCAGTGTGCGCCATTCTTCCGGTGTATAGCCCAACACACGTTCGGCATAGTCGTTCACGAACTCGACCCGCTGCGTGCCGTCGGGTTCGCCCGTTCCTTCCCACAAGATGCCGGGCAAATTGGCGATCATATTTTCAATTCGCTGGTTTTGTTCAAGCAGCAAACTGCTCATGTCAATCAACGAACGCTCGGCTATTCGTTGACGTGTGATATCGCGCAAGACATTGACACAAAGTTTGACGTTGCCCGCTCCATCAACGACAGGTGCGGAACGCGTGTGTATCCAGCGTTCTTCGCCCGTCGCAAGCATTTTGGCGCGGAAGATCAGTTCTGAAGATTTGCCCTCTTTGAACACGGTATTGCGCGGTAGGGCGCTGAACGACAGGGGACTGCCATTCAGATCGAACATTTCATAGCGCTGTTGCATCTGCTCGATGGGTTCCAAAATGTCAGTCGTGTTAGCGTATCCCGCAATTACAGCGGCGGCTTGATTGGCGAACACGACTTCTCCATTCGGCAGTTGCGCAGTGATGCCATCCGCGACACTCTCTAAAATCGCATCGCGCTGTTCAATCAGTGATTTGCTCAACTGCTCCGCGTGCAACCGCCGATCCTGCATCCAACTAATGATCACAGCGACCAATAAAAATAATATTGATTGCACTAAATTAATCTC
The DNA here is from genome assembly GCA_034437055.1 of Anaerolineae bacterium. GTDB lineage: Bacteria > Chloroflexota > Anaerolineae > Aggregatilineales > Phototrophicaceae > Flexifilum. The sequence goes on from DAOTUQ010000142.1 coordinate 16,446, forward strand.
AGGATTCAGCGCAGAATAATCGATCAGAAACACGGAGATAAGTGAGGATGCCAACCCGCTAATCATCCCGCCGAGATATGACGCGACGACAATGGTGAATAAGAACATCAGGAAAAGCGTGTTTTCCATCAACTCGCGGAACACAAGCGTGATCGCCAACGCCACGACCGAGCAAGCCGCGCCAATGATGATTTGTGCGATAAAACCTTGAATGGACAGTCGTGAGACTGTCCAATTCGCGCCGCGTTTAAGAGCCAAGTTGAAGAATGTAGATTTTGACATCGCTCTCCGCTAACGAGTCTTTGAGTCGTCCACCTTCGATTTGCATCTCGAAGTTATAAACCGCCTCGTGCCAGTGTCCATCTTGCAAGCCTGCATCCCCGATCTCGAACTCGCCCCCAAAACTGTCCTTCAGGTTGGCGACGACGACCACCACACTGCCCGACGCATCCCAGCGCTTGTAAGCGATGATTCCACGCTCTGGCAGATTCAAGACCACTTGGAAATTCTCGCTGCACAGCGCGGGATTGGCTTTGCGCAGCCCGATCAGAAATTTGTAATGATTGAACAGCCCGCTGTTCGGCTCATTGGCGAGCAAACCCCATTGCAGCGGCTGTGGATCAAGCGTCTTAGGGGTCGGCTGTCCAAATTCTTCGCCCATCCACAACATTGGCACCCCCGGCGCCGTCAACAGCAGCGACGCACCTAGCTTGCAGCGCCGGAACGCAGCCACCTCGAACGTCTTGGCGACATCGCCGAGCAGATCGATAACGCGCCGCTCATCATGATTGTTCAGATAATGGATCGTATTGTGGCTGTTGACGAAATGATCGTAGTGCCAATCCATCGTTTTCAACAGTTCATCCGTGTTAAACGGCTCGCGCCCGCCATGTGGCACGCCCAACGTCGTGGTGATCAACTGGCGATAGAAATTGTCATGCCATGCCGCGTCCATGGGTCCGCCGGGTCCGGCGATGCTTGCGTCTTGCGGGATATGTTCCGCAATCGTGTAGAACGGCTTGAAATCAATCCGCGCGTGCATGGTATCGTGAAACCACTGAAGCAGCTCGAAATACTTGATTGCCCGCGTACAGTCGAAGCGAATGCCATCGATGCGAAACCGCTCTACCCACGACTCCATCGCACCCATGATATGCGCGCGCGCTGGAAACGTCTTTAGGTTCTCGTCATATTTCTCATAGTTGAACTTGGGTCCGAACTGAAGGGCGGGTTCATCGGGATTATCACGGTAGAACCAATATTCATAGTCGATCTGTGCCAGCGGCGCGTCCGCCTCCATGTGGTTGTAGACCGCATCATGGATCACGCGAATGCCACGCGCATGACATTCATCGACCAGACGACAGAGATCGTCAGGCGTGCCATAGCTGTTCTCGATCCCGTACAGACTGCGCTGTGCATAGCCCCAACTGTGGTGTCCGGGAAACTCGTTGACGGGCATCAGTTCGATGGCGTTGATACCCAGATCGACCAGATAATCCAACTTCTCGATCACGCGCGCAAAGGTACCGCTTGCGTCGTCGCTATCACCCGCCCCGCCGCGAAAATCCCCAATATGCAGTTCGTAGATGATCAACTGCTCATTGTTGGGCAGCGGCACATCGTCATGCTGCCATTGGTAGGTAATATCGGTGCGTTTGCCGTCCTTCAAGGTCAGAATGGCATTTTGGCGACTGTCCAACGAGTAGCGCAGCGCCTTTGGATCCGCGACCGTGACTGTGTTACCCTCCGCGAACCAACTGAGCGATTTCACTTGGAATTTATATTGATGCTCACCATCTTTCAACGGCACAGTGACGCGCCATACGCCGTCGTCACCGCGCTGCATCGAGATCGGCTCCCATTCATTCCAACCGCCAATGAGAGCCACTTCTTGATTGTAGGGTGCCAGCAATTCAAACGTGTGTTCCACAGTCATGTTCAGATTTGTCCGTTCCAATACACGGTTTCAATATCACACTTCATTATGAGACAGCACCTATCGATCCGATACGATCAACTCAATGGGGCTAACATGATCGGGTTCCCCTGTATTGAGGAGAATTGCGCCGCCCTCGACTTTATTTTTGACTTGTTCGCGGCGCGGTTCAATAATCAGATGGCGAATCAGCGTTGTAATCGTGCCGACAATCGGCACCGCGATGATGCCGCCCAGCACGCCCGCCAGCGCGAAACCCGTGAAGATACTGATGATCACCAACAGCGGGTCAATGCCCATGCTCCGCGCCATCATACGTGGCGTCAAAAAGTTCGACTCGACCTGCTGCGCGACAAGGAAGACGATCAGCACGATCACGCCATTGGAGGGCGATTCGAGCAGCGCCAACAATGTCGCCACAATCCCGCCGATGACCGTGCCAATGACGGGGAGCATCGTCATGACGCCGATGATCAAACCTAAGGCTAACGCATTGTTGACCCGAAAGATCGTCAGTACAATGCCGATCAACACCGTGATAATGATAGCGACTGTCACCACGCCGCGCACATAGCTGCCAATATTCAACTCAATATCTTCGATGATTTGAAGCGCTTTGTCCCGATTGCGCAGGGACAGCAACTCAACGATGAAATCCGCAATTTTATCGCGCGATGTCAGCCAATACACCCCCATGATGAAGACCAACAGCGCGTCGCCCAGCGTGCCGCTCAAATTGCTGACGAGGGATGGGCTGGACGTGCGAATGGTGCTGATAACGTCGTTCACAGCCGTGCGCAGTTCATCCGGGCTAATGAAGGTGATCGTGGTCTGCGTCAGATCGCTCACACTACGCTCTATCCACGTCTGCGTAAAGATTATGCGATTGGCAAGACGATCCTCGTTGAGCAAATAGCGCGACATTTGGGATGCGATGGGCGCGAGAACAATGATCGCCAATATCACAATGGATAGCAGCATCGTGCCATAGACCAGTAAAATCGCGCCCCCTTGCGGGATGTGCCACCCCATTAAACGCACGACCAACTTTCGCAGCGCAGAGGCAATCGTGATCGCCAAAAACAACACGATCAAGACGCGAACACTGCTAAACAAAAGATACGCGCCCAAAAGTGTAGTAATCACAACCAATGTGTTCCGAAAGACTTGTTGTGCGCTCACATTGCCTCCAAGGGTAGGGTGTACGATGATCTTTTCAGCATAGTCACCTCACACCGTTTTTTGATGAGAAGAGCGGGCAAATTTCTTTAGCCATACGACCTATTAAGACAAAAAACGTTTGTAACTACTCAGTCATCAGTATTTATTCACCTATCCATAGGATTAAGCTCAAAATCCGTGAATTTGAACTCAATAGACACATAATGAACCCTATAGGACTGGGGCAAAACGCGGTCTGCACGGGTAGGTGAATAAAT
>DAOTUQ010000143.1:0-6915 GCA_034437055.1 Anaerolineae bacterium
GTCCGCCTCGCTTCACTTGACTGGGTTCGGCGTCGATCCAGACCAGATCAATCAGCGCCAACAATTGCATCAAAGGATGATCCGCCGTTATCATTTGCTTGAGCCTTTTCGGTGGCGTCTGAGTGTGAGAGCTTTCGACTCTACCCGAACTGGCTCTTTTATTCATGTGGATTCATGCCCCACCCTCAGGTTACATACCAAGAGTCTGAACCATGATCTGGGCGGCGAAAAGCCTATGTGCTGCCATTATCCGGCTTATTCCTTGAGCAAGTGCCGGATATACTGCCCCGTATCATCCAAATCCGGCACAGTATTGCCCCACAGCAGTTCATTCGGCAGCACAAAATCGGGCAGAAGCGGCGTCCGATAATCGTTATTCGCGCCAAGCGGCTGTAACTCGAATTTTCCTTGCGCATTCAGTCGATAAAAACGGCTCTGCTTGTTTGGCATGTCGAACAACCAATATTCGCGCCCGCCCACCTTTTGATACTCTGTGAATTTTTCGTCGCTGTCGCGCGCGACGCTCTCTGGCGATACAACTTCGATGCAAATGTCCGCCGCACCGTCGATGTAGGTTTCGTGCAGCCGATCTCGATGGGCATTCATCACGACCATGATATCCGGTTCGCGGTCGCGCCGGATTGCCGTCATACGCATCGTGAATGGGGACGCTACGACGCGCCCAATCGGGCGCAGCTTCATATAGACGACGAGGAGGGCTTTCAGAAAATCCAACGAATCGTTATGGCGCAAGCTGGCGGGCGACAAATGGATCACCGTCCCTTCGATCCATTCGTAATAATTTCCGGCGTAGACCGCCAAGTATGCGTCCTCGCTCACGCCCTCCGCGACGATTGCGCCGGACGGCGGATCGATGGGTCGATAGATGAACGCCATGTCAAGTCTCCTACATCCCATCCGGGCGGATCAAAAACGTCTGATCGCCCTCATCGTCCAGCTCATCCTCATCATCTACAAAGACCGCTTCGGGCGTCGTCGGCATCGTCAGGGTTTCCGGCGCGGTCAGCGGCAGCGTGAAGTAGACCGCTGTGCCTTTGGTCGTGTCACTCTTGATATAAATCCGCCCGCCATGCGATTCAATGATGTCTTTAGCGACGGTCAAGCCCTGCCCTGTCCCCGACACGCGAATCGCACGCCCGTTCTGCGTGATGGGATTGCCGCGATAGAAACGGTCAAAGACCTGTGCTAGTTCGTCGTCCGCGATCCCGGCGCCGTTGTCGCGGATACGCATCCGCGCCATGCCGCCTTCCTCGCCCTTGATCTCCAGCGAGACCGAGCCGCCCGGCGGCGTATACTTGATCGCATTGTCGATCAGATTGCCCAGCGCCCAGCGCAAGCGCCGCTCGTCGCCCAAGACGTACAAGCCAGACCGCTCGATCTGCACTTGCAGCTTGAGATTCGCCGCGCCCGCCACCTGCCGCCACTCGTTCGCCAGCGCCCAAATCAGCGTGTCCAGCATGATCGGGCGCGTGATGCGCTTGAGCGCGCGCGTGTCGATATCGGCGCTCAGTTCGCGCATCTCCACGATCATCTTTTGCAGCGCGACCGCGTGCCGCGCGATCTCGTGCGCGAAGGTTGCCAGTGCGACGGGTTCGCTGGTCGCTTTCTTCTGTGACGTTTCAGAGAGCGGCTGCTGAACTTCGTCGGACATGCGCTTGAGCAGCGCCTCGCGCGCGCGTTCGCGGCGCACATCGTCGGTGATATCGCGCAGGAGCGCCACTTTGCCAACGCGCTGATTCGAGAACGCGGTCACGGCGGCGACTTGCGCGCTGATCACCCGCCCGTTGACCTCGACCTGCTGCGGGTTGCCGAGCGCGTATAAACCTTGTGCCAGCGCGGGCCCCAGCGTGTCTGTGACCACCGATGTGATCGCCTCAACGGTGTTGCCCTCCAAACCTTGCGATCCGAGCAGCTTTTTCGCGCGCTCGTTGGTGAAAATGACGTGACCATTGGCATCTTGCACGATCACGCCATCGGGGAGCATCTCCAAGACGCTGGTCAAGTGCGTGATTTCGCGCCGCTGCCGCCGCAGTGAGAAGCGCAGCGAGTCTTGGCGCTTCTGTACCGTGTCGGCGTAGCGATCCAGCGCCGCGCCAATTGCGCCCAGTTCGTCCGTCGGGCGCATGTGCGTGCGTGCGGTCGAATTGCCGTTCGTCAGCATGTCCGCGACGCGGCGCACACGGTTCACGCGCCCAACGATCAACGTTTGGATCACGATGAATGCCACGATCACGATGACGGTCATGCCCGCCGCCGCCAACGCGGTGATCGCGCGCTGCCCATCTGCCGATGGCACGCTGTTTTCTGGAAGCAGCACGAGAATCGAGCGTCCGGCGGCATCCTCTGGCAGTGGCACGCGCGCCGCCCAATAGCCGATGCCGTTCACGTCAATGCGCGTCCCCACTTCGCTGATCGCGTTCGGATCGAGCGCCAACGGGGTATCGCCAGTCTCGGCGGATGGCGTGCGGTCAAGTGTCGTTCCATCTGCGCCGATCAGCGCCAATTCAACCGCGCCGGGACGCAGCGCCTCCAAATCGGCAGCATCCGCGCCGAACGCGACACGACTTTCAAGCTCGCGGCGGTAGCTGGTGAGCAGCGTTTGCGCGATATCACCCATCGCCAACGGCGGGGCGGACAGCGCCACGACAACGACGACAATAACAGCAATGAGGGCGAGCGGCAGTATGAGACGCCAGCGCAGCGAGAGAAAGGGAGCGGATCGAGTTTCGCTCATGGCACGACCATCCAATTATAAACAAGACACTTTATCGTGTCAGTTTACCATATTCACAAATTTGCGCCCGTCAAACGTTCGTCCACCCGCGATGATGGCAAATAGAGGGTAGGCATAATTCATAGAGAGCATGACGTATCATGCCTGAGCGTCCCAGCAGCACGGCTTATGGATTCACGTCCACACCCAAATCGAGCAGACGCTCACGCAAGCGGGGTAAGTAACTGCCTGTGTATTCCAAATGCGCCAACATCGCACTCCGCGCCTGCGCCGGATGACGTTCCTGCACCGCTAAGGCGATGGCTTCATGCTGACGACTCACAATTTGATGATGTTCGATGGAGAGTGACAAGGTAATCAAACTCGATTGATGCCAAAGCAGCCCAACGGTGACCTCGATCAGAATCGGCAAGACCGGGTTTTGGCTCGCTTCCGCCAAGAGAATATGAAAACGCCGGTCATTTTCCAGCCACCGCTGGCGATTTTCGACGTAGTTGGATTGCGCCGGATCAACGGTAATGTTTTTAAACGCATCGCTCAAGCTCAACAAATCTCGAATCTGGGTGGCGGAGGCGTGCTGTGCAGCCAGTTCGACAATCGAGGGTTCGAGGATGAGACGGGTACTAAGGATGTCTTCGACGTAAACGTTGGAGCGATAAAAAGCGAGCCGCATTGCTTCTGAAAGCGAGGCGTTATTATCGGTGTTCACGACATTCCCCTGCCGTGAATTGGTCGTGATCAGCCCGCGCGCGACCAACAATCGAATTGCCTCACGGATCACCGTCCGACTCACTTGATATTCCGCTTGTAACTCGCGTTCCGAGGGGAGAAAGCTGCCGGGCGAAAATTCGTGCGAAATGATGCGAAACTGCATATTGTCTGCCACCTGATTGGTGAGACCTTCGCTCCGTTTTGCCCCTGCCATCGCTATGCTCCCACTCGGAATTGCACGAGTGCAGCTTCATTCCAACCAATCCCTAAACCTGCTTCTTCGGTCAGATGCCACATGCCGCCTTCGATGCGGGGTGCCTGTGAGCGCAGTCGGAAGAAAGCGGTTGTATCGGCAAGAGTCGGTGACTCTTCGATCATCATACCGCCCAGCGCGCCGACCAAGGGCGCGTGGATGTCGGGGAAGTAATGCGGAAAAATCAGTCGATGCGCTTCGAGTGCGGGCATGACCCCTTGCAAATAACCCGTAATCCCCATTTGATGGGTGGCGTCGGGACGCACAATGTCAACGCCCCTTTCGCCCCCCAACGTCTGGATAATGCCGGGCAGCGAAACGGACTCGCCAAAAGCAATCTTCATCGGCGTGCGCTGTGCCAGTTGCATCGCCAGCGCGTGGCGATGCGCTGGAAATGGGTCTTCGAGGAAATCAACCGCGAATGACTCGACTACTTTAATGACAGCGAGCGCCTCTTTGATGGAGTTGAAACGACCACCGACATCCAATCCAATCAGGGCATCACCGCCAACGCTCTCGCGCAGCGCGGCAATCCGCTCACTATCGAAACGCGGATCAAACCCATAGGGAATCTTAAAACGGGTGAAGCCCGCTTCGACCAAACGCTTCGCCTCGTGTCGGACGATCCCAACCGGATCGTCGTCGCGGTAGTAGCCCATAATCGCCAAACAAGGAACCGTCGCTGTTCGCCCACCGATCATGCGCCAGAGGGGTGCGTTGAGTAAGCGCCCAAGCAAATCCCACTGCGCGATATCCACCACCGCCAGCGCGCGCGCAAATAAGCCGGACTCCCCAATCATGCGCATCGACGCCCGCGCATTTTCCCACGTCGCGCGAATTGCGCTTACGGGTTGATGGAGGAGATGCGGAAAGACGGCGCGCTGCACGACATATTCAAGTTCAGCCTCGCGCGCCAGCCCAATGCCCGTACCGACGTGTCCGCCCGCATAGACGCGCGCCATGATGTATTCGCGGCTGTGTATGGTTTTACCGAAGACCGACAGCGGTACCTCAAGTGGCACTTGGAGGCGGAACACTTCCGCGCGCTCAATGGGAAGATCGATGGTAGGCGTAGAATTCGTCATGGTGACTCCATTATCCATTCCGTGCGTTGCTCGCGGCGGTCGCCGTATAGCCACCGTCAACATACAAGGTTTCGCCCGTGATATAGCCCGCATAATCGGAAGCCAGCATCAAGATGACGTTGGCGATCTCGTCTGGCATCGCTAACCGTCCAAGTGGGGTTCGCCGCTTCACATTGTCAACATCGACCACCCCATTGGCGATATTCTTTTCCACAAGCTGCGTCATGACATAGCCCGGCGCGATAGCGTTCACACGAATATTGTAGACAGCCCATTCCGCCGCCAATACGCGCGTCAACGCTTCGACAGCCGCCTTAGATGCGCAGTAGGGCGCACGCATCGGGAAGCCGAGCGCGGCAGAGATCGAGGACAGTGAAATGATAACGCCGCCCTTTTGTTGGCTCATCGGCTGTGCAGCGGCTTGGCTGCAATAGAATACGCCGTTGAGATTCACATCGATAATGCGACTCCACACGCTCGGCGGCATTTCAAGCGATGGCACGGGTTGAGAAATCCCGGCGCTGTTGACGAGGATATCCAAGCGTCCGAAACGCTCGACCGTCGCCGCGACCGCGCGCTGACAATCGTCGGGTTCAGACGTACTTCCTTGAACGACCAGACTTTCCGTTGTACCCGAATCAACTGCCTGAAGTTCAGCGCGCACCGCTTCAGCAGCAGCGCCATCGATGTCGAAGATGACAATTTTTGCGCCCGTCTCAGCCAACTTGAGAGCGACTTCGCGCCCAATGCCGCTGCCTGCACCAGTAATTAACGCGACTTTTTGATCAAACCGAATTTCCATTTGATTTATCTTTACGAGTTTGCCAATCTTGACGGAGAGTATAGCACACATCTGACATCTGGTCGTACCAGTTGTTGACAAAACATAAATCAACAATCATACTCAAATCTCTTGGTGACACATCGTGCTGCAACCTTTTTTCGAGCGCGCTACTGGACGCAGCACACAACGAGTCGCACCTGTCAATTCAAAGGGCGAGCGCGTTTTTTCTGAATAGAGTCGGGTTGATTTCAAGAAGGGACGATTGAAATGTCGAAAAGTGTGGTCGTTACGGGCTGTGGCACAGGCATTGGTCGTGCAATTTTCCAACGGCTTCTCAATGACGATTGGAAGGTTGTCGGTATCGAAATGCAGCCCGCGTTGGCAGACGATGCCCGTCAATACGCCGGAGCAAACGGCGACGTTATTCTCGGCGATGTCGCGCAGCAGCAGTCGCTTGAACAGGCGGCTGATCGCGCTGAACAGCTCGCGCCGCTCAAGGGCTGGGTCAACAATGCGGGTTTGGCGCTGACGGGTACGCTGCACGAGCCAAAACGCGATGAAGTCGAGCGGTTATTCAGCGTCAATCTGATGGGTGTGTTTTGGGGATCATCGGTTGCAGTGCAGCGATTTTTGAAGCACAACACTGGGGGCGCGATTGTGAATATCTCGTCCATTCACAGTACGGATTCGTTCCCCGGCTGGGCAGCATACGATGCGGCAAAAGGCGGTATCGATTCACTGACCCGCTATACGGCGGTCGAGTACGGACCCGTGAATATTCGCGCCAACGCCATCGCCCCAGGCGCGATTATGACGCCGCTGACGCAAACCTATGCCGATTCACAACCCGATCCGATGGGCGTCTGGAAAATGTTCAGCGACCTGCATACGCTCAATCGCGCTGGCAAACCAGAGGAAGTCGCCGCAGTTTGCGCCTTCTTGTTGTCGCAAGAAGCGTCATTCGTTACGGGACAGGTCATCGCAGTCGATGGAGGCGCAACGGCGCGCTGTTTTCCTTTCCCCTATGATACTGATCTGCTCAAACGTTACGCGCACGCTACCAAAAGCGATCCCGCCTAAAGAGCGACCCTACCCTACGACCAACATCGCTCGTCTTAGGGTAACCTGAGTTTTGGATCGCTTCACCTCACCCCCAACCCCCTCTCCATTGCATGGAGAGGGGGCTTTCAAACCCGTTGTGACCTGTCCTGCTCCCCCTCTCCACAGCGTGGGTATTTATTCACCTACCCGTGCAGACCGCATTTTGCCCCAGTCCTATTGGGTTCATTATGTGTTTCTTGGGTTCAAATTTGTGGATTTTGAGCTT
>DAOTUQ010000144.1:0-8505 GCA_034437055.1 Anaerolineae bacterium
CCATCTGGGGATGCGCCATCTGGGGATGCGCCATCTGGGGATGCGCCATCTGGGGATGCGCCATCTGGGGATGCGCCATCTGGGGATGCGCCATCTGGGGATGCGCCATCTGGGGATGGGGTGACGATGTGCGGCGTGACGATGGCAAATGGGGTGGCGGGCGGCGCGGTTGGAGCGAAGGTATTGGTCGCCAATGAAACGGGTGTCGGCGCGGGCGTGTTGGTGGCGAATGCCGACTCCGACGTGGCGGTGGGCAGCAGGGTCGGCGTTTGGGGCGGCGGGATCAGCAGCATCATCCCCGCGCCCACGTTCGCGCCCGCTGCCAGCAGATTGGTGGACGCCAGCAGCGCGGGCGGCACGCCATAGCGGGCGGCGATCCCCGCCAGCGTATCGCCGGGCTGCACGACGTAAACCATCGTCGTAGGGGGCGGCTGCGCGCTCGACGGCACCGGGCGCATTCCATTGAACGCGCCGATCACCGAGCCGAGGATCAACAAAATGGGGATGAGACGAGCAGCGAATGCGCGCATGAATTTCTATCGGTCATGATTGGACGATTGCGGGCTGATTGTCGCACAAGCGGGGCGGATGCGCGAGTCGGGGGTATAATGATCGTCAATTCGGTAAAAAAAGAGTACAGGATGCCTCAAATGCAATTGCCGCTTAACTTTGAAGGCGATGTACAGGCTCAGGAGTCCCGCTTTTACAAAGACGGACATACGATTTTGTGGGGGGACTCGCTCAGTATCATGGCAGACCAAATTGCGGATCGCAGCATCAATTTGATCTTTGCTGATCCGCCCTACAATATCGGCAAAAATTTTGCGGGTTTTCGGGATCAATGGGCGTCAGACGAGGCATATGTCCACTGGTGCTATCAATGGCTGGATTTGTGCATAGCTAAACTTGCTCCCAATGGAAGTATGTACATAATGGCAAGTACACAACAGATGCCAGATATCGATGTTTATCTGCGGTCTAAAATCCATATCCTCTCACGGATCGTGTGGACATACGACAGTTCAGGCGTTCAAGCGCGCAAATATTTCGGGTCTGCGTATGAACCGATCTTGTTTTGCGTTAAAAACCCCAAAGATTATGTTTTCAACGCTGATGCGATTGAAGTTGAGGCAAAGACAGGCGCACAACGACACCTAATCGACTATCGTAAGGCAGTCCCGACTGAATATCGCTCTACAAAAGTCCCAAATAACGTCTGGTATTTTCCGCGTGTACGCTATCGGATGGCAGAATATGAAGACCATCCCTCGCAAAAGCCTTTGGCGCTCCTCGAACGGATCATCAACGCCAGCAGCCATACTGGAGACACCGTGCTTGATCCCTTCGCGGGGACATTTACGACTTCGACATCTGCACAGCGATTGGGGCGTAAGAGTATTGGGATCGAACTACAGCTTGAATACGTCAAAATCGGGCTGCGTCGTCTCGGAATAAGCAGTTTGTGTTGATCGAGGACTATCTAGCACATGGGTATGACAGCCGTTCAGATTATTCGGCTCATGAAGGGGCGAAATTTTCTGATCTCTTTCGACGGCAGCGTGAGCTTCCATTTGGGAAGAAGTTACAAAATCACGCCCTCAATAGCCGTTTGAACAGCGAATTCAAAAAGTATTTTCCAATCTCCCCTTATGAACCTATCGTGCGTAACCTTGAGACCAACCGCTATTGGATCAACGAAAATCTGCTGCGCGTACAATTGAATGATCGGATTGTGAATATTGCGCGCGCAATTATCGCTGTTATTCAGGCTTACATCGATGCGAAAAAAATTGCATTTGAACAATTTCTAGACGAGATCACTCAAATTCAAGGTGCAGATCGACTCGACGCGGTTGAAGCACAAACGTTCATCATGCAACTCGTTCGCCCAAATGTTGACGCACGAATTTTTGAAATCGTCAGTTATGCAATCTTGAAAAGTTATTATGCCAATACGCAAATTTATTGAGGTTTTAGTGCAGACAGGCTGCAAATCGAGTCTTTGATGCTCTATAAAACAGGGCGCACGAACGCCAACGATGGTGGCATCGATTTTGTGATGAGACCATTGGGACGTTTTTTTCAAGTGACTGAAACGCTTGACTTCCGAAAATATTTCTTGGATATCGACAAAATACAGCGATTTCCTATCACTTTCGTGATCAAAACAGACCTTGAAGCGACACAACTTCGGATACAAATTCGTCATCAAGCGGCAAAAATCTATGGAGTAGATCGCGTGGTTGAACGCTATATGGCGAGCATTGAGGAATTGATCAATATTCCTACCCTACAAGTGTATCTTGCAGCAATCGCTCAACGTGGAGAACTGAAGAACGTGTTGCAAGAGATCATCATTCAAAGTAGGATTGAATTTAACGCTCCAACGGATTGAATATAAAATAGTCGCTCGCCTAGACAAAGATAGCGTCGATGAACCCTACCCGCAGCTCGTTCGCCATCCTCCGTTAGCCTTTGCCATCGTGATCGGGTTGGTGATCGACGCCCCGCCGCGCTACACCTTCCACGCCTACCTGTTCGATGATTTCGACAGCGCGCCGGGCTGGCGCTTCCTGCTGTGGGGCAATCTGTACGCGCTCATTCCGTTGGGCGCGCTGGTCGTCGTGCTGTGGCTGCCGTATCAACTCTATGCCGCGTTGGGCGCGCCGCTTGCCCTGCTGCCCGATCCGGCGTGGACGGATGGCGGACGGCTGATCGTCGGCGGGCTGATCATCGGCGCTTCGATCTTGCTGCACGAACTCTTGCACGCGCTGGCGCTGATCGCGCTCGGCTATCGACCGATTTTGTCGTATCGCGGCGGCTTTCTGTATGCGTCGATCCGTCCCGGCGCACGGCTGACGCGGCGCGCGTATCTGATCATGGTGCGGACGCCGCTGATCGCCATGACGCTCGTCGGCGCGGCGCTGCTGATCATCCTGCCCATTGCCATCGCGCAAATCATCTTGATCGCGCTGCTGCTCAATGGCGCGGCGTCGGTGGGCGATCTGTGGGTGGCACGGCGCGCCGCTGCCCAAGCGCCGGATGCGGTGTTTGGCATCGATGCGGACGCGCAGCGCATTGCTGTGTATCTGCCGGAAACATGAGCGCTGGGCATTGAAGGCACAGACAACTGAAAGCGCTTTCCCTACAGCGCGCGCACCTGATACCAGACGCCATCGTCAAACCCGCGCTTGCGATAGTAGCCGCGCGTCCCGACGGCGCTGATCACCGCCAAGCGCGCGTAGCCGCGTTCCCGCGCGATGGCGACGGCGCGTTCGATCAGGCGCGTGCCGAGTCCGCTGTGCTGCGCGCGCCCCGCCTCGTGATCGCCAATATCCACCGCTTGCCCGTAAACATGCACCTCGCGGATGATCGCCGCGTCGCGCAAATCGTCCGCCAGCGTGTCCGGCGGGAGCGTGGTTGGCAGCGCGAGGCGCAAAAATCCGGCGATGCGCCGCGTCTCATCGATGAACTGCAAGAAGATTTCGCGCCCGACACTCGACTCGTACTCGCTTTCATCCAACGTCAGCGCGTCCGGCGTCGTCGGCGTGCCGCGTACTTCACGCGCGCGGATATCGTGCATCGCTTCGCCGCGCCGATTCAAATCATCCTCGACAATTTGCCGGAAGTTGGTCGCCTTGTTGCCGACAACGATATCCGTGCCGGGAATGTCGCGGATCACGCGCGTGAGACGGCAGTATTCCGGCGTCAGGCGGAAACATTCGGTCAGGACGTGCAAAAGTTCCTCGTGCGTGTACGGATGCCACGAGCCATCCCGGTAGCGCCCCATCAATTCGGCGCTCTCGATCAGCGAACACGGATAGATTTTGAGTTCGTCGGGGCGGAAGTCGGGATCGTCGAACATGCGCGCGTAGTCCGCGATATCGGCGTCAGGCGACGAGCCGTATAAATTTGGCATCCAATGGGCGTGAATCTTGAAGCCCGCGCGCCGCAGTTTCGCCACGGCGCGCCGCGTCGCCTCGACCGTGTGTCCGCGTCGATTCGCGCGCAGAACCGCGTCATTCAAACTCTGGAAGCCGATTTGGACTTTCGTGCCGCCCAAGCGCCGAATCCGCGCGACTTCGGCATCGTCCAAGTGATCGGGGCGCGTCTCCACAACCAAGCCGACGCTGCGGCACGGCGCGTCCTCGTTGAAGCGATGCGCGGCGTCGAGTTCGTCCCACGTCGCAAATTCCGTGACGGGCGAGCGATCCGCCGCTATGCCGTGCGTGGTAACGAGATCGCGCGAATGGAGCTTGGAACGCTCCATTTCGTCGGCGTAGATGCGCTGCACGACTTGGTTGTAATTCTGCGTCAAGTCCGCGCCATCGAGCTGGACATTGGGCGTATTGTTGTCCGGGTGAAGCTGTGACGCCCCCTTGAGCGCAGCGGATACATCCGTGGAGCGATCCACGCCCGCGCCGAAGTCGTGCAGCGCGTCGAAAATCCGCTTGACGAACCAAATCTGATACGTTTCCGGGTAGAACGACCACGTTCCGCCCAAGATGATGATCTCGATCTTGTCCGTCGGGTGTCCGGTCTGGTGATAGGTCGTCAGCCGCGACATCGTTTGCAGATATGGGTCGAAGGCGTTCTGTTCGGCGCGCTGGGCGCCCGGTTCGTCGGACAGATAGCTTTTCGGCATCCGCACATCGTTCGGGCAGAAGATACATTCGCCCGGACACGGAAACGGCTTGGTCAGCACGGTGACGGGCGTCACGCCGGAACGGGTGCGTACCGGCTTCAGGCGCAAGCGTTCCAGTACGCGCGGCTCGTAAGGGGGCAGCCCATCCGTTCCGGCGAAGGCGCGATAGGCGCGGATCACCGCGTCGCGGCTGTAATACGTCCCACCCGCTTTGGCGTGGGCGCGCATCAGCCCGTCGAGCATCTCAATCGTAAGGGGATCGATTTGGAGCAGATCGCGCAGCAATTTGGTCAGCGGCGCGCGGTGTGCTTCGAGATCGAGCGTTTTTGGACGCGACATAGGACGACATCTCATTCATTGACTCGGCTGTTCATTATACAGGAACGCGCACGACGGCGCGCCGGACTTCATACCGCGCCGCGTTATCATCCGAGCCTGTTTCCAACACGACCCGATCACCCGCACGGGCATCCGCCATCACCACCACCGGCGACGCATCAAGCGGCAAGCCGTCGTGCCGCGCCCGAACAACGGCAGCGCCGACACCCAACCGAGCAGAAAGCAGCCAATTGGAAAGACGATGCCGCCAACAGCAGCACCGCGCACACACCAACCAACCCGCGTCGCTTCAAACTCAATCCTCAATTTTGCATTCTAATGTAGACTGAAAGTGCGTGGGCGCAAAGGGACACCACAAAGCAATGATAAATATTGATGTCGGGATGGCGATGATCTTGGCATTGGCGCTGACGCTGTACGCGCTGGCGCTGCTGCCAATGCGCCGCCGTCCGCGCCGACCGCCCGATCTTGCGCAAAACCAAGACGACGTACCGCTGCCCATCGCGCCGTTCGTGCCGCCGTCGGAGGACACGATGCCCGTGTCGTTCATCGTGCCGGATGTGCGCACCGATTTCGATATTCGCCGCGATTTGGCGCACGCGCTGTATCTCGACTTACGCCAACATCCTGACGAATCGATGGTAACGCCATCCAACGACGAGCCAAGCGACAGCACCTATCTCACCTTGCTCGAAGGGACATGGCTGCATCTGACGCGCCCGCCAGTGGACGCTGAACTGCAATCCTTGGCATTGTGCATGGCGGACGCGATTCTCGATCTGCGCTTCGACGCTGACGGTGTGCGGCGCGGCACGTGGATCGCCATCACGCCCGCCGCGTTGGACGCGCGCTTGCGCCGCATGGACTATCCGGCGGCGGATGACCATATCTTGGATCGCGCGGTGTGGGTAACGCTGAATTTCTCGTTTCAACACGCGATGGATGATCAGCATTGAAGCTGATTAAACGTCACGCTGAAGCAACCTCACCCCCCGACCCCCTCTCCGTATCGGAGAGGGGGAGAGGTGAATGATACATTGTATCTTCGTGCGTTTGCCCTACCCCCCGACCCCCTCTCCGTGCCGGAGGGAGATCGCCCACCAAACGAATCCCCCTGTCCTCAGCCATGTGGAGAGGGGGTGAGGGGTGAGGTTGCTTTTGAATCTTTCTTCTACCGTTTGCGTGCAGATCAGCGCCACGCTTGACCGCGTGCGGTCGATAGCGTCAGGCAATCGTCAGCCCAACGTACAAGTCCCCGCGCGCGCTCTGTTATAATGCCCCACGATAGAAAACGGCGTACCCTGCCGATTTAGAAAGACGAACCCTATGCGCACGAATTGGCTTTTTCTCATCGGCGTCGGCTTCATGGTGATTGCGACGGCGGTCTGCTCCGTGGGATCGTTCGCGCTGGCGCGGCAAGTTGCCATCCAAATCGGTGAGAGCGGCGTGCAAGGCGGATCGCTGTCCGAAATCGTGAGCGCCGTGCGTGGCGGCGTCATCCCGACCGCGGCAGTCGCCTTTAACGTCAGCCCGATCCCACCGACGGACGCGCCCGCCATCAGCCTTGCCATCACCGCCACCCTCGACACGCCCGCGACGGCGCTCCCGACGACTACGAACGGCAACCCCCGCGCGCCGACCTTCACCCCGATCCCGACGTTGGGCGGCATCCTACCCACGCAGGCGGCGCGCGGATCATCCGATGGCGGCGTCAGCGCCCCCGCGACGGCGCTCCCGACGCTGGATACGGGCGCGGCGAGTGGCGGCGCAAATACCGCTGCTATACAGCCGACCGTCGATCCGGCGCTGTTGAGTCAATATGCGTGGCAAGACCCGCGCCGCTTCAACGTTCTGCTGTTGGGTATCGACCAGCGGCGCGGCGAACAGGGACCCTTCCGCACGGATACAATTATCGTGGTCAGCGTCGATCCGCTGCGCCAAACCGTCGGCATGTTGAGCGTGCCGCGCGATCTGTACGTGCCGATTCCCGGTTTCGTCACGGATCGCATCAACAACGCCAATTCGATTGGCGAGAGCAACGCCTATCCCGGCGGCGGGCCCGCGCTGGTGGCGCGCACACTGCGCGATAATTTGGGCATCAACGTCGATCAATATGTGCTGGTCAACTTCGATTTCTTCACGACCGCCGTCGAAATTGCCGCGCCCAACGGCGTGGAAATCTGCCCGTTGGGAACGATTCACGACGAATACTACCCCGACGGCAGCTTCGGATTCATGACGGTGCATTTCGATCCGGGCTGCCAACAGTTGGGCGCAGAACGGCTGCTGCAATACGCGCGCACGCGGCACGGCAACAGTGATTTCGACCGGGCGTCGCGCCAGCAAGAGGTGATTCAAGCGGTGCGCGAGGAAATTTTGAGCGCGGGCGGCATCGCCAATTTCGTCGGGCAAGCGCCGCGCCTGTGGGACGAGCTGTCCGACAGTTATCAGACCAACATCGCGCTTGATGATCTGATCCGGCTCGGCGTGCTGCTGCAAGGCATCCCGCGCGAAAACATCACCACGGGCGTGATCAGCACCAACGAGACGCGCTTCGCCACCACGCCAACCGGCGACGAGGTGCTGATTCCCAACTACAACGCCATCGGCGCGCTGATGCAGCGCGTATTCAACGCCGCGCCGGGTTCAGGCGGCGGAGTCGTCGGCGAGACCGCGCCGGAAATCGAGACGGAGAATCTCTCGCTGTCGGAACTGCGCGAACGCTCCGAAGCAGAGAACGCGCGGATCGGCATCTACAACGACACCACCATCGCGGGGTTGGCGGGACAAACGGGCGACCTGCTCTCCAGCCGCCAAGTGCGCATCGCGGTTGTGGGCAACATGCCCGCGCCTACGGGTGGACAGACGTTGATCGTCAACGCCAACAACAAGCCGTACACGGCGCGCTATCTGGCGGCGCTGCTCAATCTGCCCATCGAGCGCATCACCAACGGCGTGACGGGGACGGGCGAAGATGTGGTCGTGGTGGTGGGGACGGACATTCAGCCCTTGTTGAGCGGAGAGTAAAAAAAGTGATCAAGGCTGAGGACTGAGGCTGCGTAAATAACCTGAGTTTCGGATCGCTTCACCTCACCCCCCAACCCCCGCTCCATTGCATTGCTGAGGGGAGGACATGTTTGGTTTTCTCCCTGATTCACCTCACCCCCCAGCCCCCTCTCCACTGCGTGGAGAGGGGGAGTTTCCGCCTTGTGTTCCCCCTCAGCAATGCAGTGGCGAGGGGGTCAGGGGGTGAGGTTCTTGAAAAGGTGTCCTCCCCTCAGCCATTGCATTGAGAGGGGGCTTTCAAACCCGTTGTGACCTGTCCTGCTCCCCCGCTCTACGCTGTGGAGCGGGGGTTGGGGGGTGAGGTGAACGGTTTAGAGCTTATCCAAACCTCAGGTTAAATGTAACTACTCAGGGGTCGTTTTTCCCCTCATTTTGGCAAATTGAAACGCCAAATTTGTCTGCGATGAGAATAGGCTCTCCCTCAAAAGATTGAGGGTTTTTGTCGAAAACAACCT
>DAOTUQ010000145.1:0-40801 GCA_034437055.1 Anaerolineae bacterium
TTATTCACCTACCCGTGCAGACCGCATTTTGCCCCAGTCCTATTGGGTTCATTATGTGTTTCTTGGGTTCAAATTTGTGGATTTTGAGCTTAATCCCATGGATAGGTGAATAAATACACTGTATAACCCGTGCGACACTGGACTATATGACCCATACAAGGTCACGCTGAACGCCCCATGTGGCGAATTATATAGTCGCGTATTGTGGAGCTAACGGGTAAAAAAGGAGGATAGATCATGGAATTCAAATCAGGTGCAATGGTCTATACGAATGATAGTCGTAAGGTCGGACGCATCAAACACGTGGTGATGACGCCGCACACGCAGAGCGTGACTGCCTTGGTGATCGAGCGTGGCTTTTTGGTACGCGAAGAAAAAGTTTTGCCGCTCGACTGGATCGACCGGATCGACGCCGACGGTGCGGTGATGCTGCACGAGGACAAGCGTGCATTCAATGACCTACCGGCTTTCGAGCAGACATTCTACGTCCCGCGCACGAACGATGTGCCGGATGATGTATATTACTATTATGGCAATCCGGGTTATCTGGGCAATACCGGCTATGCGCCCGTGTACGGCGCGTTTCCGGCGGTGATCGATCCCTTGCCGAACCGTGTCGAAAAGACGGTCGAGAACATCCCAGAGGATACGGTCGCCCTCGAAATTGGCGCGGAAGTGACCAGCCGTGACGATCAGCACGTCGGCAAGCTGGAAGAAATCATCACCAACAGCGGCACCCATCAATCGACCCACTTTTTGATCTCGAAGGGTTTGTTTTTCCAAACGCGCAAACTGGTTCCAACCGATTGGATCGAGCGCGTCGAGTCGAAACACGTCTTTTTGAGCGTCGATGCGAAGCTGTTGGAACGGTTGCCCGACTACGATATCAATCAGTGGGCGCACCAACGGACGTAACCCGCGCGTAAGCACGGCGTTTCACGTCAATCCCCTTCTATATATGCTGAAGGGGAAGTCGTTACACCTTTGGCATTTCCCCGGTCGCCCGCGCCCGCATCATCAGCCGCGCGCGCGCCATTTCTAACCACGTTCGCAGCGTGTTCAACTCCATCAACACCGACTCCATGATCAATTCCTGATGGGTCGAATGCTGTCCCACCACGTTCATCTGATCGCGCGTTCGGTCGTAAAACTGCCGCTTGCCATAATCGAAGATTCGGATCGCATCCAAATATTCATCCAACCAGCGGATGACCTCATCGTGCGCGAGTCGCGCCTCCATGAACTGAAAGCGCCACATGCCCAGTTCACGTTCCTCAAATATAGGCGATGCCTTCGGTACATCCCGCAGCCACGCATCCAGCAGCAGCCCACCGTGCATCGTCAGCGTGTAAATGCGGCGCTGGCGCGTCTCGTGTTCCGATTCGAGCAGCCCATCAATCACGCTCGCCGCTTCAAGCCGCTTAAGGATGGGATAAACCGAGCCGGGACTGGCGCTGTAACCAGATAGCCCTGCCTCCAAGTAGTTGATAATGCTGTAGCCGGATTGCGGCTTCATGCCGATCAATCCCAAGACCACATATTCGAGCGCGGTCAACTTCTGTTTTGCTCCAGAGGTCATCAGATCTATCCAGATATCGTTTCGTGTCGTTATATGACGATACAGACTACATCGTATCCGACCTTCGGCGGAATTTCAATCAACCAACAGACTGAATTGAGCGAAGAATTGATCATCGCGGGACTTTTGTACTACTTGAGTAGGGTTACGAATCGTCCTATGCTGATTTACGAAACGTAATAACAATCAGGGGAGCGGGGCATCATGGCAGCGAACAAAGCGCGGGTAATCGTGATCGGCGCGAGCATGGCGGGCTTGCTGGCAGCGCGGGTCTTGGCAGACCACTTCGGACAAGTCACGATCATCGAGCGCGATGAGCTGCCCGATGCGCCAGAGGTGCGCGGCGGCGTCCCGCAAGGGCGACATATTCATGCGCTGTTGGCGCAAGGACAGGACATCATGGAGGCGCTGTTTCCCGGCTTGTCCGACGAGCTAACGTCGGCAGGTTCGCCGCGCATCAAGTGGGGGCTGGATACCGCGTACTTGACGGTAGGCGGATGGACGAGGCGTGATGAAAGCGGACTAGAGACCAATATCATCACCCGCCCCGACTTGGAATGGCGCGTGCGCCGTCGGTTGCTAGCGCGCGGGAACATCGAAATCATCTGCCGCACCGACGTGACGCGCCTGATCGCGGAGGGGAACGCCGTCGTCGGCGTCGAAATTCAGCCGCGCGACTCGTCCGACGCGGGGGGCGTGCAAACGCTGCTTGCCGATCTGGTCGTGGACGTGAGCGGACGCCGCTCCAAGACGCCCGAATGGCTGACCGCGCTCGGCTATCCCGTCCCCGAAGAAACGCATGTGAACAGCTACATCGGCTATGCGACGCGCCTTTACGAGAAGCCGCAGGGCGATTTCGCGTGGAAAATCCTGTTCATGAGCGGACGCCCCGCTGACGGCATCTTGCGCGGCGCGGGCATCTTCGAGGTCGAGGGCGGGCGCTGGATGGTCACGCTCGGCGGCGTGAACAAGGATTATCCGCCGACGGATGATGCAGACTTCGTGGACTACACGCGCGGGCTGGCATCGCCCGAAATTTATGACGCGATCAAGGACGCGACGCCGATTAGCCCGATCTACGGCTATCGCGTCGATGGCAGCCGTTGGCGGCACTACGAAAAGCTGACACGCCGCCCGGCACGGCTGTTGATCATGGGCGATGCGCTATGCGCGTTCAATCCGCTGTACGGACAGGGCATGACCGTCGCCGCGATGGAGGCGCGCGATTTGGGCGCGCTGCTGACCGAACGACGCGATCATTGGGATGGTTTAGAAGCGGCGTTCCAGCATGTGGCGGCGAAATCGGTGCAGCGCGCATGGCTGATGGCGACGGGCGAGGACTTGCGCTATCCCGGCACAGAAGGCGACCGTCCCGGCGCGATGGAGCGGCTGGCGCAGCGCTATGTGGATCGCGTCGTGGCGCTGATGCCTTACGATATCGACATCAGTCGTGCGTTCATCAATGTGATGAACCTGAACGACCCCGCGACGGTCTTGTTCGCGCCGTCGATCTTGGGGCGCGTCTTGCGCGGGAGCAGAAACACACCGCTCAGCGGGTGGGAAGGCGCGTTTGCACCGACACTGATGCCATCTGTGTCGGTGGAGCCACAAGCCCGTTAAACCTCCCTTTTCTCCCGCATTGACCTCACCCCCCAACCCCCTCTCCGGTACGGAGAGGGGGAGGACATGTTTGGTTTTCTCCCTGATTCACCTCACCCCCCAGCCCCCTCTCCACGCAGTGGAGAGGGGGAGTTTCCGCCTTGTGTTCCCCCTTTCTACGCAGTGAGGGGGTCAGGGGGTGAGGTTCTTGAAAAGGTGTCCTCCCCTCAGCCGGTACGGAGAGGGGGAGTCTCCGTCGAGCGTTCCCTCTCTGCAAGCGGCACCGCTCATCGCTGCCCTTGAGCGGATCGATTGGTCTGTTGCCCACTGTACGCGCCTACCGTATCATGGGACGAATGCAAAAGGGGGAACAACATGGACGATATCACGCTGCGGCGGGCGACCGCAGACGACGCGGAAACGATTACAATCCAGCGGCGGCGCATGTTCGAGGATATGGGCGTCGAAAATGTCGCGGGCATGGACAGGATGGATGTCGATTTTTTGCCGTATGTGCGCGAACGACTCGTAGACGCGCGCTATTGCGGCTGGCTGGCAGTCGCGCGCGATGAAGCGGGCGCGGAACGGATCATTGGCGGCGCGGGCTTGGTGTTCCTCGACTGGATTCCCGGCTACCAGAGCGCGCGTCCACAGCGTCCCTACATCCTCAACGTCTATGTGCAGCCCGACTATCGGCGGCGTGGCATCGCGCCGCGCCTCGTGAACGCGATCCTCGACCACTGCAAGGAAGAAGGCTGGGGCTATGCGTGGCTGCACGCCAGCGAACAGGGCTACCCAGTCTACGAGTCAATGGGCTTCATTCGCACGCGGGAAATGGGGTTCGGCTTGGATCAACCCGGCGGATAAAGGTTTGAACGGTCAAACAAAAGGACAACCATGTACGGTCTATTTGGAAAGATGCTGGCACAGCCCGGTCAACGCGACGCGCTGATTGGGCATTTGCTGCACGCGGCAACCCTCTTGCGCGAGGTGGACGGCTGTTATCTGTACGTGATCAGCAGCGCCCTCGATGATCCAAACGGCATTTGGGTCAACGAAGTGTGGCGCAGTCAGGCGGATCATCAAGCGTCGCTCACGCACGACGCGATCAAATCGTTGATTACGGTCGCGCGCCCACTGATCGCCGGATTCGCAGAACGCTTCGAGGTGACGCCCTTGGGCGGCAAAGGACCGTCGGAAATCGAAACGCCCTGATTGCCCTAAAGCGGGTTGGCGCATGTTCAAAACTCAGGTTACATACTTCTGTGTAGGGGTGTGCGGCTGACCGCCGGCACGAGCATGAAATATCTCATCGTGACACCCCTACCCGTTTCATGTCGAACGACCCGCTTCAATCCTCTTTTTTATCCGCCCTCGTTGTTTTATCCCAACCTCCGACCCCGAAAATATCCCAATTTAATCCAACATTACGGCAAAAATTATTACGATCTGTATTCAACTGTTCAAAACCTGTTCAAAACTCGACCCCAACCTGTTCAAAACCTGTTCATAACTCGGCGTACCCTGTTCAAAACCTGTTCATAACTCTCCCCTGCCTGTTCATAAGTATAGTTCAGTAAGCGACTTGGTAAGCGTCAAAGGGGCGCGGGAGGGCTATTAACTGTTCAAACTGTTCATAACTCGACCGAGTTATGAACAGGGGGTGTTCATAACTTTCCTTAACAATTTTACGATATATCCCCAATTACCCAAAGGATTCGCGCCGAACCAGCATTATATTGGGTAAAATTTGGGACAAGTGGGATATGCGGCATTTCGTGGGATAAAGTTATGAACAGTTTGAACACCCCTACTGCTACTTCTATTTAATAAACTAAACGACACTCCTGAAATTCAAAAAGGATTCGTCGCGGGGTGACTCTCCAATGATCGGCGTTGTGATCGATCTTGAACGGCGAAAGGTAAAGGGCGGAATCCATCCGCTTGCACGATGCAATCTTCATTCGTTCGCACAATGCGCTGGGTAGGACGAACATCCATCCGCTTGCACGATGCAATCTTCATTCGTTCGCGCTGAACGCACAGAAACGCAGTTGCCCATCCGCTTGCACGATGCATTCTTCATTCGTTCGCGCTGAAGGCACACAAACGCAGCTGCCCATCCGCTTGCACGATGCATTCTTCATTCGTTCGCGCTGAAGGCACACAAACGCAGCTGCCCATCCGCTTGCACAGCACAATCCTCGTTCGCGCTGCGCAAGCGGAAAGACGAACATCCACCCGCTTGCACGATGCAATCTTCATTCGTTCGTTAGCGATGCAGGGGCGGAAATGCTACACTTGTGACAAGTGCAGAAACACAGCGAACGCGGTTCTAGCATGAATTCGTAGGCGACACTGAACTAGGGCGAGACGCGCAGCATGGGACGGATCGAGGAACTTGAACGTAAAGTAACCATTTTGACGCGGTTGGCAGAAACAAGCGCCGTCCTCAATTCGACGATGCGGCTCAAACCGCTTCTGAGTTCGATCATGGACACTGCCGCCGACATTGTTGATGCCGAAGCAGCCTCGGTACTGCTGTGGGATTATAAGAAGCAAGAACTGGTCTTTGCAGCGACGACGACGGGCGACTCAAATGGACAGGCGCTCATCGGTAAGCAAGTCCCGCTTGAAGGCAGCATCGCGGGGACGGTGATGCGCGAGAATCGCATCGTCGCGGTCGGCAACATCCGCACAACGACCGTATACTATTCGAAGATTGATGAGCAAATCGCTTTTCAAACGCGCTCGGTATTGGGCGTGCCAATGCGCTCACGCAACCGCATCATTGGCGTGCTAGAGGCGGTCAATCGGCGGAATGAAACATGGACGGAGGACGACGGCTACTATCTTTCCGTGCTGGCTGCCCAAGCCGCCGTCGCCATCGAGGGCGCGCAGTTAGTCACCCAGCTTCAGCTTGCCAACGAGGAACTGAATCAACTCGACAAACTCAAGAGCGACTTCATCGCCATCGCATCGCATGAACTTCGCACACCGCTCGGCGTGATTCTCGGCTACGCCAGCTTCTTGCAAGACACGGATGACCCGCAAGTCCGCGAACATGCGTCGAAGATGGTCAACAGCGCGATGCACCTGCGCCGCATCATCGAGGATTTGACCAATCTGCGCTACTTGGAACAAAGCTCGTTGGAATTAAACCGCGAAGATGTATTGGTCGGCGATCTTGTGCGGGAACTGATCGCTGAGATCCAACCGCTGGTAGAGGCGAAGCGCCACGATTTAACGTTCGTGCCATCACCGTTTGACGTGCATATCAGCATCGACCGCATTCGCATTGTGATGGCGCTCAGCAACGTCTTGAATAACGCGATCCGCTTCACGCCGGACGGCGGCAGAATCACGATTCACGTTGAACAGCGCGCGCACGAAATTTGGGTGAACATCATCGATAATGGCATCGGACTGGCGAAGGATCAGCTTGAACGCATCTTCGAGCGATTCTATCAGATCGAAGATCATATGACGCGCGTCAACGGCGGTTTGGGCATTGGCTTGAGCATCGCCCGCGCGCTGGTCGAGGCGCACGGCGGACGGCTGTGGGCGACCAGTCGCGGCTTGGGACAAGGTTCAACCTTCACCGTTGTGATGCCGATCAACGAGTGATGCGACAAAGCGCGCTGCTGTGGACGGTGTTTTGCTCAATCCTCGTCCCGCATCGCTGTCCCTATAGGAACGAAGTCGGATTGAACCATCGCGTTAGAACACGCTATAAACCATATGGCTGGAGAAAGTGGGTGAATCGATGGCGCTGAAAATTACATGGCTTGGACACTCGGCATTCGCGGTCGAAATCGACGGGCATCCCACGTTGTTCGATCCGTTTTTGACCGGCAATCCGCTCGCTGCGCGGACGCCCGATGAAGTCGAGGCGGAAGTTATTTTCGTCTCGCATGGACACGGCGATCATATGGGCGACACGCTCCCGATTGCGCAGCGGACGGGCGCGCTGGTGATCACGAATGCCGAGATCGGCGGCTGGCTGCGCGCGAAAGGCATCCAGAACGTGCATGGGCAAAATACGGGCGGCGGCGCGGATCATGGCTGGTTTCATGCGCGGCTCACCATCGCGTTCCACAGTTCGACGCTGCCCGACGGCGCGTCCGGCGGCAGTCCGAACGGCTTCATCGTCACGGCGAAGGACAGCGGGCAGCGCCTGTATTTCGCGGGCGATACGGCGCTGTTCTCCGACATGAAGCTGATCGGGGACGAGCGCATCGATGTGGCGTTTTTGCCCATTGGGGATTACTTCACGATGGGACCAGACGACGCGATCAAGGCGGTCAAGCTGCTCAATCCGCGCTACGTGATCCCAATGCACTACAACACGTTCGACCTGATCGCGGTCGATGTCAGCGATTGGGCGAATCGCGTCAGCAGTGAGACCAACGCCGTCCCCATCGTGATCGATCCGGGCGGCACATTCACGCTCCCAGACTAAGCCAGTGTTTCAGGATGGATCACGGTCGGACTGCGGTGAAAGGACTGAGGACTGAGGAAAAGATCGCTAGGTCGATGATCGTTTTTCTCGGCATTCAGCAGATGTTACTTTTGACTGTTGGCTAGAAAGGGAAGGCGTCATGAACCAAACACAACGCGCACCAATCCTCGTGCCGGGCATCATGCTGGCGGCGCTGACCGTCGCGCTGCTGGCGTTGGCAATCGGCACGTTCAGCGCCGTCTTCAGCGCCAGCGCGCAAACGGGTTCGTGGACGGTACAGTACTATAATGGCACGACGGCAACGGGAACCCCAATTTTGACCTCGACGATTGCAGGCTCGAACTTGAGCCTCGATTATGGTGCCGGGTCGCCCGCTGCGGGTGTTCCGACCGACAATTGGTCGGCGGTCTATGTCTCGCAGCAGTTTTTCAATCAAGGGACGTATGAATTCGTCGTTGGCTCGGATGATGGCGTGCGCGTGTTCATCGATGGCGCACTGGTGTTGGATCGCTTCACCGGACGGGTCTATACCGAAGATCGCTTCACCCAGTCGCTGACGTCAGGCAATCACACGATTCGCATCGACTACTTCGAGGGCATCGATCTGTCGCGCTTGACGTTCCAATACTTCCAGACCAGCGGCGCGCTCACGCCCGGTACGGGGTTCGCCACCGTGACGCCGTTCGGCACGCCCGCGCCGACAGCGGGTCCCACACCGACGCCGCTGCCGCCGACGCGCACGCCGCTCCCCGCGATTCCGGCGGGCGCGCTGTCCGGGACGGTCGTGCGGGCAACCGTGCTGCTGGTACGCGGCGCGCCGTTCTTGGGCGCTCCGGTGGTCGGGCGCGTGCTGCGCGGGCAAACGTATCAGGTCGTCGGGCGCGATCCCGATGCGCGCTGGTTCTTAGTCCAACTCAGCGGGTTTCAGGGTTGGGTATGGGGCTTCTATCTGAATGTGAACGGGAATGAGTTCAATGCGCCCGTCTCTAGTCCTTATATCACGCAGGGTAATCCGTCATCGCTGACCGGAGTCGTCGGGCAGACCAACGCCGTGATGCGCTTACGTCCTGCTCCACTCGTCAGCGGTGAGCAGATCGGGCGCGTCCCATGGGGCGATATTGTCCCGATTATCGGGCGCACAGGGGCGGGCGACTGGGTACAGGTCGTATTTCGCGGGACGACGGGTTGGCTGGCGACGGCGTATATCAATATCGTCGAGGGCGATCTGAACAGCGTCCCGGTGACGGGGTAGCGCGAAACGCAGAGACTCTAAGTACAAGTAAGCAGGAAGTTCAGGATAGAGACCTCACCCCCCGACCCCCTCTCCGGTACGGAGAGGGGGCTGGGGGGTGAGGTTGCTTTAATCTACTTTCTTGACGCACTCAGACGATTTTCTGTCTGCGTTTCTCTGTCTCTTTGCGTTCTCTACGTTAAAACCTTTGCAGTTCGCGCTCATTTTGTCGACAAATAACTATGCGGAGTCTGGTTTATGCGCCGAATCGCGCTCATATTCATCGTCTGTGTTTCGTTCGCCGTTTTGCCGCTGTCCGCGCAGGACGCGACCCCGACGCCCGCGCCAGCAATCGCGCCCGAACTGGCGGCGCAGATGGATCGGCTCGAAACGTTCGTAGGTCGCGCGCGCACGCTCGATGAATTGATCGATGTGCCGCGCGCGTTCCCCTCGCGTGACGCCGTGCGCGCGTATCTGGCGGAACTGTACGGCACCGACCTCGCGCTGCAAGACTTGGGGCGCGCGGAAGTGCTGTATAAGGCGCTATGGATGCTGCCGCGCGATACAGATTTGGGCGCGACCTATCTGGCGCTGTTGGGCAGCCAAGTCGCCGGCTTTTACGATACGAACACGCAGATCATGAACGTCGTTCCGACGATGGGCGAACCCGGCGAACTGCTCACGTTCACCGAACAAATCATTTACGTCCATGAGTTCACCCACGCGCTGCAAGATCAGCGATTCGATCTCGATACGCTGATGGGCGACGAAACGCGCGCATCCGTGCCGGATCAGTCGTTGGCGCTGCTGTCGTTGATCGAAGGCGACGCTACGGCGGTGATGAATCTGTATGCGACGCAAGCCACCGCGATCAATCCAGGGCTGTCGGTGCAATTGGTGACCGAGGGGCTGTTGGCAGGCAATCTATTCTTGCCGCCCGATATTCCGGCGATCTTGGGGCGCGAACTGGCGCTGCCGTATGAGAATGGCTTGGCGTTCGTGCTGAACGTGTGGCGCGACGGCGGTTGGGACGCTGTGAACGCGGCGTTCGCCAATCCACCGACAACCACCGAGCAGATTTTGCATCCCGAAAAATATCTCGCGGGCGAAGGCGCGGTCGAAGTCCTTTTGGATGATGTCGCTGAGGGCTTGGGCGACGGTTGGACGTCGATTTGGGCGATCCCGTTGGGTGAATTTTACCTGCGCGAACATCTGCGCGCGGGCGGCTTGTCGCTCAATGCGGCGGCGCGCGCGGCGGCGGGCTGGGGCGGCGACTTTTTGCGCGTCTACGCGCGCGCGGACGCGGACGGCACGCCGCGCTATGCGTGGTTGCTGCGCCTCGTGTGGGATACGCCAGCGGATGCCGACGAATTTGAGACCGCTTACGAAGCGATGGCAACCGCGCGCTACGGTTCGGAGCTAATCGAGGGCTGCTGGCAGGATGCCGAGTCGTCGTTGTGCTTCGGGAAAAATCGCGGCGAACAAACCATCGAGTATATCGAGTTGGGATGAGCGACTTGCTCGACCTCGCCCGCGACCTCATACGTCCCTTAGCGTGGACGCTGTTGACCATCAGCGCAGGCGTGCTGCTCGGATGGCTGTGCGCCGTCGGAGCGCGCGCGTTGATCCGCCGCGAGTCGGTATCGGCGCGCATCGGCACGCTGGTGAATGGCGTTCCCGCTATCGTATGGGGCGCGCTGTTGGCGTGTGCATTGGGCGGGGCGTTCGCAGCGCTGCGCATGGGCGGGCGGCGTGGCACCTATGACACAACGCTCACGCCCGGCTTGGATGCTGCATTCATCGAGAGCGCGCTGGCATACGCGGCGCTGCCCATCGTCGTCTACGCCACAGCGACGTTTGGACGCTCGCTGCGCGTCCATGAGACGGGGCTGCGCGGGAACGCTGCCGCACTTGCGCGCGCGTTCGCTGCGCTGATTGGGTGGTGCAGCGTGGTCGAGCCGCTGTTCAATTACGATGGCGTCGGGATGGCGCTGTATTGGGCAGTCAATCAGGGTGCATGGCTGACCGTGTTCGGCGCGTTGGCGGTGATGATTGGCGTGGGCGTGTTTGCGCTGGGGTTGGCGCGCTATGCCCCTACGGCGCGCGCTCATCGGGACGCCGCGTCGGATGAAAAGCTGACGTTGTGGGCGCGGGCGCGGCGTACCTCGCCCCTGCCGATTCGCACGGGATTAACGATCATCGTGAGCGCCCTGATTCTCGGCTGGCTGCCCATCGGCGGCGCGGCGCTGTGGTTCGCACGCTTGCGCGGCGCGCTGTTCCACCCAGACGCGGCGCGGGCGTTGTTTGTGCCGCTGGTGCTGATCGCGCTCGTGTGCGTGGGTATGGTATTATTCGCGCGTAACAGTGAAAGGGACAAGGCGTGACGGATTTCGACTGTATTATCGTTGGCGCGGGCGCGGCGGGCATCGCGGCGGCGCGGACGCTGCACGATGCGGGCTTGCGCGTGGTGGTGCTAGAGGCGTCCGACCGGATCGGCGGGCGCACGCACACCGCACACGATATCGCCAACTTTCCGGTCGAATTGGGCGCGGAATTCATTCACGGCGACAATGCGATCACGCACGAACTGGTCAAACAAGCGGGCTTGCACACGATTCCGGTTGACCGCATGAACAAACTGCGCTGGGGGCGTCCCGCTGTCCCGCTGGCAGCAGCATCCGATGAAACGCGCGAGATCATCGAGGCGCTGCACCACGATTACACGGCGCTCAAAGACGCCGATCTGCCGGAAGATGTGTCGCTGGCGGCGTACTTTGCGGCGTTGGGGCATGATGTGGTGGCGCTGCGCATCGCGGATGTGCTGTATGGACAAACGTGCTGTGCGCGCCTCGACGATCTGTCATGCCATGATTTGCAGCGCGAAATGCGCGTCGATACATCCGGCGGCGAATGGGGCGGCGAGGCGCGCATCGCGGAGGGCTATGGCGCGCTGTTCGCGTGGTACAGCCGCGACTTGGATCTGCGGCTGCATCATCCGGTGACGCAGATTCGCCGTACCGCTGACGGCGTGATCGTCCACGCGGGCGGCAAGCACAAGCGCGCTGATTTTCAAGCGCGGACATGCCTGCTCACGATTCCGGTGGCGGTCTTGCAGCGTGACAAAATCAAATTCGAGCCGCCGCTCTCGTCCGCCAAGTGGGAGGCGATTCGCGCGTTCAAAGTCGAAGCCGCGACCAAGATCATCTTGCGCTACGAGTATCCATTCTGGGACGACGACCTGACCTACATGGCGAATGATTGGATGGCAGTACGTTGGTGGACGCCGGGACACGGGCGCGCCGACGCCGATGCGCTGCTGACGTGCTATCTGACTGCGGATAAGGCGGCGCGCGTCGATGACATCAGCGTGACGGCGGCGATCAAGATGGGCAGGATGATCATCGCACAGATGCTTGAGGATCCCGGCGTGCCGCTGACGAATGGGCGCGTGGTGTCATGGGCGGACGCGATTTACGCGCGCGGCGGCTACGCCCATCTACCGCCGGGACACGCTGATGCGCGCCTTGCGCTTGCCGCGTCGGAAGATCGCTTATTCTTCGCAGGTGAGGCGACGGCGCACGACAGCAATCCGCAGACGGTACATGGCGCGATTGAATCGGGTTTACGCGCGGCGCGCGAGATCATCGATTATCATCAAGTGGTATCGGCTTCTATACTGTGAGGGCTTTATTATGACACTACCGCAAGATCAATTCGTTCAAGTTGGAACGGTACGCGCGCGCTATTGGCAAGTGGGCAGCGGATCGCCGCTCCTTCTTTTGCACGGCATCGGACACAGTGTGCGTGCGTATGACCGCAATATTGAGGCGTTGGCGGCGCACCACACCGTCTATGCGCTCGACATAATTGGGCATGGACTGACCGATAAGCCGGTTGGCGCGTATCATATCGATGATCTGGCGAAGTTCGTGCGCGATTTCATGGCGGAACTGCGCATCCCACGCGCGCACGTCGTTGGGCATTCGATGGGGGGCGGGATTGCCATGCGTTTTGCCTCGCTGTTCCGTGAGAAGGTGGATAAGCTGGTGTTGGTCGCTCCGGCAGGCTTTTGCGACGACATCTACTTCAGCTTTCGCTTGGCGACGCTGCCGATCATCGGCGAATTGGTCACGCAGCCCCGACGATCAGCGTTCAAGGGCATCACCCACGACCTCCTATTCGACAAGCAGATGGCGACGGACGAGCTGATCGACTGGCAGTACGAGTATGCCAAGCTGCCCGGCGCGCAGCAGGCGCTCTTGAGCATCCTGCGAACCCATATCACCTTCCGTGGACTGAAAAAATGGGTGCTGGAGCTGATCAACACCGAAATGCTCAACAATGCCGCGCCGACCTTGATCATGTGGGGCGAAAACGATGCGATCCTGCCTTATGCACAGTCGAAAATTGGCGCGGCGCATCTGCCCAACGCCCGGCTGCACACCTTCAAATACTGCGGGCATCAAATCCAGTACGAATACGCGGACGAGTTCAACCGACTGGTGTTGGAGTTTGTGAATACATAATCTATGACTTTACAAGCGAAAACGATCACGCCCTCTGATGCGCATTTTGGCATTGACGACGTGATCGGCGATAAACGCGATGCAATTCTCGCCCTCGCTCAACAATATGGGGCGTATAACGTGCGCATCTTTGGATCGGTGGCGCGTGGTCAAGCACGTCCAACCAGTGACATCGATTTTTTGGTCGATTGGGACTATGAACGAGTCAGTGCATGGGGCAGTGGTGAATTGCGCGATGAATTGCAAACGTTGTTGGGTCGAGCCATTGATATCGTGAGTGCGAAGTGGCTTGACCCACCGCTGAGTGAGCAAATTTTGCGGGAGGCAGTTGTGCTATGAAGTCGGATGCTGTCTATATCGCGCATATCTTGAAGAACATTCAAAACATTCAGCGACTCGCGGCTGATGGGAAACCCGCTTTCCTCGCTGATCAGGATAAACAAGCTGCGATTGTGTATTACTTCAAACACCTTCCGAGTCAACAACGCGCTTATCCGACAGCTTCACCGCGCAGCATCCAGAAATTGCTTGGCGAAGCGTTCGCGCGTTCCGAAATGTGTTGGTTCACGATTATCTCTCCGTCGATCTAGATTTGGTATAGGGCGTGATCGAGCGCGACTTGCCGCCGTTGAAAGCGGCGCTCGAAACGCCGCTAACTCCGTAAAGTCTTCAAGATTTGTTTATGGCTGCGCTGCCGCAAGCGCCGCCATGCGCGCGCGGATCGCGGCTTGATCGTCGGGCGTATACGACTCGATGTTGGGCGGAAGCTGGCGGTAATCGACTCGATCCCCAAACGCGGCGAACCGGCTGAAGGCGGCATTGTACGCCGCGCCGAAGTTGAAGCGGATCAGATCAGCGTCTTTCAGCGGCACATAGACCGTCGGCATCGATACATCGACCCCGAAACCGTAGACCAACGTCCGATCTTTGAATGTGAGTTCAGCTTGCGACCGCTTGTCGGTGATGGCGGCATAATACGCGGTCGCACCTGGCTCACGATCAGGGTAACTCGGTACACTGATGATGGGGGATTCAGTTTCGTGCAAAAAATCGAATTCGACCAGCGATTTTCCTTGCCGCAGCGCGGCGGCGCGCTTCTGGCGATACTGCGCATAACCCGATCCGCCCACTTTGTTGACCGCCGATAAAATTTCGATCCACGTCACGCTGTCACCAAAATCCACATCGCCCGAAACAAAAATTTGCATCGCGGTCAGATAATCTTCTTCGAGAATGGTATCGAACCCATCCAAATTGAGCGTTGGCTCTGGGATAGTGATAGCTGCTGCACCCACAGAAGGGCGCTGGCGCTCAAAAATGCTGGCATCGGGGACGAATGACCGTTTTTTTGGGCGTTCGGATGCGTGATCGCGCAGTTGGAGCGAGAGGGTTGGCTCGACGGCATAGCGATTGGGATAGACAACATCAAGCTGGGCTTGGATCGCCGCGCCAAATTCTTGAATCAGCGACCCGTGAAAGCTTTCCCAACCGCTGTACTTGTTTTGCAGCACGCTGTGCAAGTGCGCATTGATCGCGGGCTTGTCGGGCGTCCCATACAAATTTTGCCGAGACTGGATTGGCGGCAGCGCGTCGTCCGCGCTCACGTTTTCAACCCCTGCGCCAGCAAGTCCGCGATGTGCGTCACGCGCTTGGCGCTCGCTTGTCGGCTGAGTCCGCCGTTCATCTGCGTCAGACAACTGGCGTCGCCGGTGATGATCGTATCTGCGTCGGCGGCATTGATGCCCTTCACTTTGTCGTTGAGCATCGCGCCGCTGATTTCGGGCATCTTGACCGCGAACAAGCCGCCGAAGCCACAGCATTGATCGGCACCGGGCAAGTCGACGACCTCTACCCCCTCGATCTCGCGCGCCAACGCTTGGGCTTGCGTCCCTAAACCGAGCAGCCGATAGCCGTGACAAGCGTGATGAAAGGCGACGCGCGTGGGCGGCAGCGCCGCGCCGATATCGGTCACGCCGAGTCCATCGACCAGAAATTCGGTGAATTCCCACGTGATCGACGCCGCTGCGATGGCGCGGTCATGCCATTCGGGGTCGTCTTTGAACAAGTCGGGATAGTAGTGGCGCACCATCGAGGCGCACGATCCCGACGGACAGACGATCACCTGTGCGCCGTCGAACGCGGTCAAGAACTGCTTGGCGACCTGCTTGGCGTCGTTCCAGTAGCCAGAATTGAACGCGGGCTGTCCGCAGCACGTTTGATTGAGCGGAAAGCGGACTTCACAGCCGACTTTTTCCAGTACTTGCACGACTGAGACGCCCGTATCCGGGTAGATCATGTCGAGGATGCAGGTCACGAACAGCGAGACGGGCTTGTATTTGGGCGACGGACGAAGGATATCGGACATGGGACACCTAAACTTGATTTCAATGATTGCGTCCGATTATAACGCATTTCCGGCATTCGTCCGCCGCGCCAAAACGGGGGAACGGTGAATAGGGCGGATCTGTCCTTGCCCTTACGGGACGCGCGTCATGGTCGAGTCGTAGCCGCCGCCGGGATACACCCACGCGCCCGTCATGACGCGCTTGTCGGCATTGAATGTGCCTTTGAAATAGGCGGGCGAACCTTTTTCGCCGCCCCAGATCATGAGCGTATCACCGTCGAGTTCGTACACGTAATCGAAGGTTTCGCCGCCGCTGCCGTAAAAGCGTGACTTGATATCGGCGCTCGGTGCATTTGAGCCAAATTCGCGCAGATGCCCGATAATTTCCATCCCTCTGCTTTTATTTCCATGCAGTTCCAAATCGACGTGCTGGATCAGGAAGAAACCGCCGTCCAGCCATTCGTAGCGAACCGTGCCGCTGGTTTCGCCGGATAGTGTCCATGTGCCGACCAGCACACCGAGACTTTCGAGTGCGGGACTGGGCTGGGCTGTTTGCATGGGCGATTGGGTATTTTCAGTCATTGGAAGTTTTCTCGCGCAATTTTTAAGAACAATCATTCTTATAAGAATAAACTGAAGCTGTTCGGATCACAATGCGACGAAAGACTGAAGTTGTGTCCGCCGTTTGTCCGCCGCTGCTTCTGCCTTGGTTATCATGGAAATTAAAGGGAGGCGAACGATGAAAAAAATGATGGTGTGGCGCGTATTGTTGTTTAACCTAAGTTTTGGATCGGCTCTAAACCGTTCACCTCACCCCCCAACCCCCTCTGCACGTTGTAGCTGAGGAGAGGACATGTTTGAGTTTGTCCCTCATTAACCTCACCCCCCAACCCCCTCTCCGTACCGGAGAGGGGGAGTCTCCGTCGAGCTTTCCCCTTCCGCACTTCGTGGAGAGGAGGTCAGCGGGTGGGGTGCTTGAAAACGTGTCCTCCCCTCAGCCACGTTGTAGAGAGGGGGAGCAGGACAGGTCACAACGGGTTTGAAAGCCCCCATGCAATGGAGAGGGGGTTGGGGGTGAGGTGAAGCGATCCAAAACTCAGGTTGTTTACGGTGATTAATTCATCACGCGAGCGTACAGCGCCTCATACGCCGCTGCCACCCGATCCCACGTAAATTTTCGCTCGACCAGCGTCCGCGCCGCCGCGCCCATTTGTGCGCGCCGCCCTTCGTCCGTCAACAGGGCGCGGATCGCCGCCGCGAGTATGTTCGTCTCTGGCGCGACGATCACCCCCGCGCCCGCCGTCTCGACTTCGGGCAGATTGCACGCGGGCGACAGAAGCACGGGCAAGCCCGCCGCCATCGCTTCGAGCGCCGCCATCGACAAGCCCTCGCCGCCATACGATGGCAGGACGAACAGCGCCGCCGCCGCCAACGCCCCGCCGCGTAACGCGCCTTCCAGATAGCCCGTCACGACCGTGCGCGCATCCAACAGCGGGCGGATCGCGTCCAGTGCGCCGTCGTCGGGACCGACGAGCGCCAACCGCGCGCCGGGAATGTTCGCCGCATAAAACGCGCGCACGAGCGCATCGACCCCCTTGCGCGGGTGCAGCCGCCCCAGATACAGCACCAGCGGCGCATCGGGCGATACGTCGAACTTGGCGCAGAATTGTGCGCGCATCCAGTATGCCGCGCGCAGCGTCGTATCCGGCGCAAATGCCTCGAACGCTGCGAGGCTCACGCCGTTGGGGATCACGTCGAAGCGCGCCGATGCGCCCCATTGGCGCCATAAATTTTCAGCATCGGCGCGTTCGGCTTCGGTCAGCGCCACCACCGTATCGATGCGGCGCGCCATGTCCAGGCTGAACAGCCGATCCCATGCTCGCTTAAACGTCCCACGTCCGGCGTCCGTCGCCAGCGTGCCATGCGGGGATAAAATGACGGGCTTGTTTCCGGCTAGACGCAGCGTGAGCAGATTTTCGACGGTGCGAAATTCATGCGTATGGATCACGTCCGCCCATTCGATCAGCGGACGCGCGGTGCGGCGCATTCCCAACGGGGTGGACAGATTGTAGCGTCCGCGTAAGACGATGGAGAGATTGGGAACGCGGATAACGGCAACCTCACCCCCCGACCCCCTCTCCATTGCATGGAGAGGGGGAGTCTCAGCACGTCGTTCTCCCCCTCTCCGGTACGGAGAGGGGGTCGGGGGGTGAGGTGAACGCGGCAATCTTGCCGTCTGCGAATAGGCATCCGTCGTCAGCACCGTGACAGTGTGTCCGCGCGCCGCCAATGCGCGCGTCAAACCCTCGACGGCGCGCGTGACGCCGCCGAACGCATAGGCGGGCGCATAGTAGGGGGTCAGGTGGAGGATGTTCATAAGGGAAGGACTGAGGGGGAAGGACTGAGTAAAAGATTGGGGTGAGGCTTCGTCGTTCGCTCGAAAGAAAGCTGCCGATTCGATACAAACGCAGTCCTTTACCCTTTTCCCTCAGTCCTCTCTTTTCAGCCCATCGGCATATGATGTTCGGCGGCGTAGCGCCCCGTCAGATGATGTGACAACTGGCGCTCGATGTCCGTCAGCAGCGATGACGCGCCAAAGCGGAATAAGTCGGGGAACAACCAATCGTCCCCCAGTTCCTCTTTCATCAGGATTTGCCAGTTCATCGCCTGTTTTGCGCTGCGGATGCCGCCCGCTGGCTTGAAGCCAATCTTGTACGCCGTGCGCCGCTCATAGTCGCGGATCATCCGGCACATGATCAAGCCGACTTCTAACGTCGCGTTGACCGACTCTTTGCCCGTTGACGTTTTGATGAAGTCCGCGCCCGCCATCATACAGACGAGGCTGGCTTGGGCAACATTGCGCAGCGTGCCGAGTTCGCCCGTCGCCAAAATCGTTTTCATGTGCGCGTCGCCGCACGCCTCGCGGAACAATTGGACTTCGCTGTACAACGCCAGCCAATTCCCACGCAAGACGTGTTCACGCGAGATC
The DNA here is from genome assembly GCA_034437055.1 of Anaerolineae bacterium. Taxonomy (GTDB): domain Bacteria; phylum Chloroflexota; class Anaerolineae; order Aggregatilineales; family Phototrophicaceae; genus Flexifilum. Next base: position 18,731 of record DAOTUQ010000145.1, read on the forward strand.
ACGATATCGATCTCGCGCGCGCCCATGGACACCGACTCCCCAATTTCATCGACGCGCGTTTTCAGCGGACTTTGCCCGGCGGGAAAGCCCGTCGAGACCGCGGCGACCGGGATATTCGTCCCCTCCAGCGCGCGCAGCGCATCACAAACGCGGTTGTGATACACACAGACCGCGCCGACGGTGATGCCCAAATCTGCGACGCCAAGCGCCGCCAGCATGTCGGTGCGCACCGGTTGGCGCGCTTTGGCGCACAGCCGCGCCACATTGCCGGGCGTATCGTCGCCCGACAGCGTGGTCAAGTCCATGCAGGTGATCGCGCGCAAAAGCCACGCCGCCTGCCAATCCTTCTTGATCGAACGGCGCGTTGTCAGGGTCGCGGCGCGTCGCTCTGCCGCGCTTAAGTTGATGCGCATCCCGCGTACCCAGCCCTGATCGAGCGGGACGCCGGGATTGCGTGGACGAGGAGCGAGCGGGTCGGCTGTTGTCATCAATCATCCTCAGTGCTGAATACTGAGTGCCAATTGGTGTGTGCTGGGAAGGTGAGGTCGCGCAGGGTCGCAACGCGCAACGGTCGGATCGAACCGATGCCTACTCACGTCTCATCTTTTACTCAGCACACATTCCTCAGCACGGCTAGCGTAGCATTGCCGCACGTACACGCTCCACGAGTTCGGCGCGGTAGGGCTTGAGCGCGTCTTTCAAGCGCGGGAGCGCGTCGAGCGCATCTTTGACTTCGATCACCATGGCGGGGTGTCCCGACTCCAACTGTTTGACCAGCGCCTCGATTTGTTCGCGCTTGAAGCCGGATTCGCGCAAATTCGCCGCGAAGCGTCCGGTCACGCTGCCGACCAAACCGCCCACCAATGCGCCCGCGCCGAGTGCGATGATGGGCCCAATGCCCGGCAGCGCCAGCGCGCCCAATTGGGCGATGCTGAACAGCGTCAGCGCCGCGCCCAACGTCCCGCCCGCGATGCCGCCCTCGTCAGCGCCGATGTTGTCGTCGAGGATCACCACTTCGCCCGTGTTGGCTTTCGCCACGATGGCGGTGTGCTGAATGCCCCATTCGTTGTGTTCCATCAAATGATCGAGCGCGCGCGTCAGCATGATGCGCGAAGGGAAGACGGCGACGATCAATTCGCGGGACATGCTTTTTCTGCGCTCCCCAGTCGGCTCGGAATGCAGCATCATGCGGTAGCAAACTCAATCGCCAACGGGTTCAGGTCGGCTTGCAGTCGTTCCGCCAAGTTTGCATCGCCTGTTGCTTCGATCACCAGCGCCGCGCGGTCTTTTTCCAAATGGGACGCCATTTGCTTCAACACACGGTCTTTGATGCCCATATCGATGGCATCCGCCGCCACACCCCCCACGCCGCCGCCGACCAAAGCGCCGACCAGCGCGCCCGCGCCCAACGCGATGATCGCGCCGACGCCGGGAATCAGCAGCGCGCCCAACTGGGCGATGCCCATCATGCCCATGAGCGATCCGAGCGTGCCGCCCGCAATCGCGCCTTCATTCGGGTTGATGTCGTTGTCTAAGATGGTGACTTCATCACCCTCCGCCCGCGCGATCAGTGCCGCGTGCTTGACTTTGATATAATCAAGTTTAAACAATTGTTCAGCAGCTTCGGTCAGCCCACCGCGTGCGGGAAAGACCAACATCAGAATTTGCGTCATGGCTTTGATCCTTTAGCCCATCATCGTTTGATGAATGATTTGTTGAAATTCCGTCATGACGGGCAGCGGCTTATAGACAATCCGCTGTGCGCCCGATTTGGCAAGGATGCGTCGTTCTTCGGCAGGGGAAAGATGATAGGCAGTGATCAGCAAGATCGGGATCGTTGCCAAAATGCTGCTGCGGCGGATGCGCGCGCTCACATCATCCCCTTGGGTATCGCCAGGCATTCGCAGATCGATCAGCGCCAACTGCGGCATCTCGACGCGCAGCTGGATCCGGTCGATATCGTCGATCCACGCGATGGCTTCTTCGCCCGTCGTGAAGGCGACCCCGCTGACACCGAAAATTTGCGTCATGTGCAGCAGGAGATCGAACAGGTCGGGTTCGTCCTCGACCAACATCCACGTTGTCATGATCACGTCCCCTCGTGGCGCAGCGCAAGCGACGCAGCAGGATTTGCAGCGATAGCGCGCTAACGTCGATGGTATCCGTCCTACGATAACATAGAATAGGCGCAAAGGGGTATAAACTTCAGTATGGAAACAGATTCTACTCCGCCCGCGCCGCCATGATGAGCGCATAAGCGGCGTTGATCTGCTGCATTCGCATGGTTGCTTCGCCGGATCGATTCAGATCGGGGTGATAGCGCCGCGCCAACAGCCGATACGCTTTTTTGATCGTCTCATCGTCGTCGTCCGCTTGTACGCCCAACAGCGCGCACGCCACGGCGAATGGATTTGCCGCGCGCGCGGCGTCGATCTGCGGCGCGCCGGCTTTGTCGCCGAGATTGAATCCGGCGACCCGCCATGCGCCGAAGGGCGTTTGGGTGGTGACACAGCCTAAATGCGCGATTTGCACCGTCGTCCCATAAGTCACATGACGTTGGTGTCCGCGCTGTGCGCCGAAGTAGACTGGAAAAACGAAAATTTCGCTGCCATAAATGTCATACGCATACACGCGCTCGCCATACAGCGTGATCAGCGCATCCAACCAATCGGGCGGCGTGACGTGCCAACCGTCGCTTGGCAGCAGGCGGTCGCCCCACAGGATGAACAGCGTATAGATGTTTTGCGCCTCATTGCCGTCGAGGATGCTCTTGATTTCGTACCGCTCAATGGAGCTTTCGATCAAGTGGATGCTGACGCGCTGATGCGCGCGCGTTTCAAACAGTAGAATGTCGCCGCCGTCCTCGATGAAGCGGCTGACGACGCCCGCGCGCAAGAGTTCCTCGACCAGATACGCGCCCGCGTTGTAGGTGACTGTGCGCATGGGTGTTGCCCGCTGGCGGACGATGAATTAGAGTATAGCGGAAGTTGCAGCCGATTTGTACACAGTGGAACCAACGCCCATGCGCCATGACTACCCGATTTTGGAACATGATCCCGAACGCAGCGCGGTGATCGAGCCGCATCACGCGCGCGCTGCAAATGTAACGCTGCCCAAGCGCGCGGTTGTGTGCTTCTTCCGCGAGGTGATCGCGGCGGTGTGCGCAGATAAACACGCGGTCGCGCTGCATCTCGAAAGCGAAATGGGGCTGCTGCCCGTCTACATTGTGCGCGCGCCGCAGATCGACGGCGGCGAACCGTTCGCGGTCATGCAAGGCGCGGTCGGCGCGCCCTTGGCGGCGGGCTTTCTCGAAGAATTGATCGCCAACGGCGTGACCGATATCATCGCGTGCGGCGGCGCGGGCGCGCTGGACGCGGCGCTGACGGTCGGACACGTCGTGATCCCGACGGGGGCAGTCCGCGATGAAGGCACATCCTATCATTATCTGCCGCCCACGCGCACGGTCACGCCGCATCCGGCGGGGGTTGCTGCGATCAAAGCGGTCTTGGATCGCCATCAAATTCCGCACGTCGAAGGGCTGACGTGGACGACCGATGCGCTCTACCGCGAGACGCCCGCGAAAGTCGCGCTGCGCCGCGCGGAAGGCTGCATCACGGTTGAGATGGAGGCGGCGGCATTCTTCGCGGTGGCACAGTTTCGCGGCGTGCGGTTGGCACAGTTGTTGTACGCGGGCGACGACGTGAGCGGGGAGACGTGGGATCGCCGCGATTGGATCAAGAGTCAGGCGAGCGTGCGCGAAAAGCTGTTCTGGCTGGCGGCGGAGGCGGCGTGCGCGCTGTGAAGCCCCTCGCCACGCTGCCCGCGAAAGCACACCGTTTTTCCCTTCGGATTCTGCCGTTCCTCGTGGTCATCATGACTTTCGCGGCGCTTGCGCCCGTATCCGCGCAAAGCATCCCACTCGGCGCGCCCATCCTCGCCTTTGACACCGCCGCGCAAGATCGCGTCCTGCTCTATGATGTCGAAAATGACCAATGGCGCGCCCTCACCCCTGCCTTTGGCACGACGGGCGACGCTGCGCCCTATGGCGCGTGGACGCGCGTCTGGGGCTTCACAGCGGACGGCTGTCGGCTGCTGCTGACCATGAGCGATGGGGCGGTACCCGCCGATTTGTACACGCTCCGCCTTGATGGACGCGATCTGCGCGCGCCGCTGCGCTACGACGACTTGCCCGCCGGGACGTGGGGCGCATGGGAGCCGCAAGCCGCGCCCGACGGCGCGAAGATTGCCATGACGCTGATCCGCGAACAAGTCGCGGGCGCTGGCACGACGGCGCGCGAACATCGCATCGCATGGATCGACGCTGACCAAGCCGACGAATCGCGCGCCGCCACCCCAACACTGATCAGCGTGAGCGGCGACGAGCATACGCCGCGCTGGTCGCCCGACGGGGGACGCTTGGCGTATGTCTCGTATGAAGAACGCGCGGCGGGCGCGGACATTTATTCGACTGCCGTCCCCGCGCCTGATGGCGTCGTCAATCCCAATGCCGCGCGTGTGCGCGAAGCCGATATTTGGATGGTGGATGCCGCCGACCCCGATGGGAGCAAGTTTCGCCTGACCGATTTCCCGATTGGGAGCGTCAGTATGCCGCGCTGGTCGCCCGACGGCGATCTGATCGCGTTCGTCTTTTCGCCCGCGCCGAATCAAGATTTATTCTGGATGATCGGCGCGACGCGCGGCGCATCTCCCACGCAGTTGACGCGCGCGACCGCGTTGGCGCTCGATTTGACGTGGCTGCCGGATGGGGCGGCACTCGTGGTGGCGGCGCGCGATATCCAAACGGTGCGCGACAATCGCTTGTGGCGGCTGCCGCTGGTGGCGGGCGCGGATGCGGACGCGACGCTGTACCTCGATGCCGCGTTCCACTACACCGATTATCCGCGCTTCAGCCCCGACGGGCGCTATCTGGCGCTGCGCCGGGCGTATCAGATGGTGCTGATCGACCTCACAACGGGCGACGCGCGGACGCTCACGCCGACGGATGGCGCAGCGTTGGCGAATACGCCGCCTGTATGGAGTCCGGCGGGATTCGTGGGCGAGGCAGCGTGTGCAACAACCTAGTGGATGAATTTTCCTGCGTGTGAAACGCCGTTAACGTGAATAAAGAATAACGTTAATGCGAACCCTTTATCTTTCTACCTTCGATCATCTATCATGAACTTTATGATGAGCATAGATACAGGCGTTCTGATGCGGGTCTACTTCTTCCGACACGGTTTGGCAGAGCCTCACGATGAAGCGGGCATCCTCGATCACCAGCGTAAGCTGACCGAGGTGGGCATCGCGCGCGTGACGCGGGCGGCGCGCGCCATGCGCGTCTTGGGGCTGAAGCCGGCGCGGTTGTACAGCAGCCCGTTGATCCGCGCGCGTCAGACGGCAGATATCTTGGCGCAGACGTTGGGGATCGCCGTGCAAGTGCGCTCCGAAGTCGGACCCGGCTTCGATGGCACGGCGGTAGGTGCGCTCGTGCGCGATCTGGGACAAGACGACGAAGCGATCTTCGTCGGACACGAACCCGACTTCAGCCAAGCAATCAAAGAATTGACCGGCGCTTGCATCGAACTGAAAAAGGGGGGCATGGCGCGCGTCGATATCGACACGTATCACCCCTTGCGCGGCAAGCTGATTTGGCTGATCGCGCCCAAATTGTTCGACGAAATCGGGTAACATGCGGGCGTCGTTCTCATATCGCCTTCATGTTTCCCTCATGACCGCTTTAGCCGGAAAATCGATGATTGGTGCAGGATAAACATGAATGTAGTTGTAACGTTATCCTGATTGGCAAGCGGCTTATTGGTAGTTTTTTGGGGCAGAAAACGTGCCCTTCCCTCTCAACCGTCCACTGTGTCCCCCCCTCACAGTGGACGGTTTTTTTGCCTCGAATGCGCTTCAATGCTGTCACATCGACCGGCGATGTCCAGTGAAACAAAGTCAAAGCCCCGATGTTCAGCGCGGACGACGTTTTTTGATGCGGTTTACCGATGCGGGTGCCGCCCACCATGCCCCGTGACGACACGCATTCGCTATAATATAATATCAGTGCATGACAGACAATCGAGGACGCAGCGATGGCACTGGACGATGATATCCGGCAGGCGGCGGGCTGGTTGGCAGGGTGTAAACGCTTGGCGATCTTGACGGGCGCCGGCGTTAGCAAAGAGTCGGGCATTCCGACGTTTCGGGACGCGCTCGACGGCTTATGGGCGCGCTACGATCCGACGCAGTTGGCGACGCCCGAAGCGTTCGCCGCCGATCCCAAGCTGGTCTGGGACTTCTACGCTTATCGCCGCCAGATCGCGCGCGACGTGCAGCCCAACGCGGGACATCGCGCGCTGGCGGCACTCGAACAGCGCATCCCAACCGTGACGCTCATCACGCAGAACATCGATGATTTGCACGAACTGGCGGGCAGCAAGAACGTGATTCGACTGCACGGTCGCTTGACGGCGAATAAGTGCCTCAACCACTGTCAGGGCGAGCCGACGCCGATTGACATTGCGACGCTGCCGAACAAGGACGCGAGTCCGCCTACCTGTCCGCATTGCGGCGCGCCTGTGCGCCCGGATGTGGTCTGGTTTGGCGAGGCGTTGTCGCCCGCGAACCTGCAAGCGGCGTTCGATGCGGCGGATCACGCCGATGTGATGCTGATCGTCGGCACGTCAGGCGTGGTCAATCCGGCGGCACAACTGCCGGGCGTCGCCAAACATGCGGGCGCGAAGGTGATCGAGGTCAATCCAGAGCGGACGCCGCTGACGCGCTTGGCGGATGTGTGGTTGGCGGGCGCGTCGGGCGACATCTTGCCGCGCGTGATGGCGGGGATGATGAACGCTCTAGATGCGAATGAATAGCTTAAAAACAGCGACTCCAACGGATTTGGGCGTGATGAAGGTTAGGGCAATGTAGGGTCGAGGCGTGCCTAGCCATGATTATGAGATCGATGTAAGTTATTTTGTGGATGCGAGCGAGACGGATATAATTACAGATGTAGATGGACGGTCGTCCGATTAGTGCGTGACAGCGCATTCGATCCGACCGCTGTTCGTGTACATTGTCAACCTCAGGGGCTTGCAAAAGCAGAAAGCGACCGAACTTGGCGACCGAAATGCCAACCGCAGTCCATGATTTACTCGGCGAGACTCCGATTGTTTGTTCACTCAGCACGATCAACCCAGATGGACAGCCGCATACTGTCCCCGTCTGGTTCGACTTCGACGGAACGAATATCCGCGTCAATTCGCCCGATTCCGCGCGCAAAGCCCGCAATATGACGCTTGGCACAAAGGTTACGGTGCTGGTACTCGATCCCAAAAATGACTACCACTGGGTAGAAATTATGGGGCATGTGATTGATATTCGCGTCGACAGTGAAGGCGGACGCGACCACATCAACAAGCTGGCGCTGAAGTATCGCGGCGAGCCGGAATATAAGTCGTGGGGCGGCAGGGTTGAAAACCGCGTCATGTACGTCATCGAACCGGATAAAGTCCACGCGGTCTAAATCATCAATACCATTGCTATTCAATCCGTTGGCATTCAAAAAAAACAACGTCGGGACGCAGAGAAAATGAGGCGAACAGCGCGGTTACAACCATTTTCTGCTGCGTTCTTTTGCGTCTTTGCGTTCCTGTGTTTCTCATCCGCCGCCGCTGCCCAAGTCGCCGCCCCGATCCAAGTCTTTCTCGTCCGCGATATCACCCCCGACGGACGCGATCAACTTGTGTTCATCGATCTGGCGACGGGCAGCGAAACGACCAGCGACGCCGACGGCGACCATTACACGTTGCTGCCCGATGCGGTGCTGTTCAACGAGCGCGCGCCCGATGCCAGCGTGCCGCGTCCCACGCTGGCGTACCCCGATGGGCGCGTCGCGCCGCATCCGTTCATCGTCCCACGCGCCGCCACGCGCCGGATCGACTGGGTATTGTCGTCGGATCGCGCGCGCATCGCGTGGACGCTGACCGACGGCAGCCCGTCCGCGATCACGACCACCACTGAGATCGCGCGGCTTGATGGGACGGATCGGCGCGTCGTCTTTGCCGACAGCGCGCGCGAAGGCATCCGCGCGTTTCCGGTGGCGCTGTTCGATGATCGGCTGATCATGGATTATCAGCCCGATACGCTGGGAGACTTGACGCCCTTCCGCCAGTACGCGGGCTTATTCGCCGTCGATCTGGTCACGGGCTTGACGACGCCGCTCCCTGACGAACCTGGCTGTTTCTGTGGCGCGGCGGTATCGGCGCGGCTGTTCGTGCGGATGGGCTTGGCGGCGGATCGTCCGGGTTATGAACTGCGCATCATCGATGCCGAGACCGGCGCGCGTCGGGTTGTGCCGCCGCCGGGCTTGGACAGCTATACGCAGGGCGGCGACGTGCTGATGTCGCCCGACGGGACGCGCGCCGTCTATGCGCTGGCACAGATTCAGGGCTTCGGCACGGCGGCACAGCGTGTCCAAACCGTGTTCATGAGCGTCGATCTGACGAGCGGGACACAGCGCGCGCTGACCGCGCCCGTCGATGCGCTGCTGCGTCCTGCCGCGTGGACGGACGATGGGCGTGCGATCCTGCTGACGACGCCAACGGGGAACGGTACATGGCGCTTGGAGATCGACGATCCAGTGGCGTTGGTGCAGTTGATCGCGGATGCGGTCTATTTGGGGACGCTGCTCTCGTAGTGTGCGGTCATGCTGGCTTGGTACAGTAGAAAATCGGCTCGTCATTGGCGATTCCCCACGGTTCCACGTTCGCGCCGACAACGGCTTGCGTCATGAACGTTTGAACGCCGAAGCCGACCGCTGTCAGCCGATCCACGAAATCCATGCCATAGGCGCGGACATGATCGGTCTGCCCGAACACCCATTCGCGCTGCTTTGGATCGGTGATCGAGGGGTCTTCAAAGCTCTTGTCCGTGAAGATCGGGATCATGATCACCGCCCAGCCGCCCGGCTTGAGAACACGGTAAAATTCGCGCAATGCTTGGCGATCATCGGGGACGTGTTCGAGGACGTGACTAGAATAAATCGCGTCGAAACTGCCATCGGACACGGGAATCTGCATGATATCGATCTGCATCTTTACGTCGGGCATGTGTAAGTCGGCGGTCACATAATCGAGCTGTGGCACCCGCGCGAAGCGCAGCCGCAGCCCCGCTTCCGGCGCAGTGTGCAGCAGCCGGCGCGGCTGTCCATCCATGAGCGGCGTTTGCAGCTTGAAAAAATGCCAGACAGCGCGATGACGTGATGCCGACCAACACACCCAGCAGTGTAAATCAGGCTGCAAGACGAGTTGGGTGTTACGCTCGTTCAGTCGATGCGTGCGGAAGGCGCGCAGATGGCTGCCACATACCGGACACGTATAGCGCAGTCCACTATATATTATTCGTTTGAGCGTCCACTGTCCGTAGCGGGGCAATGCGCGATAGAGCGCCAAGCCGATTTGTTTGAGCATCCAGTATCCATCCTCTTTGAAGTACAGTACAATCTACAACATGATGAACGTAAACACCAACATCCCCGATTTCGCGCGCCGCAAGGCGAAGTATGCGCCCGTCGCTGCTGAACTGTGCGCGGTTTTCGGCTACCCGGATTGGCGTCCGTTCTCCGCCACGCCAACCGACGAATTGGTGGATTGCATCCTCAGCCAAAGTACGACCGACACCAACCGCGACCGCGCCTTCGCTGCGCTCAAAGCGATGTTTCCGACGTGGCAGGACGTGATCGACGCGCCGACGCAAGCGGTGATTGACGTGATCCGTCCGGCAGGGCTGGCGAATCAGAAAGCGCCGCGCATTCAGGGCGTGCTGCGCGCGATCCAAGACCGTTTCGGCGTCTTGAGCATCGACGCGCTGCGCGATCTGCCGCTCGACGAGGCGCGCGCGTGGCTGACCAGCCTCGACGGCGTAGGACCCAAAACAGCAGCGATTGTGCTGTGTTTTGGCTTCAACCGCCCGGCTTTTCCGGTCGATACGCACGTTCACCGCGTCGGACAGCGCATTGGCTTTTTGCCACAGGGCATCAGTGCGGACAAGGCACACCCGCTGATGGAAGCAATCGTGCCGCCGAGCGATTATTTTGCATTTCATCTGAATATGATCCGCTTAGGGCGCGAAATTTGTGCCGCCCGCCGCCCAGCGTGCGAACGCTGTCCGCTCACGGCGCATTGTGATTACTATCAAGGCATGTCGAGGCAAGCCGAATGACCGAGAACACCACGACCACCAACAGCAGCATCATGCAGGTGACGGATTACGAACTCGCGTCCATGCGCCACAGTTTGAACCTGCTTAAGACGCAAATTCAGGCGGGGCGCGTCGATGGCGTCTCGCTCTCCAAACACGTGGAGAAGCTGATCGATCTGCTGGCGCGGCTTGAGATCGAACACAAGCAGTTGAAAAAGCAAGAGCGCCTTGAGCAGTTGTACAAGGTCAGCCGTTTGCTTGGCTCGTCGCTGGATGTGCAGGTGGTGTTGGATCAGGTCATGGATGCGATCATCCTGTTGACCGGCGCGGAACGCGGCTTCTTGATGCTGCGCAACGACGACGGCGCGGAAGAAGTGAAAGCAGCGCGCAACCTCGACCAACAGACGTTGAGCGGTGACAAGTTCAAATACAGCCGCACCGTGATCAACAAGGTCTTGGACATGGGCGAGTCGATTGTCACAACCAACGCCGCCGAAGACCCGCGCTTCGCCGGACAAGCGAGTATCGTCAGCCAAGCGTTACGCGGCATCATGGCGTCCCCGATGCGCGTGCGCGGCAAGGTGATCGGCGCGATCTACGTCGATAACCGCGCGACGGCGGGCTTGTTCGAGGAAGATGATCTGTCGGCGCTGGAATTGTTCGCCGGACAAGCGGCGATCACGCTGGAAAACGCGCAGTTGTTCAGAGCCACCGATCAGAAATTGGCACAGCGCGTCGAAGAACTGAGCCAACTGCGGCGCATCGACATGCAGTTGAACGAGACGCTCGATATGGATCGCGCGGTCAACGAGACGTTGGAATGGGCGTGCCGCCTGTCGCACGCAGATCGCGGGCATATCGGCTTGGTCGAGGGCGCGCATATTCGCACGCTTCGGCACTACGGCATCAATCCCGAAGATACGCAGCCGATCTTCTTGGACCTGAATTATGCCCAAGCCCTCGACGCCGCCGCCAAACGCCAAACGATCCTGATCAACGATCCAGTGCGCAAACAAGGCATCATGTTCGTGCCGATCATGCGCGAAACCATCGTCTTGGCAGTGATGGTCTTGCGGCGCAACGCTGGCACGTTCACCGATGATCAAGTCGATCTGGTCGAGCGCGTCGCCTCGCGCGCCGCCATCGCTATCGAAAATGCCCGTCTGTACGCCGCGGTGCAAGCGGCAGACCGCGCCAAGAGCGAATTTGTCGGCATCGTCGCGCACGACATGAAAGTGCCGATGGCGAGCATCTTGGGCTACGCCGATCTGACGCTGATGGACGGCGATCTGCAAGAACAGCACATGCGCTATCTCAACCGCATCCGCGATACCGTCAAGCGGATGGAAGTCTTGGTCAGCGATCTGGCGGACATCAGCCGCATCGAGAGCGGTCATTTCTCGATGAACGAGACGCGCGTGAGCGTCGAGGGCATCGTGCGTGACCTGCGCGAGAGCATGATGACGCAGGTCAAGGCGCGCGAACACAACTATACCGAACAGGTCGAAGCCAACTTGCCCGTCTTGCGCACGGACTACTATCGTTTGTTACAAGTCTTGACCAACTTGGTCAGCAACGCCGTCAAATATACGCCCAAGGGCGGCACCGTTACGGTCTCCGCGCGCAGGCTCACCGATGAACATGGCGTTGTGCGGGTCGGCTTCGGCGTGCAGGACAGCGGTATCGGCTTGTCATCCGAGGCAATGCGAAAATTGGGGACGAAATTCTGGCGCGCCGAGGATGAATTTACGCGCTCCCAGCCCGGCACGGGACTCGGCTTTGCCATCACGCGCAGCTTGGTCGAGCAGATGGGCAGCCGGATCGAGATTGAAAGCGAAGTCGGCAAGGGCAGTAAATTCATGTTCAGCGTGGCGGCGTATACCGATACCATGCCGACCGACAAATACGACGAGAGCGCACCCCCCAGACGATGGTAGGGGCGCGGCGTGCCATGCCCGATCAACCGACCGTGTAGGGACATGGCTCGCCCTGTCCACAAAGGACGACGCACGATGAGCGAGACGACCGTGAACGTGACTGCGGCATTGGAAGAAGCCCGCGAACTCCTCTCCGATTTGATCGAGGCGGCGCGCAAAGGCACGATCATCCCCGTTCGGTTGCCCGGACAGTTGGAATCGATCCAGGGCGCGGTGCAGCGGGCTGCCGATGCCGCCGCTAAAGAAGCGGAGGCGCGCAAAGCCGCGTCCGCCAACGGCGCAAGCGACCCCGACGCCGCGCGCGAACAAGCGTATTTCATCAGCCATGCGATCCACGAACTGCGCACGCCCATGACCAGCATTCGCGGCTACGGCGATATGCTCATCAGCGGCGCAATGGGGTCGCTGACCGACATGCAAAAACAGTTCTTGGAGACGATGCGCTCCAACGCCCGCCGCATGGAGAGCCTGCTCACCGACGTGAGCGACACCGCCAAGATTCGCGCCAATTCACTGCGCGTCCAGCCCAAGATGGATATGTACAAGAATATTGCCATGTCGGTTGAGAAGCAGATGCGTCCCGTCGCGGAACAGTTGACGCGCACGCTCACGTTTGACACCCCGTCGGGCTTGCCGATTCTGAACGTAGACGGTGAACTGCTGACGAAGGCGATCTGCAAGCTGATCGAGAACGGCTTGCGCTACAGCGGCGACAATGGCGAGGTGACGGTGCGCGCGTCGGCGGACGGCAATCGGCTGAAAATTAGTGTGATCGACAACGGCATCGGCATGACCCCCGCCGAACTGGCACAGTTGGGGACGATCTATTTCCGCTCTGACCGCGAAGAAGTGCGCACGCATAAGGGGAGCGGCTTGGGCATCCCGGTCGTGTTCGGCGTGGTGCGCGCGCTTGATGGCACGGTGGACGTGCAAAGCGAAGTCGATAAAGGCACGACGGTCACGATCATGCTGACGGGCATGAGTTAAGGGCGGGTGATTTGGTGTAGGGGCGAGCCATCAGCGCGCCCGTCGGATGACGCGCGTCCCACCGAGACACCAGAGAGACCCATTTCCACTGCCAGCCCGCGTTCTTGAAGACCTGAGCGCGCCCGATCCAGTGCTGTCCATAGCTGACCAGTCGCCGGTGAGGTTTGTATTTTGGTTCACCTGCTTGGCGCACTACGAGGGGGTGAGGTTCTGCATAGGTCGTAATCGCTCACTTCCGCTCGAATGCCAGCGGGCGCATCCCATTCAGCGTCACCAACAGCGACATGCCCACGTCCGCCAGAATCGCTACCCACAGCGAGGTGACGCCCAAAAACGCCAGCACCAAGAAGATCGCCTTCATGCCGAAGCTCAACGCGACATTCTGCCCGATCACGTGTCGAGCGAAACGTGCCAAGCGCACAGCAAAGGGAAGCTGATGTAAGTCATCGCTCATCAGGGCAATATCGGCGGTTTCGAGCGCCTGCGGGCTGCCTGCACCGCCCATCGCAATCCCGACGGTGGCAGTCGCTAACGACGGGGTGTCATTTACGCCGTCGCCCACCATCGCCACACTGTCATAGCGACCGAGCAGTTCTTTGACCGCATCCACTTTGTGCTGCGGCAGCAGTTCCGCGCGCACGTCAATCACGCCCACCTGTGCGCCAATGGACTGTGCCACCGTGCGATTGTCGCCCGTCAGCATAATCGTCGGCAGTCCAAGCGCGTTCAGTTCGCTGATGACGGTCCGACTGCTCGCCCGCACGGTATCCGCCAGCGTGATATAACCGCGCACGCGCTCCCCCTCCGCCACCAACACCGTTGTTTGCCCGTTCGCCTCGGCTTGATCGACCAATGCACAGATGGCTAGGGCATGGGGAAATACCTCGTCAAACAGGCGATGGCTGCCCACCGTGATCATGCTGCCGTTGACTTGTCCGCGCACGCCGCGCCCCGCCAGCAGTTCGACCGCTTCGGCAGGCGCGTAGATTGGGGCGAATTGGCGTTCATCGGCGGCAGCGACCACGGCGCGTGCCAATGGATGCGCCGTGCGTCGTTCAACCGCCGCAGCCAGCGCCAAGACATCATCGCAGGTTGAGCAGGGTTCGCCCGTCGCGCAATCGAACGCGCGCCACTGCGTCACCGTGGGCATTCCTGCGGTGAGCGTTCCGGTCTTATCGAAAGCGAATGCTTTTACGGTGCCGAGCGCCTCTAAGAATGCGCCGCCTTTGATTAACACGCCGCGCCGCGCCGCCGCTGTGATGGCGCTGATCACGGTCACAGGCGTGCTGATCACCAACGCGCACGGACAGGCAATCACCAGCATCGACAGCGCCCGATACAGCCATCCGTGTTCGGCGGCGGTATCGTAGAACGGCAGATTGAACAGCAGCGGCGGCAGGACGGCGACCAGCGCCGCGATCACCACGACCGCTGGCGTGTAATAATGGGCGAAGCGGTCGATCATGCGCTGGCTCGGTGCGCGGACGCTTTGCGCTTCTTCCACCAGCTTGATGATCCGGCTGAGCGTGTTATCCGCGGCGAGGTGCGTCACGCGGATCGTCAATGCGCCTTCGCCGTTGATCGTTCCCGCGAATACGTCAGCGCCCGTTTCTTTGCTCACAGGCACGCTTTCACCGGTGATCGGCGCTTGGTTGACGCTGCTCGCGCCGCTCAGGATCGTCCCATCCATCGGGATGTTTTCGCCCGGTTTCACAAGCACGCGGTCGCCGACCTCCAAGACGTTGACATGGACAGTCTGTTCCACGCCAGCGTGCAGCCGGACGGCTTGTGTCGGTTTGAGCGCCATCAAGCCGCGAATACTGTCCCGCGCGCGGTCGGCGGTGTAGCCTTCGAGGGCTTCACCAATAGCGAAGAGGAAAATCACCGTCGCACCTTCGAGATACTCCCCGATCCAAAGCGCGCCGACAGCGGCGATGCTCATCAGCAGATTGATATTGAATTCGCGGTTGATGCGCAAGGTGTTGATGCCGCTGCGCGCAATCGGGTAGAGCGTGATCGCCATGCCGATCATATAAGCAAGGGCGACGAGGGTTTCGGGCAGCGCGATCAGCGCCGACATGATGAAGGTCAGCAGCACAACCGCGCCGCCGATCAACGCCAAACGGGTTTCGCGGCGCTTGAGCAGATAATCCCAAAACCCGATCACGCCGCCGCGCATCGTGGACGCATGATCGGCGTTGGTCTCGGTGTCGGCATGAACCGATTTACCGAGCGCCGCGACGCGCGTTTGCAGCATCTCGAAGGGAATATCGCCGTCCAGACGCATCTTGCTGGTGGCGAAATTGACCTCGACGTTTTTTACGCCGTCCAAGCGCGCCACGCCCGTTTCGACTTCGCGGGCGCATCCGGCGCAGTCCATCCCTGTGACGATGTAGGTTTTAGTGGTCATGGTTCGCTTCAACCCTCGCTCAACTGCGACCTTGTATCAACATATGAACACTTATTCATGGATTGTAGCAAAAAAGAGCCGCGCTGTCACCCCTATCCGTGTTCGACGTGCAAGAGTCCTTGTGCGAATAATTCGCGCACATGGTCGTCATCGAGCGCGTAATAAACGTGCCGTCCGGCTTTGCGATACCGTACCAAATTCAATTGGCGTAGGAAACGAAGCTGATGCGAGATCGCGGATTGGGTCATGCCGAGCGTTAACTCAAGCGTGTGAACACAAACCTCGTGTTCGAGCAGCAGTGAAATGATGCGCAGGCGCGTCGGGTCGCTGAGCGCCTTAAACACTTCCGCGAGGCGATTGGCGACCAATGTGTCGATCAAATACGGATGCAGCGCGCCGACCACGGCTGCATCCGCGTCGTTGTCTTCACAAACCGTCTTGGTTGGCATCGTGACCACTGCAAAACCATCAATATATGAGCAATCATTGGTAGTATATTGACTGACTGGTTCACTGTCAACGGCGAGAACAAAATTTGCCGCGCCGCATAGCCTCTCTGAAAGAGGCACCGCTCCACAGGGCTGAGGGGTTGGGGTGAGGTTAGTTTAACATATATTACCAACAAAATGCTGTTTCATAAAATTCCGTATTCTTTGTCCTTGAAGTCGTCATTTCAAGCAATCGCCCATATGACCCACAAAAAATTCGACCAATCGGCATTCATCACACAACGGCTGAGTCGGTATGATCAGCATGAGCGACTTTATACCCACTAAGCTGAAAGCGAATCACTGTCAATTCTATGAACGAGCAGCTTATTCAAAATCGTTATGTTCTCCAAGAATCGCTTGGTGCAGGAGCGATGGGAGCGGTGTATGCCGCCCTCGACCGACTATCGGGTGAGGAAGTCGCACTCAAGCGCGTGTTCGAAGCGCGCAAAGATACGTTGTCGCTTTCGACCTACGCCAAACTTGCGCTCACCAACGAATTTCAAGTCTTGGCGTCGTTACGACACCCCAACGTCGTCAATGTGATGGATTATGGCATCGACCAAGAGGGGCAACCGTATTTTACGATGCTGCTGTTGCATGGCGCCCATAATCTGCGCGATGCCTGTATCGTGCTGCCGATGCGGGAAAAAGTTCATCTGCTGATTCAAGTGTTTGAGGCGCTGAAATATCTGCATCGTCGCGGCATCATCCACCGCGATTTGAAACCGGAAAATATCCTCGTCACACGCGATAACGTCGTTAAAGTTCTCGATTTTGGGCTGGCACTCACTGATCCAAAAATCGAGGAGTCCGAAATGGGTGGAACGATTGCATACATGGCACCTGAACTGTTTAAAGGCGGTACGCCCTCGTTCGCGTCGGATATGTATGCGGTCGGCGTGATTGCGTATGAAGTGCTGACCGGACAACGGATGTTTGATCAGGTTAGTATCCATCGGATGATCGCTGATATCATCGGCAAACCGTTCGATCCAATGAGATTGATCGAACGCATCGTCAGCGAAAATAAAATGCTGCTGAACCAAGAGGATGTTGGTGTTGCCATCGATCCTGCCGCTGCCCTGAAAACCAATGTGCTTGGTGGCGCAACCATCCGCCTCGATCCGAATGACGCACGGAAAGAAGATGCGCTTCCTCTCTTTGCAGCATCGTTCGATTCTCCCTATCAACTGGTCAACATCATCAACCGCCTCGTCGCCAAAACGCCGTCAGATCGCTACACCGCTCCGGAACGCGCCATCAGCGAATTATGTCATGCCATCGGGGAAGAGCCGCCGCCACAGTCCCGCGACACCCGCGAGAGCTTCTTGCAAGCAGCCATGTTCGTCGGGCGCGAACGAGAGTTTGCCTCGCTGTCCGGCGCACTCGATACCATGCTCGGCGGACGCGGTGGCATGTGGCTGATCGGCGGCGAAAGCGGCGTTGGCAAATCTCGAATGGTCAATGAACTCCGTCATCTCGCGCTGGTCAAAGGGGCGCTGCCGCTGGTCGGTGAAGCGATTGAGGAGGGCGCACAGCCCTTCCATCTTTGGCGCAGCGTCGTCAAACGTCTACTGCTGCGCGTACAAGTGACCGATGCCGATGCCACTGCGCTGCGTTTTCTTGTGCCGGATATCGAGCGTGTGCTGGATCGCCCGATCCCCGACACCGAGCCAAGCACCGTACCTAACGCGATTGCCGCGTTGTTCGCCGCTTGCGAAGAGCCAATTTTGTTGATCTTAGAAGATTTACACTGGGCGACGGCAGAAAGCTTGGAGATGCTTCAGCGGATCAGCGCACGCGCAAGCAAAGCGCAACTGCTGATTGTCGCGGATTACCGTCATGATGAAGCGCCAACATTAGCGCAGCAATTTTCCAACAGTCAACACATCTTGCTGGAACGGTTGGATATCAAATCGATTGCCGAACTCACCACATCTATGATTGGCGGCGCGGGCAGCGAACCCCAATTGGTCAAGATGCTGCAAAAAGAGACGGAAGGAAATATCTTCTTCCTGATCGAAACGGTGCGCGCGCTGGCAGAGGAAGCGGGAACGCTGGAGAAAATTCCCAAAATGAAGCTTCCGCGCGGCGTATTGACGGGCGGTATTCAAAAAATCGTGCAGCGGCGATTGGACAAAATACCAGAAGCGTATCGCGCCTTGCTGCATGTCGCTGCCATCGCCGGACGCGATTTGGACGCGAAACTGCTGCGCCTTCTCAATGCGACCCCCGATTTTGAGGATTGGCTGACGACGACGATCAACGCGGCGGTGATCGAATACCGCGATGAACGTTGGCGCTTTGCCCATGATAAACTGCGCCAACATCTGATCGACAATCTACCGCCCGATGTACAGCGCGATCTACATCGTCGGGTTGCCGAGACGATGGAAACGATCTACGAGCCGGAAGAAAACGCGGTCGCGTTGATCAGTCACTGGCGCGGCGCTGAAAATCCAGCCAAAGAGATGCACTACATCCGCATGGCGGGCGAAAAAGCCACGCAAATCGGCGTCTACAACGATGCGCAAACGCTGTACGAACGGGGCTTGGAACTGGCAACCAGTACGCCAACCCAAATCGAATTCAACAGTTTGCTTGGTGGACTGTACGAATATTTGAGTCTGTACACCGAAGCCACGCGGCATCTGACGCTCGCCCTCGATCTGGCACGTCAAGGCGACCATACCGCATTCATGCCGGGAATTTTGGATAAATTGGCGTGGATTCATATTCGATATGGGCAAATGGACGCGGCGATGGAAAAAGCGTCCGATGTGCTGCGGTTAGCGCGCGCCTCTGCCGATGATAGCGCGATTATGCAAGGGCTGCTGTTGGCGGGCGTCGTCCATCATATTCGCGGCGAGATGCAGCAGGCATACGACGCGCTGATCGAGGCGCAGCCCTTTGCGGAACGCAGCGGCGAACCGTATGTACAAGCAACCCACCTCAACTCGTTAGGCGCGGCGGAAGAGGGGTTAGGACGCAGCGACGACGCTATTCAAACGTTGACGCGCGCCAGCGAATTGGCAAAGGAAATTGGCAATCCGGCGCTGCTCGGCAATATTGAAGGCAACCTCGGACGGCTGCTCTACAATCAGCGTCAATACAGCCTTGCCAGCGAGCATTTTAGCACCGCCCAGATCGCATTTCAGCGCGCGAGCAATGCCTATGGCGATGCACTGGCGACCTACTATCTCGGCTATCTCGAACTTAAGGCGGGCGAATTCAAAACTGCGCGTGATTATCTGTGTCGTTCGCTGGAATTGAGTTTGAGCATCGGTGCCGAAGCAGCGACTTTGGGCGCGCTGCTTGGCGCAGCCGAATATCATCGTAAACACAGCGACGAACCACGCGCTGCGGAACTGCTTGGTTTCATTCGTGCGCATCCGGCGGCGCAGGGCGACGCCGAAATCTTGCGCGAGTCTGAAATCATCTTGGCGAAACTGCGCCTGCCCGACCCCGATGCCGCTTTAGCGCGCGGCGCGATGCTCAACTTGGATGAAACCGCGCGCCATGAACAAGCCACGCTTTAAATCGTCCTTTCGCGTCGAGCGCCTTGCGCCCGATCTGGTCTTTTTGCTGTCTGAACGTGAACGCCATACCCTGACGGGACGCCTGTATTTTTCGCTTGCGCCCCTGCTGGATGGACAGCATGACATTGCCACCATCATCGAACGTTTAAGCGCCGCCGCCGCCCCCATGCAAATCGGCTACGCGCTTGAACGACTGCGACGGAAAGGCTATGTGATCGATGCTGATGCGCCGTCGGCGGCACCGCCTGGCTCGGTCAATCTATATGCGTTCGGACAGATCGATGTGCTGCCCTTAATCGATGCGCTGTCCGCGTTCCATCCCTTGGCGGATGATCCCTCCAGCGCCGATCTCGATCTAATCGTGACCGATGATGAACTGCATCCCGATTTGGACGGGTTCAATCGCGCTGCCAACCGCCCATGGATGCTGGTCAAGCCGACGAGTTCGATCTTGTGGCTGGGTCCGGTTTTCGTACCCGGCGAAACGGCTTGTTGGGCGTGCTTCGCGCGGCGTGTCCGCGATAATCATCCGGTGGAAACCTTTCTAGAAGGGCAAACAGGCACGCGCATTGCCCTTCCGCGCGACCCTTCACCCACCATTACAGCGGTTGGCTTGAGCTTGGCAGCACACGAAACCGTGCGCTGGCTGGCTGGCGAACGCCATTTGCGCGAACGGCTGTATACGTTCGATACGGTCACGATGCACAGCGAGTTTCATGCGCTCGTGCGCTATCCCGCGTGTCCTGTTTGCAGCGTGGCAGGACAACGCGATGCCGTGCCAATCCAACTGGAAGCGCGCCCAAAAGCCGAAACCACCGACGCGGGTTCGCGCAGCGCGGCGGCGGCGGCAACGTTGGAACGCTATCTTCAGCATGTCAGCCCGATCACGGGGATTGTCAGCCATCTGACGCGCGTTCACACGCCCGAACATATTCACCTCTACGCATCGGGCTACAACAAGGCGCGCCCGCTGCATCAATGGGCTAACTTCAAGCGCCATTTGCGCGCCCAAAGCGCGGGAAAAGGGACGGACGACGTTCAGGCACGCGCCAGCGCCCTGTGCGAAGCGGTGGAACGCTACAGCGGCATGTTTCATGGCGATGAAGCGCGCATCACCGCCCGTCAGCGCGATCTCGATGGGGCAATTCATCCGCGCGATTTGCTGTTGTTCAGCGATGCGCAGTATGCGACGCGCGAAACATGGAATGCGACCTGTCCGCCGCATCTGTTCGTGCCTGAACCGTTCGATGATGACTGGGCGATTGAATGGTCGCCGGTTTGGTCGCTGCGCGATTCCGATTGGAAATATGTTCCAACCGCCTACAGCTATTACGACGCGCCACAGCCGCCGGATCATAGCTTTTGCGGCGCGGACTCCAACGGTTGTGCGGCGGGCAGTTCACGCGAAGACGCGATCCTACAAGCGATGTTAGAATTGATCGAACGCGATGCGATTGCGATCTGGTGGGATAATCAACTGTGCCGTCCCGCATTCGATCTCGATGCGCTCGATCATCCGTATATCGCCCAAAGCCGCGCCTATTTCGCCCGGATGGGGCGTGATTTCTGGCTGTTGGATATCACGACCGATTTCAATGTCCCGACCTTCGTGGCGGTTTCAGCGCGCGTAAATGCCGCCAGTGACGATATTGTGCTTGGCTTCGGGGCGCATCTCGACGCGCGCATCGCGGCGCTGCGCGCCTTGACCGAACTCAATCAATCGCTGCCCGCTGCCATCCGGGATGCCGACGGCGACTATCAATCCGACTCGGTGTGGGAGCTTCGTTGGTGGCGAACCGCGACCATCGAGAATCAGCCGTATCTCGCGCCCGACATGCGCCAGCCGCTGCGCACGCCGCACGATTACCCGCTGATCGCCCATGATAATCTTTCCGATGCTGTCCGCTATCTGGTTGAGCTTGGGCGGGCGCGCGGTATCGACACGCTGATCCTCGATCAGACGCGCGCCGATGTGGGCTTACCCGTCGTCCGCGCGATCATGCCGGGGATGCGTCACTTTTGGGCGCGCCGCGCGCCGGGTCGTTTATACGATCTTCCAGTCCAGATGGGGTCGATAGAACGCGCACACGTTGAAGCCGAACTCAATCCCATGCCGATGTTCATGTGATGAACGGAAAAAGCCGCTTTGAGCGCACCGCTGTGGGTTGGCGGCTGATCGTGGACAAGCTGTCGGTTGCGCTCCCTGCGGCAGCCGGCGAATCGCCTCATGAAGCGTGGACGACGCCCGATTTGATAGCGCATTTTTCCGAACGGGTAGAAACGCCAGCGCGTCGCCCCGAGCCGCCGATTCTTCCACCTCAATCGGAGACGATCATTTCGCTGCCCAAGCCAGAATCAATCGAGCCAATCTCATTTTGGGCGGTACTCGAACGCCGACGCACGCTCTATGACTATGGCACGCCGATTCGCGTCGAGCAGGTGGGCGCGCTGTTGTATCATGCGGCGCGGGTGCAGGCGACGGTGCAGGGGACGCTGTACGATACGACGCTGCG
>DAOTUQ010000146.1:0-57628 GCA_034437055.1 Anaerolineae bacterium
TGACGACGGCGCAGGAACAGATCGACGGACTGCTGGCGGAATATCAGTAATTTGAGATTGAGGTGGGCGTTCCGGTTGGGACGCCCCTTTTGGTTGTAACCACAAATCAGCCGCAATCCTGTTATATTCTGCCTTTCTCTGTTTTTCTCTGCGCCTCTGCGATCTATGCGTTATAATCTTTTCTTTTTCGGACACTCACCCATGCAAGATTTGTTACTCGGCATCGATATCGGCACGACCGCCGTCAAAGCTGCGCTGTTCACCCGCGACGGCGCGCTGCAAGCCGTCGGATCGCACGACCACCCGATTTATTATGTTCGTCCCGGTTGGGTCGAGCAAAATCCCAACGATTGGTGGACGGCGACCTGTGCCGCCATTCGCGCCGCCCTCGCTCAAATCCCCGACGGCGCGGATCGGGTCGCTGGACTCGCGGTCAGCGCGCAAGCCCCCACGCTGATCGCGCTCGATGCCGCTGGAAAGCCGCTTCGACCGGCGCTGATCTGGATGGATCGCCGCGCCGAAGCCGAAGCCACCGATATGGCGGCGCGCTTCGATGTGTATGCGCTCACGGGCAACCGCGCCGACGCGTTCTATGTTGCGCCCAAACTGCGCTGGCTGCATCTGCACGAGCCGGAGATCGCCCGCCAAACGCGCTATTTCGTGCAAATCACGGGCTATATCAACTATCGCTTGACCGGAACGTTCACGCTCGACGCCGCGCACGCCGGACTCTTGCAGCTGCGCACGCCGTCGGGCGCATGGATCGCGGCATTGTGTGACTTTTGCGGCGTCACGCCTGAACAATTTCCGCCGATCCTACCCGGACACGCGCTTCAAGGCGACACCACTCCATCAGCGGCGGCGGAGACGGGCTTGCGCACGGGGACGCCCGTCATGGTCGGCACGGTCGATGGCGCGGCGGCGGCGCTCGAAGCGGGCGTCGCGGAAATTGGCATCGCGGCGGAAATGACGGGAACCTCGACGGTGCTGCTGATGCCCAACGCGGACAACGCGCGCGAATCGGCGTTCATCGCCATGCCACACGCGATCCCCAACGTCGATCTGCTGCTCGGCGCAATGGTGGCGTCCGGCGCAAGCCTGAAATGGTTCAAAGAACAGTTCACAAGCGCCGATTCGTTCGACGCGCTCACGGACGCCGCCGCCCAGATTGACGTGGGCGCGGACGGTGTAATCTTTCTGCCGTACATGATGGGCGAACGCGCCCCATTGTGGCACACAAACGCGCGCGGCGTGTTGTTCGGCTTATCGCTGGCGACGACCAGCGCCGCCGTCGTGCGCGCGATCTTGGAGGGGACGGCGTTCGCGCTGCGGCACAACGTCGAAGTGGCGGCGGGCGCGGGGGTACGTGTAGACGAAATCCGCTCCGTCGGCGGCGGCGCGCGTTCGGCGCTGTGGAGTCAGATTAAGGCAGATGTGCTTGGCATTCCGATTGCGATTCCGGCGGCATCGGTGGGCGCGCCGTTCGGAGACGCGCTGTTGGCGGGGATGGGCGTCGGCTGGTATCCTGATATTCGGACGACGGCGCGCGCACTCGTGCGCATCGAACGCCGCTGCGCGCCGGACGCCGCGCGCCATGCCCGCTACGACGCGATTTATCCACTGTTCCGCGATTTATATGTCCATCTGCGCCATGATTTCGACCGCGCCGCCGAAATCATGGCATCATTCCGATAACCCGTTTTTCTTCGCCTTCTTCGTGAAAGTCTTGTTTGATGAACCCGTACACCAGCGAAAACCTCAACCATCGGAGCGCACTCGTCACGGGCGGATCGCGCGGCATTGGACGCGCCATCGCGCTCGAATTGGCGGCGCGCGGGGCGTCCGTCGCCCTCAGCTACCGCGCGAATGCGTCCGCCGCCGCTGAAGTCGTCGCGCAGATCGCCACATCGGGCGGGAACGCGCGCGCCTTTGCGGCGGACATGGCATCACCCGCTGCGCCCGCCGCACTTGTCCACGATGTCGAAGCGTGGGCGGGAAAAATCGACATTCTGATCAACAACGCGGGCGAAATGACCGATGGTGCAGTCGAGTCGATGCCGGATGACATGTGGGATCAGACGCTCGAAGTGAATCTGTCGTCAGCATTTCGGGCGATCCGCGCGTGCATTCCCGGCATGAAAGCGCGCGGTTGGGGGCGGATCATCAGCATCACGTCGCAAGCCGCGTACAGCGGATCGAGCAACCACGCGCACTACGCAGCCGCGAAAGCCGGACTCGCAGGTTTGACGTATTCGCTGGCGAAAGAACTGGGCGCGTTCGGCATCACCGTCAACCTCATCGCGCCCGGACGTATCCTCACCGACATGATCACCGAGCGCATGAGCGGACGTGAGGACGAATGGCTGAAGCAAACGCCCTTACGCCGCTTTGGAACGCCGGAAGAAGTCGCCGCGCCCGTCGCGTTTCTGGCGTCGGATGCCGCCGCATACATCACGGGCGCGACGCTGCATATCAACGGCGGGCTGCTGATGGCTTAAATGCCGACCTCACCCCCAAGTTGACCCCGTGTTTCGTCGCCAAGATGCCTATCGTGCGCTCAACTTGAGCATTACATTCGGCGTCCGTCCAGCCCAACACCGGCGCGATAATACCTGCGATCTCGTTCAACAGCGGCGCGGTCGTCTCGCCCAAGACGCCCATCGTCGTGCGCCGCAAAATCACATCCTCAAGCCGTTGGACGCGCTCATTCACGATGAGAAAGGTGATCTCGCGGGCGCTGTAGTCCGCATGATGCGATAATGGCGCGTCATCTCCCGCCGCGAGATACGCCGCTACTGTTTCGGCGCGCGTCCCATAGCGTTCGAGCAAGATAGCGATTCGTTCGCGCTTCAAAGCGGTTTGCCCCGCGACGCGCGCGATCCATCCGTCGCGTTCGGCGTCGGCTTGGGGAAAATCTTTTCCGCCGCCAATCGCCAGATTTTCGGATGATGCCCGTCGCGTCACATTCAGATCGTGTAACAGCGCGTCCGTGACCTGCTGCGCGAACGCGCGGAAGGTCGTCCACTTGCCGCCGATCAGCGAATAGATTGGGAATACCGTGGAGTCGCCGCCCTTCAGCAGCGGGAACGCATGATCGCGGCTGATTTGCCCAGTCGTGGCGGCAGTCGAGCGCGGCAGCGGGCGAATGCCGCAGTAGGTGAACACGATTTGATCGCGCGTGATTTGGATCGAGGGAAAGACCTGCTTGACCGACTCCATCAGATACGCGGTCTCGTCGGCGTCGCAAATCACGCTGTCGGGGTCGTCCGCTGGAATATCCGTTGCCCCGACGATCACTTTGTCGTAAACCGGATAGAAGATGCAGATGCGCCCATCGGCGTTGGCAAAATACAGCATGTTCCCCGCGCACGCCTTGAGCAAATCAGCGTTATCGACGACCAAATGGGAGCCTTTCGTGCCACCGATGTACCCCGAATCGCGTCCGAGCGCACCATTGGTCTGGTCGATCCATGCGCCCGTCGCGTTGACCACGATTTGCGGCTGAACAGCGAACGTCTCGCCCGTCAGTTCATCACGCAGTTGGATCGTGTCGCCTTGTGCGGCATCCGCCCGCACATAATTCAGCGCCATGCAGCCGGAATGCAGCGACTCGGCGTCCATGACAACTTCGAGGCACAGCCGTTCGGGGTTATTCATCCACGCATCATAGTAGGTCGCCGTCGCTACAATGTTCGGGTTGAGCGGCGGACGCTGTGCCAAGGCGCGTTTGCGGCTTGCCATGCGATGCGTTGGCATGGAACGCATCGGCGCCGCGAAGATGTCGTATAGCGTCAGCCCCGCCTTGATGATCAGCGCGCCGCGATCACTCGGCTTGCTCGTCAGCCCAAAGAATTTGCGCGCGGCGTGGGCGATCCCTTTCGTCCAATTGGTGATCGGGATGGTCGTCGCCAGCGGTTTGACGATGTGCGGCGCATTCCGCAATAAGCGATTGCGCTCCAACAGCGATTCGCGCACGAGCCGAAATTCGCCATTTTCTAGATAGCGCAACCCGCCGTGAATGATGCGCGTGGACGCCGCGCTGCACCCCGACGCAAAATCGCCCTTGTCCACCAAGAGCGCGTCGATCCCTTGTAACGCCAGTTCGCGCAGCACACCCGCGCCGTTGATGCCGCCGCCGATGATCAACACGGGGATGCGCGGGTTCGTCGCCAATTTCGTTCGCAGCCGTTCGATTTGCTCTGCCCTGTTCATAGTTCGTCCTCATTCGTCACATTAAGTCTATGCCACTTGCCGCGCGCCGTCACGTCGGTTCTAATCGCACGCCAAACAAGCGAATGTGCCACTTCATGACAATGGTTTCCAATCTGAAACGGGTCAACTCGCCCCGCGAAGGCAAAACGTTATTCGTGCGCGCGCTGCCCTATCTGATGATCGCGCCGACGCTGATCCTTGTGTGTCTGTTTACGCTCTATCCAGCCGTCGGATCAGTGGTGTCGAGCCTGTACGATCCAGCGCGCAATGCCCGCGATCCGGCAGCATATGTCGGCTTGCAGAACTACGCCGAACTGTTCGATGCGTCGCATTTCATCGGCGCAACGTTCATGCAGGTATTGGGCAACACCGTGTTTTTCGCCGCTACCACCGTAATTTTCGCCGTGCCACTGGCATTGGTGTTCGCGCTGCTGCTCAATCGCAAGATCAAACGCATCGGCGTGTACCGCTTCGCGCTGTTCTATCCCGCCCTCTTACCCCTGATCGGCGCGGCGAGCATTTGGGCATTCTTGTTCGCAGACCCGATTGGCTTGGTCAACACCGTCTTGCGCTCGTTCGGGATCGCAGGGCGCAATTGGACGGGCGATCCAAGCCTCGTACTGCTCACCGTAACGGCGGTCAATATCTGGAAACAAGCGGGTTTCGTCATGATCTTCTACCTCGCCGGCTTGCAGAACATCCCGCGCGATCTGTATGAAGCCGCCGAACTCGACGGCGCGAACGAACGGCAAAAGCTGTTCTCGCTGACCATTCCGCTCTTACGCCGCACCACGCTGTTTGTGTTAATTATCACCCTGACCAATGCGTTTCAGACGGTCGAACACTTACAGGCGCTCGGACAAGGTGGACCCGGCGACAGCAGCAACCTCTTGTTGTATTACATCTTCCAGACGATTGGCGAACGACGGAATTGGGGTTATATCAACGCCATGACCGTGATCCTCGTCTTGGTGCTGATGACTTTCACTGTGAGCAATTTCTTATTCTTTGAACGCCGAAACCATGAAGATTAAAGCCGCCGATATCGCCACGATTTTGCTCTCCGCGCTGTGGCTGACCCCCCTGATCGTCGCGGTCTTACTCAGTTTTCGCCCGCCAGATGAACCATTGTCGAACGGCAATATCTTCGTCGGCAGCCACATTACGCTCGACAATTACATCTCGGCATGGGCGGTCGCGCCGTGGTTGACGCACTATCGCAACAGCGTGATCTTCGTCGTCGGCGTGCTGGCGGTGCAGGTCGTGACGATTACGCTGGCGGGCTACGCCTTCGCGCGGATGAAGTTTTTTGGGCGCGATATCCTGCTCATCGTGATTTTACTCCAACTGATGATCCCGTCGGGCGTACTCATCGTGCAGAACTTCGCCACCGTGCGCCAATTGGGGCTGTTCGATACGCATATCGCGCTGATGCTGCCCTATTGGGGATCGGCGTTCGGCTTGCTGTTGATGCGGCAGACATTCCGCGAAATCCCCATCGAACTCGAAGAAGCCGCGCGCATTGATGGCGCGAATATCGCACAGCTTTTGCGCTATGTCTATGTGCCGCTGTCGATTCCGGCATATGTTGCGTTCGCATTGGTTTCGATCAGCAGTCATTGGAACGAATTTCTGTGGCCCTTCATTATCACACGCAGCGAAGAAGTCCGCCCTCTCACCGTCGGATTGAACAAACTTGTCGCTACCACCGATGTGGGCGCGCTGTACAATCAACTGATGGCGGGGACGCTGTTGGTGATCGCACCGTTGGTCGTGCTGTTCTTGTTCTTCCAACGACGCTTCATCGAGAGCTTCGCGCGCAGCGGACTAAAATAATGTACTAAATCGTTTGGAGGTGTCGTTGTGTCAGACTATGCGAAGAAACTTGTTCCCATCCTGATCATCTTGTTTTCGCTTTCACGTTTTGCCCTGCCAACGCGCGCCCAAGATGCAGATTTAGCGTGGTGGAACGACACTGTATTCTACGAAATCTTCGTGCGCAGCTTTTATGACAGCGACGGTGACGGCATTGGCGATCTGCGCGGCGTAATTGAGAAGCTCGATTATCTCAACGACGGCGATCCGAATACAGCCAACGATTTGGGCGT
Organism: Anaerolineae bacterium; assembly: GCA_034437055.1. Lineage (GTDB taxonomy): Bacteria > Chloroflexota > Anaerolineae > Aggregatilineales > Phototrophicaceae > Flexifilum. The sequence goes on from DAOTUQ010000146.1 coordinate 6,321, forward strand.
AACGGGCATTTGGCTGATGCCGATCATGGAATCACCGAGCTATCACGGCTACGACGTGACCGATTATCGCACCATCGAACCAGATTACGGTACGCTGGATGATTTCCGCGCCTTGATCGATGCGGCGCACGCGCGCGGCATTGCCGTGATCATCGATCTGGTGATTAACCACACATCGAGCCAGCATGAATGGTTCACAGCATCCGCATCCGGCGATGCGACCTACGCCGATTGGTATGTGTGGCAAGACGCCGATCCCGATTATGTGGGACCCGACGGGCAGCGCGTCTGGCATCAGCGCGGCGGACGCTTTTACTACGGCTTATTCTGGGATCAAATGCCGGATTTGAATTTATCCAATCCTGCCGTGATCGCTGAAATGTACGCTGTCGCGCGCTATTGGCTCGATCTCGGCGTGGATGGTTTCCGACTCGATGCGATCAAACATCTGATCGAGGACGGTCAGACGCAAGAAAACACCCCCGCGACGCTGGCATGGCTGCGGGATTTTCAGGCATACGTCGAGTCGGTCAATCCCGATGCGCTCTTGGTGGGCGAAGCATGGTCAACCAACCGCATCGCCGCGACCTATGTCCCCGAAGCAGTGGATTTGGTGTTCGATTTCGATCTGGCGGCGACCTTCGTGGACAGCGCACCCGGACGCAACCCATCCGGCGTTAAAGCGGGGGTCGAGTCGGCACAAACGCTGTATCCATTCGGACAATATGCGACATTCCTGACCAATCACGATCAAAATCGCGTCATGAGCGAAGTCCGGCGGCTCGATGCGGCGCAGATCGCGGCAGCGACGCTGCTCACGACGCCGGGTGTCCCATTCATCTACTACGGCGAGGAAATTGGGATGCGCGGACAGAAGCCCGACGAGCGCATCCGCACGCCAATGCAGTGGGACGCAAGCGCTACTGCCGGATTCACCGAAGGGGCGCGGGCGTGGCAGCCGTTGGCACAACGCGACGCATTCGATAATGTCGCCATGCAAACGGGCGATCCAACATCACTGCTCTCGACGTACCGCGATCTGATCCGTCTGCGCAATGATCATGCGGCGCTGCGCCGCGGCACGTTCGTCCCTGTCAACGCATCGTCCTCGCGGCTGCTGGTGTTCCTGCGCCACACAGAGGACGAAACCGTTTTGGTGATCGTCAATTTCAACGATGATCCGGTGACGGATTACCGTTTGCGCCTCGATTCCAGCACGCTTACAGCCGTGAATGCCGTCGAAGTGCTGTATGGCGGTGGCGAGGCACCCACCCTCCCAACCCTGAACGATGTGGGCGGATTTGACACCTACACGCCATTGGGTTCGCTCCCGCCGCGCACCGTCACTATTCTCGCGCTCATGTGAGCGTGCTAGAATTCCGCAAGTCTTTGGCATGATGGGAATATTTCGCATGAAACGATTTTTGATAGCGGCGGCGCTGATCAGCGGCACGTTGTTGGCTGCATCCGCCGCGTTCGCGCAAACCGCGCAGACGCCGGACGAAATTTGCGCTGCCGCGCCGACCGCTGAACCGGCGACGCGCACCTATACGGGCAGCGAGTCAGTGTTGGAAACAGGCGTGGATTATCGCGCGATCTTCTGCACCGAATCGGGCGCCGTTTATATTGACCTCTTGGAAGATTATGCGCCGCTGACCGTCAACAATTTCGTGTTTCTGGCGGAGAACGGCTATTACAACAACACAACGTTCCATCGCGTGTTGCAAGACTTTATGGCGCAAGCTGGCGACCCCGAAGGCACGGGCGCAGGTGGACCCGGCTACCAGTTTCAAGATGAATTCGTGCCATTCCTAACCTTCGACGCGCCGGGTGTTCTGGCGATGGCGAACGCGGGCGCAAACACCAACGGCAGCCAATTCTTTATCACGACTGCCCCCACGCCGCACTTAAATCAACGCCATACGATCTTCGGCGTCGTGCTGGCGGGACAAGAAAATGTCCTCAGCTTGCGCTTGCGCGACCCACAGACCAATCCGACCGAACCCGGCGCAGCGCTGAGTACCGTTGTGATCGTGACCGATCCGACCACCGTCAGCGCCGAGACGACCGCGCCGACGACGGCGACGAGCGAAGAAGCCCAAACCATCTATGACATCATCGCGGCGGAAATCGCGCAGCCCGAAGTCGCCGCCATTCTCAGCTTAGACGCGACACAATCCGGCGTTTTCGATGCCGAGACACTCGCTGCCGCCGCGCCAGAGTCGATCCGCGAGGCGTATGCCGCATTCTTAGCAGCGAACGGCTTTGAAGGGCGCACAGCGGTCTCGATCCAAAACAGTTCATGCGATCTCGAATCCGCGCCCTATATGCAGATCACCTACTCACTCGATGCCTTCCCCAGTGCAGTCGAAGCAGGGGCGGCATTGGCGGATGGCACGTTGGGCGAACTGGCGACGGCGCGCGGGTTCATCGCGGCGGAACCGGTTGAGACGCTGCGTTATCCGCTCTATACTCAGACCACGACCGCGTGTGAACGCGATGCAACGCACGGGCTGACATTTTGGCAGCGCGGGCGCTACGTCGTAACGATAGAAGCGTTGTTCCCGTCGGACAGCCCCGCAACCGCCGATCTGTGGTTGGCGCGCTTCGTGGGTCCCATCATGGAGACCTATTTCGGCGCGGTGTTGGTTAAGGAAGTCCGTTAGACGCACGTGCAGAATCAAAAAGGGCGCGGACATATCCGCGCCCTCGCTGTGCCATCTGGTTTCGCGTTACGAAATCAGCTTGGCTTCGAGGGTAATCTCTACGCCCGTCAGCGCGCGCGAGACGATGCACGATTTCTTCGTCTCAGCCGCGTGTTCTTGGAATGCTGCATCCTCGATGCCCATGATATTGGACTCGTTGATCAGGTGGATGCGCGTGATCGAGAAGTTATCCCCGACTTTTTCGAGGTGAACTTGCGCAGTCGTATGAACGCTTTCAACGTCGAAGCCGCTGCGTGACAAGCGCGCGCTCAACGCCATCGTGAAGCAGCCAGCCTCTGCCGCGCCGATCAATTCTTCTGGGTTCGTCCCCGTACCGTCTTCGAAGCGCGACTTGAACGAGAAGGGCCCATCATACGCCCCGCTCCCCAACTTCACGCTCCCGCTGCCCTCTTGCAAATTCCCGTGCCAAGTCGCTTCTGCTGTACGTGCCGGCATGAATATCGCTCCCTAATCCATTGATGCATTGCCAGATAAGGATAACGTGGACAATCTTTGCCGTCAATTCCACCATGAGCCGCTGTCCGACCAGTAAATATCATCCCGGTCGCTCATCTCGTCGTCATACTCGACCGACAGCCACAGCGCCGCTTTCAACGCCGCACGCCGCACATCCTCGTCGCTATCGATCAACGCCTCGATCACGAACGGCATCGCGGGGACATCCATTTCCCATAACGCCTCCGCTGCCGCGTGCCAAACATGCATATTTGGCGTATTCAACGACTGGATCAACGCCGGAATCGCGTCAGCGTCGTTGATCTTGCCAAGCGCCTTTGCGGCTGCCAGCCGAACATAATCATTGCTGTCATGCAGCAGCGCTTCGATTAAGCCGTCAAGTGCCTCGTGCGACTCGATCTTGCCAAGCGCCTCTGCCGCCGCATAGCGAACGTAGCCGCTCGTATCGGCGGACAAAGCCTCAAGCAGTTCAGGCAGCACGCGCACCTGTGCCGACGCGGCGGGCAGCGCGCTCACCAGTTTTCCTAACGCCTTCGCTGCCTCCCAACGAATGTAACTGCTCTCATCACTCAACATCGACCCCGCCAGCGCACTTAAAGCGCGTTCATCGCCCATATGCGCCAAGGCGTGCGCGGCGGCGCGGCGCACTTCGGCGCTGCGGTCGCTCAAACGCGCAATCAATGCGGGTATGGTCGCCACATCACCCGAACGGCGCAGCGCATGAATCGCCAGCATACGCATCTCACGGCGTCGATGCGAGAGCAAATCGAGCAGTGCTGGGACGGCAGCAGTACAGCGCACATCCCCCAATATATGCAGCGCCCGCCGTTGTCGGTCAGGATCGCCGCTGTGCAAATCTTCGATCAACTGTTGAAAATCTGCCCGGTCGCTCATTGTTTTTCGCCCCGCGCTCTGAATCTCAAGATGGCGCATTCATAGTGTAATCGCCGCTCTACAAGGCGGCAACCCATGATGAGTTAGGTTACATAAAAATTCCTGAAATTTTCATGCTTGACAAGGTATCAAAATACGCCTATCGTTTGTATGCAAATCATTTGTATACCCATGATTTGAGGGCGCATGAGTCAAAGAGAGCGCGAAATCGCACTGGAAATTCGGAGTTTACTCGGCGGCATTGCGCGAATGGCACACCGTTCGACCGAAGAATATCTCAACACGCGCGGCTATGGGATCAGTGGGCTGCAAGTTGGGGTTCTGTATGCGCTGCATCATGAAAGGCAAACGATTAGCGATTTGAGCCGCAAGTTCAATCTCGATCCATCGACGCTGGTGCCAACCATTGATGCGCTGGAGCGAAAAAGTTTGGTCGTCCGAGAACGCGATCCACAAGATCGACGGCGTGTGCCGCTGTCGCTCACCGAACAAGGGGTGGCGATTGTATCGGAGATATCCATCGTCCACGACAGCGATGCCTTACTTGGCGCACTGAACACGATGGGCAGTGAGCGCGCTGGACAGTTGTTGACGATGATGCGTGAACTCGCCCAATTGATGCCGGGCGGTCACGACTGGCTCCGTGAGATGCAGCCCCGCCTCGAAGCGGCGATGCGTACAATGGTGGCGTCGGACGAGACGACGCGAACCACGGATAAATCGGACTCTACGAACATCTAGAACGACAGAATCAACTCGCTCGTATTCAATCTTGACCATTCATACAGGGAAGGTGACACGTGCAAAGACAAGCATCAGCGCGCACGGGCGCGCGCGGTGGACGTCCGAAGGGGGATGGTGCGCTTGGGCGTGCAATCCGATATCTTGGCAAGCACAAACAGACGAATTTGTTGGCATACGGCGCGCTGATTGTAGCGACGCTGGCGCAGCTCGTCGTGCCGCAGCTCATCCAGAACATGATCAACGCGGTTACGAATGGCGCAACCGCCAATCAGATTTTCGCACTGCCCGCTGTGGCACAAGGGTTTGCCGCGTCGCTCACGGGTAAGACAATCGACGAACTCCAAGCATGGCAAACAAACGCCGAAACATGGCTGATCAATGCCGCGATTTTGATCGTGGTTTTCGCCATTCTGCGCGGCGTGTTCTCGTTCATCCAGTCGTATATGTCGGAAAAAACCTCGCAGGGGGTCGCATTCGACTTCCGTAACGAGATTTTCGCCAAGATTCAGCGGCTGTCGTTCAGCTACCACGATCAGAATCAGACCGGACAGTTGATGATCCGCGCCACCGACGACGTGGAAAAAGTCCGCTTGTTCATCGCACAAGGCTTGATCTTGGGTGCGCAAGCCTTCTTGTTGTTGATCGCCACGCTGCTGATTTTGTTCCTCACCAACTGGCGCTTGACGCTGGTGATCATCCCGATTCTGCCGTTGGCGCTGGTGATTTTCGGCGTGTTCGGCGCAATCAGTCAGCCGTTGTTCGTCGCCATTCAGATGAGACTGTCGGCGCTCAACACGGTCTTGCAAGAAAACATGGCAGGCATCAAAGTCGTTAAAGCCTTTGCGCGTGAACGTCATGAGCAAAAACGCTTCGACGGGGCGACGAACGATTTGTTCGCCCAGCAAATTCGCGTTGCGCGAACATTTTCGTTCTTGTTCCCAGTCATCTTCCTCGTCGCGCAGATCGGACAGGCAGGTATCCTGTATTTCGGCGGATCGCAAATCCTCAACGGATCGCTGACACTCGGTGATTATCAGAGCTTCAACCTGTATCTGATTTACATCTTCTTCCCGCTCGGACAGTTGGGATTCATCATCTCGCTGTTGGCACAAGCAGCGGCGTCAGCGTCGCGTATCTTCGAGATTCTGGATACAAAAAACGATGTAACCGATGCGCCAGACGCGCAAGTCCTACCGCAAATTCAAGGGCATGTCGAGTTTAAGGACGTGACGTTCCGCTACTTCGGGTCGGGCGATCCGGTGCTGCAAAGCGTGACCTTCGCCGCGCAACCGGGACAAACGATTGCGCTGTTGGGCGGCACGGGCAGCGGCAAGACGACGATCATCAACCTGATCCCGCGCTTCTATGACGTGAGCGAAGGCGCAGTCTTAATCGACGGACACGACGTCAAGGGTGTGGCACTGGACAGCTTGCGGTCGCAAATCGGTATCGTGCTGCAAGAGACGAACCTGTTCAGCGGCTCGATCCGCGACAACATCGCGTTCGGGCGACCGGATGCGACCATTGAGGACGTGATGGACGCCGCCAAAGCGGCTGCCGCGCACGACTTCATCATGAGTTTCCCTGATGGCTACGATACATCCGTTGGCGAGCGCGGATCGACGCTCTCTGGCGGGCAAAAACAGCGTATCGCCATCGCGCGCGCGCTGCTGCTCGATCCGCGCCTGCTGATCTTGGACGACTCGACCAGCGCGGTCGATCTCAAGACCGAAGCGGCGATCCAAAAGGCGCTCGACTTCTTGATGAAAGGGCGCACGAGCTTCGTCATCGCCCAACGCATCTCGACGGTACAGAATGCCGACATGATCATCGTCTTGGACAAGGGGCGCGTGGTGGCGACGGGCAAGCACGACGATTTGATGGAAGAAAGCCCGATCTACGCCGAAATCTACACGTCACAGTTGGTTGGGGATGCCCAATTTGACGAAACATCCGAATTGGCGGCACTGCCGCAGCCAGAGGGGGCATAAATCATGATGGGCATGGACGGCGGTCGCCGTCTCTTAGAAGGTGAAGCACTCAAAGCGCAAAATGTGAGCGTAACGCTCGCGCGCTTCGGCAGCTATTTCGCTAAGTATTGGTACGGCGTTGTCATTGCGTTTGCACTGATCGTTCTGGGTGTGTGGATGAGCGTCGTCATCCCGGAATACAGCGGGCAAGCGGTCGATTGCTACCTGTATCCGAACAGCCCCGGTAGCGAATGCTGGTACGTAACCGCACCAGCCGATGTGACCGATAAAAACGCTTGGTTGGCAGACTTGCCCACGGAAGAACGGATCGCGGGCTTAGGTGGGCTGGCGCTGATCTTGGTAGCGCTGTTCGTGGGCGGATCGCTGCTCAACGGCGTGGCATTCTACGCCATGAGCCGCACCGGGCAAAGCGTGCTAAAAACGATGCGCCAAGAATTGTTCCATCACATGCAGCGACTGACGCTCCGCTTTTACAGCGAGAACGAAGTCGGCAATCTGATGAGCCGCATCACCAATGACACCGATACGATCCAGCAGGTACTCAGCTTCGCCCTACTCCAAGTGGTGAGCGGCGCGCTGACGATGGTCTGGATCGTGATCAAGATGCTTCAAACCAATGTCCCCTACGCGCTGCTGAGCTTGATCGTGCTGCCGATCATGTTCTTCGCCACGACCTATTTCTCTAACGAGGCGCGCAAGGCGTTCCGCAAGAGCCGCCAGCAGTTGGGCAACGTTAACGCCGATTTGCAAGAAAGCATCGCGGGCGTGCGCGAAGTCCAAGCGTTCAACCGCGAGGAAGAAAATATCGCGGAGTTCAAGCGCGTCAATGCCGCCAACCGTGACGCGAATGTGCGCGCCGCCAGCTTCACCAGCGCGCTGAACCCCGTGCTAGAGGCGCTCGGTTACGTCGCTTTGGGGATCGTGGTGGTCGTCGGCGGGATTTCCGTGCTGCGCAACGCACCGCTGTTCGGCACAGAAGTGATTTCGCTCGGTGTCGTGTTCGTGTTCTTACAGTACGTTCAGCGGTTCAATCAACCTGTGACGCAGATCGCGCTGTTATGGACGAACATCCAGAGCGCAGTCGCGGGCGGCGAACGCATCTTCGGCTTGCTGGATGCGAATGTCGAGATCGCGGACAAACCAAACGCGCAAATCATGCCAGCGATCAATGGGCGCGTCGAATTCCAGAACGCGCACGCCGAATACAAACAGGGTCAGCCGGTCTTGCGCGGCGTGAACTTCACCGCCGAACCGGGCAAGACGATTGCGATTGTGGGTCCGACCGGCGCGGGCAAGACGACGATCATCAACCTGATCCCACGCTTCTACGACGTAACCGAGGGCGCGGTCAAGATCGACGGCATCGACGTGCGCGACGTAACGATGGACAGTTTGCGTTCACAGATTGGGTTGGTGCTGCAAGATACATTCTTGTTCTCCGACACGGTGATGAACAACATCCGCTATGGGCGTCTCGAAGCATCCGATGAGGATGTGATCGCGGCGGCGAAAATGGTGTCGGCAGATGTGTTCGTTGAGCGACTGCCAGAGAGCTATCAGACCGTCTTGGGCGAACGCGGCAGCGGCTTAAGTCAGGGACAGCGCCAGTTGATCGCCATTGCGCGCGTGGCGCTGATGAATCCAGCGATCTTGATCTTGGACGAAGCCACTTCGAGCGTGGATACGCGCACCGAGAAGCTGATCCAAAAGGCGTTCGGTAAACTGCTCGAAGGGCGCACCAGTTTCGTGATCGCGCATCGCCTCAGCACGATCCGTAACGCGGATGTCGTGTTGATGCTTATCGACGGCGAAATCGTCGAGCGTGGCACGCATAAGAGCTTACTCGCGGAGCAGGGCGCGTACTACGAGCTGTACATGAGCCAATTCAAGCACGAGGACGAACCAGAAGTCGTGGCGTAAGATGGATGGGCGCGCCGCTGGCGCGCCCGTTCTGTTTTCCGACCTAAAAGCGGCGATCTTATTTCTTGATCGCCGCATGAATTTCGTTCAGCAGACCATCCGGCACGGCGACGGGCGGCGGATCGCCCGCCAGCAACCGATCATACGATTGGGCGATGCCATCGTCGAATACCGCCCCATCGGGCGTATCTGTGCGCGCCGACCAAATCGCGCGGCGCGTGCGGTCGAATAACTGCACACTCCGCGTTTTCGTTCCGTCTGCCCATTCCCATTGACGCGCGTTGATTTGGCGATAGCTCATTTCACCACCGAAGTGGTTTTCGTCTGCCGCGCACGCAGGGAACGCGCCGTTGCCGTGAGATTCTTGAAGAAATCGGACTCGCTGATCTCCTCGACCTGTCGATCCACCTTAGAATGATCGATCTCGATGCGCAGACTCTCCAACTGATTCAACGCCTCGTTCAAGTCCTCTTTCACGCGCGAATACATGCGCGCGTTCTCGATGGCGATGGCGGCTTGCGTGCCGAACGCGCCGAAGATCGGGATATAATCCGGCTCGAAGATCGCTTGATTGATGCGATTATCCGCGTACAGCACGCCGACGGTCATGCCGCGCAAGACCAGCGGTACACACAAGATCGCGCGCATGTGGTTGCTGACGATGCTCATGGCGTTTTGGAAGCGTTGGTCGGCTTGCGCGTTGGTCGTGACGATGGGCTTGCCTTGCTCCAGCGCACTCATCACCACACTGCGGCTGAACACCGCGTCGCCTTCCGAGAGCGTCTCTCTGTCCCAGTTGCGCGCGATTGCCATGCTCAATTCGCCCGTCTCTTGGTTGCGCAGCATCAGGTATGCGCGTTCGCAGTTGGTGAGCTTGATCACCATGTCCATGACTTCTTCGAGGACTTGATCGAGTTCCAGCGTCGAGGTCAACAGCGCGAACGTCGCCAACAATTCTTCGAGGTGATCCAACATGCCATTGATGCGCTTAGTATCACGCTGTGCCAGTTCGATCCGCTGTTGGATTTCAGCCGCCATGCCCACGACATCGACCGCGACCTGAAAGCCGCTGTCGATCAAGACTTTCATCATCCGCGCGAGGATGTTTTCGAGTTGTTTGGTTTGCGTCCCGGCTTCAGCCAGTGTTTCCTCAAGTTCTGCCTGGACGGGATCAATTGGAGAAGCCATGATTTCATGCCTGTCTACACACTTTTCATACTGACGGATCGTACCTGAGATGCAAGGCTGACGCAACCATCCTATGGTGTACATCCAAAGACGGATGGACGTTAGCCGATTTGTAATCAGGGCGCGGATTCAAGGATGGCGATCCGATTTTCGATCTGATATTCATCGGTTTCAACCCCATTCACCGTGATCGGCACGCGCGCACCCGTCGCTGCATTGTACATGCCGATGATCAGCCGATAGCCCGTCCCGACAGGCAGTACGCCATCGGGCAAGCGCAAGCCGCGCTCATCGATCACGACTTCGCCCGGCTGCCACATCAGCGTTGAGTAGTAGCCATGTTCGCCTTGCGCAGCGGGCGCATCCCACGCCGTAATCAAGTTATCGTCCGCGTCGCGTAAATGCACCATAATGCTGTAATCGTCAGGCGCGGGCGCGATAGACTCCCAATACAACTTAAAAATCAAGCGCCGCCCCGCCCAAAAATCCAATCCCGCGATGTCGTAGCCGCGATAGCGTGCGAAGCCACCGAACACGACTTCATCGACTGCGACTCCGTTAGGCGTCGATGCGTTATAGCGATTGGCGAGGTTCAACTCGTACACATCGTAGCGGAAGATGCCATCGTCCAAACCCCACGCGCGCCGCGAAATATCCGTCCGCGCCAATGCGCCCAAGACTTGATTGGATAAATACGGCACGTTCTCGTATTCGCCGCGCGTCTCTGGGTAGCCGTAAACGAAATACGGCACACCAGCGAGATCGTCCAATCGGGTCGGCGCGTCGGTCGTGCGGATATCGTGCAGCGGGAAGAAGAACGGCAAGCGATCCACGCCCGGCGCGACGACGTGCAGCCGCTCGCCCGGATGCGCCTCGATCCACGCTTCCAATCCATCCACCACGTTCATCAACGCGCCATTGCCAGAACGATATTTCGAGGCGTCGTCGGGATAGGCATCAGACCAAAGATAATCTGAGCCGATGAACGGATCGTAGACCGCCGAGACGACGCCCGGCAGCCCGATCAACGCGATAACCGATAGATACAACGCACGCACAGCCGAGCGGCGCGGCGGGCGCAGCCAATGTGACAATATCAGCGCCGTTGGCAGCAGCAGCAGCGGCACGACCGCGAACGACAGCCGATAGTGATAGCTGTACGCGACGAACCAGACGACGAAATAGGGCAGCCCTAACGTCCACGCCCAACCGATCTTGGCGGCATCCGCGCGCGTTCCAACATCGAGACGCGCCCATAGTCCGCGCGCGCTCCAAACAAACGCAACGCTGCCCACCGTCAACGCCATCCACTCGAACAGCCCTATCCGCGCGGGCGTCAGAATCGTCGGGGCGACTCCAAACGCAATCAATGCCACGCCAATCAGGACGAAAACTCCACGCGGACGCGACATGCGCCGTTCAAGATAGATGTAGGCAAGTCCGACGATTAACGCCAACAGCACCCAACCGAACTCGACGCCACTGCGCGCCGCCAACGACTGCCAATAGTCGGGCGGAAAATCGACCAGATTGTGTCCAAGTAACAGATTGCGCACATACCACACGCCGCCGAGTGGGAGCGCCGCCAACAGCATGATCAGCGCGCTTTCGAGGCGCGGACGCCACGCGCGCCAGTCGAAACGCACGCGCAACAGATCGATGATTAGCATCAGCGCGACGCCCAACGCGAACGCGCCCATCGTCGGCTTGATCCACATACCAATCCCCAACATCAAGCCAGCCAAGACCGCATAGCGACGGCGGTCATTCTGCCCCGCTCTGGTATGGAGGGGTAGTCGGGGAGTGAGGTTATTTTCCCAAGCCAGCAACCAGAATGCTGACGCCAGCGCAAACGCGAACGCTAACGCAATTTCCAAGTCGCCCGCACGCGACCATTCGCCGACATGCGGATAAAGCGCCCAGAGTCCCGCAGCGACAATCCCGGTTCGGCGCTCGAACAAACGCGACCCAAGCACGTAAACTGCCAGGATACTTCCTGCGTGCAGCAGGATCAGCCCAGCACGCGCCGCGTGATCGTCGATACCGCCGACGATCAACTGTCCAAAGGTGTATTGCAGCGCCATGAAGGGCGGATAATAGCCAATCGTGTTTGGAATTTGCCCCAACAGCCCGTACAGCCGCCCTTGATAGCCGTACACCCACAGCGCATCATACGCCGTGAACGACCACCACGCGATCACGAGCCAGCGCACGATCAGCGCCGCCGCGATCAAGACGACGATCAGCCATTCGTCGGACGCCAGCCGCGTAGAGGTAGCACGCTGGAATGCGGGCGGTGCATTCAGCGCCGCGCGCGCTTTCCGCCATGCCAGCGCCGCGCCAATGATCGCTATCACGATCATGCCTGCCACTGTCGCCTCCAGCCGCAGCGCGCCGATCATGCCCAAGACGAACATCCATGCCGTCAGCAGTGCGAGTGCGATCAACAACGCGACGGCGGCGATCTGCGCGCCGCGTCGCCAATCCGCGCGCGGCGTCACGAGCAGCGCATAAGGAATACCTACGCCAACGATCAGCGCCAAAAATGCGGGTGTTGCCGCGAGAGTTTGTGCTATCCAATCCGGCATCGTCAGTTTTTCTCAGTCCTCAGCACTCAGTCCACGCCTTATCCTCTGAGCGCCAATATGCGCCCACCGCCAACGCTGATATAGATCGCTCCCCCCGCGCTCACCGCCACATCATACGGGCGATGCCGCCAGAAACCCGAATCGCGGTAATTAATCTGGTCGAGTGTGAAGGCAGTCACAGGGTTTCCGGGTTCGGGATCGACGGGAATGATCGAACGCGCTGATAAGGCGCCGTCGGCGTCGGACTGGACAAGTACGACACGATAACCGACAAGTTCAGTCTGGTTATACGATCCAGCGAGAACAACCAGCACGCCGCCGGTTAGGGTCGGAAGCGCATCGCTGGTATACGCCGCCAGTCCAAGCGGTTGGCTGCCATTCGGGAACGTCAACACGGGGGCTACTGCGTCAGCGCAATCAAATTCAGCAGCAGACGCCAGCACCGTTGGCGTGTTTTCCGCGCCAATACAGTACGGAAAGCCGAAATGCGTCGCTGCGTTTACATCCAAACGGTTGACTTCATCAGCGGCATGATATCCACTGTCCACGATCCACAGCGTGCCATTATAGAACGTCAAATCAGCGGGAAAGCGCAAACCAGACGCGATCTGCGTTGGATTCGACCCGTCTGCCTCGTAGCGCCAGATCGCGCCGCGCCCTGTTTCATCGAACCTACAATCATCGCACGGCGCACCGACGCCGACATACACACGCCCATCGTCTCCAACGGCGACTCCGCCTGTCCAGAAGCCGCCGCCCGACGGTAGATCGTCAACGAGTATCGTCAGCACCCCGTCGCGCAGTCGATAGAGGTGCGCACCCCCACTGACAATGAGCGCGCCGTCGTGAAACGCCAATCCGTTGGGGAACGTCAAATCAGCGGCGGCGAGTCGCGGCATGTCCGGCAGTTGATCGCCATCAGAATCGCGGATTGCCCATACTTCACCCGCCAAAGGGCGTGCCGCGTACAACGTGCCATCGGGCGCGGTTGCCAAAGCGGTGAACGCCAATTCACCGCCGTCGGGCTGCTCGATCACCAATTCTAAGCACGGCGTATCCGCGACATTGACCCACGGCTGACTGAGTGCCGTCGGACGTGCGTCGCACAGCACATCATGGGGCTGTGCCGCGGCTGCCCGCACGCCAATTAGAATTAGCACCACACTTGACCATCGTAATCGCTTCATTTCGCGCTCACTTTACCGCGCGCGATCATACACGTCCGTGCGGTGGCGTCAAGCGCCGTCATGCGGTAGAATAGAGTAAATAACGAACAGAGGTTCTCTAATGAGCGATCCGATCCTCGTGAGTACAGAGTGGCTGGCGACCCATCTTGACGATTCCGATTTGTGTATCATCGACGTGCGCGGACATGTCCTGCCGCCAACCGAACCGCCGCCCCATTACTTCAACCATCAACCCGATTACGACGAGTCGCATATTCCGGGCGCGGTCTTTGTCGATTGGGTACACGAAATCACCGATCCAGCTTTCCCCAAACAGAGCCGCGTCGCGCCGCCCGAACGCTACGCCGCCGTCATGGCACGGCTCGGCGTCGATGAGACGAAATTCGTGGTCGCTTACGACGATTACGGCAATATGCTCGCCGCGCGCTTATGGTGGACGCTCAATTACTACGGACATACGCGCGTCGCGGTCTTGGATGGCGGCTGGGGACGCTGGACAGCGGAGAAACGTCCCGTCACGGCGGACATACCGAGGATTCAGCCAACAACCTTCACGCCGCACGTCACTTCAACCCTGAGACGCACGGGCGAACAAGTCTTGGCGGCGCTCGGCGTGGAACAAACGCTGATCGACGCGCGCAGCGTCGGGGAGTTCAATGGGCAAGCCTCGCGCGCCGAACGCTTCGGACGGATACCTAGCTCGCTCAATCTGCCACGCCAAGCGTTGCTGAACGAAGACGGTAGGCTGCTGACCGCTGGCGATTTGCGCGATAAATTCGCGGCAATCGGCGTGGACGAAACGACAAAAGATGTGGTGTTCTACTGCAACGGCGGCGTGTCTGCCAGCTTCGATCTGCTGGCAATGCGCGCGGCGGGCTTACCAGGCGGCAGCGTCTACGATGCGTCGTGGAAAGAATGGGGCAATGACCCCGAAAAACCAATTGCAAAATAGAGGCGCGCCGCTGGCACGTCGATCAAATGATTGAGATGAACGCACAAATTCCGAACGAAGCGCGCTATTTCGTTGAGGTTTTTCCGATCCGCGCCGAAAATCTGCCGCCGCTGTTCGCGTATCGCATCCGCTTGACGACCGACGACGCGGAAGCGCAGCTCCAAGCACGCGCTTTCGCGGGCAAGCTGGCATATCGCTTGCACGTCGGGCTGTCAGGTGATTGGGTGTGGGTGGGCGGTCGGCTCATCACAAACAAGCCGACCGATCCAGTCACGGTACGCGGGCTAATCGCGGCGGCACGCGCTGAACAACCAAAGTTGTATCACCTACTCGAAAGCATCGAGATCGATCTCGATTGGAAGTCGAACGCCGATGTCATCGCCCGCTACGTGGTGCGCGGACTGATCCCACCGCTGGAAACACAGATCGATACGGCGTTGACATCCACGACTTTCGCCCTGAAGCACGCGCGCGTGGAGCGTGAGTATCGTGTTCTTCCCCACATCGTAGACGCTCAAGCCGCTCTATCGCTGTCGGTGATTTCGCGGGTGGTTTACGCCAAATCCATCGCGGAATATGTCGCACAGCAGGGCAAATCGACCGCGCTCATCGGCTTGTGGACAGCGGATGCGTCGTCACGTTTGCAGGGTGAAATTGTAAAGATCGTTGGGCAAGCACGCGAACACCGCGCCCGCTTGATCGCACTCTCGCAGCGTGAATCGATGCGCGCCACTCTTGCCGCTGCGCCCGACGATGCCTTAGTTTTGCGGATCGAAGTGGGTGGCAACGAGTACGATTACATCGCGGACGCGCTGCAACTGCTGGTGCGTTTGGAGGATGTCCATCGCTTCGATGTGCCGTCCGCCCAAGTCGAAAAGGCGCTGCATCTCAAGCCCGCTATGCGCGCCAACATCGTCAAGCTCGTCTCGGATGTTGTGAAAAACGCTGGACTGATTGCCAGCGCCTACAGCGTCCAGAACGCGCCCGAACGCTTTTCGTCCGGCGTGCGCGATCTCAACTTGGTGTTCGGTGGCATGAGCGGCAGGACGTACACGCCCGATTCGATCATCCCGAACGTGCGGCAGTATGGTGATTATTGGCGTCCAGATCGTTTCAAAGATGAACCGATCCGCGCCGTGCTGATCAACACCCTATCCGAAGGCGTTCCCGATTTCATCGAGGCGCTGCGCCGAGCAATGGAGCGCGATTTTAACATTCGGCTCGAAGTCGTGCGCGAACGAAATATGCGCGTGATCACGCAAGCCAACCTCGACAGCGCCGTTCGCCTCGTGCAAAAAGAGACCTTCGATCTGGCGCTCGTCTTCTTGGCAGATGAAGTCGGCGCGCCGGACGAGGACAGTGTAGAAACGGGCTATGCGAAGGCACAGACCATCGGACGCGCGATCCCGTGCTTGACAATCCATGAATCGACGCTGAACAAGCCCGAAGTCATGCCCAATATCATCTTGGGCATCATGGCGCGCGCGGGCTGTGTCCCTTACTTGATCGAAGATGTGCAAGGCGGAATGCCGACCTATGCCGATTTGGTGATCGGGCTGGACATGATCGCGCATCGACACAAGGACAAAGATTGGCTGACGGGGATCGCGCGCATTTTCCGTCCCGATGGCGCACTTTTACGCTGCATCACTGCCGCAGCACCCGCGCCGCATCATGTCGTCCCCGATGCGCTGTTGACGCACCTTCTGCCCAATGATGCTATCGGCGGCAAGCGAGTCGTGCTGCATCACGATGGCGCGTTGAACCGCGATACACTGCGCGCGCTCGGCGGCTGGGAAGCGGAAATCGATGCAACCTTCTATCCAGTCGAGATCATCCGGCACGGCGTTCCACGCTTGTATGCGCTGCAAGGCAATCGCATCGACCCCGCGCCGCGCGGCACGATCTTTCGGCTGAATGATGTCGAGGCGTTCGTACTCACGTCATCATCACCCTTCGACGCCACGCCACAGCCGCTGCATATTCGCGCGGATGCTGCGTTCGGCATCGAGACGGCGGTACGATCAGTGTTGGACTTCACGCTGCTGCATTACGGCGCTCTGAAGCCGCCGAAACTCCCCGTGACCATGCACAATGGCAGTTTCATCGCTGGGGGCGTCCATCGCGGCTTATTTCCAGACGACTACGACGGGTCGATGCCGTTCTGGCTGTGACGATGCGATGTTGACACGCCCGCGTAACGGGCGAGGCGTTCCTCGCCCCTACACGCATGATCGCAATTAATTCGCGTCGATGGTGGGTGAAAACAAAATCAGCCGTGTCACTTCAATAGGCTGTCCGTCCGCCCGTACATCGATCCGGCGCACGTTGCGCACGACGCCATCGTTGACGCCGAGCGCGGCGATCTCGCCGCCTATGGTCGCAGTGCTGAAAATGTTGATCGTCCGCGTTCCGGCGCTGTCCCCATACAAGATCATGCTCACATTCGCATCGTTCACCGTCCGCACTTCGAGCATCACGTTCGCTATGGTGCGCCGCGTCACCACGACGCTGATCGGCAGCGTATTGCAATCGGGGGGCAGTTCCGGTACGGTCTGAATCGAGAGCGCGATGAAGCCGTCGCCCGCATCGTCCAAGCGCAGCGGCGAACCAGCACAGTCGGCGCGTCCGGTTGTATTCGCGTCCATCTCCAGCCCCCAACCGTCAAACGCGCTGTCCGTGAGCAGCAGCGGTGGCTCGACAATTTCGTTATCGGGGAACAGTGTGAAATCGATCTCGAATGGACTGTCGGAGAGTATAATTTCAAATGGCAAATTGTTGTCGCGCTCGTCGCTCTCGACCACTTGCGTATCGACATCGATCTTAATCTGCGCGCTGTATGTTCCCCACCAGCCATAGACGAAACGAACGCTGACCGTGCGCGTCCCGCCCGGCGGAATGTTATCGACCGCCCCCGTCTGCGTATTGAGCGAGAGCGGGGGACGCACGCTGGCATCCCACGCCCACGCGAATGCGCCGCTGTCAACTGTCCCGGCATTGTTGATCGGGATGCTGACGCGGAACGACTCGCCGGGCGCGGGACGAACGGGCGAGACGCGCACCGTGCCGATGCGGAGATCGGGCAGCGCCGCCGAATCGCGCGTTGATGTGGGCGCTGCCCCAAGCGTCGGATCGATGATCACCGGACTCGTCACTGTGATGGTCGGCGGCACCGACGTAGGCGTCGATCCAGGCGTGGGATTGAGCGCCGGGACGATCACCACCAGCAGCCCGATCACCAGCGCCGCGATCACGATCACTGCGCCGATCAGCGGCAAGCGCGGATTGGGCGACGGGATAGGGCGCGGTAACGTTGGCGTCAGCTCAATCGGTAGGTCGCGCGGAGGCGGCGGCGGCAAATCGACGGGTTTGGGCGGCAGCGACTCAGGGGGTGTGAACAGCACACCTTCATCATCCGCGCGCAGATACAGCACAGGCGTCGCCCATTCCGCATTGTTGCGCCGTAACACCGCGCGCCGTCCCTCGCTTACAGCAGCATCGATGGGGTAGAAATCTGCCAGCGCGCGATAAAATTCCTCGCTGAAAACTTTTGCAGAGCCGTCGGTGATGGCGAACTGCATGGCAACCACCGCGCCGATCCCGCGCGCCGCCAGATTGCCGACAATGCTAGAGAGTGCATCGCGTTCGGACAGCCGCCCGCTGTGGCACGAGTTCATCACGACCAAACGAATCGTGCGTTCGCCGCCCAATTCCAAGCCCAACGCCGTCGCGGGAATGCGGACGCCCTTCGTGGGGTCTTTTTCGTCCTCCACGAGCAGCAACCCTTGCTGCGTTAGATCGTCATATTCGCTGTGTCCGATGAAATGAAAAATATGAAAAATCTCTTGGCGCAGGCGCTCTTGCAGCGCGCGCGGCGTCGCTTGCGGCAAGCGCACGAGTTCGACGCGCTCGCTCAGTTTCGCGGTCGCCTCTTGCAGCCGCGTCCATTCGCCTTCGACATCGAGCTTGGCGATGGTTCTGCCGTCGATCTCGGTGGGCGCCGCGATCATGACCAGCACCCGAATGGTCGTCGGGATCACCACGGGCGGACGGACGAGGAACTGATTCAGCGTGCGGACAACGGGCGTCCCCGCCGAAAACGCCAGATGATCCCGGTCTGGATCGCGCAGTAGCTCCCACGGCAGCGCAGCCAGCACACCCGCGCGCTCTACCGAGAGCCGAAAGCGCACATTTTCGCCACTCTCTGCCAGCGTGGTGATATACGCGGCATAGATTTGCTTGGTGAACAAGAAATCGAACATCCGCGTGCCAAATTCGCGCGCCAGCGTCACCCCCGCCGAAAAGGTCGTCCGACTGGGGCGCGCCAGCGTGTTGAGCAGAATTTCGATCTCTGATTCGGTGAACGGACTCGGCGCATCAACCGTGATCACGCCGCGCGGCGCGCGGGCGCTAATGCGAAACTTGCCATCGGGCAGCGCGGACAGTTCAATGATGAAATTGGCACGCAAATTTGCCGCCATCGCCCTAACCCTTGTATTATGCGCGCGTTCCGACATCGGATCGCAATCCGGCGGGACGCGCGTCGCCGTTCATTCCAGTTCCGCCGCTGCCGTCGGTATCAAGCTGACGTTGTTGATCTTGGCGCGCAGATACGACTCCATGAAATCATTCAGCCGTCCGTCCAGTACCGCGTCCGTATTGCCGACTTCATGTCCCGTGCGATGATCCTTGACCAAGTGATACGGATGCAGCACATACGAACGAATCTGGTTGCCCCATTCGGCATTGACGTTCTCGCCCTTGATTGCCGCAAACTGCGCCTCACGCTTCTTGCGTTCAATTTCGAACAGGCGCAGCTTCAAGATTTGCATCGCGCGGTCGCGGTTCTGTGTCATGCTGCGCTCGTTCTGCACGGCGACCACGGTCCCGGTCGGCAGATACGTGAGCCGGACGGCGGTTTCGTTCTTCTGCACGTTTTGTCCGCCCGCGCCGCTGGATCGGAACGTATCGACGCGCAAATCTTTTTCGTTGATGTCGATGTCGATGTCGCCCTGAATATCGGGCAGCAGTTCGACTTTTGCGAACGACGTATGCCGCCGATGCGCTGAGTCGAATGGGCTGAGACGCACGAGCCGATGAACGCCCGCTTCGCTCTGCAAATAGCCGTAGGCGTAATCGCCGCGCACGATATAGGTCACGCTCTTGATGCCCGCTTCTTCGCCTTCCATCCGTTCGATGGGTTCAAGTTTGTAGGCGTTTTGATCCGCCCAGCGGACGAACATGCGCTCCAACATCGCTGCCCAGTCCTGCGAGTCGGTGCCGCCCGCGCCCGCGTGGATCGATAAGATCGCGTCGGCGGTATCGTATTCGCCGGACAGCATCGCTTGCAGCGACATGCGCTCGACCGACGCAGTGAGGGTTTCGACTTCGGGCTGCAATTCGCCCACCAAGTCCGAGTCACCGAGCGCCGCCAGTTCGAGCGCGTCGTCAACGCGACTTTGCAGCGTCTCCCAGTGGTCGATCTCGGCTTTCAAACGCGCGATCTCGCGCATCGTCGCCTGCGCGGTCTCGGGATTCGACCAGAACGCCGCATCGCCCGACAACAATTCCAATTGTGCAACGCGGCGCGTCTTGCCGCCGAGATCCAACCGCTCCATCAACGATGCGACTTGCGCGCGCAGTGACTCCAGTGCCTGAATCAATCCTTCCATTGATGTTTACTTTGTTTCCTCATCAAACAAACTGTCAACGAAATAGTCTGGGTTAAACAAGACCAAATCCTGCATCTTCTCCCCCAGACCGATGTAATGCACGGGCAGTTTCAATTCGTGATAGATCGAAAAGACCATCCCGCCCTTCGCTGTGCTGTCCAGCTTGGTCACGATGATCCCGGTCACATCGACCAGCTCGCGGAATTTCATCGCTTGCTGCATCGCGTTCTGTCCCGTCGTGCCATCCAACACCAAAATCACTTCGTGCGGCGCGTCGGGAATGATTTTGGCGGAGACCGACTTGATCTTCGCCAGTTCTTCCATCAGATTGAAGTTGTTATGCAGCCGTCCGGCGGTATCCACGAGCAGGATATCGCGTCCACGCGCATTGGCGGCTGCCGTCGCGTCATACACAACCGCCGCCGGATCAGCGCCGGGCTTGTTGGCGATCACGGGGACGCCGACGCGCTCACCCCATTGTTGCAGTTGTTCAATCGCGGCGGCGCGGAACGTATCGCCCGCCGCCAGAATTACTTTGCGCTTGTTGTAATTGTTCAGACGGTTCGCCAGCTTGCCAATGGTCGTCGTCTTACCCGACCCATTGACGCCGACAATCAGGACAATCGACAGCGGACGCCCGCTGATGTTCATCGGCGGCGGATTGTCGAGCAGTTCGCGCAGCGAGGCTTTTAGCGCGTTCTTGAGCGCCTGATCGGGCGAGCGAATCCCGTCTTTTTGCGCACGCTTCTGCGTCGCTTCGATGACCGCCGCCGTCGTCTTTGGTCCGACATCGGCTTGCAGCAGCAGCGCCTCAATGTCGTCCCACGTCTCGTCGGTAATCTTGGATCCGCCGCCTAACATCGTCGTCAGCCGTCCGAAGAACGACTGGCGCGTTTTGCTCATGCCCTCGCGAAAAATGCCCAACGCGATTTCACTCCGGTTTACAACGGGTCACATTACGGGGAAAATATACCAGTTTAGTGTCCCGAAAACAATTCCGAATAGCGGGTACATCCGGGTATAATTAGCGGATAGGGAGCAACAAAATGGCAAATCGGCTCACGCATGTAGACGAAACGGGACGCGCAGCGATGGTCGATGTTGGCGCGAAACCGGACACTGAACGGATCGCCGTCGCAGCGGGCAGCGTCCGCATGGCGGCAGAGACGCTGCGGCTGATCCGCGACGGCGTGCTTAAAAAAGGCGACGCGCTGACCGTGGCGCGGATCGCGGGCATCATGGCAGCGAAACGCACATCAGAGTTGATCCCGCTGTGCCACCCCATTCCACTGACGCAGATCGAAGTCACCTTAGAACTCGACGCTAACGCCAACGCGATCCATATCATTGCCACGGCGCGCACGATGGGCAAGACGGGCGTCGAGATGGAGGCGCTGACAGCAGTTAGTGTTGCCGCGCTGACGATCTACGATATGGCGAAAGCAGTGGATCGCGCGATGCACATCAGCGATATTCGGCTGCTAGAGAAGCGCGGCGGCGTGCATGGCGATTATGTTGCAAACGAAAAATAACCACAGAGGCACAGAGAACCCATGCAAGTCATCGTGTTATTGTTTGCCACGCTCAAAGATCGCGCTGGAAAGAACAAATTCCCGCTCGAACTGTCCGATCCCGCGACCGTTGCCCATGTGCGCGCCGAACTATCCGCAGCCTATCCCGCCCTTGCGCCGCATATCGGGACGGCAATCTGCGCCGTCAACCGCGAGTTCGCCCAACCCAATGACGCGCTTCACGATGGCGATGAAGTCGCATTCTTCCCGCCTGTCAGCGGCGGGAGTGGCGACACCACGACGCGCTATCCTGAAATCTTTCGCTTGGCAGATGCGCCCTTTAGCACCGACGAACTGATCGCCGCGATCACGACGCCCGATACGGGCGCGGTCTGCGTGTTCAGCGGCATGGTACGCGGCGAAACGCGCACCGATGGCGCGCTCGTGCAAACCACGCGGTTGGAGTACGAAGCATACGAGTCGATGGCGCTGGACAAGCTGCGCCAAATCGCCAGCGAAATCCGCGCGCAGTTCCCGCTTGTGCAGGGAATCGCGCTCGTGCAGCGCGTCGGCGTATTGGAGGTCGGACAAAACACGATCTTGATCGCGTGCGCGTCAGGACACCGCGATCAGGGCTGCTTCGAGGCGGCGCGCTATGGGATCGAGCGCCTAAAAGCCATCGTCCCCGTCTGGAAGAAAGAAATTCGCCCTGATGGATCGGCGTGGGTCGAGGGACATTATCATCCGACAGTGGAGGATAAAGCGCGCTCGTAATCCCAGCCCACCGCGTCACCGTTCGCGGGGTCAGGGTGTTCTATTCGTTGCATTCAGTGGGTACAATACCCGTACTATGTTATGCGTGCATCATTTTGTAGGCGAATGGAGACAAGGCGTGACGCGACGAGTCGTCATTACAGGCATGGGGATGATTTCGCCACTCGGTCACACGGTCAGCGAAACGTGGGAGAATATTAAAGCGGGGGTCAGCGGCATTAGCCTTTTGACCCGCTTTGATGCCACGCAGCACAACGTCAAGATCGCCGCCGAGATCAAGAACTGGGACGCGACGAAGTATATTCCAGCGAAAGAGGTGCGACGGCGTGATCTATATCAGCAGTTCATCGCGGTCGCCCTCCAAGAATTGATGCGCAGCTCTGGCATGACCGTCGATCCGAATGCGCCGTTTCGCACCGGTGTAGTGGTCGGTTCGGCGGTCGGCGGCGTAAGCGCCTACTATCACGAAGCGGAGACGTATTTCAACTCTGGCGATCCACGCCGGATCACGCCGTTTGGAATCCCGATGTTGATGGTCGAGGGCGGCGGCAACATGGTCAGCATCGAGATCGGCGCGATGGGTTCATCGTATGCGCCGATTTCCGCGTGCGCGACGGGTGGGGACTGCATCGGTCACGCCTTCGACCTCATCCGCATGGGTCGCTTGGATCAAGCCGTCGCGGGCTGCGGCGAAGCGCCGATCATTGCCATCGGCATCGCCGCATTCGACCGGACGGGCGCGTGTTCGCGCTTGAACGAGACGCCCACACTCGCTGTCAGACCATTCGATAAGAACCGTTCGGGGCTGGTGTTCTCCGAAGGCGCGGCGCTGCTCACACTGGAAACGCTCGAAGGCGCGAAAGCGCGCGGCGCAACCATCCTCGCAGAAATTGTGGGCTATGCCTCCACATCGGACGCTTTCCACATCACTGCGCCTGACCCAGACGCCAAAGGCGCGGCAACGGTCGTCCAAATGGCGCTCGACGATGCCAAGGTGACGCCCGCCGATATCGACTACATCAACGCGCACGGCACAGCGACCAGCCTCAACGACACTATGGAGACGAAGGCGATCAAGCGTGTGTTTGGCGAACGCGCCTATCAGGTACCGATGAGTTCGACCAAGAGCATGACGGGTCACGCGATGGGTGCGACTGCCGCCATGGAAGCGGTATTCTCAATCATGGCGCTGCAAGAACAGATTGCGCCGCCAACGATCAATTACAGCGAACCCGATCCTGAATGCGATCTGGATTGCATCCCCAACGTGGCGCGCCCAATGCCGATGCGTCATGTTATGAGCAATTCGTTCGGATTTGGCGGACACAACGTGTCGCTGATCTTCAAGAAATTCGATGGTTGATCTAACGTTCAACGATCCGACGCTGCTCAAACAGGCGCTCACTCATCGCTCGTACACGGCGGAACACCCCGAAGAACCACTGCCGGACAACGAACGCCTCGAATTCTTGGGCGACGCTGTGTTGAATTTCGTCTCGGCGCAGATGCTGTATCGGCGTTTCCCCGAAATGACCGAGGGCGACTTAACGCGGATGCGCGCCGCGCTGGTCAAGGCGGAATCGCTAGCCGCATTGGCGGCGGAACTGAAACTTGGCGGCGCGCTGCGCATCAGCAAGGGCGAAGATCGCAAAGGCGGACGCAACCGCGCAACCATGCTGTGCGATGCGTTTGAAGCGGTTGTCGGGGCGCTCTATCTCGATCAGGGCATCGAAGCGGCGGCGGCGTTCGTCCTCCCCCGCTTGGATCGCCTGCTCGAAACCGTCATGGCGGATGCGCTCGACAAAGACGCCCGCAGTATCTTGCAGGATTGGTGTCAATCGACGTTCAATCTGACGCCCGAATACCGCATGGTCGAAATGTCGGGACCCGAACACGCGCCGCTGTTCACTTACGAGGTGCTGATCGCCGATCAGGTCGTCGGGCTAGGCGTCGGCAAGAGCAAACAAGCCGCCGCACAAGACGCGGCGCGTGTTGCATGGATCGCAGCGCGCGAAGGACACATCACGCTGTAGGGGCGTGCCGCTGGCACACCAGCGCCATGCCCCCTACGCGCCTAGTCCTTGTTAATTCTGCGCGACTTGCACCGCAATGAATGCCAAGCGATGATCGGACGCCGCATTGTCGATCACGCCCGCGCCTTGTCGATTGAGATTGCGCAGCCATAAATAATCGAAGCGTGCGGGGAGCAACCCAGTACGGATAAACGTCGCACTCGTCTCGGCGGGCTGTCCAGCAAACGCATCGACAAAGCCGATATCGCGCATACGCTGTGCCAACGGCGAATCGGGTACATTGTGGAATGTCCCGCCGACGACTGTCCGCCCTAACACGCCGCCCGCATGATGCGACGCAATGATGGCGATCACCTCGTCCAACTGACGGACTTGCTCTTGAATTTGGGCGTCGGATGCACTTTCGCCGTCGATCTCTAACAGCGGACTGAGCCACGTGTTATACAGGGTGATGACGACACCGGGTTCAGGCTGAATTTGCGCACGCTGTAAGCCGGTTTGAACGCCAATGCTTGTCAACAATGTCCCATCATCATACGCAATGGGGATACGCGACAAAACCGCCAAGCCTTGCAAGCCCTCGTTGGTTGGGAAGAAGCGCCGATCCATCCCCAAGCGTCGCGCCAACCACAGCGTTTGATCGACGCCAAAACTGCTCATGCGTCCGCCTTCGACCTCTTGCATCAACACGACTTGGACGCCGCTCTGTGCGATCACACTGGCGACGGCTTCTAAATCCGTTGCATAGAATTCGCTGAAGCCGCCATGAATGTTGTACGTCCCAATGCGGATCAGATCGTCGCGCACGACCGACACAACTGGCGGCTGTGCGGCGAAGGCGGCGAACGCCGTCGCGCCCACCACGACGATCAACGCGCCGAATGACGCCAACGCCGACGCGCCGAACCACGGCAGCCGCCGCTGGCTCTGCGTCATGGGTAGCACCGCGAAGAACACGCCCAAAATCAACACTGCTAGTCCGAGTCCGCGTAAGCCGCGCAGCAGCGGCGGGAACACATCGTTCAGAAAAGCAAAGTTGCCCGCAAAATCGCGCACAAACGCATACTCGTAGGTGAAATTGTCTGCCCCAACCAACAGTCCGAACACTGCCACACCGAAAATCAACCACAATCCGGCGAAGCTGCGCTCCTTCTCGGCTTTTGGACGCGCCAACCACCACCACAGCAGACTCACGAAAAACTGTCCGAGCGCCAGCGCGATCCCCGCAACAATGCCGCTTAAGCGCGTCCCTAGCACGATCAACAGCGCAATCAACAGCATCCACACCCAACCGCGCAAGTTCGGATCGAACAGTCCAACGAAGCGGCGCGCCGCCGTCCGCACGCCCGGCACAATCGGCAGCAGCGTCGCCACCATCAAAATCGGCACCATGATGCTGTAGTCGGTGCGGGCGCGGTTGGCGACGGCGTTGGGCAGCGCCAACAGCGCCAATTCGATGAACAACAGCCCACCCATACCCAACGCGCCCCACAGCGACAGCAAACCCTGATCAGCACGCGCATCGTCGCTGCGCGCCGGACGTTCGAGCGCGAAGACCAACAGCGCAAACACCGCTACGACGATGCAAACAATCATCTGCGGCGTTTGGAACGAAGCCGACCACGATGGATCGAGCGTATCCCCGACCGCGCGAAACGCCTGATCTGCTGCCAGCCCCAGCACGAAGAAATATGGGAGTGCGCGAAGTCGATTGCGAACCAGCATCAGCATATAGACCAACCCTCCGCCCACAACCACCAGTGCCGCTTCGGTCGGCGTCAATCCAACGTCGTAAAGCATCAATGCGCGACCCACGATGACCATTCCCGCCGCGATGAGAGTCACAAGCCGGATGCGCCCGAATAGGAGCGTCAAAAGCGGTAGTAGTGCCATGTAGCCCGCCAGCGCCAGCGTGTTGTTCAAGCGAAGAACATCCGGTATGGTCGCTAGACCGCTTGTCAACGCTGTGGGATCGACCGTGAACGCCGCCGAGACGCCCGCAACCTGCCCATACAGCATCCCGATAGCGAAACGGAGCGATTGGATGAAGAACAGCCCGATCACGCCTGCTTCGACAAGGGTGAAAAGCGGGACAGCGGTTTGAAGTCGTCTCAACATGCAGTATCCGTTCAATGAGAGAAATTGCGTACTGAGGTTAATTGTGCTGATTCTGCGCGCAATCGCAAGTCACGTTCATGCACGACTTTGATATATCAACTTTGTGAGATCGGTTGACAATTTATCGTTAGCGAGAAAAAATTCGGAAACTTTTCACAAACTTATACGGCTAATCAGAAGTCCATCCGGTATGATCTAACTAAATCGCCTAACGCACCGACGAAGTGAGAAAGACCTCATGAGTTACGCACAACAGACCGATATCGCACCGTCGTCCGACATTGCACTCAACTCGATTTGGAAACTATTGGAACCGGCAGTTCCCGATTGTTTGAAACAAACTCAGCCCGGCATCTACGAAGCACGTTGGTGGACGCCCGTTCCAAACCAAGAGATTGAAATGCTCGCGCACATTCCAACGATTATTGTGGTTGAATCGCCCTATGAACCGGACAACTTGCCCGGTGGTCTAGCGGTTCTTTTCCGCGTTCGCTAACTCCCAACTTCTGGACTAATCTCATCAGCGCGGCTTAGACCGCGCTTTTAAGATTCCTGTATTCCTATCGTTTACTCCCCCGATTGACCTACGCCCTATTGTATTGATCCTACAATTTATATTACACTGAAAAAGGTGTGGTATATCATCTTAGCTTACAGTCAAAATTTTTCCCGGTTCGATCCATATTGGATATGGATTATATCAATCTGTGTCGCTATGTATTCTGGCTGTATAAATAGCTTCGAGGTTGAGTCAACATGACATTAAGGGGTAAGGTGGATCACAGACTCGAAACCATTCAACAGGCGATCCAGATGCTGCTCGAGGATTTGGGAAGCGGAAAGATGCAGAGCGGCGCGTATGATACTGGGTGGCTCGCACGCCTCGACTCGCGCTATCCCCAAATGGGCTTCGACTCGTCGCTAGAGTGGCTGCGTCAACATCAATATGATGATGGCTCATGGGGTGCGCCGCTGCTGCAATATCATGATCGGTATATCTCCACGCTTTCCGCTGTCGTCGCGCTGCACGAAGTTGGACGCCATGCCAAAGATCAAAGGCGTGTCCGCCGTGGTGAAGATGCGCTGTGGAAGCTGGTCGGCTATTTGAACAAAGACGACAGCGATACCGTCGGCTTTCCGCTGTTGGCGACCGCACTAACGCGCGAAGCCAATGCACTCGGCTTAGACGTGCCACAGCCGCCGATTCGTTTTGAAGCCGCTTATCAGCGTAAGGTCAAGGTGCTGATGCAGCAACCGCCAAGTTTTTGGCACAGTAATGCCATTACGGCGTCGTTCGAGGGGCTGTCAGCTTCCCTTCCTGCCGAAAGCATTTTGGCGGAGAATGGCTCGGTAGCAGCATCGCCCGCCGCGACTGCCTCTGTTTTGCTCCATGAGAACAATCCACGCGCGCTTGCCTATTTGCACAACGTTCTCGCCATCGAAAATACGGGCGGCGCGCCGAATTTCACCCCTATCGACTCGTTCGAGATCAACTGGGCGCTCAACAGTTTGCGCGCGGCGGACGCGATTCAACCCGATCATCCGCGCGTTGGGGTATTGTTAAATCATCTGTGGAACAATTGGTCGCCTGCTGAAGGCATGAGCTACTCGCGCAGTCTGAAAGTGTGCGATTTGGATGATACGGTCATCAGTATGCTGCTGCTGCGGTGGGGCGACTACCCGATCAACGCAGATACGTTGTACTTCTACGAGAAAGATGATCATTTCTGCTGCTACCGTGAAGAAACCGACCCTTCACCGAGCGCCAATGCGCGCACGCTGACGATGCTCAAGTTCTTCCCCGAACATCCTGCAACGGCGGGATGGAGCGAAAAAGTTGTCGCCGCGCTGCGCGGCTACGACGCGACCGGCATTTTCTGGTGGGATAAGTGGCACGCCTCGCCCTACTATGCCACCAGTATCGCCATTGAAGCGATGCACGATGTGGCGCTGGAGATGGTGACACCGCGCATTCGCTGGATTTTGCGCACGCAGCGCGACGATGGCGGCTGGGGACATTTAGGCGTTTCAACACCCGAAGAAACCGCCTATTGTTTGTCGGCATTGACGTTGTGGAATCGTCGCGTCGCCCCAATTGCCCCAGAAGTCATGCGTCAAGCCGCGTCATACCTCATGACCCGTCTGGATGATCTGGTGATCCCATTGTGGATTGCAAAATCACTCTATGCACCGACCCATATGGTTCGTGCGGCGATTTTGGGCGCATTATATGGATACTACACAAGTTAGGGGAGATACAAGCATGATTTCGACTCCTTCTACTCTCAGCGTGCCTGCAGCGCCTGCACGTCCGCTGATGCGCCGTTGGTTTGTGCCCCGTGCGACGGAACGCGATGCTGCCTTCCGCGAACGCAGCATTCGTATCGCCATTGGGATTTTCATCGTCGCTCTCATGTTGAGCTTCATCTCGACGACGTTTATCTTCGGCGCGCCCCTCACCTTGATTTCGCTGCCCTCGTTGAGTATCGCCCTCCTGATTTTCTGCGGCTTGGCAATTTGGGCGGTTAGTACCGAACATCTTTTACTGGCAGGCTGGCTGTTGGTGATGGCACCGCTCGTCGGCGCGACGGGGTTGGTGCTGCTAATCGCTGAGTCGGGCAGCTACGCTATAATCGGATTGCCGGCATTCATGGTGATCGCGCCCTTCGCCGCGATGATTTTACCGCGCAGCACCATCATACCGATTTCGATCATCGGGGCGATCATTTACAGCATCGCGCAATTTGTGTTGTTCCCTACAAGTTACCAAACAGTCATCGGTACGGGTAATGCTGCGCCGGTGGTCGTGCAGGTGTTCATCCTTTTAATGGTCGAAAGCGCGGTATTACGGCAGCTTCGGGTCGAGTTCGATGCTCGTCTTGATGTGATGGCGCTGTCGATTCAACAATCCGAACAATCAAAACGTGAAGCGGAAATTGCTCGCCAAAATGCCGAGAGAGCCGACAAAGCAAAATCGCAATTCTTGTCCACCATGTCACACGAGCTGCGTACCCCGTTGAACGCGATTATTGGCTACGACGAAGCGATGATCGGCGGGATGGTAGGCGAGTTCGAGGCGGAACAGATGCGGCTGCTCAAGAACATTCAGCACAACAGCCGTCGCCTACTAGCGCTGATCAACGATGTGCTTGATTTGTCCAAAATCGAGTCTGGATCGCTGGAAATTTATCTTGCGCCGATGTCCCCCAAACGAGTGATCCGAGAAACCGTCGAGAGTCTGCGTAGTCTGGCGGATGAAAAACACATCGCGCTCGAAACCACCATCGCGGACGACGTGCCGGAGTTGATTCTCAGTGACAGCAAGAAACTTCAGCAGATCATCGTCAACTTGCTCAGTAACTCGATCAAATTCACAGAGCAAGGTGGCGTTTACGTCAATGTCACCGTAGTCAACCAAGATACATGGCAGCTCACCGTGCGCGATACCGGTATTGGAATGCCTGCCAATGCGCCCGAATACATCTTCGAGCCATTCCGACAAGTCGATGGCACGGACACGCGCAAATACAAAGGCACTGGGCTAGGACTGTCCATCGTCAAACGCTTGGTAGAAAGTCTGAGCGGCACTATCCGCGTTGATACCCACATTGGCAGCGGCACGGTCTTCACCGTCACACTTCCGCGCGTCAATATCCCAGAGATGCATCTCGAAGATAATCCCATCGTCAAGTCGATGAGTCTGAATTAAGGAGATTTCCCGATGAGCCAAATTTCTTCAATCCTATTGGTGGACGACGATGCCAACGTGCGTGACGTGTTTCAGCTCGTGATGAAGCACTACAAGCTCCCCCTGGTCGTCGTCAACGATGCCGAAGCCGCCCTCGATTATCTCACGACCAATACGCCTGACGTGATCGTGCTGGACTTGTTTCTGCCGGGAATGGATGGCTATCAAGCATTGAACCAGATTCGCAAACGCTCGTTGGCGCGCAACGCGAAGATCATCGCCACGACCGCCTACTACACCCAAGATACCGAGCAAGAAATATTCCAACGCGGTTTCGATGGCTATTTGGCAAAACCCATCGATTCCAATGAATTGATAGAATATCTTCAGCGTGTAGTGAACGAAACTCGTTCATAATCAGATCAACACACTGAAGCTTTCTATGGCAGGAGTTATACAATGGCTGACTTTGCGGGTTGGAATGTGCTGATCGTGGACGACGAACCCGATAATGTAGGCGTGCTGGAATTGGTGTTCCGCTTTCACAAAGCAACTGTGTTCATGGCGGAGTCGGGCAAGGAGTGTTTGGAACGGATGAAAACCGTTGTTCCCGCTCTGATCCTGATGGACATCCAAATGCCAGAAATGTCCGGTTATCAACTGCTCGCCGTCATCCGATCAGAACCGCGCTGGCAGCATATCCCAATTATCGCCGTCACGGCGCACGTTATGAGTAGTGACCAAGAACGGATTTTAGCGGCGGGCTTCGACGGGTATATTCCGAAGCCCGTCAGCACACTCACCATCGCCAAAGAAGTCAGCGACATTTTGCAGGCAGTACGGAGCTAGACATGGATTGGACATCGTTCGCGGATCGGATTCGGACGCATTATGAGAACCGCTTGACCGCTATCTTTGCCATTGGCGGCACGCGCACGAGCTACATTCTCAAATACAATCGCACCGCAGCCGATCCGGGCGCGATTTCGGATCTAATGCATTATGCGCGTTGGACGACCGATCAATATTTCAAGCTGGTCGAGATGTTTTTCGATCTCGGTGGACAAAACTTCATCACCCCCGCCCTCGCCTATCAACGCTTCGATCCACAGCGCGGCGACCATTACACGCAGATGATCGCCGATTCCACCCGTTTTGTATTCAACGACAAGGCGGTCGAGTTTTACCATGCGCACAATGTCGATCCTTATTTTGCCGGTATCGACACATTGTTGCACTTTCCTGAGCGAACCATCGTTTATCAGCTTGGGTTGGCGCTGCAAGATTTCCAAAAGAATTGGAATTACCAACCTGGTCGAAAAACGATCATCTGGGAGATCGCGCCGATCTCGATGTTTTCGATTCAAAACGCGAATTGGTCAGCCGATGAAGCCGCGACGGCAGCGCTGAACCACCAGTTGCAGACCGCGCCCGATTTAGAGTCGATTGCACAGCTTTTGTATCGGCATTATGCGCGCATTTTGTACGGCGTTGAACTGCCGATGCCGCAGGTCTATATCGGCACGAATCGAAATGGCGATCTCAAACTGAGGGCGATCATTCCGTTAACGCTGTATGCGGGCAGCCCGATGCGCCTCTATTACACACCCTACCCATCCCTGTTTCTCACCCATGAAGCATTGGCAGCGATCTTGGAAGATGCCGCCTTCGGCAAGACGTTGAGCGCACGCACCACCGCCGATTACACCGGACAATTCACCCCCAACCTTGCTGAGGCAGAATACCAGCGAATTATGGCGCTCGCCGCCGATCCAAGCGCCATCGTCGGTTGGACGCGCAAAGCCAGCAGTGACGACGATTAACGTCCATCATTCGGGCTGCTTCCCAGCGTCGCGCGTTTGCGCAGGCGTTCCGCGAATTGGGCGAAATCGTTGACATCAATCGGCTTATACATGATAAAATCAACTTCAGCGGCGACTTCAGACGTTGCCATATGGGGATTGGCGGTCATGACGACGATCACCATCCGCCGATTATCCGACTGACTGCGCAGTTGGCGCAGCAGCGTGACCCCATCCATTTCAGGCATCGCCAGATCGAGAACGAGCAAGTTAAAGGCATGTTGCTTCAACCTATTTAACGCCTCGACGCCATTTTCTGCCTCGCTGACTTCGTAACCGACATGGCGCAGCGCCAACGCCGCAAGGTCACGGTTGAAAAAATTATCGTCAACGATCAGGGCATTTGAAATCGGTTCGATGCTCATTTTCCGCCTAGCGCAAATCGGTTTGAAGTCCGATTTGGACTTCAAAACTGTATATTTTAAGCATACCGCTAACGCTAGGCGCTAAAACGTAAGATTTCTTGTAACCATACCGATATTTTAATCCGGCAACGGGCATACCCCTTCAGAGCGCCCAACTCCAAGCGCAATTAGACTTCAGGAGAATTATTCAAGCGGAAACCGTGTCCACGCACCGTAATGATATACTGCCAATCGGGATCGATCTCACTTAATCGATCACGCAAACGTCGTACCAGCGCGTCGATAGCTTGCTCACTCACGCCGTCACCGAGGACATCGGGCCAGACGGTCGAGATCACTTGTTCGCGCGTCGAGATTTTGCCCGGACTCATGTAGAGCATCTCTAACAAGCGATACTGTGGCGGACTGAGCGGCGGATCGATCTCGGCATCGTTGATGAACACGCGCCGCGCATCCAGATCGAGCCGCAGTCGTCCAGCGCTCAAGCTGGCAGGCAGCTCAAACGGCAGTGGGGCGGTCGCCCCCGACCCAATGAATTGAATTTTGATCGCCAGCGCGAGATTGATCTCGTCACCATCGGTCAGGCGACGTGTTCCCTTCAATTGAACCCCATTGACCCAAGTCCCATTTTTGCTGTCGAGATCATCGACGAAGAACGCATCACCCTCTTTGTAAAGGCGAATATGCGTGCGCGAGACTTGGCGTTCGTTCAGGACGATATCGCATTCTTCGCCGCGCCCCAAGGTCACGCTGTCACTGTACAGCGTGATCTGTTTTTCCTCGTCGGTACGGTCTGGAAAAACAAGAATAGGTCGATCTGCCTGTTCGGTCATCGCCGGGACTCCCGCCCTCAAGAAAAATCATTGTCCATTGGCATCACAAAGGTGCAATTATACACAACGCCCGCTCACTGGCTAGACGGCGGGAGCGCCGGAATGCTAACTTCATCCGATTCGACGTAGCCAGACCACAAACCTTGATCGTTGAAAATTGGGGTAGCGACTGGGTTAGTTTGGACGACCTGTCCGGCGGAATTGTTGCGATAGTACGCACGGATGCGTACGAGTCCGCGTGTGATCGCTTGGTCGATCAACACATTGCCTGCCGGAAACTCGACCGAATGCACACAGCGCTGCCGCGGACCCAAAATGCGCAAATCCCGATCCGCAACCACCGGATTTCCACCGCGCGTGCCGCCCGATGTGAGGCTGATATTAGGTGTAAAAATCAAGCCCAATCCATTGGACAGGTTATCCCCCACAATCACTTGATTCGGATCGTACACAATCGGCACGCTGCCGAGCGATTCGTTCGTGATGATGATGCGAACTCGCCAAATCACCGCCGGATCAGAGGGGAGCGCATCGATGTTGATACGAAGTTGAATTGGGTTGGGCGCGACGCGTCCAAGCAGCGATTGATGATTGGCGCGGTCGTCGGCACGGCGCAGCCACACGCACGGAACGCCCTCATAAATTACGCTTGGCAGCAAATTTGACAGGACGCGCGGGAGCGTGTTGGGACCCGCGATGAAAACCAGCAAAACTAACAGCACCAAGCCGACGATCCGATTGCTCAATAAGATATCACGAACGTTCATCGTCGTTCTGACCTCCTGAATGCACCCAATCGAATGCCCGTCGGATCAATGCATCTGTGTCCTCAACGTCCCCATTATGCCACAGGAACGCGGAGGCTGATTTACGAAACCACGTCTCTTGGCGGCGGATGAACGCATGAGTCGCGTTTTTGCCCGCTGCAATCGCTTCTTCGAGCGCGATGCCGTCCAACTGATGCGCGATCAACTCCCGATACCCAATCCCGCTCATCGACGGCAGATCGCGGGCATAACCCATCTCGAGCAGTCGGCGCACTTCATCCACGAAGCCATCTGCGATCATCTGATCGAAGCGCGCATCCGCCCGCACATACAAGCGTTCCCGTTCGCGCATGAGCATAATCGGCAAGATCACATAATCGGGCGGTTCCTTGCGCCGCTGTGCGCTAAAGGGCTGTCCCGTTAGCAAGCACACTTCGAGCGCACGAATGACGCGACGTGGATTGCGAAAATCCAAGAATGAGGCGGCATCGGGGTCAAGTGCCTGTAAGCGCGCCGCCAGAGAATCCAGTCCCCCCGCTGCAATTTGCGCTTCGAGCTGTGCGCGCAGTTCAAGATCGGGCGGCACTTCCGTCATTGTCCAGCCTTCACGCAGCGCCGTGATGTACTGCCCCGTACCCCCAACCAGCAGCGGCACCCGCCCGCGCATGTGAATGTCGGCAATCGCCGCTGTCGCCATGCGCCGATATTCGGCAGCGGACAGGGTAAAGTCTGGATCGACAATATCGATTAGATGATGGGGCGCAGCGGCGCGCTCTGCGGGCGTCGGCTTCGATGTACCAATATCCATGTGACGATAAATTTGACGGCTGTCCGCGCCGACGATCTCGCCCGCAACCGCCGCTGCCATGGCGAGCGCCAACGCCGTCTTGCCAGTCGCCGTCGCGCCCGCAATCACGATCAGCGGCTTACCAGTCAAGCGCGTCCTCACGATGTTGCAATATCAGCTTGCCGTTCGCCGTTCCAACGGCGATCACATCGATGCGCCACGCGCAATCATCGAGCCTGTTTTCAGATAACCACCACTGTGCCGCCCGGATCAATCGTGCCTGTTTGCGCGCGTTCACGCTCTCGAAGGCAGCGTCCGTTGTGCGACGCGAACGCACTTCCACGAAGACAACCGTCTCATCATGCCGCGCGATGATGTCGATTTCACCGACTTTGCAGCGCCAATTCAGCGCCATAATCGCGTAGCCGTGAGCGCGCAGATACGACGCGGCGCGCTGTTCGTTGACCATCCCTTTCGCACGAGTCGTCATCATGAAACCTTCTTGTGTGAAAAGCATACAAGACGCGCTTTTATATTTATCAGATTTCACCAACAAACTTTATGCACATCTAGTCATTCCTTCTATATTTCGCGTGCGATTTGTCAGTAGTATCACATAGTGTTTCAGGGTTCAGTGCGGAACCCGCATATCGTTTCAGGAGTCAGCATGGATTCTATCATCGCTAACGCGAATGTGCTTGCCTTAATTGCGTCGGTCATCGGGTTGGGGTTTGCGATCTACACAGCATTATGGGTCGTGCGCCAAGACACGGGCAATGACCGCATGAGGAAGATTGCGGCAGCGATTCAGCGCGGCGCAGCGGCGTTTCTCACACGCGAATATCGCTATGTTGCTATCCTCGTCGCCATTGTCACCGTCGTGCTGCTGATTTTGAGCGTCATCCCCAATTCTGGCATGAGTCCATGGACAGCCGTCGCGTTCTTGGCGGGCGCCGGCGCATCAGCCTTGGCGGGCTTCTTCGGCATGAGCATCGCCGTCCGTGCCAACGTGCGTACGACCGCCGCCGCGCAAAAGAGCTTGAATCAAGGCTTGCGCGTCGCCTTTGCCAGCGGATCGGTCATGGGGACAACCGTCGTCAGCCTCGCGCTGTTGGGAATCAGCATCTTGTTCATGATTCTAACCAATGTCTATGCGGACAATCCGACACTGGCGGCGTCGGCGCTCGCGGGCTTCGGCTTCGGTGGCACCTCGATTGCGATTTTCGCGCGGGTTGGCGGCGGCATCTTCACAAAAGCGGCAGATGTGGGCGCAGATTTGGTCGGCAAGACCGAAGCAGGCATCCCCGAAGACGATCCGCGCAATCCAGCGGTGATCGCGGATAATGTGGGCGACAACGTAGGCGATGTGGCGGGGATGGGGTCGGACTTGTTCGAAAGTTACGCCAGTTCGATCATCGCCGCGATTGCGATTGCGGCGCTCACCACTGTAGCGGGAAATGATGCGATGCGCGTGCGCATGGAAGCCTATCCGATCTTGATTGGGGCGGCAGGGCTGATCATCTCCATCTTGGCTACGTTTCTCGTGCGCACTGAAGAAAATGCCACGCAAGCCACTTTGTTGGGCAGTTTACGGCGCGGCGTGTGGGGCGCGAGTTTGGGCGTCGCCGTCGCCATCATCATCATTGCGCTGATCTTGGATTTAGGCATTGGCATTATCATCGCCACGTTGAGCGGGTTGGTGGCGGGCGTGTTGATCGGCTACTTCACCGAATTTTACACGTCGGATAACTATCGTCCGACGCGCGGGATTGCCGAAAGCACATCCGGCGGGCCCGCAATTGTCGTGATTCAGGGCTTGTCCGTCGGAATGCAAAGTACCGTCGTTCCGGTCATGATCGTGATCTTCGCCACGTTGATCGCGTATCAAGCGTCCGCACCCAATGGATTGTATGGGATTGCGATGGCAGCCGTCGGCATGTTGGCAACGCTCGGCATTACGCTGGCAACCGACGCTTATGGTCCCGTTGCAGATAATGCGGGCGGCATCGCAGAGATGGCAGAACTGGGCGGTGCAGTGCGCGAACGTACCGACGCCCTCGATAGTCTGGGCAACACAACGGCGGCGACGGGCAAAGGCTTTGCCATCGGCAGCGCCGTCATGACCGCATTGGCGCTCATTTCGGCATTCATCACGGCGACGGGCAGCGTCACCAGCACCAATACCACGTTTCAGGCGGTCGTCCTCGATCCGCGCCTGATCACGGGCTTGATGCTCGGCGCAATGCTCCCCTACTTCTTCAGTTCGCAGACCATGCTCGCTGTCGGGCGTGCGGCGCAGCAGATCGTGCTGGAAGTGCGCCGCCAGTTCAAAGAGATTCCCGGCTTGATGGAAGGCACGGCTGAACCCGATTACGAACGCTGTATCGCCATCAGCACAGAGAGCGCAATCCGCGAAATGCTCGCGCCGGGCATCATCGCCGTCCTCACGCCGATTGTACTAGCGATCTTGACTGTGATTGGGCGCGGGAACATCATCGGGCAGTTTGTAGGCGTCGAGACCATCGTCGGCGTGCTGCTCGGATCGCTGATTTCGGCGTTCTTGTTGGCGGTCATGATGGCAAATGCGGGCGGCGCGTGGGATAACGCCAAGAAATACATCGAGCGCGGCAATCTAGGCGGCAAAAAGTCAGAGGCGCACAAAGCCGCTGTTGTGGGCGATACGATTGGCGATCCATTCAAAGACACGTCGGGTCCGTCGCTGAATATCCTGCTCAAGCTGTTGGCGATTGTGGCGCTGGTGATCGCCCCGTTGTTGGCAGTTGGCGTCACACCGTAATTCAAGACAACGAGAATTAAGCGCGGAGAAAAACTGAGATAGAGTAGAATCTATCCCCCACCCTAATCAAAAAGAGCGCAGAGAAATAATTCTCTGCGCTCTTTTTTCTTCGCTGCAATCACAGCATTTAATCGACTTTGAGCAGCTTACGGAACTTGTAGCCGTAGATGATCATGCCGCGCGCGCCTTCAGTCGTCAATTTGCGTGTCACCATCTCGACGCGCTGCCCGATCTGTATCCCATCAGCGTCCATGTCGGTAATTTGCGCCGTCACCATGCCGCCGTTGTCGAGTTTGACCAGCGCCAAGACGTAGGGCGTCTGTTCCTCGAAGCCCTCTGGCGGGTCTTGCACGACCGTGTAGCTGTAAATCTCGCCCGTCCCCGCCCATGTGGTCGGTTGCGGCTGAAATTCGACTTGCTTTCGATTTTCCATGACACTCCCTAACGGGCAGCAGTCGCCGCGCGCTTGACCGCGGTCAACGTTGGGGCGTTCGTCTGCGCTTCATTTTGCGTCGAACGGGACGCGGCTTGCGCGTCGTTCTGCATCGGCGTGGTGTCATTCGTATTCACGCGGACGCCTTCGAGACGATACCGCAGTGCCTTCATCCGCCAGTGACGTGAGATTTGCATGTTTATCACTCCCATTGTGCAAATTTGCACGATTTCTACAATCCTAGTGGAAAACCGCTGTCAAAAGCTCTCACAGCCCGCTCAATCGCTGTCAGTCGCTCTCATGAGAACGCGCTCATCTGCCAAATTCTGACAGGTAAGTCCCACATTTATACAAGCAAAAGGTGCGCGATGGCGGTACTGCCCAGTCCGCCAAGGCTTTGAATGAGCGCAACGCGCGCATCGGGTACTTGGTTCGCGCCCGCCGCGCCACGAAGTTGTAGCGCCGCTTCAACAGCTTGATAGATGCCCGTCGCGCCCATCGGATTCCCGCGCGCTTTCAGTCCCCCAAACGTGCTGATCGGCAGTGCGCCCGTCAAACCAATTGCGTTGTCGCGCGCCAGCGTCCAGCCCTGCCCGCGCGCTGCAAATCCCGCTGCCTCTAATGTCAGCGCCGCAAGCACTGTGTAGGCGTCATGCAGCTCGAATAAGTCAATCGCATCGCGGTCAATGCCCGCTCCTGCCAATGCGCGTTCGACCGACACGCGGACTGCGCGCAAATCGAGTAAATCAGCGCGATCTTGCAGCGCCAATGTATCCGTCGCAGCAGCACTGGCAGCAATCCGCACCGGCAGCGGCACCAAATCGGCAGCGCGTTCGGCACTCGTCAGGATCACGGCGGCTGCGCCGTCGCCGTCAGGCGCGCCATCGAACAGCGATACCGGATCAGCGACCATGGGCGCACGCGCGAAGCCACCCGGCTTGATCTTGTTACGAAACATGGCGTTTGGATTGTTCGCGCCATTGGCGTGCGCATTGATGGTGAAGTTCTCGAATGCCGCCAGATCGACGCCGTGTTCATACATATAGCGCCGCATCAACAACGCCGCTGATGCAGTCAGCGTCGCGCCGTGAATTGCCTCGAAATCCGCATCGAGACTCACGCCGCGCGCTTGTGTCCGCGCCGTGCCGATCATGTCAGTCGATTTTTCGACGCCCAACACCAACACCGTCTCGACCAAACCCGATGCCACCGCGAGATACCCCGTGCGCAATGCCGCCGCACCGGACGCCTCGCCTGCGTCCACGCTGAACGCCTCGATACCATTCAACATTTCGCCCGCGATCAGCGCGCCGATCTGCGATTGACTGCTGATGCTCGCGCCATAGGCGTTACCGACATACAGCGCCTCAATCGCAGCCGTGTCGGGCAGTCCCGCGTCTGCGACGACCGCCTGAATCACATCCGCCGCCAGATCGCGGATGCTCTTGTCCCAATGTTCTCCGACGGGCGTCTGTCCAACGCCGATGATTGCGACTTCTCTCATCTCAATTCCTCAACAAGCCACGATAGCGGCAGTAGGTCGCGTAATCGATGGGCGAACGACGCGCAATGTAATCGCGCGTCTTGGGGGCGCGGTCGCGCACATCGTGAATGCGATCCGTCACGATCAAGTCGAACGCATCCGACCCCGCGCCGCTGCCATAACTGACCATCAGGATTCGCTCACCCGGCTGCGCAATATCCAAGATCGCGGTCAAGCCCAACATGCACGAGCCGGAATACACGTTGCCGATTTCGCCCGCCAACAGTCCGGTCTTGAACTGATCTTCTTTGAATCCGAGCGTCTTGGCGGCGCGTTCAGGAAATTTCACGTTTGGCTGATGAAACACAGCGTAGGTGTAATCGGCGGCGGTCGTCCCCATCATGTCGAGCAGTTTTTGCGCGGCGGACAGCGTATGGTTGAAATACGCGGGTTCGCCCGTGAAGCGTTCGCCATGTGACGGATACGTTTCGTCGGCGCGTCGCCAAAAATCGGGTGTATCGGTAACGAAACTGTAGCTCCCCTGATAGACCGCGCACGCTTCTTCAGCGGGACCCAAAATGAACGCCGCGCCTCCCGATGCCGCCGTATATTCGAGCGCATCGCCGGGGCGCGCCTGCGCCGTGTCCATACCGATGCTCAAGGTATAGGCTGCCATGCCGCTGCCAATAATACCGATGGACGCTTGGACAGCTTCCGTCCCTGCCTTGCACGCGAACTCCCAGTCCGCCGCCTGAATGTTGGCGGACGCGCCGATGCTCTCCGCAACAATTGTGCTGGTCGGCTTGACCGCATACGGGTGGCTCTCACTGCCGACCCAGACGGCGCGGAGCGCGCGCGGATCGATTGCAGCACGGGCAAGCGCGTTACGCGCCGCCTCCACTGACATCGTAGTGACATCTTCATCCGGTCCCGCGACGGCTTTTTCCGTCACTGGGACGCCGCCGAGTCCGCCCGTCCACACGCGCGCGACCTCAACTGCGGGCAGGCGGTAACGCGGCACATATCCGCCATAACCAACGATGCCAACGGCGCGATCTGGGCGCAGTAAGTCTGGGTGTCGTTCGGGCTGAACGTGATAACCATTCATCGAATCCATCTCATTTCCCCTGTAATTCCTGGAGGATCGTCCGCGCCCGTTCGGGGCGGATGTTGTTCTCATCGATCATCTGCTGCACAACGCGCGCAATGGTCAGATCGGTTGCGCCCGCCGCCATCGCAATCTGGCGCGCGTGCATCCGCATATGTCCGCGCTGGATACCTTCGGTCGAGAGCGCGCGAATCGCCGCGAGGTTCTGTGCCAAGCCGACTGCCGTCGCGATCTCCGCCAAGTGCTGCGCTGACTGGACGCCGAGTATTTTCAGCGCTGCGCCCGCCGTCGGATGGACGCGCGTCGCGCCGCCGACAATGCCAACAGCCAGCGGCAGTTCAATCGAACCATGCAAATCGCCGTTTTCGTCCAGCCAATAGCGCGTCAAACTACGATATTGTCCATCGCGGGCGGCGTAAGCGTGCGCGCCCGCTTCGACCGCGCGCCAATCGTTGCCTGTAGCGATGATGACGGCATCGATACCGTTCATAACGCCCTTATTGTGGGTGGCGGCGCGGTACGGATCGGCGTCCGCGAATGCCCACGCTTCGATAATTGCGCGCGCGACTTGTGCGCCGTCGAGATCGTCCGTCGCCAACGCTTGCGCCGGAATTTTGCCCTCCGCACGCGCTTTGCGTTGATCGCTCAAGTTACTGAGGATGCGCAAATTGACGCGCCCGCCCGTGATCTGCTCAATCTGCGGCGCGAGATGCTCGACGGCGGTATTGACGGCGTTCGCACCCATCGCGTCGCGCGTATCATAGAGCAGATGGACGATCAGCATCGCGCCGATAGGCGTCTGCATGAGCGGACGCACTTGCAAATCACGCGCACCGCCGCCGTGTTTGACGATGCTCCCGCCAATTTGGTTGACTTCTTCGAGGAGGCGCGCTTTTTGCGCCATGATCGCGCCCGCCGCCACGTAGATATCGGGCAAATCCAACACTTGAATCTGACCGATCATGATCGGCTCATCACTGCTCGTGACGAAACCGCCGCCCTCACGGAACAAGCGTGCGGCGCTGCTGACGGCTGCCACAACCGAGGGTTCTTCGATCACCATTGGGATCAATACGTCAGTATCGTTGATCAGAAAGTTGGTCGCCACGCCCAACGGCAGCGCATAAATGCCGACCGCGTTTTCGATCATCTGATTGGCGTGCGCGGCGGTCAGTCCGCTGATCCCTAACATCGCTGTCTGTTCGGCAGTCGTCAAATTGCCCCACTGCGCGACCATCGCAGCGCGTTCTGCCAGCGTGCGTTTATAGAAGCCCGGTATCCGGGAAGTGTGTGCGCTCATACCGAGACTCTATCACGGCGCGGCTGTCAAATGCTGGCAAAAACTACTCAGAATGTGCAAAAAGGCACAAACTCGCAACGCTCCGCGATCTGCTCACTCAAACCTCAGGAAATTGCTATGTCCAACTCAGTTTACTTCATTATTATGGAGGTATATTCACATCAGTGAATGATATAGAAAGAGGGCTTTTCATGATTCGTCAACTTCGTAGCATCGGTTTAACGTCGGATTCCATGTACATGGCGGCATTCGCATCGATTATCGGCAGCATCGCTGTGTGGTTTTTGCAAGCACGCGACAAAGATGATCGCGCCTCAGCCGAGCGGTTGGGAATTTTCGTCGGGTTGTGGGCGCCGACGCTGTGGGCAATCGGCGCTTCGATGAAAGAGATCGAACCGCCACAAGCCTAATCGAATCGGCTTGGTTGCAATCGGCTCGTAGCGTGTGGAAGGGCGAGACTCATCTCGCCCACAACCAGTACCGTATTGCTTGCCCTGACATCATTTAGAGATGGATCACTGTCAGCCAGCCGGATTGAACGCCAATGTCACATGCAGCGGATAGTGATCCGATCCGCCGCTGCTGCTGCCGACGTGGGCATCGACTGACTGCCAATTGGCATCATGGAACACGTAATCGATGCGAATGATCGGCGGAAGATAGCGGAATGCCCAATGCCATTCAAGTAAATATGGAAAGCTCGCACCAAAGCCCCAACCGACTTCGCGGAAACTGTCCTGATAACGCGAAGCGAATTTGGCGTAATCGTCATTCTGATCGTTGACGTTGAAATCGCCCATCAAGACGGTTGGGATCGTCTCGGTCGTTGAGCGTGCCAGAATTGTATCGAACTCCACGCTGCGTCCCGACCCAAAGCCGTTCCCCAACTGCGGCGAAAGCGGATGGAGGTTATACAGCACGAAACGCTGCGGCATCGCATCGAGCGTCCATTCCAGTTCGACGCGCTGATTGCTCATCGACAGGCGCCAATACTCGGATGAGACGATTGGAATCCGGCTCAAAATTCCAACGCCGATGAGCGTATTCCCTTCCGTATGAAGCGCGCGATACGGATATTCGTTCGCAAATTCAGCGTCCAGCAGCGCCGCCCCATCCTGATGCAGTTCTTGAATGGCGACGATATCAGCATCCGACGCGCGCACCAGCGCGATCACGGCATCATTGCCGCCGCGCATCGTCTTGATGTTGTAGGACATGAGGCGCAAGCGCGGGGCAGCATCCTGGATCGATGCGGCATTGCCGATGAACAAGCCGCCATACAGGATGAGGAACGCGAGGACGCCCGGCGTGAGTAAAAGCGTTGTCCGCCAGCGGCGCAAGATGAGAAAAATCAGGCATAGGGCGATAGCGGGCAGAATGGGCATCGGCATCAGGCTGGTAAAAACGTTAACAGGCTGCCAGCGATCCCCGCTAAGGACGCGCAAAATGAGGTAGGCGATGATCAGCAGCGCATAGAGTTGAACCGAAGCGAGGACGAAGCGTCCAGCAATGATCAGAAATGGACGCCAAAACGAGCGCGGCGCGGTCGGTGTGTCGCTGGAAGTGGTGGTCATATTCGGTCGTGTGTCCCCTTTTGCAGGGTTGTACACACGACCGACAACAATTGCGTAACGGTTAGTCCGGCAGAATGCGCGCGTCGAGCAGATAATCCAGCCAGACGACGAAGATCAAGCCGATGGGGAAGCCCGTCCAGAAGAAATACTGAATGCCATACTTCTCAATGCTGATCGGGTTGCCGTTGTTGGGTCCCATCCACGGCAAAACGAGGGTCACGAATGCCGCCGCCACGCCGAAACCCAACGCCATCGAGACCGCCCACACCACCAACCGCCGCAGAGTCAATGCCGACATTTATGCCACTCCTCGTAACTTTTCGCGCTGCTTGTGTTTTAATTCACATGATTATAACCAATCGCGCGCCGCGCCGCAAGCGATCTCAGTGAGTTAAACGTTGATGAGCGTTCGCTGTTCAGTTCGATTACGCTTGTTCGCAGCGCAAAAGCCGGATAGAATCGATAAATTGTTGCAAACCGCAACCCCCGCCAGCAAAGTCATCGAAGGACATTAACGTGGCTGACCTATTTGATAAAGCCCGCAAATTCACCCGCGCGAAAGAAGCCATGCAGCAAGGCATCTACCCCTATTTCCGCGCGTTAAGCGACACCGAAGGTGCTGTGGCGTCGTTCGAGGGGAAAGAAGTCGTCATGATCGGCTCCAACAATTATCTGGGGCTGACAACCGATCCGCGTGTGCGCGCGGCTGCAAAAGATGCACTCGACCGCTATGGCACGAGCGTTACCGGATCGCGCTTCTTGAACGGCACGCTCGAACTCCACCTCGAACTCGACCGCCG
Source organism: Anaerolineae bacterium (assembly GCA_034437055.1). Taxonomy (GTDB): domain Bacteria; phylum Chloroflexota; class Anaerolineae; order Aggregatilineales; family Phototrophicaceae; genus Flexifilum. The sequence continues at coordinate 50,872 of DAOTUQ010000146.1, forward strand.
ACTCGCCAAATTTGTTGGCAAAGAAGCGGCACTCGTGTTTTCGACGGGCTATCAAACCAACGTCGGCACGATCACAGCGTTGGTACAGCGCGGTGACTATATCATCATCGACAAAGACGATCACGCCAGCATCGTCGATGCAGCGATGATGTGCGTGGGTGAGATGAAACGCTTTCGCCACAGCGACATCAACAGTTTGGAAGATGTGCTGGCGAAACTGCCGCCCGACGCCGGGAAATTGGTCGTCGTAGACGGCGTATACAGCATGGGCGGCGATATCGCTCCCCTGCCCGAAGTCGTCGCCATCTGCAAGAAATACGGCGCGCGGATCATGGTCGATGATGCGCACGGCATCGGCGTCACGGGCAACGGACGCGGCACCGCAGCGCACTTCGGCTTGACCGATCAAGTCGATCTGATCATGGGGACGTTCAGTAAGTCGTTCGCATCGATTGGCGGCTTCATCGCGGGCGATGAACAGATCATTCATTATATTCAGCATCACGCACGTTCGATGATCTTCTCGGCGGCGCTCACTGCACCAAGCGCGGCGGCGGCGTTGAAGGCGCTGGACATCATGGAAACCGAACCGGAACTGGTCGAGACGCTGTGGGACAACGCCGAATACATGCGCGCAGGATTAAAACATCTCGGCTATAACATCGGCAAGAGCAACACGCCGATCATCCCGATCTTGTTGGGCGAGGATTTCCGCACCGTGTTGGCGTGGCACGCGCTGATTGAAGAAGGCGTCTACACCAATCCAGTCTTGCCGCCGGGTGTGCCGTCGGGCAGCAGCCTGCTGCGCACCAGCTACATGGCAACGCATCGGCGCGAACACTTGGATCGCGCGCTGGCGGCATTCGAGAGAGTCGGACACAACCTCGACTTGCTCGATGGACAGTTGGAGAAGGCGGAAGTCAGTTTCGGTTGATAATCAGGGCGCATCAAGCGCCCTTTTTATTGTGGAGAACACGATGAGCGAATTCACGGAAGGAACGCTGTTCCGCCGCTCCGATACGCCCATAATCGAAAACACCGTCAAACGCTTGACGATCCCGCAGCGCCTCGAAACCCTCAACGACGAATGGGGTGTTTTACTGGCAGATGTGCGCCTCAATTCCGCGAACCGGACTGAACTCGGAGGGTGGGCGCGGGAATCATCCTCATCGCTTCCCCTACTGGGATTTCAACATGCGGGCGATCATGGTTGGGGCTACCAACTTTTCCACGAGGGTAAAATCTGCGCGTCATGCGAAGTCAGTCACGAAATTGAGTTTGGGATGGTGGTCGAGCAGATCGAAGCACTTCACCCTGACCTCGATCCAATGGATGTTTACGTCTCGAACGAGGCACTCACGCAGCGGCTTTACGCCGAGATTTGCCAGTCGGCTGCGTATCGTGCGAACATCGAAGCGCAGTATCAGCACAAAAATGTCGCGGCATTCGCCAGTTTTGGCACGCCACCGAACGTTATTCGGCGGCTTGACGCGCTGCTTACGGCTGAAAGTTATCTCAAGGCTCCACTCGAACAAGTGTTTCAGTTTCGTGAAGCCTTGAATTTGCTGCCGATGGAATGGAAAAATTACCATTACGATGACAAAGAGGGGGAATAGCCACACTTCAAGGCATATTCCCCATCAAATACCCTAGTCCATACCCGCTTCGCCCGCCTTCGTGCGCGTCGGCTCTGGCTTGGCACCAAACAAGCGCGCGATCCGTCCGTGCAGCGGGGCGAGCAGCATGTACGCCACTGGCACAACCAACAACGTCAAAATCGTGCTGCTGAACAAGCCACCGATCACGACCGTGCCGAGTTCCGACGCGATGATCGCGCCCTCGCTCAAGCCGATTGCCAGCGGCGACAGCGCGAAGATGGTTGCCAACGCCGTCATGAGGATCGGGCGCAAACGGCGGTCGCCTGCTTCTTCCAACGCCTCGCGCAGCTCCATCCCGCGTTCGCGGCGGTTGCTCTGCACGCGGTCGATCAAGACGACCGCGTTGGTCACGACGATGCCGATCAGCATCAGCAAGCCGATCAGCGCCGAGATGCCGAGTACGCGATTGGTCACGGTCAGCAAGACCGCCGCGCCAACCGGAGCGACCACGATGCTGAGCATGATATCCAGCCAGTGAACGAGCGATCCAAACGTCAGGATCAAGAGCAAAATCACGATCCCAATCGCAATCCCCATCGCCACGAACAAGTTAGCGAAGCCTTGCGTTTGGAGTTCAGTCTCGAAGCCCTCGCTGATTTTGATCGTCGCGGGCAAATTCGGCAGCGCCAACACCGCCGCTTTCGCATCCGCCGTCACACCGAGCGTGTTCTCGGTCTCTAGTTCGCCCGTGTAGCGTACCGCTGTCTCACCATCGATGCGGATGTACGTCTGTGCGCCCGCGCCCAAACCGCTGAGATTGCTGGTCACGTTCGCCAAACCGTCGACGCCGTTCAACGTCTCGACAACTTGATCGTTAATCGCGGTGATGTCCTCCGACGCGCCCGACAACACCAGCGCGAACCCGCCGAAGCCCTGTTCGCTCAACGACGCCGCCGACACCGTAACATTGCCCTCTCCGAAGATGCGTTCCGCTTCGGTGCGCACTTGCGCGGTCAGCGGATCGAGTTGATCCGAGTCTTCGACCGCAATGGTGATTTGCGCTTCGTTCTGCGCGATCTGTCCGCCACCAAGGATCAAATCCTGCAAGCCCGTGCCGCCGCCGATGATCACTTGGACGTTACCCGTCCCCTCTTCGGGCAGCGACGTTTCGATATAGGTCTCCAACTGTTCTACCAGCGCGTTCGTCTCCGCGATGGGTGTTCCAGCGGGCAGCGCGACGTTGATGCCAATTTGCGGCTCGCCGAATGCGGGCAAGAACGCTTGCGGGCGCGTGCCGAACAGCGCGCCACCGATGATGAGCGAGGCGAACGCAATCACCAAGATGATAAGCTTGTGATCCAGCGCCCATTTCAGCACGGGAACATACAGGCGCTCGATCCAGCTTTGCGTTTCCTCGTGCGCCATCTCACGCGCGTCCAACAACAGATACGCCATGACTGGGACAACGGTGATTGCTACCACGAACGACGCCAACAGCGAATAGGTCACGGCGAGACCGAACGGCAGGAAAAATTCCCCGATGATGCCGCCTGTCAAGCCCAACGGCAGGAACACCACCACCGTGATCACGGTTGCCGCGAAGATCGCCACCGATACATCGCGCGTGCCTTCGATGATCGCTTGTTTGCGATCACCGCCCGCTTGCACTTGGCGGAAGATGTTTTCTAAGACCACAATCGAGTCGTCCACCACGCGCCCGATAGCGACGGTCAAGCCGGAGAGCGTCATGATGTTGATCGTGATGCTCGGCGGGAAGATGCGCAGAATGAACGTCAGCAAATCCGATCCTTCTGCCGACGGTGCGAGCGCCGCATTAACGGCGGGCGGCAGCCAACGCATGAGCGCCAGCGCCATCAAGACCGACAGCGGGATACTCACCGCCGTCACGAGTGTGCTGCGCCATGCGGGATACGGCAGTTTGCCCGGATACAACGCCACCACCAACCCAATAACAGCACCCGCGATCAGCAGGAAGCGCCATACGATATCCGTATTCTCGAATGCCAGCGCGAAATCGCCGCCGTAGTTCGGCGCTTGCCCCCCGACCAACAGCACGAGCAGGATGAGAAACAGCACCACCATGCCGATGCCGACAGTCACACGTCCGCGCCGTCCCCACGTCGAGCCGCTGCTCAAGAACACCAGAATGACCACGACGGCGAAGATCGCGCCCAACAAGCCTTCGCGCGTCACGCCGCTGATCGACTCTTCGATAAACTCCGATTGCTGAAAGCCGACTTCAACCGAGATCGAGTCGTTCGCCGCGTCGATCTCGTTCAACACGTCCTCGACGGCGTGATACGCTTCAACCGTATTCGCGTCGCGCGCCTTGAAGACAACCACTTGCAAACTGGCGCTGCCGTTCGTGCGCGTTACGGTGTCTATCGGGACGAACGGTTCGCCGCCCGACTCGACGCGCGCTTGAACTTCCGCCGGGAGCGCCGCCAAGACATCGGGTGACAGCAGCCGCAGCGCATCCACCCGAAGCAAGTTGAGCAAGTCCGGCTGACGCCCGATCATGTAATTGAGCGCATCTGACGACAGTCCGCCGTACAGATTCGGAGCGAACGACGCCCCTTGCGCCGAGTCGAAGAAGCTGTTGAGGAAATTAGGCGGATTCGGGAAGAAGCGGAAGAAGTCGTCCGCCGAATCAAGTTCCACGCCGACGAAATCGCCCACGAACTGCCAATCATCGTTCAAAACAGGCGCGTTCGGATCGGCGGGCGGCACATCGCTGGCATACAATGCCGCCAGATCATCCGCCGCCGACGATGTATCGCCCGCCGCAATCGCGGTCAGTCGTTCGCGCAGCGGCGCATCGAGCGCGGTGAGTACATCTTCGGGGAGCGCCGAAAGCACAACGGGCGAGAGTTTTTCCAATACACCCACGTCGAGATTGACGTAAAAATCCGGCTCGTTGAGCGCGAAATAGCGCACGAGCGCAGGCGACAAGCTGTCAAACAAGCGCACTTCGTAGCCCGCGAACTGTTCCGGTACGGTCTCGTTGATGGTGTCCAAGATGGTCGAGGCTTGCCCATCTCCGAGCGTCAGCACATCTTGCCCATTTCGGAGCGGCGTCTCGCTGAACTGCGGCTGATTGTCCAGCGTATTCCACACTTGATCGAGCGGCGGCGCGATTTGCGGCTGTGACAACACGTCGTCCGAGAGCGCATTGAACACATCTGCCGACAAGGTGGGAATGAACGTCGGATCGTTTTCCGCCACGAACGCGACGACTTCGGGACTAAGCGAAGCAATCAAGTCGTTCACATCGATGGGCAGCGACGGGACTTCGACGCCTTCGGGCAGCGCGTCGGGGTTCGCCAACAAAATGAAGAAGTTGAAAAACTGTGCCGCGCTCAAGTTCGCCGTCCCGCCGAACTGCGCCGCGAGTTCGTCCGACAACTGAATGTCGATCAAATCGTCAGCCGTGTTCAATTCCGTCCCCAAGAACACGCCAATTAGATTGAACGTGAATGGGAGTGCGGGACCCTCCGGCACGACAACAACCGCGTCATCCGTGCCACTCGTGACGGCGGCATCGGATGCCCCATCAATCGGCGGCGCGTCAGTCGTCACCAGCACAGCGATCCCTTCGCCGCTGATGCTGAAATTTGCCAGCGGCAGATCGTCGAAACTGAAGGTAATCAACTGCGGCGGCGACAGTTTCCACGGCGACGGCAGATCGACGGGCGACGGGGCGGCGGCAACGCCCGTGATCGACTGCGCCAATGCTCTCGCCGTCAATTCATCGCGCGTGAAGCCGTCCAAACCCGCGATGAAATCGTCAGGAAGCGACGCGAACACCTCATCGGACATCGCCGCGAGATGTTCAGCTTTGAAATATTCCACCAATGTCGGTTCAATGGCGATCATTTGTGCCACGACATCTGGCGTCAGATCGTCGGTCTGTCCTAGCGAACCGACAATGTCGCCATTCGTCTGGAATGTGTTGAACACAACACCCAAATTACGTGTCAGCGTGCGCATCTCGATCAGATCGCCCGCGTCCTTGAAGCGATCCATCTGCCAGCTTTCGGGGAGCGTCGGCGGAGTCAGCGGGATTTCGACCACTTGCGCGCGCAGCGTCTCGACAGCAGCAGCATCCAAGTCGCCGGAAACGCCCGCTTTTTCGCTGACGATGTTCCAAACAGGTGCGGATAGTTGCAGCAGCAGACTTGGGGCGTCCGTCGCGGGGATGGGCGCGGACGTGGGCGCGGCGCTGTTCTCATCGGGCAAAATCTGACCGCCCGCAACCTGTACACTGGCGACCAGCGCCAAACTTTCGAGCGATGGGACAATCTCTTGATCGACCAAACGTCGCAGCGCCGTCTCTTGTCCACCCGACGCGCTCGTTTGCGCTGCCAAATATGCCAACACCGTCGTCACCGTCTCATCGGACAACGCTGACCACGTTTGAGGCGCGAGTTGGAATAAAAAGTTGGAGTCGCGTTCTTCCAAATAGATCAGTACTTCGGGCGTCATGTCGGTCAGCAACCGCGCTGCAAAAGCTGCTGGCGTCTCGCCTTCTGGCGGCTGAATGCGGCGCAGCGGCAGCCAGACTTGATCGAGCGTATCGCCGATTTGTCCGCGCAACCGCGCTTGATTCTGTCCAAAGTCGTTGCGTGCGGTGATGACCGCACCGAACGCGCCAGTCGTCTGCGATTCGACATTGACGACTTCAGGAATAGTCGCCAGCGCAACTTCAATCCGATTGGTCAGAACGGTCAAGACTTGTTCGCTGGTCATGCCGCTGGCTTGCGACAGGATGATCGTCTGCGGAAAAGAAACGGGCGGGATTAGCTCTTGCTTCAACTGCGTCACAGCAACGACGCCCGCGACAGAAATTAGCGCCATCAACGCCAACGTGACGACGCGAAAACGCAGCGAAAGCCGCGTCAACCCACTAAAGATCGATTTCATTCTTTGCTCCCCATGCGACGGCGGTTTGTTCCCCACTTCACAATTATTGTACGCGCACCCCACTAGAAAAAGGGGGAAGATTTTATAAGAAGCTTTATTGTAACTACTCAGGGGTCGTTTTTCCCCTCATTTTGGCAAATTGAAACGCCAAATTTGTCTGCGATGAGAATAGGCTCTCCCTCAAAAGATTGAGGGTTTTTGTCGAAAACAACCTA